>CAXXGE010000008.1:0-155984 GCA_963677915.2 Vallitaleaceae bacterium | reverse complement strand
CAAGCGCTGCCGTCCACTGATCGATCAGCTCCAAACCGGCATCCGCTTCATGAGACAGGTTCTTGATGCTGCTGTTGTTCATCAATGTGCTCCGCAATTTGTCTTTGTAGGCAATCTGGCTTTCCTCCAGCAGAACTTCCGGCATCTGGTCCATCAGTGCAACCCAAGGCGAAAGCTGCGCCGCTTCATCCGCCAGCGGCTGTTCATAATAGCTTCGCAGCCCCTGTGACAAGGTCATAAGATAACCCGCCAGGTTCCCACTGTCAACAGTGGATACATAACGAGGTTTTAACGGCTCTAAAGTACGGGTATCATACCAGTTGTATAGGTGTCCGTTCCATTTATCCAGTTTTTCTATGGTTGCCACCGTTTTCGACAAGGTATCCACGGCCTCGACGATGCCTATATATCCCAAATCCCTGGCTGACAGCGTAGCAAGAAGAGCCAATCCTATATTGGTCGGTGACGTTCTGTAGGCAATGCCACGGTTGGGTTCTTCCTGGTAATTATCCGGAGCCAGCCAGTTGTTCTTTTCATTGGCAAACGTTTCAAAATACCCCCAAGTCTTGCGGGCGATTTTTTCTAATTCCATACACGCTTCGGGCTCCAGCGGTTGGGGCTGGTCATCGATGCTTTTACTGATTTGATAAGCAACAAATGGAGATACCGACCAGATACCCAGCAGGACAACACTCAAGATCAGGTCATCCGGTTTGATCGTATAGGCGAATGCCACAATCAAAACGCCTATCAATATACTCGGCCCCATCGATCTTATGTAACTTGCCAAGGTATTGCTTTGACCTCTTTCCGCATCATCGGAGGTGATCCATTCAAGCATTTTCTTCTTTGAGAAGAGGACGCGATAAAGCGTAATACATACGGCATTCATGATCAGCACTGCCTGATGAGGCAAAAAGACAAGGGTGAGAAGGAGCTGGTAGAAGGTGGCTCTAAGGCCAAAGAAGCCTGGAATATGGCGCTTTACTTTATTCAGCAATGGTGATTTGGATGTGAATTCACTGAAAACATGAATGAATAACGGGAATACCAGGACGACCAGACCATAACCGGTCCAGAACAAAGCACTTCCCGGAAGCAGACTGAATCCCGCCGCAAACAGGACCATAATGGAGGGTGCAACCAAGCTTCGTCTCAGATTGTCTGCAATCTTCCATATGGAAACATAAGATAATGGATTCGTAACGATTTTAAGGTTTTTATTGACAATGTTCCTTGAAAGCCACGGAATCAGCTGCCAGTCGCCTCTGATCCAGCGATGGAGCCTGGTCATATACGCATTGTACCTGGTCGGGTATGAATCCACCAGTTCAAGGTCGGTAACCAGAGCCGCCCTGACATAGGAACCTTCAAGCAGATCGTGGCTCAGCACCGCGTTTTCAGGCACCACATCCTTCAGGACTTCACTGAACACCCGCAGATCGTATATGCCTTTTCCGGTATAGATCCCTTCATCGAACAGATCCTGATAGACATCGGAAATGGCGCTGGCATAGGGATCCATTCCTTCCTGCCCTGTAAAAACCCTCGAGAAGACAGACCTGTTCGAGCTGTCAACGTCAAAGGAAATTCGCGGCTGCATCAACCCGTAGCCCGCTACAACGATTCCCTTATCGGGATCAACGACCGGCATATTCAAGGGGTGGGCCATGGTGCCAATCATGTTTTTTGCCATGCCCAAGGGTAGAACCGTATCTGCATCCAACGTGATGATATACTTGATGGTGCCCTCAGGGATGCGATTGTCCGAGTATCTTGAAAAACTCGTTTCTTCAGACCCCAGCAGCATCTCATTGAATTCCATGAGCGCACCTCTTTTACGTTCCCACCCGGTCCATACCTGGTCGTTTTCGTTGAGTACGCTGAAGCGATGATAGAAAAAGAAAATATCCTTTCCATCTTTTGCATACAGGCGGTTCAATCTCCTGATGCCATCTTCTGCAGCTTTCAGAATTTCATTGTCTTCTATCGTATTCGGACCTTTGGAATCTTTAAAAGCGCCGATCAGTGCAAAGTAAAGATTGTCTTCGGTATTGGCCAGATAATGGTTCTCAATGTTAGCGAGTAGTTCCTTGACACGGTTTGCATGACCCAGCAACGCCGGTACGACGACCATTGTTCCCAATGATGCCGGTATCCCCTCTTTCAGTTCCAGTCTTGGAAATATGGAAGGTTTTTTCAATCTGGTTACCATCCAGTTGATAAGGGATATGGCCAGTTCCGAGGCAGGTATCAGAACAGCAGCTGCAACTGCCGCCAGAATCCAGGATGATCTGTTGTTCAGGTGCATGATGCCATAACCAAGGGCAACCTGAACCAGCAATGCCGTGACGACGATAATCGCACCCATATAGATGGTTTTGGGATGTCTGTTCACCATCCTGCCCAATCGGTTGATGGAACGGTTGCTGCCCCGTTGGGCTTCTTCGAGTTCTTTTCTCCCTTCGCCAACCAAATAATAGCCAACATGACGCCGCCTCATGTATTGATCGTCATCAGCAACCGCTTTCTGTGCCAATGCTATGGCTTCCCGGGCGATATGGATTTCCGAGACCCTGTACCCACTGGCCAGTTTTTCGGTTTTTCTCAAGTAATAGCTGCGGGAGGTTTCATCCATCAGCGGATAGGTTCCATCCGGATCCGTTCGAAGTATTGCCTCGACAAAGCTTGCAGCCTCGAACAAACGGCTCCAATTCAAACTGGATATATATTTCACGCTCACGATACAATTCCCTAGTGAAACCGAACTCACTGCCTGTGCATTATGTTCTTTTTGTGCAATGAGTTCCGTCGTTGCAGCGTATTTGCCCAGTTGCTCATCGATGTATCGAAGCATGCCGGAATAACTTCTTCCCGACCTTCTTAAGCGATAGAACAAATGCTCCACAAAGGAAGGATTTGCTTCACCACTTTTTTCAAGGGTCCTTTTGAACAGCTTCACAATCTTTTCAGGATCCGTTACTTCGTCGGTCCACCCGCTTTCGATGATTTCATCAGCGATTTTCCATTGAATCTGTGTTTCCTTTATTTTTTCACAAATTGCACGTATATGCTCAACCAGTGCAATATTCAACATGATCGGAATAATTCGGATCTCCCTGTCGAAAAGAATGCTGTGGGACTGATAGGCTTCCAGATACTTGAGCAAGGAGCCTTCCTCTATCCGGCCGTCCAGCATGGAAACATATTCAACAGCAATGGCATACACACGCGAGTGTCCCTTGAAAGGGCCCTTTTTAAGACCCGGCAATTGGTAGTATTCTTTTTTTGTGAGCGCTTTCTGAACGCCTTTCACCTGTTCTTCCAGTATATAGAAATTATCAAGCAGCCACTCTGCCGCCGGCGGTACCGACCTTTTTTGACTCACCACTTCATTCAAATCATTATACAAAGATAAAATCACGGCATAGTTTTCATTCATCCTTGTCAGCGGCCATTGCATAACACGATGCTTTGAGGTAATCGAATGGTCTTGAGCCACTCTCTTGGCATGTTTCTCCAATTCCTCGACGGTCAAAGATGCATATCTGATCGTGATATCTCTTTTTTTTCGAAGCCGTAACAACAACACAACCAAAAGTGCCAAAACTATAAAAATACCTATTTGCAGCCCGTATATTCCGTATATATAATTCAATAACATTCCTCTTTCCCACATGGTCAGGATAGCTAATCAACAGTTCCCCGCTAATACTAATTATATACAAACATGTAGACTTTTGCATCTATATAAAAAACCCCACCAGTCACAGATGGCGGGGGGGGTTATTTACATCTTGTACTTGTCGATCAATTCCATAAATGCCTGCGTGTTTCTGATGCTGTCGAAATCCGGGTCTTTCTGCGCTCTGGCGACCCTGTCCGGGCTGAGCGCGAAGGATCTCTCCAGATAGGAAAGGCATTCATCAAGGTTATCGTAGTTCTCGTCGGTTTCAGACAGTATCGAAATCGTACAGGCCAGGTTGTAATAGCACAGGGCCAGCTGTTTGATGTCGTCTGTCGTGCCATCTAGCAGCGTTCCGCCGCGGAACAGGGCTGCGGCAAGTTCATATTCGCCTTTTTTGTAATGATTCATTCCCGCATCGTTCAGGGATTCCGGATCTGTTTCAATAGCCCGGCCGCTGCTATAAACCTGCACCTGCTCAAGGGGAATGAACTTAATACTGTTATCCGGAACACCGAAGACAATTCCGCTGCTGTCAACCATCTGCACGCCTGCGACCGTGTAATTCATGTCCAGGGCGTCTATTTCATAAAGGACGTACTGAATGACAGAATCCTCATAGGCTTCCTTGACGGATACATTGACCTTATCATTTTCCACGGTGAAGCCGCCAATGACGCATGCCACAAGGTCATGGCCTTCCCTATTTGTATGCTCGTAGCAGTACAGCTTCATGAAGTTCTCCAGCGACGGATCCTTCACGACTTTCATATTTTCCTGTACGCCGGCAAACATCGTTGGATCGAGTGTTACCTCGATTTTCTTCACGACCGGCGCTAGCAGCTTCTCTTCCGGCCCGGTCTTCTCTTCAGGCTCGGACTTCTCTGCCGATATCCCGGTATCCACCTGCGCAGCATCGTCACCAATCCTTCTCGGCACGAATTCCACCAACAGCACCATGGCAAGGATGATCAGTGTGGTGGCTGCATAGATCGCGAGCATCGTTTTGTCTTTTATTTGAAATGATTTCATAAGCCATCTCCTGTTATATTCTTCAGACCAGCAGCGATTGCACCTTCTGGATATCCCGCTTCCTGTCGATGACCGGCGTCTTGTCCTGTGCATAGACGTTGAGCTGTTCCTCGAAAGACTGTCTGGAAGTGTCTTCATAGAGGACGCCAAGTGCATACTTTTCGATTTCCAATGCCTTTTCCATGGCGGTACGGAGATCGGTGCGGTCGTGGTCTTCATCCAGGTAATAGGTGTGGTTCTTGAACCAGCTGAAAGTATTGACCTTGTTGAAGGTGACGCAGGGGTGGAAAATATCGATCAGTGCGTAGCCCTTATGGCTTATGGCCTGCTTGATGATTTCTGCTGTCTGTTCAGGGTTGCCGGAAAAGGCCCGGGCGACAAAGGTGGCGCCAAGGCTGAGAGCCACGGCGAGCGGGTTGAAGGGCAGGTTTCTGACGCCGTTGACCTGGACCGGTGTGATGAAATCCAGCTGGCTGGTGGGCGATGCCTGTCCTTTGGTCAGGCCGTAGACCATGTTGTTGTGGACGAGGTGGGTGATGTCCGGATTGCGCCGCACATTGTGTATGAAATGGTTGCCGCCCTCGCCGTACATGTCACCGTCCGCGCCTTCGGCGATAATAGTTCGTGTTGATGTATTGGGGCATCTTGGCTGCCTGGCCGATACCGGAGCACATGACCAGTTTCTCCGGTGGGATGTCAAGGTCCTGAAGGGCGCTCACGATGGCATCCCTGATCTGTAAATTGCCGCATCCCGGACACCAGGCCATATCGAGTTCATAATCGAATTCATACGGTTTCATTTAGAAGACCTCCTTCAATCGGGCGTCCACTTCTTCGATGGAAAAGGGTGTTCCGTTGTATTTCAAGATTCTGTGGCCGACGTGCCTGTCCAGCTGGAGCAGGATCTGGTCTGCCAGCTGCACGGTGGCATTGTTCTCGAAAACGGCAATGTCTTCGGCCTGGTCCAGGTACTTGACAAGGTCCGGACTGAGGGGGTGGACTTCCTTGATGTGCAGGAATGCCAGGTCCCTTTCAGCCGAGCTTTCCACGGCTTCCTTCAGGACGCCGTAGGTGGATCCCCAGCCGACGACCAGCTTCCTGAAGTCCGCCGGACCGATCAGTTCGGGCGGGACGTACGCTTCAAGGATCGCCTTTTTCTTGCCGAGCCGTTTGTCGTTCATTGCGATGCGGACATTGAAGTCCTCGGTGATGCCGCCCCGCTCGTCGTGCTCGTCGCTGTCGCATTTGACCAAGCCTTCACCGTTGCCGGGTATGGCCCTTGGGCTGATGCCTGTATCGGTCAGCTTATAGCGCAGATACGCCTTGTCCGATTTGACGATGAAGGGTTCAAGGGCTTCGCCAGACAGTTCCAAAGGCCTGATCGTCGATTTGGAATCGACATAGTACTGGTCGCTCAGGATGATGACAGGCACCTGGTACTTGTCGGCAAGATAGAAGGCCTTTTGAGTCAGCAGGACGCCGTCTTCCAGCGACCCGGGCGCCAGGACGATCCTGGGGAATTCGCCATGGCCCGCATGAACGGCTAGGTTGAGGTCGGCTTGTTCCGTGCGGGTGGGCAGTCCGGTACCGGGACCCGGCCGCTGGGCGAGATGGACGACACAGGGCGTTTCGGTGATGCCCGCAAGGCTGATCCCTTCCTCCATCAGGGCGAAGCCGATACTGAATGCATCCAGGTTGCCTGAGATGATCTTTTCGCTCTTGCTTTTGAAGCGTTCGCCGATCAGTCCGTGGCAGATTTCGGTGTCCAGACCGAGAAGTCCGGCAATGAATCCGAACAGGACGGTGTTGCTGTAGAGGACACTGCCGGCAGAGGCCGCCAGCTCGGTCAGATCAAGCGGCACGAAGGTCGAACCGGCGTTTTCAACGACAGCGGTGTCGATGAAGGACGGCTCCCCGAACAGGTACGTATTGCCGTCGATTCGGTCATGAAGTCTATGGAAAGCATGTTCGTTCAGCAGGAAGAGAAGGTCGATCGTATGTTTGTATGCATCCTGGATTCTCGGTCACTCATAACGAGGTTGGCGGCTCTACCCCTAGCTGTTTATAAATCGCCTTCTGTTTATCAAGAACCTCGCCAACACGCAGTTCGTGACCTGGGTAGAGAAAACACTCAATGATATCAAGCTTATCCAACAGCTGGTGCATTGTGTAATCTTTGTATAGATTTTGTTCCTGCATCTTCTTGTTTATATAGGAAATGAAAATCAGAGCAATGAATTCTACAAACAGCTTTCCGTCGAGGCTTCTCTCGGTGGATACCAGCAATCTCCGCATGTTCAACCTCTCCTTGATATTGCCAAAGGCTTTTTCAACGATATCTTTGGTTCGATAGGTTTTGAGAGCAGTGAAAGCATCCATCTTTTCGTTGCTGGCCATGGCGAAATAGCCGAAATAGCGTTTTTCCTGTTGAATGATATTCTGTTTCACCTTGACCTGGGTACCACGCTTGGGTGTGCGCTTGGTTTCAAAATATTTCCTGTAGTCCTTTTCATGGCTTTCCTTGCGCTCATCGGAAATCAGCTCGTTATAATACTTCGCAATCCGATTATCAAGGGCGCGCTCATCCTCGGCTCCTTTGTCGATGTTGTAGAACAGATGCAGATACATCCGGCGGGTACCGTGAATCGTATCGCCTTTATATGGGCGCTCCTGAGTATATTTCCATTCTATGGGAACTGTATAGCCGTAAGTGTCCAGTGCCGAATCATAGTTTTGGAACTGCCGGATTTCGTCTCCATAGACTGCATCCAGCTCCTTGCGCACAAAAGCCAGTGAGATTCTGACCCCAATAAGGAACTTGAGGTGCTCGCGGTACAATGCGTTGATGTTGGCTTCACTGTAAAAACCCCGGTCCATGACCAGTTTTGTTTTTCCCAATCCAAGGATGTCCAGATCTGCAAGCAGATTCTTGACGGTCTTGACATCGGGGATGTTGCCGGCCAGTTTACGGTAATAGAAGGGCAGACCGGACT
Source organism: Vallitaleaceae bacterium (assembly GCA_963677915.2). Classification (GTDB taxonomy): domain Bacteria; phylum Bacillota; class Clostridia; order Lachnospirales; family Vallitaleaceae. The sequence goes on along the minus strand of CAXXGE010000008.1, from coordinate 148,274 downwards.
CCTGGCCGAACACCAGCAGGAGATTGAGCTGAGCCAGACGGTCGCCTTCTTTGTTTTTGCCGTACTGCACCTGATTCAATGCTTCTGAGTAACTGGATATGCTGGTACTGTCATAAGCCCAGTATTCCTTTTCAATACGCCTTTTGCCTTGAAGGCGAAAGAATTCAGCGACAGCTTCATCGGTAATGGAAGCGAACAGCTCACTGCTTCGAGGCGATGTAATATCTTGACCAAAAGGATGATGATGTGTTATTCCCCATTTTTCAAAGCGATACAGCGGGTTGTTGTCTTCCAGGATCAGATAGTTGGCGATGGACAGTATCTGCTTGTATTCCTTGGGAAAGCAACGTTCCAGATCCTGTGTTATCCCGATAGCCTCCCCTATGGCGTCAAAAAGGTATGTGGCTCCGTAGAAGCGATGTGCTGTTTCAGTATTGGGAATGGGCCCGCGTTTTGCAGGGAGTTCGGTGTCTTTGGAACTCTTAGCCGGCTTGTCCTTGCGGCAGCGGCCATCCGTCGAGATGATCTGGCCGGTTGCCTCATCCAAGCGGCCGATCAGGGTCCGCTTGGAACGGGACTGCTTTTTCTCCTTGTCCCACCAGGACTTCGATTCGTAAGCATAGGTTATTCCGGAACGTTTATCCTTCTGGTAAACTATCGCCATTTGTTCATCTCCTATCGTTATGTGTCGTATAAGATATTATACAACATAACGATGTAAAAAAATTAAAGTGTACCCCTTGTCAAGGACATTTCGGGTTTTTAGTATTCCGATCACATAGATATTTTGTTATACTGTAGTTGCTTTACCGCAATGGAGGATAGGGCAACGCTGAGGAGCGACCTGAGCGCCATTGCGGGTTTATAAAGGAGGCGGTGTTAACTAATCTTATCACTGCTTCTTTTCTTGATTTTCAACTGCCTCCTTGGAAACCAAAGCGTTAAACCTCGGGGTTTGGGGCAGAGCCCCATGTTTATTCCTTCCCTTTTGCTTTCGGTATTGTTAATGGATATACTCCATCATTGAGATACTTGTAGTATTCTTTCGGTGACAGCTTTGCCAAATCCCACTGATATCTTTCATTGTTGTAATATTCTGTCCATCTGCTGACTCACCGTGTCCGAATTAAAGGATTTTAAAATTCCTTGTGTTCGAATTGCAGGGTTTTGAAAACTGCAACTGTCCAATCTATAGGGTACATTTTAAATCCATCTCTATTATTCTTACCCAAACCCCGCAAAGCCCCTGATTCTGGGCTATTCCCGGACTAGCCGAACGACTGTCTCTACGTGTGTTGAGATGCGGATAGTAAAACTATTTGGTTGAAATGAGGTTTTGAGGAATTGTGTACTCCCTCGGGGGAAGGGTATTGCACACCGTTACTGAGTTAATTCATCCATCAGTCTTAAAACTGCAAAACAAGCCTCAGTAAAATCAATATCTGTGGCATATTCATAATCCTGCTGATAATTTGACCATTGCTTCTGCATAACACCGCTTTTTTGAACCGTATCGATTATTTCCTCATATCGATAAATAATATCTCCAGAGCCTCGCTTTCCTGCTGTGATTTCCAGAGCGGTTTTGAGTATTTCCACGTGTATGTGAGAAGATTGCAGCTTGGTCAAAATGTAGATATCATAGTAGTCTCTAGGACGGGTGTTTTGGTCGCCTCTTGAGATAATTGTCTCCAATTTTTCAGCAAGAACTGTTTCAAGATTATACGCGAGAACAGGAATGCTTCTATCTTCCAGAAGAAGTTTGAATGAAAAATCTATCTCACTTGGTGTAATTTTATCACCGGTCGTTATATCCAGTTTTAGCGGCACCACCATCGGATAATAGTTTGCTGTCAGCGCAATACGATATCCTGAATATTCATCACCATCGCGGATGTCGCCAATACTTCTAAAGGCAAAGGTCACATCATCATTCAGTTCAATTTTACAGATATCCTCAAACATTTTCATAATTGATTCTTCATTGACAGGCAAGCCTTTTATTGTTGCGTCCATATCCATTGTCGCTCTGGTATCCAGTCCTACCATTGCGGCAATTAGGAATCCGCCCTTTAATATGAAATTCGGTTGATACTCAGATACAGAAATACGTTCCAGCAATCTCTCCAACATGAAGTTTTGCATTACAAGTTGAGCTGATATTTTCTTCTCTTTCGAGATATTCTTAATTAACGCCTTTAATCCCATCGCATTTTTCATAGCAACACCTCTAAATATGAACGCAACCTCTTTTCAACCCTCAGCACTTTTGCATATTCTGATAACTTCGGAATGTTTTTATTTCGACCTTTAGCATAGCGCTTGAAAGCTTCTGTCACAATCTGAATATCTGTCTTCGAATGCGGCCTTAATATATCACACAAGGTACGCTCAATGCAGTATGATTGTACAGAATTGCCTGAAGGGGTTTTAACCTCAACTATGCCCATGCTGTATAGAGGTTCTTTGGCCTGCCTGCAAAATATATTTTCTTCTTTCACCTTTGTTAGATTATAGGTTGACGGAAACGTCATATAGTACCTGTTTGGCGTTCTATCTGTTAGATCATGTAAGAATAGGGCTGTTTCATTAGAAAATATTCCGCGTTTAAATCTGCTCTGCAAATTCAGGAATTCATCTTCCCATACTTCAGGAAGTACATATACACCTCGAGAGGCCCTTTCAAGTTTTCCTTTATCAACAAGGTATTTCAGATTTCCTCTTGAAATACCAGCAGCAGTAACCATTGCAGTAGTAATCATTCTGTTGTTTTTCTTTGCCATCTCAAGAATAACTTCTGTCGCATTCATGAAAACCACCTCCGCTATTGACTTTTATGCTTATAAGTTTACAAAAGACAAGCATAAAAGTCAATAGCGGAGGTGGTTTAGCTAATAGAATCCACTTTTCTTTTCAAAGTACTCAATTTTTACTTGAACTATTTTGCCGCTTTTAAGCAAACTGCTGTAAAAGACTATATAATAAAGCCGCCTATGAACGTGCTGTTTATCCAAGCAAACAACAAGCATTTCATAGACGGCCAATATTTATTGTAAGTTCTCTAAAGTCCAGTCTTTTCCTTGATATAATCTCTAGCTTTCAAAGCATATTCGAAAGGATTGGCAACTGCAGGATCCTGCTCTGCCTCTACCACCATCCAGCCTTCATACCCTGCATCGGAAAGGATCTCGAAGATCGGCTCGAAATCGATATCCCCGTCGCCAGGAACAGTGAAAGTCCCCGCTTTGACACCCTCAAGGAAGCTTTTCTTCTCCGCCTTGATCTTGTCCACCATGTCCATGCGGACATCCTTCAGGTGCACATGTGCAACGCGTCCTACATGCTTTTTCAGCACATCGTAGGCAGCCTGTTGTGTGCCTTCAGAATAAACCAGATGACCCGAGTCGAACAGAAGATAGACCTTGTCACTGGTCATCTCCATGAACCTGTCGATCTCTTCAGGTGTCTGGACGCCTGTACCCATATGATGGTGGAAGCTGCATTTGATGCCCACTTCGTCGGCAAGTTCGCCCAAACGGTTCATGCCTTCAGTGACTTTCACCCACTCTTCTTCCGTATAGACCGGTTTCTCGTCAAAGACCGGCTTGTCGGTGCCCTGGATGGAGTTGCCCTGTTCGGAACACCCGATCACCTTCGCACCAAGCACATGCATGAAATCACGGAACTCAATGAATGCTTCATAGGTCTCCTCGGCTGGTTTTGAAGTGAAGAATGTGGAAAACCAGGCATTGCAGATCTGAAGCCCCCTCACATCCAGCTTCTGCTTTAAAACAGCCGGATCCTTGGGATATTTGTTGCCGATTTCACTGCCCTTGTATCCGGAAAGTGCCATCTCGCTGATGCATTGTTCGAATGTATTCTCTGCTCCAAGTTCCGGCAAATCGTCGTTTGTCCATGCAATCGGAGCTATTCCCAACATGACTTTATTCTTATCCAACATAATCGTTCCCTTTCCTTATTTACCCTTCTTGACTTTCTGCATATCCAGAATGACGACGATGATCATGGCACCGATGGCGAAGACCAGTATTTTCAGCTTCTTGACGTTGATGCCCGAAATGATAGCTGCTTCTTCGTTGCCGCCAAGGAAGATAAAGCCTGAATCAAAACCAGTCCCAATATTTTTCCACGTGGGCTTTTCGTCACTTCAGCTGCCGTCCTGACGTTCTCTTCCTGAGTCAGATCGTAGTACTCCGGCCGGAACACTTCAATCGTGCAGGCATCCCCTTCAAAACCGATTTTCTTGAGCGTGTCGGCAAAGCGCTGGTGGTCGAGGCATCCCTTTTCATCACCCGGCCACACTCTCTTTTCATCCGTATTGTAGGATGCGCCGCATGGTACATCTTCCATGTCATTGAGGTGCCAGATGAAGATTTTCTTGCCGTCGGCCTTCTCAAATGTTGCCCAGTCAGACGCCATTGCATGGAAGTGATACTGGTCGAGCGTCACGCCAAGCATCGGCGAGTCGACAGCCTGTATAATCTCGTAAGCATCGTCGAAACGGTTGATTGTCATAGTCGGTGCTGCGACGAATTCAAGAGAAAGCTTGATGCCGTGAGGCTCGATTTTCTTGATCATCTCTTTAAGTACAGCGACCGCATCCTCTCTGATTTCCGAACGTGTTGCATGGACCTTGATGTCCATGCTTGGTACGACGACAATCATCTTGCAGTCCAGAATCAGGCATCTGCGGATGATTTCGTCGAGCTCCGCCATGACTGCATCTTTCTCCGCCTGTGTCTCCTTCATGTTGAAGAAACAGAGCGCATTGTACGAGAGCATTGTCAGCTTATGGTTTTTGAACCATTCAGCTAGATCCTCCAACGTGTATTTTCCGGCTGCCAGATCACGATCAAGGCATTCCGACTGGATGTCGATGTATTCGAATCCGTACTTTTCACAGTATTCAAGGTCTTTCATGACCGAATGGTCTTTGCAGTAACGGTTGCACCCTTCGTTAAAACCCAATTTCATCTGATGTATCCTCCTGTTTAGAGCGAAAGTGAATATTCCGCTTCAATTTCAGATAGTTTGACCGGGCGGTTCTCAGTAATGGATTTCTTCGCTGCCAAGCCGATCAGGATTGGTCTTAAACCATCCATGCCGACGACCGGCGTTTCTTTATCTTCAAGTACTGCCGCGCAGAATTCTTTCATTTCACTTTCAAAGGATTTCATGTAGCGCTCAAGGAAGAAATACAGCGGTTTCTCAGCCTGGACGCCCTCTTCCGTCATGAGTGATGTCGTGTTAGGAAGGTCGTTTTCTGCCTTGATGCAGCCTTTTGATCCGAAGACTTCAACCCTTTGGTCGTAGCCGTAAGCGGCCTTCCTGCTGTTGTCGATAACGCCAAGGGCACCATTCTTGAACTTCAGGTTGACGATGGCCGTATCCACATCGCCAGCTTCACCAATAGCCGGATCCACCAGCACTGCGCCGGAGACATAGACCTCTTCCACTTCGCTGCCTGTGAGGTAGCGGACCATGTCAAAATCATGTATTGTCATATCCAGGAACATACCGCCGGACACCTTAACATATTCGATCGGTGGTGGCGCCGGATCCCTTGAAGTCACTTTGACGATATTGACGTCTCCAACCTGTCCGCCCACGACCGTATCTTTAACCTTCTTGAAGTTATGGTCGAATCTTCTGTTGAAGCCGATCTGCAGTTTCACACCTGCTTTTTTTACGGCATCGAGTGCTGCGATCACTTTTTCCACACTCAGGTCCACAGGCTTCTCACAGAAAATATGCTTGCCTGCTTCAGCCGCTTCTATTGTTATTTGTGCATGGGTATCTGTCGATGAGCAAACAAGTACCGCATCGATTTCCTTGTCCGCAAGCAGTTCTTTGTAGTCCTTGACAGCCACCTCGATGCCAAGTCCTTTCGCCCACCCTTTTGTGTCGTCATTCATCATTACATCTGCAACGCCCTTGATAGTCGCGCCGGGAACATTGTATACAATGTTTTCTGTATGGAGCCTGCCGATACGACCGGTTCCGATGATGCCAAGTGTCAGTTTCTGTGACATGATTAACCTCCTCCTGATTACAAGCGTTTGTAATCAACCGCAAAAAATATTTTGATGTATTGCAAGCGTTTGTAATTTTGGGTACAAACGTTGTTGCCAGATTGGTCAGGCACCGCTCTTTAACAGGATGCCCTAATAATAAGCTTTGGTTCTATCAGAATTCTCCTTGCCGTTCCACAGGATTCCGGCTCGGTGATTCTTTTGTAAAGTCTCTCACAGGTGAGTTCTGCGATTTCTTCTTTTGGCTGTCTTATTGTCGTAAGCGCAGGTCTAATGCACGCCGCAATCTCGACATCGTCGTAGCCGATAACAGATACATCTTCCGGGATGGCGTATCCCAGTTCTTTCAACGCTTCAATCGCACCCCAGGCAAGCAGATCGGTTGTTGCGAATATGCCGTCGTATGGTTTTCCATCGCTGAATGCATCCGCGGCTGCTTTATAACCGGATTCGTAGGATTTATATACTGTGACCACGTTGTCGCTTGAAAATGCAATCCCTCGTTCTTCAAGCGCTTTTTTGCAGCCCTCAACACGATCGAGAAATTCAGGATCCTTACCGCCGGCTATGCACAGAATGTTGCTGCGCCCCTTGTCGACAAGGTGTCTCGCGGCCATATAACCGCCCCTGACGTTGTCTGTGGTAATGTTGTCCACATTGTCCATAATCTTCAGATGATGGAAGAACACGAAAGGTATACCGTTTTCCTTCAGATACGTAACCGTTTCCTCTTCCATCTGTGGATTCGCCAGTATCAGGCCATCGACCTTTTTGCTGCCGACGAGGCGCTTGATATTGTCTTTGTTGGTGTAGTGGTTCTTGGGGAATGCCACAATCAGGTCCAGGTCCATCTTCTCCAGGCTTTTACGCAACTGGTTATGCAGAGAACTATAGTACAGATGGGCGCCGAACACATCGAAATCATCCGGATAGATGATACCGATCGTCCCCGTTCTGGATGTGGCCATGTACCTTGCATTCGCATCGAACTCAAACCCCATATCGTGGGCTATCGTAACGATTCTCTGCTTGGTCTTGATATTGACCAGCGGGCTGTTGTTGAGTGCCCTTGAGACAGTGGAGTAATTCACTCCTGCGATCTTAGCTATATCTTTTATTGTAACTGCCATATCGTCCACATCCATTGCAAGCGTTTGTAATCTATGTTGTAAATAATACTCCCAAGAATTCAACTTGTCAAGAGAAATTTACCAACACATTGTCAACATGTCATTCATCTTTTATTTGATTTCACCATGAACCTGTGCGCCTTCTCAATCGCTTCCCTGGGACCGACGAGGAAAATCTGGCTGTTTTCTCCAATGACTGTTGTACCCCGGGGGACGATGAAATTGTTCCTGTCGATATCGAAGACGCCGGCGATGACGACATTGTGCGGGAAATCGGCACTGCCTGCAATATCTTTTATGGACATGCCTTTGATTCTCGACCTTTCATCGGGTGTGATGATGCAGATCTCTGCCTTGCCATTGCTTAGCGAGACGACTCTCCTTATTTCCGGGTTCTCGATATCCAGGACGAATTTGTCGACCATCATCTCGACCATATGGCCTATGTTGGTCGCGCCTGCCAGTTCATAGGCGTGCCTGTAGTCAGGGTCCCGCATCCGCACGAAGATCTCCTTCACATCATGGTCCTTGCTCAGCAGGGCGAAGAGCAGGTTCTTGGAGTCCTCCCCCATAACGCCCACTGCATAGTCGCACTTCTCAATGCCTGCATCGCGAAGCACGTTGATATTTGTCGCATCCCCCTGGATTGCAACGGCGCCGTATTTTGTCGAGATCTTCTCACAGCTTTCAAAATCCGGGTCGATGACAACGACATCATGGTCCTTCGACAGTATTTTCGTCATGCTTCTTCCAACGATTCCTGCTCCCGCAATGATAATGTACATAGGTGGCCTCCTTACCTCCAGATGCGTCTCTGCACCAGAATGAATATAGGCAGCAGCTCCAGACGTCCTGCGAGCATGCCGATGATATAGGTCAATTTGATTACCCATGACAGCGACGCCATCTTGGCTACATCGAAATAGAACGGCCCAATGTTCCCCACAGCAGATGCCATGCCTGAAAAAGCTTCGAAAGGACCAAGGTCGGAAAACAGCGCCGTAATGCCCGATCCGATCATGATCAGCATCAGCCAGCCGACAACGATGGCGGTTATCCGAAGGATTTCGTCCCGTTTGACTGGTATCTTGTCGACAGATACGGGCACCACTGCATGGCCAGGCAGAGACAGTCTGTCGAGTTCGCGCCTGAGCACGTTTTTCAGTACAACGAAGCGCAGCACCTTGATGCCTCCCGCCGTGGATCCGACACAGCCTCCTATGACCATCAGGATAAGGAACAGCTGCTTGGTTACAACCGGAAAAAATGCGCTGCCGATATATTCCGTCCCGTAGCCCGTCGTCGTCATGATGGACACGATTTGGAAAAGGATCTTCCTGACCACCTGCTCCAAATGCAGAAGCTCCAGTCCCCGGACCATCCAGATGCCGAACAACGTGATGGCCGCAAAGCTCAAGATGGTCCGCAGATAGGACTTCGATTCCCTGTCCTTGAAGAAAGCAAGCCTGTCCTCCCTGATTGTTCTGTAGTGGATAAGGAAATTGACGCCGCCAAAGAACATGAACAAGATTACAGTATACTCGATCCATATGTAATTCGCATACCCGGCCATTTGATAGTAGCCGATTGAAGCGTCGTGGTTGGAGAATCCTCCCGTCGACAGGGTGGTGAATGAATGGACCAGTGCGTCATACAGGTCGAGCCCCAGAAACCACAGGATCGTCATTTCAAGAAAAGTGTAGACGGCATAGATAGCCCAGAAGTATTTGATTGTTCTGTATATGTTGGGGACAGGACGGGATGCAACGATTTTATGGCTCTCTGCGCCGAATAGCTTCCAGAGCTCACCTTCTGAATTGGATGTGACGAAAAGGAAGAAGGTCAGGATGCCGAGGCCTCCAAGCCACTGGATGAAGCTGCGCCAGAACAGTATCGCCGGCGACATGCCATCAAGCCCTTCAAGCACGGTGATGCCTGTCGTGGTGAATCCGGAGACCGACTCGAAGAAGGCGTCGATGAAGGATTTGTTCAGTCCGATCATGAACGGTATGCCTCCGATAAGAGACAGGAGCACCCAGGATATGACGCACATGATCAGAGACGTGAGGAAATCCAGACGGCTCGTATGATGCACTGTGATCCATTTGCAAAGGAGACCCAAGACCAAAGACACACCAATAGCACATACAAAGGACATGTATGTTGTGTCCGGCTCATGGTAGATCCAAGCGACAACCATGGGAATGCACAGGAGGCCGGCGTATATCAGTAATAGGGAACCCGTCAACTGGACAATGGATTTTATACGTTGCATATGTGATCACCTACTTTTCAGTATCAGCCACTCCTGATTCTCAGCATACGCCAGCAATTCCTTGGTAAAGCCGTTCCGTGAGAAAAGGACAAATATCTCTTTACGATGTCCACTGTTCCACACAACAGAAGCGCTTTTTTTCTGCAAATCCTTCAGAACGGACATGCCCACTTGCTCTTCCCAGTACTTGCACTCGCCAAATACAATCGTCCGGCTCTCCTCATCCAGACCGACTATATCGATTTCGTTTTCCTTGTCCCACCATCGCCCAACGGCACTAAGATTGACTCCACAATTTTCGCTTTCCAGTATATTCCATAAGGATGCTCTTGCTATGTCCTCGTATACGTACGCAACATGTCCATCGATGAAGTTCTGCAGGATTTTGTCCAGTACCTCCACCCCTTGACCTTCTTCGATCCTGCTTCGGTTAGGATAGATGAATCGGAACCAGAATCTCAGATAGTTGTCCTTGAAGCGATAGAGGCCCTTCTTGCTCTTTTCCGGATTTTTTTCTGTCACAGGCACTTCGCGCTCCAGGATATCAAGGTCAATCAACACCTTCAGATATCTGGTCAGGCTTTGCTGCTTGACTTCCAGGAACGAGGCTATTTTCCCAAGCTTGTAGTTGCCAGCCGCAATTGTTCTTAATACGGAAAAATAGCTGCCGATCTCCGATACCTCTTTTCCCAGCAGGAAATAGGGTTCTTCATAAAGTATGCTGGACGTTGAAAGGATGTTGGCTTCTATGGTTTTGGCAATGCTTGGCGCATTCCCCAGGACCTCAATATACTTAGGCACGCCGCCTGTGATGCTGTACAGTTGAATCAGTTCGTCCCGGGACTTGCCGGGAAAGAATTCATCATAATGGGAAAAAGGAATCTGTCCCAGCTTTATCTGTCCGGTTCTCCTGCCGTAGAGAGGGCTTGAATACGACAAGGTCTGCTCAACCATCATGGATATGAGCGACCCGCAAAGGATCACCATAACCTTGCTATCTTTCAGTAGGGTGTCCCATATCTTCTGGAATACAGAAGGAAACGCCCCATCGCTCTTTCCCAGGTATTGAAACTCATCTATAACAATTAGTCGTTTTTTTCCATCTTCTATGAGAGCTTCAAAAATTGGCTCCCATCGGTTTACCTGGGCCCCTTTAAGTAAGCTGTTATTCAGGTGGTCCGCAGCAATATCCTTGAACATGGCTCTGTTGACACCGATTGACTCTTCCGTCGCCAAATAATACAGTGCCTTTTTGTCCTTGGCAAATTCGCTAATCAAAGAGGTCTTACCGACACGCCTTCTGCCATACAGGATGACCAGAGAGGATGTTTCACGTCTATATTCAGTTTCCAGGAATTCAAGTTCGTTTCTTCGATTGACAAAATTCAAGAGTCATCACCGCCTCATAATTATTATACATCAGATTATTATACTTTTAAATATATTAATTCTTTGGCAAGTGTAAGCTCATTTTTTCGTTGTGCTTCTATTAGTGTATTTTATTATGGTTATTCCGTTGTCTATATATAGATCTTCCATGTGTAGTTCTATGGTCGGATTTCCTTCCCCAAACAAACGAATGCCCGACCCAAGAATCACCGGAATAATGCCGATGATCCATTCATCAACTGCCGTTTCTTTGATGAACGGCTCTACAAGCTTCGCTCCACCAAAAAGCCAGATATCCTTATCAGACTGCTTCACAATTCCCAATATTTTGTCTACGATATCGCCCGCAAAGAGTTCAACGTTTTCACCGCAGCTGATAGACCTCGATGTTGCAACGATGACCTTTCTGTTCCTGAATTCTTCCAATGTTTCGTCCGGGCAGTCATCAAAGGATTTCGAACCCATTACGATGGTGCCGACGGTATCCAGAAATTCATGGTAGTTGAACGATTTTTTTGTGTTATGAGTGCTGTCGCCATCACCCTGTATCCAGCCAAATCCCCCATCAAGATCTGCTATAAACCCATCAAGGCTGATTGCCAGATTCATAATTATTCTTCCCATAGCATTACACCCAGAACCGAAGGACAGTCTTCTGCTTCTCTGGGGCGACTTTGTTGGGATCCGTCAAATAGATTTCCTTGTGGCTCTTGCCTTTCCGCAGCATCCCCTGTTCAGAGGCAAATGCTTCCATTCTGGCAAAGGATTCCGGTTCGCTGTCATAGCTGCCGATATGCATCATCTGAACCGCCCTTCCCTCCTCGACCGTCTCAAAAACCACCCTATCAATAGGCAAAGACTTTTTCTTGCCGGCAACAGCTTTTCTTACCGTTTCCACAAGATCGCTATCTACGAAATCGGGCTGGCGTATCATGACTTTGTATGTTAGAAAATCCTTCAGCTCTGTAAGGTCTGCACCTTCCTGCTGACGCATGATACCCTCATCGCTAAGATTCCATATGCCTTCCAGTGGAAATACAGTATATTCAAAATAACCGGAAGGTGTCACGCCGGACTTGGGCATCATCCGTATGCCGTAGGACATGGCATAGAGGGATTGCACACATTCGGAAAAGGCCTCTCCGTTGGGATTGCCCTCCCCTGTAATTGTCAGGTACTGCATGGGTGGAATCTCAATTTCCACAGGCACTTCTTTCGGTAGATAAAGGTCCTTGTCCTTTTTGCGCCACTCGTATTTCATGATGATCACCTCTCGATTAAGTCAGGATGATGAATTTGTAAATGATCCGATTTCTATCAAATTGCCTTCTGGATCAGCAATATAGCATGTTCGCTGCCCCCAAGGTTCAGTTGTCGATTCAAGTACAGGGGTGGCCCCTTTGGTAATCAGCTCTTTATATGTTGAATCTACTGCATCATAGTTTTCTACGCTTAATGCGATTTCATAGTGACCGTTGATACCTTTAGCATAATTGAACTTTTTTGATGTCATCTTTTCGAAGCCTAATACATCTCGATAGAACCTCACCATGCAGGCCATATCCTTAACGAAAATTCCAAATCCGTCTAACTTCAAGCAAGACCAACTCCTTAGATAGATTATTCCTTATACTTCCTGCTGCTGCCTTTGAATTCTTCCACCGGATATTTTATTTCGTTTTTGTCGATCTTGTCGTTCATGATTTTGACGATGTCAACGCCAAGCGTATCGGCCATCAAAATGCAGTAGTTCATGATATCGGCTAGTTCCTCGTGTACATCCTGCTCCTTGAACTCGCTGTCCCACTGGAAATTCTCCAGCAACTCCGCAGCCTCAATTATAATCGATTTGGCCAGGTTCTCTGGTGAATGGAACTGCTTCCAGTCCCTGGAATCCCTGAAGTCGAGAATCCGCTTGATTAATTCATCCATAAGTGCCTCCTCTTATCAATTTTCACTGAGCAAATCCGACCATTCTCTTTTTTGATATAGCACCCTGACTATCAAAACAATCCCTGCACTTTCATCGAACTTATAGAACAAGTAATAAATTCCTACCATAACTTTTCGTATTCCATATGAATTCGATATTATTTCGTCATTGATTAGCGCATGTCGCTTTGGCATAATGCTTAAGTCTCTTATTTGATCATAAAAATCCTCAATTATCTTCTCTGCTGCATCTGAATTCTTCAGCTCATCTCGTATATAGCGTTTAATGTTTGCCATGTCCTCAAAAGCCCTGCCAGAGATAATAACCTTATGCCTATTCATCCTATAAATCCCTTAGTTGCTTAAAAGCTTCTTCACTCTCAATAGTTCTGCCTTCTTCAATATCTTTCATTCCATCAAGCAACAAGCTTCTCAACTCATATTTTCCTGCTAAACGTTCATAGGCCTCGATGCTCATCACAGCCAAATCACCTTTACCATTTTTTGTAATATAAACTGGTTCCAGATAATCATGACATAAATCAGATATCTCGTTGTATTTGTTTCTCAGATCCGAACTTGGTCTTATCATTGGCATAGAATCACTCCTCATATGTATTGATATTCCACTAATATTATATCAATTCACTGATATGCATTCAACTCAGTATGCTTCGGTAGACAGCAAAAAGCTGCATCAGACCCGTCTTTCGAAGTTAGCACCATAATTCTTTAGGAGCAAACCTCATATCAAACACCTACAAACGCCTTAAAATAAGGCTTTTTTTGTTGCTAAAAACACTTGGTTTAGGTGTCAAAACTTGACACCATAGTTTCCCTTTCCCTCACCATGTACTGTATAATAAGGACATACCAACGGTGAGGTGCCTGATATGTCTTTTAAACCAAACAAACATCAACAGATTACATTTGACGATAGCTTCATTAATCTTTCTCCACGCACTCAGAAAATCATTTCATCTTCCTGGTGCAAGGACTTTGCAGACATTGTATTTCCTGCAATCAATGAAGAGCGTTTTGCTGTACTATACAGCGACAATAAGTTCTCCAGACCCAATACGCCTGTGAATTTCATTGTCGGAGCATTGATTTTGAAAGAGAATGCCGGAAACTCCGATGACGAACTGGTCGAGTCCATCTGCTGCGACGTCCGCTACCAGTATGCACTGCATACAACGCACTTGAGCGAACAACCGGTAAGTGACCGTACATTCAGCCGTTTCCGGGAACGTCTTTATAACTACGAGCTGGAGAGCGGCCGCAATCTTCTGGAAGAAGAAATGATGCACCTGTCTGAAGTCTTTGCCCGATATATGAATCTGAATTCCAATACCAAACGCATGGACAGTCTTATGGTTGCATCCAGAAGCAAACGCATGTCAAGACTTGAAATCATTTACACAACGACAGCGAATGCCGTCCGGTTAATCCACCGTTTGGGCGGAGATGATTTGATGGCACCTGAGCTGATGCATTATCTTGATGCTGATGATTACAATCAAGTCATCTATTACTGCAAGGGCGAGGATGTAAGCCCGCGTCTGGAAAAGGCATTGCATGAAGCCGAGAGGGTAAAGAGCATCATGTCCGGCGATGATTGGTGTGAATTTCAGGAGTACCAGCTTCTCGTTCGTGTTCTTCTGGAACAGAGTTCCAGAGATGAATCAGGAAACACCGTAGCAAAGGCCAAAAACGAAATTTCATCATCAAGTCTGCAAAACCCTTCCGATCCCGATGCAACCTACAGACGGAAGGCAGGCAAAAACCACAAAGGCTATGTCGGCAACATCATTGAAACGGTTGGCGAAGACGGGAACAGTCTGATTACAGGCGTCGGTTACGAAAACAACATTCACAGCGACAGTGCATTTTGTAAGGAATATCTTGCAGGACGTGAAGATGGCGCTGATGCTGAAATTATGATTGCAGATGGCGCATATAGCGGCAAGGAAAACCGCGAACTCGCCGAATCAAAAAACACAGAGCTGATCACCACTGCCCTTTCAGGAAGAGAAACAAATCCAATTTTTGCAGAGTTTGTTTTTTCGGAAGACAATAAAAAGGTATTGACCTGTCCAATGGGCCATTCACCCATTAAGGCGACCTATTATCCAAAAACCGGCATGTGCCGCGCAAACTTTGCCAAGAGCTATTGTGAACAATGTCCTAACAAATCTGACTGCAACGCCAGGAAACAACGAAAAAACTATGTGGTACATGTATCATCAAACATGGTTGAGCGTGCCAGATATAAAAAGAAGTTATCCACAGAAACGTATCGAAAGCTATCACGGTTGAGAAACGCTGTGGAAGGCATACCATCCGTACTTCGCAGGAAGTATCAGGTTGATGCCATTCCGACATTCGGATTGATACGATCCAGGCAGTTCTTCACATGTAAAGTGATTGCATACAATTTCAACAAGGTACTAAGCTATAGTCGAAAAACAAGGGATAAGTCTGTAAAAAATCTGAGCTTCGCCTGATAAATCAGGTAGAAGAGAACTTTGCCAAAGGTACTTATAGCCCAAATACTCCAGAAAATTCTCTGGCTTATAAAAAAACTGGCATTTTGTGGCTTGTTCAAGTTTTTAGATTATACTTTTGACACCTGAACCAACACTTGCAAAA
Organism: Vallitaleaceae bacterium; assembly: GCA_963677915.2. Lineage (GTDB taxonomy): Bacteria > Bacillota > Clostridia > Lachnospirales > Vallitaleaceae. Next base: position 132,843 of record CAXXGE010000008.1, on the reverse strand, counting down.
TTATTTTTTCTGCGATACAATAATGGTGTTAGTGGTGCTAGTTTTCGATGGAGGTGTCTATGGCCTATTTCCTTAAAAAAACCAAACAGAAAAACAGGACTTATCTTGCTATATATGAGAGCTTCTATAACCATGACAAGAAGGGTACTGCTCACAAGTGCTATAAATCTTTAGGGTCGATTGAGACCCATATGAAAAACGGCATTGCAGATCCTGTTGCTCACTTCCAAAAAGAAGTCGATGCACTTAACAAAGCCAAGAAAGATGTCGGTGTCAGGAAGATTTCCGACAAGTCTCCGATTCTCCATCTGGGTTACTTCCCTTTGAAAAGCATATTGGAGAAGCTGAAGATCAAGAAGTATGTCGATTATTTCAAGCTCACCAATGACTTTGAATACGATCTTTTCGAACTACTCTCTTCCCTTGTCTATGCCAGAAGTGTGCATCCATGCAGCAAGCACAGAACCTTCCACGAGGTATTGCCCAATCTCTATCATTCCTACAACTACTCCTATGACCAGCTTCTTGACGGCTTGTCTTTCCTTGGCAACAACTATGAAAAGTTCATAGAACTGTTCACTGCACAGGTAGAAGGTGTGTATGGCATCGATACTTCAAAAACCTATTTCGACTGCACAAACTTCTATTTCGAAATCGATAGAGAAGATGACTTCAGGAAAAAAGGTCCAAGCAAGGAGAACCAACATTCTCCTATTGTGGGACTTGGTCTGTTGCTGGACAGCCATCAGATACCTGTCGGCATGAAAATGTACCCGGGTAATGAATCTGAAAAACCCATCCTTAGAGATGTCATCGATCAGTTGAAAAAACAGAACAACATTACCGGAAAGACGATACATGTGGCAGACAAAGGACTCAACTGCGCCCAGAATATCGCCTTTTCCAAAAGTAACGGCGATGGCTATCTGTTTTCAAAAACTGTCAAAGGGCTCTCTGAAAAAGAAAAGGTGTGGGTCCTGCTCGATCAGGATTTCAAAGAGAGGAAAGACACGAACGGCAAGGTTCTTTATCGTTACAAATCCTGTGTCGACAAGTTCCCCTATACCGTGGAACATGATGGAAAGAAAGTCACTGTTCACCTGACAGAAAAAAGGCTTCTCACCTACAATCCAACTCTGGCTGCAAAAAAAAGATACGAAATCAACAGAATGGTTGAAAAGGCCAAAGCCTTAACCGCATCCCAGGCAAAGAGAAAAGACTATGGGGAAACCGGAAAATACGTGAATTTCACTGATGACAAAGGGAACAAGGCTGCTGTAAGCATCAATCAGGATGCCATTGACAAAGATTTGATGTTCGCAGGTTATAACCTACTTGTCACCTCTGAAGTTGAAATGACCGACCTTGACATATATACCACTTACCACAACCTCTGGCGTATAGAGGAGTCCTTCAAGATCATGAAGTCCGACCTTGATGCACGTCCTGTCTTCCTTCAAAAAGAAGAAACCATCAAGGGACATTTCCTTATATGCTATCTCGCTGTCCTTCTGGAAAGAATCCTGCAGTTCAAGGTGCTGGACAACCAATACTCCACATCGGAAATTTTCGGCTTCATCAGAAATTTCAAGGCCACTAAAGCCGAGACAAAATATATCAACACGACAACTTCCTCTGATTTCATTAATGATTTGTCACACATATTCGGTCTTCCGTTAACGAATTATTTTCTGACGGAGACACAGATAAAATCGATATTCAACCATAAAGTATAAACGAATCCCAAACTTCCAGACATTCAAAAGGCTGTTGCATTTCTGCAACAGCCTATCATTTTTCATTAAGTTAGCACCATTTTTTAATGTCTGATACCAAAGTCAGGTATTATATCAATTCACTGATATGCATTCAACTCAGTATGCTTCGGTAGACAGCAAAAAGCTGCATCAGATTCACTCCAATGCAGCTTTCATTTTCTTCTATCCCAATACCTTCTTCAGTTCCAGCGCCACCGTCTCCGGGTTCGGCACGATGAAAGTATATTTCTTTCCGGTAGATTTGTCTTGGATGAGCATCACCTGCTTCTCTCCCAGAAGCAGCTTGGTCAGTATCCTGCTTCCAACTGGTACGATGCCAATAGCAAGGTCCGCGTCAACCGGCACCTTGAAGTCGTAGACATCCTTGTACTGCCTGTCAGGCTGGAAGTAGAACTCGCCGTTTCTTATCATCAGATTCCCCATCTTCGAGTTCGGCATGTTCGCCCCCATGACACATGGAACGAAGTAGCCTTCATCAGCCATTTCCTCAAGCCCCCATGCATTTTTCAGAGCTCTCGTCGACACAAACTTGGTCAGATAGAAAAGACCCACTGAAATGAGGACCCCGTAATAAAATCCGCCGGACAACGAACTCGGAATCAAAACATCGTTTGAAAGTTTTTCAACGAGCATGCCCTTCCCGAATTTGTAGATGATCGCCACTGCCATCGATATGATCATGAGTTGGAGTGGAAAACGGGCGTAATACCTGTTGTACCCCTGTTCGAATACGTCTTTTTCAATGAGTGCCTTCATTAGTTATCCTCCTGCTTGCCATTGGCTTGGTATATTCTGACCGTTGGATAGGCCAGTTGTATGGTCGGTTCGTCTTTCAGTGTCTTGAGAATGTCTTCCCATATGCTGTTGATCGTGCTCCGCTTCTTCTTGGGCGCACACAGGTACCTGAGGGACAGTTCGATGCCGCTTTCCTTGACGTTGGTATAGACGATGGGTGTCAGGTTGTTGTAGTGGATCATGAACTGCTTGCCAGCTTCCCTCACCATTGTAGCTGCCGCTTCCGACAGATGGAGGGAATGGTGCTCGGTGATGTCTAGAAATAGCTTCTTGGCAAGTTCCCAGTCGCTCTCGAAGGTGAGGAGCACCTTGATTTCATTCCATACATACTTGAATCCCCTGCTGAAGTTGATAAGAGGATGGATGAAAACAAATTCGTTCGGCACGTGGGTGATGCGTCCGGTGCTCTGTTCCCCATCGGCGGTGCTCGAAACCTCAAGCAACGTAAACTGGAACAGGCGGAAGTCGATGACGTCCCCGACCTGGTCGGCAATCTTAACTCTATCACCAACCCTGAACGGCTTGCGCAGGACGACGAAGAACCAGGCGGCTATGTTGACCAGCACATCCTTGAGGGCGATGGCGATACCTGCCGACAGGAATCCCAGATAGGTAGCCAGCGTCGTCGCGGAATCAAGCCACAAGGCGAAGATGAAAATCAGGTAGAAGGTGGTAAAGATATAGTAGACCCGCTTCTTCGCCGTATAGAACTTGCCCGTTTCCTTGATTGCCCTGTAAAGCAAGCGGTTGACAAGCTTGACGACAGCCATGACAAGCAAAAGGCTTAGGACGGTAAAAGCCAGCTTCTGGTATGTAATATTGTTGATTATATTGCTCCAAATACTTGAAAAATCCATTCGTCATGCACCGCTTTCGATTTCAAATTGGCTATTATAAAGATTAGCATAAAATCCATGTTTTGCCAATAGCTCGAGGTGGTGTCCCTGTTCGATTATGTCACCGTTGTTCATGACCAGAATGGTGTCCGCATCCCTTATTGTCGAGAGCCTATGGGCAATGATGAAGCTCGTCCTTCCTTTCATCAGCCGGTCCATGGCGCTCTGGATCTGCACCTCGGTCCTTGTGTCGACAGAACTGGTGGCCTCGTCGAGAATCAGCACCTTTGGATCCGACAGGACCGCCCTGGCTATTGTAATCAGCTGTTTCTGGCCCTGCGATACGTTGGTGGCCTCCTCATTCAGCAGCATCTCGTAGCCTCCCGGCAGCATATGGACGAAACTGTCCACATGGGCAGCCTTGGCCGCTTCAAGGACCTCCTCGTCGGTAGCATCCAAACGGCCGTAGCGGATATTGTCCTTGATAGAACCGTTGTACAGCCAGGTGTCCTGCAGGACCATGCCCATCTGCCTTCTCAAGTCATATCTCGTATAATCCCTAATGTCCACGCCGTCCAGTTTGATGCCGCCGCCGCCGACGTCGTAGAACCGCATGAGCAGCTTCACCATCGTGGTCTTGCCTGCGCCTGTAGGTCCGACGATGGCCACTTTCTGACCCTGCTTGATGTCCACAGAAAAGTCGTTGATGATGGTCTTGTCTTTCAGGTAGCCGAAATGCACGTTCTCAAATGCAATATCCCCGCGGACACCATCTGTTGCTGCTGGTGCCTCCGCTTCCTTTATCTCCTCGGTTTCATCCAGGAATTCGAAAACCCGCTCTGCCGCAGCCGCCGTCTGCTGGAGGATGTTGGATATGTTGGCCAGCTGGGTGATCGGATGGGTGAAGTTCCTCATGTACTGGACGAAAGCCTGGATGTCACCTACTTCAATGGTCCTTTTCGCCGCCAATGCGCCACCCAGAACGCAGACTGCGATGTAGCCGATATTGCCCACCACATTCATCACAGGCATCATGATACTGGACAGGAACTGGGCCTTCCACGCCGATCCGTATAGCTTGGCATTCAGCCCGTCGAAGGCCTTTGCGCTTTTTTCCTCGCCGTTGAAAGCCTTGACGACGATATGGCCGCTGTACATTTCCTCTATGTGTCCGTTGACATTCCCCAGGAATTTCTGCTGGTCCTTGAAATGCTTCTGGGAGTGCTTCACGATGAACATGACGATGACCATGGATGCCGGGATGATAAACAGGGCGATCAGCGTCATCCTGAAACTGATGGTCAGCATCATGACGACGACACCCACAACCGTCGTCGCCGATGTGATCAGCTGCGACAAGGACTGGTTGAGTGTATTGCTGACCGTGTCGACATCGTTTGTCACCCTGGAAAGCACTTCACCGTGGTTTGTGTCGTCAAAATACCGCAGCGGCATTTTATTGATCTTCAGAGAGATGTTTCTTCTCATGTTGTGGCTGACCTTCATTGCAACGCCTGCCATGATGTAGCCCTGTATATAGGCGAACAGGGAACTGAGCCCGTAGAGTCCTATCAGGATGAACATGATCCTGGCGATGCCTTCAAAATCGATGCCGCTGCCTGTCCCTGCAATGTTGGCCATAACCCCTTCAAACACCTTGGTCGTCGCTTTACCAAGCAGCTTTGGTCCTAGAATGCCGAAGGTCGCACTTGCCATGGCGAAGATGACGACGGCAATGAAAGCCGCTTTATACGGTTTCAGGTATTCGACAAGCCGCTTGATTGTACCCTTGAAGTTCTTGGCCTTTTCAACTGCCATCATGCCGCCGTGTCCGGGTCCGCGGCCTATGCCCATGCCTCTTCTTCTATTGTTGTCACTCATGCCAGTTCCTCCTTCGAAAGCTGGGAATAGGCGATCTCCCTGTAGACTTCACAGCTTTTCATAAGCGCGCCATGGGTGCCTCTTCCAACAATCCTGCCGTCTTCCATAACGAGAATCTGCTCAGCGTTCATGATGGTCGCAATCCTTTGGGCGACGACGATGACCGTCTGTTTGTCAGAAGCCTGTCTCAGTGCTTTCCTGAGCTTCCTGTCCGTGCTGTAGTCAAGTGCCGAGAAACTGTCATCGAAGATCAGGATGTCCGGTTTCTTGATCAGGGCTCTGGCAATGGAAAGACGCTGCTTCTGTCCGCCCGACAGGTTCCCGCCGTTCTGTGAGACAGCCGCTTCCATTTTCCCGTCCTTTTCCTCTACGATTTCCGCCGCTTGTGCAATGTCAATCACTTCCGCCATCTCGCTATCCGAGGCCGATTCATTGGCGAAAAGCATGTTGCTGGCTATCGTACCGCTGAACAGCGAGGCCTTCTGCGGCACGTAACCGATCCTGTCCCTCAATGCCTGCTGGCTCACAGCCCTGACATCCATACCGTCGATGGTCACTGAACCGCCCGTCACGTCATAGAATCTTGGTATCAGGTTGATCAGCGTTGTCTTGCCGGATCCTGTCGAGCCGATGATGGCCGTCGTTTCACCTGGATTGGCTGTGAAACTGACCCCTTTCAGCATGTTCTCTTCTGCATTGCCGTATTTGAAACTGACATTGTCGAAAACAACCTTCCCTTCACCGTTATCGGCAAATTTTCTCGGCCTGTCAGGGTCCTCGATGGAGATATCGGCCTCCAGCACTTCTGCAATCCTATTCGCGGCAACCGATGCCCTCGGTACAAGGACGAACATCATGGACAGCATCAGGAACGAGAAGATGATCAGCATGGCATACTGCATGAAGGCCATCATGTCACCCACCTGCATAGTGGCTTTGGCCACCTCATGGGCGCCCACCCAGATAATTAGCAGCGACGTACCGTTCATGATCAGCATCATGACAGGGAACATGAAAACCATGACCCTGTTGACGAAAAGGTTTGTATCTGTCAGCTCTTCGTTTGCCTTGTCGAACCTGTCCTCTTCAAAGGACTGGGTATTAAAGGCCCTGACGACCATCATGCCTGTCAGGTTTTCCCGCATGACCAGGTTGACCCTGTCGACCAGCTTCTGCAGCAGCTTGAATTTTGGCATGGCAACACTGAAAATGGCCACGACCAGCATGAGCAGCAGGCCAACCGCGATGCCGATCGTCCAGGACATGGAGCTGTTTTTGGACATGGCGCGCATGATGCCGCCAAAGGCCATAATAGGTGCATAGAAGAACATCCTGATCATAATGACCAGGAGCGTCTGCACCTGCATAATATCGTTCGTGCTTCGGGTGATAAGCGACGCAGTGGAAAACCTGTCGAATTCCGCATTCGTGAACCTGCTCACTTTTTCGAAAACGGCTTCCCTCAGGTTTCTGCCGACGGCAGCTGCGATTTTTGCAGAAATGAATCCGACAAGGATGGTCGCAGCGGCGCCCAGCAGCGCTATGCCGAGCATGATCAGGCCCGTATGCAGGATATAGCTGTTCCGGATGGCATCCATGTCTGCCCCCATCGACTGATAGAGCTGAAGGACGCCTCTCGCGCCCAGTGCCAGCATATTGCCAAGCCTAGTCTCATCGCTGGCCGACAGGTCGGTCAGTCTGTAGACTGTCTCGCCATCAATCGCAGGAAACATCTCCACCAGTTCATCATATCCCGATTCTCCAGGAGCGACCGTTTCATAGGATGCATCAAGAAAAACCGCTTCATCTTCCGACAACTGCATTTTAAGACCGCCGAGGTCCTGTTCCCTCAATACGCCCGGCAATGTCTGTTCGTTGCCGCCCTGCTGGATGCCGACATTGACGATGTTCGACATGTAGTCCGGCAAAGCCAGGTCAGCCATCGCCTGGCCGAACAGCAGCGCAATCACCACAAGAAGCGGCAATACGAACGGTCTCATGAATTTAATCAGTTTCAGCATGTTCCCCGCCTCCTTTGTCATTTCTTTCCATTAGTTCCTTCAGTTTGTTGATCCCGCTGCGGATGCATTCCGCCTCTTCATCTGTACAGGCAGAGAGCACACCGGACATAAAGCTCTCCATCGTCTCGTGCTTCTTTTTCATCTTTCCCTTGAAGGCGTCGGTCACCTGCACCATGACCACCCTTCTGTCCTTTTCCGAGCGCACCCGCTCGACGTAGCCCATCTTCTCGAGCCTGTCGACAATACCGGAGATCGTGCTCACAGACAGGTGCATGCTTTCGCTGATATCCGATATCTTCATCGACCCTTTCTTCCCGATGTTGAACATCATAAGGCCCTGTGGCCCTGTAAGACCGATCGACTTGAAATAGTCGTGCATATGGTCGCGCATCGTGTGCTGGATAATCTTCAGGCTGTTCAATATATCATAGGTATAGTTGGCATCCATTGGCTAACTCCTTTCGCATACAAATATTTCGTGTACGAAATATATTATAGATTCCAGTGATTGTCATGTCAAGGAAAACAGGGTAATATTAAGTTAATCAGTAAAGGGAAGAGGAAGGTATTTATGGCACTCATATCGATAGAAAACCTTGGAAAGAGCTACGGCATGAAGACGCTTTTCCGTGGCATGCAGCTTTATATTGAAGATCAGGACAGAATCGGCATCGTCGGCATCAACGGCACCGGCAAGTCCACGCTTTTGAAAATACTGGCAGGCCTTGAAAGCGCCGACGAAGGGACGGTCACCACGTCGAAGCGGACAAGGATCGAGTACCTGCCCCAAAGTCCCGACTTCGATCCCGATTCGACGGTGATGGAGCAGGTATTCAGGGGAGACTCTGCCCTTTTTACCACCATCAGGGCCTACGAGGCCGCTGTCGAATCGGCCGAAAGACACCCAAGCGACCAGGAGCATCTCGTGCATCTGCAGCGGATGACGGACCGGATGACAGCGGAGAACGCCTGGGAAGTGGAAAGCCAGGTCAAGACCATCCTGACAAAGCTCTCCATTCACGATTTCGACAAAAAGGTGGGCGAGCTGTCCGGCGGCCAGAGAAAGCGCATCGCCCTTGCAGGCGCGCTCATTTCACCCTGCGACCTCCTCATTCTGGACGAGCCGACCAACCATATGGACAGCGAGGCCATCGCCTGGCTCGAGCAGTATCTGTCGGCACGCAAGGGCTCCCTGCTGATGGTGACCCATGACCGTTATTTCCTGGACAGGGTCTGCAGCAAGATTTTCGAGATCTCAAAAGGCGCCAGCTATCTGTATGACGGCAACTACACCACCTATGTGACTGCCAAGGCCGAGCGCATGCAGCTTGCAGGCAGCCTGGAACGAAAGCGGCAGAACCTTTTCCGTCAGGAACTGGCCTGGATAAGGACAGGTGCGAGGGCCCGAAGTACGAAACAGAAGGCCCGGATCCAGCGTTTTGAGGAACTGAAGGCGACGTCCTACGGCGAGGACGAACAGATGGTGTCCATACCCGCTGGCTTCACGAGGCTCGGAAAGAAGACCGTGATACTGGACGGCGTTTCGAAAAGCTACGGGGACCTGACACTTTTCAGCGATATCAGCTATACCTTCCTGCCTACCGACCGCATCGGCATTGTGGGCCTCAACGGGGCTGGCAAGTCCACCCTGCTGAACCTGATTGCCGGTTCACTCCAGCCCGACAGCGGTATGGTCGAACGGGGCGACACGGTCAAGATCGGCTACTATACACAGGAAGCGCCCGAGATGAACCAGAACCTGAAGGCGATCGACTATATAAAGGAAACGGCGGAAATCATCAAGGATGAAAGCGGGGGTTACATCACTGCGTCCCAGATGATGGAGCGGTTCCTGTTCCCGGGTGAACTGCAGCATGCGCCCATCCATTCCATGTCCGGCGGCGAACGGCGAAGGCTGTACCTGCTTAAGATTCTGATGGAGGCGCCGAACGTCCTGCTCCTCGACGAGCCGACCAACGACCTTGACATCGATACGCTCAAGGCGCTTGAGGACTACATCGACAGCTATAAGGGCATCGTTGTCGCCGTCTCCCATGACCGCTATTTCCTGGACCGTATCTGCAATGTCATTCTGGCTATCGAGAAGGGGCATGCTGCCATCCACACCGGCAACTATGAGGATTACATGGCAGGCAGGGTCGAGGTGCCCGCAACCTCCACCGTTTCCGCAAGCCCGGCTGCACCTTCCGCATCCTCGGCAACACGGGGCGGCAACAGGAGCGAGAAGCTGAGCTACCGGGAGCAACAGGATCTGGATAGCCTGGGGGACGAAATCGAGACGATGATGCTTCGCCTTGACGCCATCGAAGCAGAGATGACCGAGAAGGCGGCAGATTTCACTGCGCTTCAGGATTTGACCGAGGAGCAGGAGGCCATCGAAATGGCGCTTCTGGAGAAGATGGAACGCCTTGAGGCGCTCCAGGAAAAAGCCGCCAGAATCAAGGGCTGAGAGCCGCTGCCTTTGTTGCCCAATACGGGTGATTATGTTATAATTCCACTACCATTAATTGAAGGAGGTATCATCATGAACCCTAACGGTCTGCGTGATACATTGAAAAACAAAATAGTCGTCCTCGACGGAGCCATGGGTACCAGCATCCAGAAGCTCGGATTTACCGAAGAGGATTTCAGGGGAGACCGATTCAAGGACCATGATATGCCGCTAAAAGGCAACAACGATATCCTGTGCCTGACACAGCCCGACAAGATCGCAGCGATCTACAGATCTTTTCTGGATGCAGGCGCCGACCTGATAGAGACCAACTCGTTCAACAGCACAACCATTTCCCAGGCGGATTACGGCACGGAAGACATCGTCTACGAGATCAACAAGGCGGCCGCTATACTTGCGAGGAATGAAGCTGACCTGAAGACCAAGGAGACCCCAGACAGGCCCCGTTTCGTCGCAGGCTCCATGGGACCTACGAACAAGACCCTGTCCATTTCCCCCGATGTGGAGAATCCGGGCTACCGCAACATCACCTTCCAGGAAGTCTATGACGCCTACAAAGAGCAGGCCGACGGGCTTATTGACGGTGGTGTCGACTGTCTGCTCATAGAGACAGTCTTCGATACGCTGAACTGCCGCGTTGCACTGATCGCTTCCGAAGATGCCATCAGTGAGAGCGGCAAGGACATTCCCATTATCGTATCCGGTACATTGACCGACAAGAGCGGAAGGACTCTCTCCGGCCAGACGCTGGAAGCCTTCATCCGGTCCATCGACTCGGAGCATCTTGTCGGTGTCGGCCTCAACTGCTCCTTCGGTGCCAAAGACCTGGTGCCCTACATCAAGAAGCTCGATGCCTTGACAGACAAGTATGTCAGCATCTATCCGAATGCAGGCCTTCCGAACCCCCTTGGCGAGTACGACGAGCTGCCGGAAACGACGGCGTCACTGCTCAGGGAACTGATCGAAGGACAGCACATCAACATCGTGGGCGGCTGCTGCGGCACGACGGACGCACATATCAGAGCCATCGCCCAGGCAGTTGACGGACACAAGCCACGCCTTCCAAAGAAGCAGAAGAAAGAGACGGTTCTGGCAGGGCTTGAGCCCCTCGTTATAAACAAGGAAAAGAACTTCATCAACATCGGCGAGCGCACGAATGTGGCTGGCTCTCTCAAGTTCGCCCGTCTTATCCGCGAGAAGGCCTATGAAGAGGCTCTGTCGATCGCCAAGAGCCAGGTCGAAAACGGCGCCCAGATCATCGATGTCAACGTGGATGACGGACTCCTCGACGGACCTGTGGAGATGGCCAACTTCCTGAAGCTGATCGCTTCCGAGCCGGACATCGCCCGTGTACCTGTCATGATCGACTCCTCCAAATGGGAAGTCATTCAGACGGGTCTTGAATCCATCCAGGGCAAGCCTGTCGTCAACTCCATCAGCCTGAAAAGCGGCGAGGAGGACTTCATAGAGAAGGCGCGCGCCATCAGGAAGTTCGGCGCAGCGGTCGTCGTCATGGCCTTCGACGAAAAGGGCCAGGCCGACACCTACGAAAGAAAGATCGAAATCGCAGAAAGGGCCTACCGCCTGCTGGTGGAAACCGTCGGTTTCCCGGCTGAGGATATCATCTTCGACGTGAATATCCTCGCCATTGCAACGGGTATCCCGGAGCACAACACATACGCCGTCGACTTCATCAGAGCGATAGAATGGATCAAGAACAATCTGCCCCATGCCAAGACAAGCGGCGGTCTCAGCAACCTGAGCTTCTCCTTCAGGGGCAACAACACCATCCGCGAAGCCATGCACTCCGTCTTCCTCTACCATGCCATCAAGGCAGGCCTCGACATGGCCATCCTCAATCCGGGCATGATTCAGATCTATGACGACATAGACAGCAAGCTGCTGGCACTTGTTGAGGACGTCATCTTCAACAAGCATGCGGATGCCACCGAGAAACTGATCGACTTCGCCTCCAACGTCAGCGACAGCCAATCCTCCAAGGAAAAAAAGGTGGACGAGTGGCGCACCTTCCCTTATGACGAAAGGCTCCGCCTGTCGCTGGTTCGCGGCGAAGGCAAGCATATCGTGGAAGACCTCGAGGAAGCGCGCACGAACCTGCCCACTTCCATCGACATCATAGAAGGGCCTCTGATGGACGGCATGAGCACCGTCGGTGACCTGTTCGGCGACGGCAAGATGTTCCTGCCGCAGGTCGTCAAGAGCGCCCGGGTCATGAAACAGGCCGTCACCCATCTCCTTCCTTACATCGAAGAGGAGAACCAGGCAGCCACATCCACCTCCGCAGGGAAGATCCTTCTGGCTACAGTCAAGGGCGATGTCCACGATATCGGCAAGAACATCGTTGCCGTCGTGCTTCAGTGCAACAACTTCGAAGTCATCGACCTAGGCATCATGGCGGCGCCCGAACTGATCATCGAGACGGCCATCAAGGAGAAGGTGGACATCATCGGCCTGAGCGGACTGATTACGCCATCCCTCGATGAGATGGTCACCCTGGCCGAAATGATGGATGAGGCAGGCATGGAAATTCCGCTGCTCATCGGCGGTGCGACCACATCCGTGCTCCATACAGGCCTTAAGATCGCACCTAAGTTCAAGCAGCCCGTCGTTTACTGCAAGGACGCCACCAAGGCTGTCGAAGCTGCGAAAGCGCTGATGAACCCTGTGCAGAAGAAGACGTTTAAAGACAGAATCTACAGACAGTACGACGACGTCATCAATGTGGCGGTCAAGAACACATCGCCCCTTGTTTCGCTGGACCAGGCAAGGAACCTGAAGCCCGAGTTCGATTTCAGCAGCTCAATTCCGGTTCCCAACAAGACCGGCATCTATACGGTGACTGCCGAAATAGAGGAGCTGCTGCCATACATCGACTGGACCTTCTTCTTCCTGGCATGGGAACTCAAGAAGTCCTATCCAGCCATCCTGAGCGATCCGGAACTGGGCGAGGAAGCAAACAAGCTCTTCAACGAAGCGAAAGATATGCTGGATGAACTCATTGCAGACAGAGCCATCGAGTGCAAAGGCGTCTATGGCATCTTTCCGGCAAACGCCGTCGGGGATGACCTTGAGCTGCGTCATAAGGATACATCCTATGTCTGCCATCTTTTCAGGCAGCAGAAGGAAAAGAGCGGCTACCTGTCGCTGGCCGACTATGTGGCGCCCAAGGAAAGCGGCATCAGGGACTATGTCGGCGGTTTCGCCGTCACGGCAGGCCTCGGTGTGGACCACCTGGTCGTCAAGTACCAGCAATCCGGCGACGATTACAAGGCGATCATGGTCAAGATCCTCGCAGACCGTCTGGCGGAGGCTTTTGCAGAAAAGCTTCACCACGATATGAGGACGACCCACTGGGGGTACGCACCGGATGAGAACCTTTCCATCGACAGCATGCTGAAAGCCCACTACCAGGGTATCCGCCCTGCGTTCGGCTATCCGTCGCTGATCGACCATTCCTCGAAGGTGGAATTCTTCGAGTTCATGGGCGTCGAGAAGGCGACAGGCATTTCATTGACCGGCAACTATATGATGGAGCCGGCGGCCAGTGTCTGCGGCCTCTATTTCGCCCATCCCGATGCCAGTTACTTCGACCTGTACCACGTGGGCGAGGACCAGGTTGTCGACTATTCGGCAAGAAAAGGCGTCGATGTGGCATTTACAGAGCGCATGATCAATACCAGACTCAAATACAAGTAATTAGGATACGCCACACTAGAAAGCAGGCCATTATGGATTTGAAATCAACTCTTGAAAAACTGACAGCCTTCGCCGTCGAACTCGGCGAATGGCAGCTTGAAAGACACGGGGACGAGGCCCTTGAGATCGATACGAAATCTTCCTCCGTCGATTTTGTGACGGAAATGGACAAGAAATCCGAAGAGAAAATCATCGCTTTTATTCACGGCCTTTACCCGGACCATGGCATTTACGGCGAAGAGACTGGCGAGAGCGAACACGACAGCGACTACCTGTGGATCATCGACCCGATCGACGGGACGACGAACTATAAGCACGGCTATCCGATCTTCTCCATCTCCATCGCCCTGAACTACAAAGACGAAGCGGTGCTCGGCCTTGTCCATGTGCCGATGCTCAAACAGACCTACTCGGCCATCAGAGACGGCGGTGCCTTCTGCAACGGCAGGCCCATCTCCGTCTCCACCACCGAGACGCTGGCGAAATCGGTCCTCGGTACAGGATTCCCGTATACGAAGGCAACCGATCCGAACAACAATGTGGATGAATTCAGTACGCTGCTTCCAAAGATTTCCGGCGTAAGGCGTTCAGGCTCTGCCGCCTTCGACCTTGTACAGGTCGCCGCAGGCCATACAGACGGCCAATGGGAACTGAAGCTGAACGCCTACGACATGGCTGCCGGCAATCTCATCATCGAAGAGGCCGGCGGTGCTGTGGCAGTCTTCCCTGAAGGGTCCGCCTTCAACATCATTGCCACAAACGGACGCATACAAAAAGAGCTTACAGAAGTCTTGCTTTCTGTAAACCCTTCAAATTTCAGCTTATAATTCGTTCTTCTAGAACATATAGGGGGCAACGGTTGCCAGAACCATGCTAAGCACGATCACGGCAGCGATCACGATGGATATTCTTTTTAATCCCTTGCGGTTCTTGAACATGCACCACACTTCCTTTCTACTGCGGTCTTCCGTGTTGAGAGAGAATCTTGTCGATCAGCCTGCTGGCCTCACTTTTTGACAAAGCTGCCATCGGCTTGTCGAGTACAATTTTATATCTGTCAACGAGCGCCTTCAGATAGCTGGCTTGCCTGGCTGTCATGGGCGCCGATTTTTTCGGCTTGTATTGAAGGGGCCTCGGTTTGAAATAGCTTACCGTTTCGTCTCCCAGGTGATGCTCGACAAAATGCCGGTAGAGTTTGAATGTGGCCAGTGCATCGTCGAAGGCCCTGTGGGCGTTTTCCCTGGGTATGTCCAGATACTTAATCAGGTAGCCGAGGCTCTTGCTTTCGGCGTTCGTCAAAAACGCTCTGGCAAGGGAGAGTGTATCGAGGCCGTCCTTTTCAAATGGAATGCCAACCCGGGAGGCGTTGGTTTTAAGAAACGAGTAGTCGAACATGATGTTGTGGCCGATCATAGGATGCTCCCCGCAGAAGGCTGCCAGCTGCGGCATCACCAGCCCGATATCGGGTTTGCCGCTGACCATCTCATCGGTAATGCCCGTTATCTCGGTGATCCGCTCGGGTATGGTGCATCCGGGATCGATCAGCGTATCGAAGGTATCAAGGATCTTATCGCCCTTTACTTTCAGCGCGCCGATTTCAGTAATCTCTGCCATCTCCGGGCGTATGCCGGTTGTTTCGATGTCTATGACGATGAAGATGCTTTCTTCCATTATGGTTGTATCTGATGAATGACGGCTTTTTCCTGGTTTTGGATATGCAAGGCAGCCAAGTTATTGGCATCGTCACCACGTCTGTCGATCAGGCACTGGACCAGTTCCTTGTGTTCTTCAGCCAGCCCTGAAAAATCGTCCAGCTGCCGGATGTATTCCACTCTGAAGCGGTATATCTGCTCCCGTAGATTGTTGATGATATTCACAAGCTTGTCATTGTTGCTTGCCTGGTAGATGAAATCGTGGAACTCGATGTCTTTTGATATGATGGCATCCACGTCTTTCTTCTTTGAGGCTTCATAAAAGTCCTCTTCGATTGTTTTCAGCTGCTCTATATCTTCAGGCTGCATATTGTCGCATGCAAGCTTGATAGCCAGTCCTTCCAGCGCCGCTCTGACAACAAGTACATTATGGATGTCCTGCTCGGTGATTTCCGCTACTTCTGCACCTTTTCTGGGTACCATGATGACAAGGCCTTCCAGCTCGAGCTTACGGATCGCCTCTCTGATTGGCGTTCTGCTGACACCCATTTTGTCGGCCAGCTGTTTCTCCATCAGTCTTTCGCCCGGTTCCAGCTCGCCTTTCAGGATTGCCGCTCTCAGTGTATTGAAAACAACATCCCTTAACGGCAGATACTCGTTCATCGTCACCTTGAAATTTGTGTCCATCTTATGCCCCACTTTCGTTTTCTGTTCTTGTCTGGAAGATCCACTTCGCCAGACCTGACTGTCTGATCTTCTCTGCTGCTGCTTCCATCTTGCCTCTATCCATAAAAATTCCGAAAACCGCTGTGCCGCTTCCCGACATCAGTGCGTTGTCAGCGCCTGCCTCGATAAGCAGCCCTTTCAGCTTCTCCACCTCAGGGTAGAGGGATACGGTCGTAGCCTCAAGCGCATTGCCCATGCGTGACAGGACACCTTCCACATCCCCGGTTTCTATTGCTCTTGCCATGCCGTCCACATCGGGCTCTACTTCCTTCTTCCCGATTTCAAACGTCTGGAAAATCCTGGCAGTCGGTGCACTTGCCTCCGGCTTGACAATCAAGAGCGGTAGCTCCGGCAGATCCGGCAGCGGTGTCAGCCGCTCGCCGATCCCTTCGGCAATGGCTGTGCCTCCCAGCAGACAATAGGGTATGTCTGCACCATAGCGGATCCCGATTGACGCCATCTCCTCCATCGGCATGTTCAGGTCGAATAGCAGGTTCATGCCTTTGATAGCGGTGGCCGCATTCGCGCTCCCGCCTGCAAGTCCCGCTCCTGAAGGAATCGTCTTGTACAGGTCGACATGGATTCCCGCTTCGATGCCGTATCGTTTCATGATGTCCCGGATCACTTTGTATACCAGGTTCTCTTCACCCGTCGGAATAGACGGATCATCGGTCTCTAGTTCAATGCCCAGATCTGGTATCTTGCGCATCATCAGCTTGTCATGCAAGCCAATCGTCTGCATCACCATCTTGAGTTCATGGTAACCATCATCTCTTTTGCCTGTTACATCCAGACAAAGATTGATCTTGGCCCTGGATTTCAGTTCAATTTCGTTCATTAGCTATCCTCTGGTATTTTGTATACTTTATATTATATACAAGATACCATGTAAAATCAAG
Source organism: Vallitaleaceae bacterium (assembly GCA_963677915.2). Classification (GTDB taxonomy): domain Bacteria; phylum Bacillota; class Clostridia; order Lachnospirales; family Vallitaleaceae. Next base: position 116,065 of record CAXXGE010000008.1, on the reverse strand, counting down.
AACTGCAACAAAAGCAGCTTCGCTGCTTTTGAGAACGAAAAAAAGCCCCAAGATATAATCTTGAGACTTCCAAACCGCTAGGGCAGCTTATGCTGCACTCATTTAATCATTGCATAAGGATAGTTCCACATTGTGTGTCAACAGATCCGTATAGCTGTAAGATACATTCCTGAAAGTATGTTCACCATGGTTCTCGACCTGCACGATGAATATGCTCGGGTATGTACTTTGTATAACGCCTTCATTAACTGTTACTTTTTTTCTCCCCTTGTGCGCTCTGATACGTACGGTTTGTCCTACGTGGTCATTGATCTGCTTTCTGAGTTTAAATATGTCTTCTCTAGCTATCATCTCTGCACCTCATCTCTGCAAAATGCATTATAACACATTTGTCTGATTATTTCAAAACTTTTCTGATAATAGCCGTGTACTTAATACAACCGAAAACCCGGCTGTCCTCGCTGAAAGGTGCATTATCACCCAGTACAAACACCTGGCCTTCCGGTACAAACCAATTCAAATTGTCAGTATTTTCAACCAACCCGGCCTCAATGCCATTGACAGACAGATTGTCGCCGCTAATCACCACGTGGTCACCACCGACTGCTATGAGCCGCTTAACAAGTTTCTTGCCTGTGTCCGGATGTGTGCAAATCACAATGTCGCCGCGTTCTGCAGCCGCAATGCTTAGTGCCAGTTTGGATGTCCATATGATTTCGCCGTTCCGCAGCGACGGTTCCATCGAATTGCCGCTCACCTGCATCGGCCAGATGGCCCACTGAACGATAAAAAGAACGCCTATAGCCAAAATAAAAAGTTTGACCATAGGCGCAGTTTGTTTTTTAAACACCAATAATCTTGTTCACAAGCGCCATGACAGCAACTTCAAGCTTCTTGGATTTTGCAGAAGCATCCACCATAGACTCACCCTTGACGCCGAAGTAGAACTTGACCTTAGGCTCCGTACCCGATGGACGTACGCAGAACCATGAACCGTCTGCCAGATCATAGTATAGAACATCCGAAGAAGGCAGTCCGGTCGGACGCACGTCTCCAGTGGCCAGTGTCAGTATTGTGTCAGCCTTGTAATCCCTTGCCTCAACCACTTTGATGCCTCCTACTGACGCAGGTGGATTGCTTCTCAGTGTGGATAGGATATGCTGGATTTTCTCTACGCCTTCTTTGCCCTTGAGTGTAATGGATTCAAGGGTTTCCTTGTAGTAGCCGTATTTTTCAAAAAGGGTCATAAGTGCTTCATAGAGTGTTAATCCCTTGGATTTGTAGTATGCCGCCAGCTCTGCAACACCCATCACGGCTACGACTGCATCCTTGTCTCTGGCATGTGTGCCGATCAGACAGCCGTAGCTTTCCTCGAATCCGAACATGAAGCTGTTGCTTCCTGTCTCTTCGAATTCCTTGATTTTCTCACCGATGTATTTGAAACCGGTCAGTACATACATCGCTTCCACGCCGAAATAGTCAGCGACAGCCTGAACCATATTCGTGGATACAATCGTGCCGACAACCGCCGCATTGTCGGGCAGTGTGCCAAGTTCCTTCTTCCTGCTCAGGATGTAGTCCATCAGCAAAATACCGATGTTGTTGCCGTTGAGTGCCTGGTACTGTCCGTCCTTGTCCTTTGTCAGGACACCCAGACGGTCCGCATCAGGGTCTGTTGCCATAACAACGTCGGCATCCACCTCGCATGCCAGGTCGATCGCCAGCGCAAACGCCTTGATATCTTCCGGATTGGGGTAACCGTACGTTGGGAAGTTACCGTCAGGAAGTTCCTGTTCCTTGACGACATGGACTTTGTTGAAACCAATTTCCTTAAGCACTCTGCGTACCGGAATGTTGCCTGTCCCATGAAGGGGTGTATAGACAATCGTAAAGTTGTCAGCTTCTTTCTTGATGACTTCTTTGTCAATGATAAGTGCTTTGAGCGCATCGATGTATTTGTCATCCATTTCGGAACCTATCACTTTGTATAGCCCTTTTACCGAAGCATCTTCTTTGGAGATGGTCTTCACTTCGGAAAAATCCTGTACAAGGCCTACTTCTTTGATGATCTCCTCATCCTTAGGCGATGTCACCTGTGCACCGTCGGACCAGTATACTTTATAGCCGTTATACTCTGCTGGATTGTGGCTTGCCGTAATGACAATACCGGCTGTGCATCCCAGCTCCCTGACGGCAAAGGAAAGCACCGGCGTCGGTCTCAGCGAGTCAAAAACATACCCCTTGATGCCGTTGGCCGCCATGACCAGCGCCACCTCGTCGGAGAATTCCGGGGACATGCGTCTCGAATCATAGGCGATAGCCACTTTCTTGTCTGCATCATTGGTTACTTTCTTGTTGATATAGTTGGCAAGGCCCTGTGTCGCTTTTCGAACCGTGTAGATGTTCATGCGGTTGGTGCCTGCTCCGAGCACACCGCGAAGGCCACCTGTGCCGAAATCCAGATCCTTGTAGAACCTGTCTTCAATTTCTTTCTCGTTCCCTTTCAGAGCCATCAGCTCTTCCTTTGTACTGTCGTCGAAGGCGTCCCCATTCAGCCATTCGTTGTAGCGGTCCATGTAGTTCATATTATACTCCTCCTTGTGTGTCGGTTTGTGGCATTGGTACCAATTCAGGAAATGCATAGTAGATGTCTTTGCCGGAGTCATCCACAATCACCCTGTGGTTCTTGAGATAAAAACCTTCTTTTCTGATGGTGATGACATGCTCCCCGGGATCGATCGGTGTAATCGCCGGTATAATGCCAACATAGCTGCCGTCTATATAAAGTTCACATTCTTCCGGTGTATCCACGTGCAGATAGATGGGATCCTGGTCGAGGTCGATCTTGTACTGCATATAAGCCTGGTTCACTGTAAGTTCATCCGTAAAGGTTGCAAAATTCTCTTTCTCGGCCCTTATTGAATAGGTTCCGAAATCCAGCGTGATATCTTCTGACGTATCGAATGCCACCCCGTCGATAAAGAGTCTGACACCCTCCTGCATGAAGACAAAGTCGACCATGCCTATCTTGACCTGAACGTCACCCAAATCAAGTATCGTTTCCCCGCTTTCATCGATGGTCACTTCAGCGGTATAGGTAGTAATACCCTCTTTTTCTATCGTGATGCTGTGGTTTCCCGCAACAATCGGTACGGATATGCTGCTTTCCACCTTATAGGTATCGATATTGTCGACCGTCATGACGCCCCCGACAAAAGGACGGTGGTTGGTCAGTGTCAGCATGCCATGTCCCTGTTTGACGACGATGGACCATACCGTATCCTTGTAGCCTCTTATGAACACTTCATCAGAAGCGTTCAGCTGGCCTATGTCATAGGGCATGTCATTGTATGCAACAACGAGCTCATCGTTATAGATATACCTGTCGCTCCCGATGACAATCGTCTTGCTTTCCTGGTTGATCAGCATATTGGCGGCATCGCTTCGTTCCCAGGCGACGGCAGTGATTCTGATGTACTCCGGTATCATGCTGTGGGTATCATACTTGGTCTCAATCATATCACCCATCTGGAGCCCGGAGGACGGCAGCGTGTTGCCGTAGGCGTCCTTGACGATGACGCTGTCATCAACTTTAAGGGTGAAAGCCATGCCGATTTCAATATCGTAGGCTTCTACCTCTGAGCCGCTGCTGCCGGTGCTCTTGATGACAGCCATCGCCCTTACATAGTTCTTTTCTGCTTCAACCGCCTGCTCCGTTGTCGCATCGGTCGTGTTGCCGGTTTCATTTATGGCCGGATCCCCGTTCCTGCTTGAGCATGCTGTCGCAGCTGCCACGATCAGGACCGCCAGTACGGCCAGTATGCCGATATGTATCGCTCGTTTCATAACACCTGTGTAACCTTTCTGTTTCAGATTTGCCTGTTAAGTTTACCTGTTTATCTAGAGTATCATTATAACCACATTTCCAAACGAATGCAATTGCATCATGCTACCTTATCTTCTGGTAAAGCTCCATCGCCATGACTTTCAGCACATCCTTGTCATTCAGCTTCGGTTCATCCAAAACGATTTCCAGCAACTGGTTCAGAAGCTGGCCCATAACGGCCCCTCCCGGGATTCCCAGTTCATGCAGATCGTTCCCCTTGATGGCCAGCTGCCGCAAGGTGATGCAGTGGTCCTCATGGATGACATGCCTGTAGATGGACATCAGGTTGTCCAGGATGTTGATCCGCCTGTCGCACTTGTCTGGATGCTGGCTGTAGACATCCGCCCTTTGAACAGCAATGTAGGATTCAAACATCTCCTTGCTGATTTTGTGAAGCGCGCGCCTGACCGACAGCACCGATTCTTCGATACGGTAGTCGTGCCACTCGATCAGCTTGGCGACCTGATGCCTGCTCCTGTTGTCGAACTTCAGCCTTTTCAGTATTTTCTTGGCCAGCTTGACGCTCGTCTTGCCGTGTCCGTAGAAATGGTCGTAACCGTCGTCCCCCACGGTATGATGGTAGCCTTTTCCAATATCATGGAGAAACATGGTCCATCGAAGAATTTCCGTCGGCTCGATTGCCCGTGTGGACTGGTAGGTATGATGATCGACCGTGTAGCAGTGGTAGGGGTTGTTCTGCGGCATGCCGACGCAGGGCATGAACTCCGGTATGATATGTTCCATCAGTCCGAAGTTGACAAGTGATTCCATATACTCCGGATGGTCTGAACACAGTATCTTGGTCAGCTCCATATGTATTCTCTCCGCGCTGATATTGTTGATCAGATAGGCGAGTTTCTTGATGGCCTCTACCGTCTCTGCATCGATGCCGTATTTGAAACGGGCGGCAAAACGGACGGCTCTAAGCATGCGCAGGGCATCCTCCTCAAAGCGTTCCATTGGATCTCCCACACAGCGGATCAGGCCCGCTTCCAGGTCTTTCAGGCCATTGTAGATATCGATAAGGCCTTCCTGGTAGTTGTATGCCATCGCATTGATTGTAAAGTCCCGTCTTTTAAGGTCCTCTTTCAAAGACCGGGTGAAGGTGACTTCTTTAGGCTTCCTGTTTTTCTCGTACTGGCCTTCTATGCGATAGGTCGTCACTTCATAGCCCATACGGTCAATCATGATCGTGACTGTTCCATGCTGGAGGCCGGTGTCGATCGTTCGCTCGAACAGGGCCTTGACCTCTTCAGGTTGGGCAGACGTCGTAATATCCCAGTCGTAAGGCATGATGTCAAGGAGGGCATCACGAACACAGCCTCCGACGATATAAGACTCATATCCCGCGTTTTCAAGTTTATCCAAAATCATTGCCACAGTTTCCGGCAACTCGATTTTTCTCATTGTATCACACCTAGGTCGTTTTATTTGTCTGTCAGGTATTGAACATTGTCTTCTCGCTGTTGAAGGCTCTTGTAATCAACAGAACCAGCACGGCAATAACCATGCAGGATACCGCTGTCGAAAGCACGAACTGCCTCAATGTCAACTCATATAATAACAGTTTCTTGATTGAAATGATACTGCTGTACACCGGGATGGCGAAATAAACCATCGCGATGTCGCCGCTCCTGAACATGGATGTAATGGATGAAATCATGACAATCATGTAGATCGGCCCAATATAGGTGCCGGCTTCCTTCACACTCCTTGCCATGACGGAGAGCAGACAGATCACCCCTACATAGATGCCGGCCAGCGTCACCATGATGACAATCAGCTGGATGTATTGCAGCGGCGTGAAGGCGAGTCCCGAAAGGCCGGAGGAGCCATTCTCCACCAGCTGTCCCATGTTGGGAAGGGATGCCGCCACCGCTGTGAACGTGATCATGGCACTGATAAGCGCTATGATACCGAGACTGATGGTTTTCCCCAGGGCAAGGGTTCTCCTTGGTACAGGCGTCAGCAGAAGCGTCGCCATCGTGCCCCTTTCCTTTTCCCCGGCAATCGTATCCATGCCGATTCCCATCGCGCCTGCGAAAAGCAGTATGGCCAGAAGCAGCGGCATGATCATCGACAGACCGTTCGCGATGGCCCTGGAATCGTCCATGACAACGGCATCCTTGTTGGTCGTATCGATACCGAATGCCTTGGCCGTATCGATATTGCCGAACCGTTCTGTCAGAAGCGCTTCCTGATAGCCTCCAAGCAGTCCGTACACGATGCTGTTTCTAGCCTGGGTCGAATATTCCTCTGAAGGGTTGTAATAGGTTTTGATCTCAGGAAGGCTGTCCTGGGACAGATAATCCTGAACCTTCGAATCAAAATCCGGGTCGAATGCGAGTATCAGGTCCAGGTCTCCCGTTTTCAGGTCTTCTTTTCCCTCTTCCTCGCTCATGTTCTCTGTAATGATATCTATCCTGACATCCTCTCCATTCGACTCAAGGTACTCTGTAAAGGATGCAGGTGTATGCAACATCAGGACGCTGCTTGTATGGCTCACGATGTCGGACTCGAAAGACGAGGCCATCTTCCCGATCAGCGAATACATGATGAATATGCTCAGTGCCGGCAGCAAAAAGGCCGAAAACACAAGCCTTCTGTCGGTAAACACACGTTTCAGTTCTTTCTGAATAATGACTTTCAGCATCGCTATTCCCCCTGTGCTATAATCCTGTGCAGCTTGAAGAATGCTTCCTCGAGTTCACTGCAGGACAGTTCATCCAGTATTTCCCTGAGGTTGCCTTCAATAGCGATTTTCCCGTCAAAGATAATGGCCAGCCTGTCACACAGCTTTTCTGCTACGCTCATGATGTGTGTGGAAATCACGATCAGCTTGCCGCTGTCCTTCAGTGCCAGCAGGTAGTCCGTGACGGATTTGGCGGTAATGATGTCAAGGCCGTTGGTGGGTTCGTCGAAAACGACAACTTCCGGATCATGTATGAGGCTGACAGCAATCGAAAGCTTCTGCATCATGCCAGTAGACAGCTCGCTTACTTTCTTGTCTGCAAACCCGCCGATTTCGAAGTAATCAAAAAGCGTTTTCTTGCGTTCGGCTATCCTATCCTCGTTCATGCCATGCAGCCTGCCGAAATAGGTAATCGTATAGTCCGCCGTGAAATGGGGATCCAGTTTCAGGTCATTGGTAAGAAAACCAATCCGCTTTCTCACTTCGTTGGCATCCCTGACAGTATCGTAACCCTGCACGCTGATACTGCCGGATGTAGGATTGAGCAAAGTCACCATCGTCCGCAGCGTCGTTGTCTTTCCGGCGCCGTTGGGGCCGAGAAGCCCGAAGATCTTGCCTTCCTCCGCAGAAAAACTGATGCCGGAGACTGCCACCTTCTTCTTGGATGTCTCGTTCATCTGTTTCATCTGCTTTTTGTTAAGGTTGTAGACCTTTGTAAAATCCTTGACTTCAATCATAAATTACAGCCCTCCCCGTATCTAGTGTACTGTATCATTCCATTATACAATAAAATCGCTGGCTGACAGCAAAAAAAAAGAACTCATTGCTGAGTTCTTTATCTAAATAAGAGGGAGTATTATGAAATGAATAAAAGTTATTCCTTGGGGACTACAAGAACATAATACCCTCAACTTGTGACAGACCAGTGTCCAAAATATTACAAATGTATAAACTTTCCTTTGTTATAATATTAACGGAGGCTTTAGTATGCTTTTCCCCAGTACACCATTGTCTTGGCAGGTCTGCCGCAGCATACGCACACTTCCGACAATTCTTCCTGTTCAAACGGCATGCACCTTGAAGTTGCGGACGTCTTTTCCTTGATTGTGTCTTCACACGCCTGATCGCCGCACCACATGGCTTTAATGAAACCTGGTGTCTCATCGACTGTCTTCTCGAACTGTTCCATATCTGTGGCTACATATGTATGGGAGTCACGGTGTGCCTCTGCCTTCTCGAGCATACCCTTCTGCATGCTCTCAAGAAGCCCTGCAACCGCCTGCTCGATGTCATCAAGGCTGACAAAGGTCTTCTCACCCGTATCCCTGCGCACAAGCACCGCCTGGTTCTTTTCTATATCCTTGGGTCCCAGCTCGACACGAACGGGAACACCCTTCATTTCATGCTCGGCGAACTTCCAGCCCGGGCTCTTGTCCGAATCATCCAGTGAAGTCCTTGCAATCGCAGAAAGACGGTTCTGGATTTCTCCGGCCTTCTCAAGCACGCCCTCTTTCTTCTGCATGATAGGAATAACCATCACCTGGGTCGGCGCAATGGATGGCGGCAGTACAAGGCCCGAATCGTCTCCGTGAACCATGATGACGGCACCGATCAGCCTCGTTGTCATCCCCCACGAAGTCTGGTGGACGTATTGCAGCTTGTTCTCCCTGTCGGTGTACTGGATACCGAAAGCTTTGGCAAAGCCGTCGCTGAAGTTGTGGGTCGTTCCCGACTGCAGGGCTTTTCCGTCATGCATCAGGCTCTCGATGGTATAGGTCGCCTGAGCACCTGCGAACTTCTCTTTTTCTGTCTTTCGTCCCTTGACCATCGGTATAGCAAGTACATTCTCTGCAAACTCGCTGTAGACATCCAGCATTTTCAGTGTTTCTTCCTGTGCCTCTTCAGCAGTCGCATGGGCAGTATGTCCCTCCTGCCACAGGAATTCCAGCGAACGGAGGAAAGGTCTCGTTGTCTTTTCCCATCTCACCACCGAACACCACTGGTTCAGCAGCTGGGGCAGTTCTCTATAGGATTGGATGTTGTTGGCATAGTATTCACAAAAAAGCGTCTCGGAAGTCGGTCTGACACAGAGGCGCTCCGCCAGCTTCTCCGTACCGCCATGGGTTACCCAGGCAACTTCAGGCGCAAACCCTTCCACATGGTCTTTTTCCTTTTGGAGCAGGCTCTCGGGTATGAACATCGGCATATATACATTTTTGTGTCCTGTTTCCTTGAACCGCTGGTCCAGTTCCTTTTGTATCAGTTCCCAGATGGCATAGCCATAGGGTTTAAGGATCATGCAGCCGCGCACGCTCGAGTAGTCGATCAGCTCCGCTTTCTTGACTACATCGGTGTACCACTGGGCAAAATCCACGTCCATCGCCGTTATTTCACTTACCATTTTCTTATTCTTAGCCATTGAGTCGCTCCTTGCAATAATTTTATCTTTATCAATGTCTTGTAGTTTATTCGTTTTTATTTAATATGTCAAGATGGCCCCACAACCTTCTGACCCCGAAAAGCACCAGTCCGAGCACCCAGATCATCGCAAAGGGAACTACGAATGCCTGGAACAGGCTGATGCCCATATTGATGTCGATGATATTCTTGATCAGGCCCAGGTTGATGCCCGTACAGTATGCCGCAAGAAAGGCCACCGATGGATAGATGATGCTGAATCCCGCCAGGTTGATGAAGTATTTTTCCCTGTCGATTCTCATCAAGGCGAAGACGAATATCGCGATCATGCCAACCACCGCCAGTATCTGGACGATCAGCGGCAGTGCTGCGAACGATACATCAATACCTGCATAGGCCATCAGCTTCTGTACCGAACTGTCCATCTGAATACTCACGCCCATCATCATGAACAGCACATAGACGGCAATGTTGGGAATCAGCAGCACGACGCCCGCAACAATCAGCAGCACGTCCGATACCAGCCCCTTCAACAAGGCGACCAAGCCGAATACGCCCAGAATAGCGGCGACACCGAAGCTCAATCTTACCATGGTCCTTGAAGCCAGTCCTCCCGGGATAAGGGAAATGCCGTAGTTCATGCCGATCGTCGCCTGAATCAGGAAGGTGATGACAAAAGTCACGACGATGTTCACAAAACCGAAGTAATCCAGCTGCATTGTCAACAGGTCGCCTCTGCTTGCTATAGCCAGCAGCGACAGCGCAATGGAGAAGGTGGCTGATGCCGCGGCGAAAATGATCAGTATCTTGCCGTCGAAACCTTCATCCCTGTTGTCCTGCCTGTCCGCAATATAAAAGGATGCGAAAGGAATAATTCCGAAAAACAGCAGACCGATTTTGAAGCTTCCCACCGTATTGAAGGCTGCGATGTGCATGACCATGGAAGCTGTTTTCATGACAAGCCCGAAACTGATGGCATGTGATGTGCCATAGACACCCAGAACCAAATCATTGATTTCGTCAAGCACTGCCACAGAAAGGACAAGTGCCACGGTTATGGATATTATGTAACTGATGATAAAGGCTTTCAGTCCAACCTTGACGCCTTCAGTCAGGCATTGTTTTGGATTTTGTTCCTTCATGATTTTATCAACAACTCCTTGGCTTGATCAAATGCCATGCCGTCTACTTTGTATGTGCATTTCAACTGTTTATCCTTGATATCCAAATCGTCCATTCTGAACAGCAGAGTATCTATACCTGCATCGATGGCTCCCTGAATATCGATATCGTACCTGCTGCCGATGGCAACTGTTTTTTTCGCTTTCAGGTCGTTGCTTTCTATCAATTCTGTGAAAAGTTTGGGATTCGGCTTGGCCATACCTTCATCGGAAGACACCTTGATGTCCGTAAAGTAGTCCTTTATACCAAGCATCTTCAGTTCCGGCATCAGAAAGCAGCGCTGGGCGTTTGCAAGAAGGTAAATGTTCTTGCCTGCGCTTTTCAGTGCTTCAAGGAAATCCAATGCGCCCTCGTACAGCTTGATGCTGTTAAGCGAGAGCATCCTGAATACCTGGGCCGTATACTTCAGCTGCTTGTTTTTGGCCTTGATTCCCTTTTCCTTGTAGATCAGGTAGATGACGTCCTGAAAATCGATATCATGATGGATTTTCTTGCTGTTCATGTCGGTGAGCTTCTTAATTATCTTTTCATATCTGTTTTTCAGTTCGTCCGGAGTATAGACCGCCCCTTGATAAGATAGGAAAACCGCTAGATCGGACCAAAGATTGTCCTTGTATTCATCCGTGTCGATGTCAACCAGCGTATCATAAAATCCAATAATGTAGTTGTTGTACATAATTCCTCCTGATTATCATTTGTTCTCATGCAGGGTTAATGCTTTCTTGAAGGCGGTCGGCACAGCGATTGCTTCCACTTCCTCTATGCTCAGCCATCTTGTTTCCGGTTCATCGGGTGTCGCTTCATAGGATGCTTCAGCCGTATAGACATCCATTTCCCAGATCTTATGGGTGAATACATGCCTGGCTTTACCAATAGCCGTCATCCCTGAAAGCGTTATGTCCAGTTCTTCTGATGCGTAATCTGCAAGGGTTTCACGTGTGATGTCCACAATCGGCAGTCCCCACTGGGATGCCAGCAGGCCATCGGTATCCCTCTTGATGAAAAGTATCTTGTCGTTGGATGTGATGATGCCGACAGCCATCCTTTCCCTTACCTGCTTTTTCCTTGCAGTTCTGACAGGGAAGCTGTCGACGGATTGTCTTTCGTATGCAAGGCACCCTTCCGAAACCGGACAGGCCGTGCATTTGGGCGATACCGGTGAACAGACCGTCGCCCCCAGCTCCATAAGCGCCTGGGTGAAGTCTCCGGCCCTTTCCGGTATGATGGCTTCCACAATCGATTCGTATTCCTTCCGTGTTGAGGTCTTGCCGATATCCGAACCGTTGCACAGCTGTCTGGCAACAACCCGAAAGACATTGCCATCCACTGCAGGCACTTTCATGTCGTAGGCGATGCTCAGCAGGGCGCCGGCAGTATAGCTCCCAATGCCAGGAAGCGCCAGCATCGATTTCAGGTCTTCTGGAAACCTGCCGTTATATCGGCTGCTGACAATGCGTGCGCACTGCATGAGTCTTGTGGCACGGGAATAGTAGCCCAGACCCTCCCACAGCTTATAGACTTCCTCCTCGTCAGCCGATGCAAGGTCCCCGACTGTAGGATACCTGTCAACAAAGCGTTTGAAGTAGTCGATGACCGTTGTCACCTGGGTCTGCTGAAGCATGATTTCGGACAGCCATACCCGATAGGCGTCTTTCGACTCTCTCCACGGCAGTTGTCTCGCGTTTTTATCGTACCATATAAGAAGCCGTTCTGAAAATAGGGGATTCATTAATTCACCGTCCCGATTCGATTATTCTGCAGCCTTAATGTCTTCAAGGCGTTTTTCAAGTCCTGCAGGGCAGTCCTTCAGAAGAAAACATTGGTCGCACAGAGGTTTTCTGGCCCTGCATATCGAACGTCCATGGACAATAATCTGGGTGTTGTACCGCAGCCAGTGGTCCATCGGAAGCAGTTTCATGAGCGCATACTCTATCTTGACCGGGTCTTCGAGGTCTGTAAAACCCAGTTTCCTAGAAATTCTTTTCACATGGGTGTCCACGACGATGCCGGGGATGTTGAACATATGCCCCAGGACGACATTCGCTGTTTTTCTTCCCACACCCGGCAGCTCCGTCAGCTTGTCGATGTCACGGGGGATATGCCCCTCGTATTTCTCCAGCAGCTGCTGGCAGCACGCCTTGATGTTCTTCGCCTTGTTCCGGTAGAATCCTGTAGAACGGATGGCCTCTTCAAGCTCCTCGATCGGCGCTTCGGCGAAGGCCTTGATGCTAGGGAATTTCATGAACAGGTCCGGCGTCACCATGTTCACCCGCTCATCCGTACACTGGGCGCTCAACTGGGTGGCAATAAGCAGCTGCCAGTCGTTCTTATGGGTCAGGTGACAGATGTGCTCGGTGCCGTAGAATTCATCCAGGTCATTAAGAATCCTGTATACTCTTTTCTTATCTACCATAACTTCCTCTTTCATTGCAGTTCGATTACGTAATGGGCTGGCCTGCCGTTCATAACCGACTTCCTGCGGTAGTTGAACAGCACATATCTGTCGGAAAGCCGCTCGATGTGGGCCATTTTGGATATCTGTTTCCCATTCATACCTTCGTATTCGGAAAGGTATCTTTTTATATTGTCTTCATCTTTATAGAAATCGTAAGTCCTGCGCTGCCATTCAAAATCCACCTCAATCCAAGGAGGATACTTTTTGGGTTTCTCCTGGAGACACCAGTCGGTGAGCAGGGCATCGTCGAGAAGCACGCTTGCCTCCCTTATCATTTCCATGCCATAGAATCTAAGGAATTCAAACAGCTTGATTTTGTTGTGCTTGAACTGGTGAAGGCCTTCCTGTTTCCACACCTTCCACATGTTCTCGTATAATTCGAAGGGGCTGGCATGCAACTTGGCAAGCAGTGGAACCGTCGTTTCGAAATTGCCGCTGTTGTAGAAGGTCTCGAGCATGGTTTCGATGCCCTTAAGCATGGACAGGTCTTCGTAGGACATGGCATTTGAAGAGAGTATCTCATAAGGCGGGTAAGGCGAATAGACGAGTTCATATTTCTCCGCATCGGTCTCCATTCCCGAGCCCTTGAGCACTTTCAAAAATCCCAGCTGCAGCTTTTCCGGTTCCAGTGCCATGACGTCGTTGAAGGACCTGCTGAAGGCTTCATAGGTTTCATACGGCAGCCCCGCGATAAGGTCCAGGTGGAGATGGATGTTCCCAGCCTCTTTCAGGCGCAGCACCCATTTGGCAAGTCTGTTAAAATCCACCTTGCGCTGGACATCGACAATCGTCTTTTCATTCGTGGACTGGACACCGATCTCGAACTGGAACAGTCCCGACCGGGCTTCCGACAGCCTGTCGGCCATCTCATCGTCCAGAATGTCGCCCGTGATTTCAAAATGGAAGTTCGTCACGCCGTTGTCGTGGTCTATCAGATAGTTCCAGATTGCCATGGCATGGCTCTTCCTGGCATTGAACGTTCTGTCTACGAACTTCACCTGCATCGCCCTGTTGTCCAGAAACCATTGCAGCTCCTTGAAGACCAGCTCGAGCGGCCTGAACCTGACACCCTTTTCAATAGACGAAAGACAGTACTGGCAGTTGTAGGGACATCCCCTTGAAGTCTCATAGTATATGATCCGGTTCTCGAATGCGTCCAGGCTCTCATAGACGAACGGCACATCAGCCATATCCATCCCTTGGCCTGGTTTGTCCTCATAGGCTTCGCCAGCATCCCATGCGGTCAGTAAACGCATGAAGGCCTCTTCGCCTTCTCCGCTGACAACCGCATCGACATAGGGCATGTCACCCCTGTTCCCGGCTTGCTGGTAGGACACTTCAGGGCCTCCCAGCACAATCCTGCAGTCCGGAAGCACCAGCTTGATTGTTGAGGCCAGTTTGCGAACCATTTCAATGTTCCATATATAGCAGGAGAAGCCCAGGATATCCGGTTTTCTTCCGATAATGTCATCAGCAACATCATCCACGTGCTGATTGATTGTATATTCTTCAATTTCGACAGTGCGCTGTCTTGCTGCCGCATATTTTTGCAGGTATCTGACCGCCAGGTTCGTGTGGATGAACTTGGCATTGATTCCCACCAGCAATACGTTCGGTTTATTCATTTCACATTCGCTTTCGTTGTATACAGCACGATCGTTCGACAGGGAGTTTAAGCGACTCCGGTTTCTCTACAATAGTAGCATTAAAAGCATTGTATTTTCAAGCACAGTCAATCTTTCCTTGAACTCAAAAAACGCCCGGAACATAAGTTCCGGACGCTATCAACTGGGCATGTAGGATTCGAACCTACGAATGCAGGAGTCAAAGTCCTGTGCCTTACCGCTTGGCGAATGCCCATTAGAGCGCGAAACGGGATTCGAACCCGCGACCCTCGCCTTGGCAAGGCGATGCTCTACCACTGAGCCATTCGCGCATAAATTGTTGAAGCGGGTAAGGGGAATCGAACCCCTATAGCCAGCTTGGAAGGCTGGAGTTTTACCACTAAACTATACCCGCAGGTTGGTAATCAAGTGCCCAGAGCCGGAATCGAACCAGCGACACGAGGATTTTCAGTCCTCTGCTCTACCGACTGAGCTATCTGGGCAATGTGATGTTGCTTAATGGAGGGAGAAGGATTCGAACCTTCGAAGTCGTAGACAACAGATTTACAGTCTGCCCCCTTTGGCCACTCGGGAACCCCTCCGGATGCTGTTTTTCCAAAAACAGAACAAGATATATCTTAACATATATTTCCTATTTGTCAATGATATTTTAGAAAAGTTTAATATTCTAATTGTCTCGAATCTGATATAATAAAGGAACTGGAAATAATAACTTGATAAGGAGGTTTCATTATGCAACAAGAAAGGATTTTATCCGCATCGGATTTCAATGCGTTTCTAGCTAAAGTATTTTTATGGATGTTTACAGGTTTGATCGTGACAGGTACCATGGCGATGATCACTATATCGTCCCCAGCCCTGCTGAGTTTTATTTTCAGCAGCCAGTTGACCTTCTTCGGCCTGATCATCGGCGAATTCGCCCTGGTCTTCTATTTGTCGGCCAGAGCGTTCAAACTGCCAAAACAAAAAGCGGTAGGTTTCTTCCTATTGTATGCGGCGCTTAACGGTGTCACACTTTCAGCCATCTTCCTGATCTATTCGGGATCCCAGCTGTTTACGGCTTTCTTCGTGACAGCCATTATCTTCCTGACAATGGCGGCCTATGGCTACATCACCAAGACTGACCTGACAGCCTTCCGCTCCTTTTTCATTATGGCGCTGGTTGGCGTGATTGCCGCTTCAGTACTGAATATGTTCCTTCAGAGCGGTGGTCTGTCATATGCCATCAGCATCATCAGTGTCCTGCTTTTCGCTGGTCTGACAGCCTATGATCTGCAGGTGCTCAAGCAGTACTATGTGATGACGGTCCGCGACGGGTCTGTGAGTGTGGATGGCGTTGCCGTCCATGGTGCCTTGAGACTCTATCTCGACTTCATCAACTTGTTCCTTTCAATCCTTCGCCTGATGCGAAGAAGATAAAAGAAAGCAATACAGGCCACCCGGTTCATCGATCCGGATGGCCTTTTCTTATGTCTTGTTTTATCCTTATTTCAGTTTAAGTACAATCGGACAATGGTCGCTTCCCATGATTTCCATATGGATTTCAGCGTCTTCCAGTCTGTCTTCCAGGGCGTCACTGACAAGGAAGTAGTCGATCCGCCACCCCACGTTGTTGTGTCTGGCTCTGCCCATATAGGACCACCAGGTGTAGACGTCTTCAAGGTCAGGGTAGAAATGCCTGAATGTGTCGATAAAGCCCGCATCCAAGAGTTCCGTCATCTTCCCTCTTTCTTCGTCTGTGAAGCCTGCACTGAAATGGTTGGTCTTGTCGTTTTTCAGGTCGATCTCCTTATGTGCCACGTTCAAGTCGCCGCATACGATGACCGGTTTTGTTTTCTCCAGTTCCTTGAGGTAGTCCCTGAATGCGTCTTCCCAGACCATGCGGTAGTCGAGACGTTCCAGTCCCCTTTTGGAATTGGGCGTATAGACGTTTACCAGGTAGTAGTCGTTATATTCCAGAGCAATGACACGCCCTTCCTGGTCATGCTCTTCGATATCCATGTCATACTTGACACTCAAAGGCTCTTCTTTCGTGAATATTGCCGTGCCTGAATAACCTTTCTTCACCGCCGCATTCCAGTACTGATGGTATCCCGGCAGATCAATCTCCACCTGTCCCACCTGGCACTTTGTCTCCTGGATACAGAAGACGTCCGCATCTGTAGACATGAAATAGTCCAGAAATCCTTTATTCAGTGCAGCCCGTATGCCGTTGACATTCCATGATATAAGTTTCATAAAAACCTCCTGATCATAAGTTCTCCGTGTATGATGCAATTATACTGTATAATAACAGTAGAATACAAATGGGGGTGTTGCTATGTATTACGTTTCAGCGGTTGATTGCGACAGCTATGACAGCGAGCTGGTTTTTTCAGCAGTTAAGGAAGCCCTTCAGAGAATCGGCTTCGAGTTGCCTTTCGGCAAGAAAGTCCTGATCAAGCCGAACATCATGACACAGAACAAAGCCAAACAGCATACCGTTACCCATCCGTCCATTATCGATGCCTTGTGCCGGTTGCTCGATGACAATGCCTGCTCTATCTTCATCGGAGATTCCAGCGCATTCTATCAGAAAGGGATGACGCGGAAAGCCTTCGAAACGACAGGCATCGGCAGTGTAGCGAGAAAATACGGCGCTGAGCTTGTCCCCTTTGAGGAAACCCCTTTATGCACCGTTAGCGAAGACATTGTCGGCCTGGATCGACTCTACATGCCCAAAATCCTTTTCGATGTGGACATGGTCATCGATGCATGCAAGCTGAAAACACATGCCGGCATGCGTTTTTCCGGCGCTGTCAAAAACATGTTCGGTTGTCTGCCTGGAGGCTATAAACAGAAGATCCATCGCTGGACGGACAACGAGTTCGAACTGTCGGATGTCTTCATCGATATACATAAAGTGTTAAAACCAGCCCTTTCGATTATGGATGCTGTCTATAGCCTGGACGGCGGCCCGACCGCTCTTGGACGCCCTGTCAGAACCGGCAAGATCTTTGCTTCTGAAAACCCGGCTGCACTGGATATTGTGACGTCATCCATGATCGGCTATGCCCCTGAGCAGATACCCATTCTGCTGCAAGCCAGGAAGCGGGGCCTAATATCCGATTTTGGTGACATAGAGATCCTGGGAGAGATCAAGCGGATTCCCTTCCGTCATCTTGTGGAGCAGGATTTGTATAGGCAGTGCAACAGGAACGGCACCTTCGTCAAGGACACCTATGTCGACTTGCGGATACGGTCAAAAAAATGCACCCGCTGCGGTAACTGCATGGGTGAATGTCCTGTCGAAGCGATTGAGGCTACAGACGGCGGCATGCGCATCGACACCGAAAAGTGCATCAACTGTTACTATTGCCTGTCTCTGTGTAAAGAGAATGCCATCGCCATCGATGCCTCCATGAAAAACAGGGGTATCCGGTTTCTACGGAAAATCACTGGTCTTTAATTTACAAATCAACCGACTGTGATATAATTGTTTCGTGTTAATGGTGAGGATTTGGAGGCGTTTTTAATGATCGATTACATAGATGATCAGATGATACATTATGATATAAAAGGGGAAGGCCTGCCCCTGATCATACTGCATGGTTTGTATTTGGACAGTCTAACGATGATACACGCCATCGAAGAAAGCAGTATGTCGCTTAAAGGCCTTAAAAGGATATACATAGATATGCCAGGCATGGGGCAGTCACCGCCCCATAATCTGGAAAACAATTCCGACAGCATGTTGGATTTGGTGACGAAGCTGATCGAAAAACTGGTCGGGAACAGGACCTTCATCGTCATGGGATACTCCTATGGCGGATATATCGCACGCGGCATTGCCAAGAAGTTTATGAATCAAGTGATCGGCGAAGTACTGATCTGCCCGGTTGTGATGCCGGAAATGTCAAAAAGAAATGTGGCGCCCATCGTCCATCAGGATATCGACCGGGCGTTCCTGGAATCACTGCCGCCTTTCAAGCAGGAAGAACTCCTTGAAAGCATGGTCGTCATCAACGAAAGGACCTACAACCGGAGCGAGGCGGATTTCTTAAGAGCCACAGCTTTGGCGGATTGGAGCTTTTTGCAGGCCCTTTACACCGGCAAATACGCCTCTGACTATATAGAACAGGACAACCGGGTCCATCATCACAAGGCTCTGTTTCTGCTTGGCTATCAGGATACCTCCGTCGGATATCAGGATATGCTCGACATGTTGCCCTACTATCCCCACGCCAGTGTGAACATCCTGACCGATGCCAGCCATTCCTTCTTTCTTGAGCATCCAGTCCAGTTTGAAGCTATTGTTGGTGCATGGCTTAATATCTACAAGAAGAGATAATATTAACGGCCGGCTACTTAAGGATTTGATATCCCGTGGCCGGTCGATTTTATTTCGTCCGATTTATCGGTATCTTATGCCCAATGCAGAATGAATTTCTTCCAAAGAGAGCCACCCTTCCCCCATAGCTGACTTTTCACCTTCTTCAATACTAGCCATCAATTCCATTGTTGCCTTCATTTCCTGAGGTATTAATCTAAACAGTGTCTGCTGATTAAGTCATTCTGCGACTCATACAGCCAAGAATGGTTCATAATGCCAGCAGTTCAACCACTGACAGAGCAAACGTAAAATTATGCATGACTGAATCTTGAATAGATTCGTCACAAATACAGACAACGCAATCGTTGCCCTGGTTGTTTCTTCCAGTTTGGTTTTAATCAGGCCCATTCCATAGCATCGTTTGCTGAGACTGAAAGTTCTCTCGACTTCGATGCGGTCGACATTGTCTTGGTATTCGATAGCCTTGTCATGCTCCCTGTTTTTTGATGGTCGTCCCAGCTTGGGACCGGACATCCTGATGCCTTTACCTTTGCAGTAATCTCGGTTATCACGTGTTCGGTAGATTTGATCGACAAGCACTCTTTCAGGATAATGACCGGTGCGGTCTTTGTAAGCCTCGACCGCTTTCTGTAAGCATGTACTCTCGTTATATGGATCAAAAGAAAGTTTTTCAATGCGTGCATAGCCTTTTTCATCTACACTCAGATCGAACTTGGCTCCGAATTCAACAGGGGCCTTCGCCTTTCCTCTCACTATGGGACGTAGATATGGCTGCTGAATGCTTACGATACGGTTCGGGGCGGAATGCGTGTGGTTACTGTACATATATTCTTGCTGCTCATACAGAAGCCTGATTGTCTTCAACAGTGTTTTTTCCTTATCTGTTGGTGCATGACCAGCTTCGAGGAAACCATCGATATATCCAAGATTCCGCTTTACATACCCCAGTTGCTTTCGGATGGTTTTTCTGATTTTTGACTTGCTTCTTTTCTTTGTTTTTGCAAGTGCAAGGTAGTTTTTCCTCGCTTCTTTGCGGTAGGTTCTAGGTTTCTTCAGTCCATTGTCCTTGCAAAAACAATCAATGATTTCTTCGAGCTTTTCTCTTGCTTCATTCAGCAATGAAAAGTCTTGAGGGTAACGAATATTTGAAGGGGCACATGTTGCATCGATAATCAGTGTTCCCTTGCTATCTGGCTCTTCAGTTTCAGGGGCATCTTGTTTGCTGGATGGTTCATCCGGTCCCGATTCTGAATCATCATCGTTATCGTTATTGTCATCACTTGATGAGGCGGCTTCCAGCATATGTTCATTGGCTTCCATTAGCATTTCAGCACTGATACGCTTTCGGAATGTTACCAATAGACTGGCATCAAATGGCGCTGTTTCTTGATATCCCGGGAGACCGATGAAGTACTGGTAGTATGGATTTTCGGTTAGCTGATCGACAAGCTCACGGTCAGCATAACCATACTTTATTTGAATAATCAAAGAGCCTAAAGCCATCCGTAACGGTTTTGCTACATTGCCGGTATCACTTTGAAACAAGTCGGCATACTTTTCTTCGAATTTGTTCCATGGGATTTGATCCGCCATGGTCACCCATCGATTTTTGGGGTTCATCTTAAGTCCAAGGGGTTGGTTGAAGTCAAGAAAGCTGGGTTGTGAGTTATCGGATGGAATATACATATTTTAAGCTCCTAAACGGGTATTTGAGGTTTGAAGTGCAAGGATAATCGGTTTTTCCTTGAATTACCCTTGCATCTATTATACCAAAAAACCGCTCTGAATGCAGTGAAGTCAAGGGTTTAGGAGTTAATCAGCAGACACTAAACAGATAATTATCAGCCATATGCTTATATTTGGGGCCTTTCATGCTTTTCAACACCTTCTCTTTATCAATATCTCTTTTCCTTGCAAAACAAAAATACTTATCCAGGTCAGTGGTGATAATTCGATACCTCGAGTCAACCGTCCCAACGAGTTCATAATCATCGTCCAAAAATGCCATCGTAGCATCTCCGTGGCTGTCATTGCAAAGCAGAATCCCGCCGTCTTTCAAATATTCTTTTGTCGCCTGTCCAACAAAACCGGCAAACTGAGAAATTATTAGATCCACCTTTTCTGTCTCTATTTTTTCACTGTAGTCTTTTCCATAAAACACAACTTCACACGCTTCCTCATATGTCTTCTGAGAGGCTATGAATGCACGGATCTTGTCAATATTTCTGAAAAACGCAATAGCCCCTTTGAAGTTATCAATATATGTAACCTTGGGAATCACGAATGAAGGCGCAATATCTATATGACTTCCTGGATAGAGCGCGCTTGCAATATTGAATTTTTCTGCAACAGCCCTATAGAGGCTTCGTCTATCGCCGATTGAAGCTGCATACTTCTTGTATTCACCGATACAGTCATACATATGAAACCTCCTTAAGAAGGATTATTTCGTAAGCAGCCAAACGCCCAGCACCAGAAACAGCAATGCCCAGACATAAAAGAATATTTCCGTTCCTTTGGCGCCCATATGTTTTTCAAACCATTGGATTTTTTTCATATTCCAGATCGCTGCCGGCTTTGTCACCGCCAGTATAATAACCACCACAGCATAAAGCAAACATACAATTGCCCATATCTTCATAACATGTTCCTCCTTTTCGATTCGACTACTCTAATCCTTTTCTAATTCTTGGTGCCAATAATAAAAATACAACAACACTAACGCCCAGTACAATGCCTGAATATTTCATGATATCCAGCCACGAACCTCTATTTGACAAAACCAGGTCATTGCCTTTGTAAGTCCAGTAAAAGGGTATCCAGTAAAATAGAGGCTGCCACTTGTCCGCCAAAAGCTCTACCCCGGCAATGGAGCCAAACAGGGGTAGAAAGAGTATCTTCATGTTCCCTGCTGCGGTCATGACATCATCATTATTAATGCCTTCAATAAAGCCTATAAGTATGCTCATAATGCATGAAGTCGACACCATGATCACAACATGGAAATAGTTGATCCCCCTAAAGCCTGTGATGATCAGCATCAGCGAACTGCCCACCACCGGAACAACCAGACCGATCAGGCTTTTCCCGGCAATAAACCCTATTCTGGACACCGGTGACAAGTGGATTGCACTGATGGTGTTGTCCGTTTTTTCTTCAACTATGTTAAGGGCAATGATCATGCCACCAATAATCGAAGTAAAGATCAGCGCCGCATTGACCATGAGTTTTTTCAGTGGTGGAATATCCCTGCCGTAATCGACAATTTCAGCCATGGAATCCTCAGTCCCAATATCATAATGGTCAAAGGCGGCCAAGTTCGTCACGTAATCCACAACATAATCGGGTTCATTCCCCTGCGTCAGAATATAATACGCGTCCGAGATGCCTGGCAGTACAGCAATGATATTGTCCCGTTTTCTGACCCGGTCCTCAATCGCCTCCAGGCTCCCCAAGAGCTCAACCTTTGCAAACTGCTTGAAGTATTCACTTTGCTGCGGATTCTCCCCTTCCAGCAGAACGATTTCAACGGTGGTATCGTTGATACCGGGGGAAAAGACATTGATCAGGATAGCAAAAAGAATCGGTACAACAAGAATGTACAAGGTGAGAAAATTCCGCACACTGGTTTTAAGGTCCCTCTGAAATATGATGAATATTTTTCTAACCATATCCTAACACTCCTTTACAAGGACAGTGTCTTCTTGAATCTATAGTTCGCCAAAACAAAAACACCCGATCCCAGCATCAAAAAGCCTAGGGATGCAACCATCACGTAGAGCATGTTGCCTCCGACAGATATGATGTCCTTAAATCCCTGCAGCATCACATAGCTTGGAATGACTTTCACCCAAACCGGATCCCAGCTCGGTGTAAA
Organism: Vallitaleaceae bacterium; assembly: GCA_963677915.2. GTDB lineage: Bacteria > Bacillota > Clostridia > Lachnospirales > Vallitaleaceae. The sequence continues at coordinate 93,597 of CAXXGE010000008.1, read as the reverse complement.
ATAAGAGATATTGGGCATGATCATAATCACGATGACAATGTACATCGCACCAAACGCTTCAGCAATATCCTTATAATAGCTTGTAAGCAGCAAGCCAAGAGACGCTGCGAAAAATCCCGAGGACACCAAAAACAACAGCATCGCAGGGTAGTTCGGCTGAAGCCCCATAATCGGCACGGTGATAATAAGGGTCGTCATAATACTCGTCATGATGATGACGCCAATCTTGCTCATCAAGTAGTGCCAAACTGAAGAAGCGGTTATTGCATATGCCTTGATGATCCCTTCGTTTTTATCGAGGAAGATATACGAAGCAATAATGAACAGACTCATCAAACTGCCGTTGAAGGTTAAAAATACCGGTATCATGTTCTCCTTGTCATTCAAGGTTTCTGCATTTTGATAGAGACGCCTGACTTCGATATGATCGGAATAATCCTCAATCACATCATGCCCAGCCAATCGGTTGTGATAAACCAGCAAAAGATTCTGAAGCTTTTGTGTTTCGTATCCCTGCAAATAGTAGGTATAAACAATCTGATTGTCTTCATTGACGCGAACATGAATCGTCGGCACCCTTTCCGAGTCAGATACGGCATTAAGCGCCTCCAGACTGTCAAGCAGGTAGATTTTCGATTCGTCTGTTTCATAAAGCATGGCAGGATAGATACTACCCTCCGCCTTCAGTTCCGCTTCCTCGGCAAGTTCATCCAAATCTTCCTCAAGCAGATCTTTTTTTATTCTATCCTGTACAACCTGAGGCAGGTCCAGAAATAGATACTCCTTCCCCTTGCTGTCAAAATCCTCCGGCACCACAAATAAAAGGATCGCCAACAGTATGAGCGCCATGATCAATTCAACATAGAAATACCAGCTTTTTGAGGATAAACTCAGCTCTTTTGTAAAACTGTACCAGAGTTTCATCTATACAAGACCCCTTCCGGTTACCTTAATGAATATTTCCTCAAGGGTGGCTTCCTTGGTATGCATTGTCTGAATATCATAGTTACCTATGACTTCAACCAGCTTATCCTTTTCAGCATTGTCGACTGTAGAAAAGCTGTTCCTCATCAGTTCGCCGTCTTTGAAGTATTCGACATCCACAAGCTTTTCTCCGTACTTGAGTTTCAAAGCTTTTGGCGAGTCGATCAGTCTTATCTTTCCGTCGACAATGAACGCAACCCGGTCACACAGCTCATCGGCAATGTACATGTTATGCGTCGTTAAAAAAACTGTGACACCCTTTTCATTTTCCTGCCTGATGATGTCCTTTATACCAGCCGCAATTGCAGGATCAAGTCCTGTGGTCGGTTCATCCAGAAACCACATCTCAGGATTATTGATCATGGATCTGGCAAAGGTCAGCCGATGCTTCATCCCCTTCGAATACTTGCCTGCTCTTATGTTTTCTTTTCCGTCAAGTCCCACAAGTTTTATCAGCTCCTTGGGATCTCTTGTCTCCACATCAAAGAGTTTTCTGTAGAATTCAAGATTTTCAATGCCGGACATTTTGCTGTAGACATTGGATTGTTCAAAGGACATGCCGATCTTGTTGAACATTTTATTTTTAAGGTGCTTGACATCATAGCCTGCAACCTCAACCTCACCCTGCTGGAGCTGCAGGAGACCTACAAGGATATTCTGCGTTGTCGATTTTCCGGCACCCGAAGGCCCCAGAAATCCAAAGATCTCGCCTTTTCCGATTTCGAAGCTGACATCATTCACCGCATAGTTGTCATCATTGCTGTAAGAATGGTATAGGTTTTTGACTTTTATCATCCTACTGGCCTCCTAATCTTCCTGATAATTCAGTATGACCTGTTCCCCTTCTTCTACGCCATCCACTACCTCGATCTTGCTGTCGACACTGATGCCTGTTGTGATTTCCTTTTCAACAGGATTGCCGTCTTCAAGCACCTGCACATACTGCTTTGAATTCTTTTGAACCACGGCGCCTTTCGGAACGAGCAGCATTTCTCTGGACGGGTCAACAATTACCCTCGTCTCCACTTCAAGTCCAAAAGCAAGCGCCTCATCCGATTCCGAAAAACCAATCTCAACTGTCTGCCGATTCTCTTCCACACCAAGTTCCGATAAGGTGACAAAGGCTATTGGATATACGCGATCCACTTTCAGGCTGTCGATTTTTATATCTAGATTGAGATCCGCAACTTCCGCTTCCATGCCCGGGATGATTCTTATGGCATCCTCCACCATAAAATCGACCAGCACGACTTTTTCCGTAGGATCCTGGATTTCAATAATCATGAGGCCGACCGACGGCTTGTCTCCCTCAAAGGTATTCAGTTCCGTCACAATACCTTCTACATCGGCATAAACCGCTAAATCCTCTTTGTTTTTCTCAAGTATTTCTTTGTTTTTCTCGAGTATTTCTTTATTTTTTTCAAGTGCTTCTTTCGATAAAAGCACTGCACCGATTTCCGCCTCGTATTTCTGGCGCATATTTGAGGACAGTCCTTTTGCCAACTGATTATAGGTGTTCTGGGCAATTTCCAGATTGCTCTGAAGCATTACGATTTTTTCTTCCGCCTGCTCCAGTTCAGCCAGGGGCACGATTCCTTCATTATATAATGTTTCTGTTTTCTCCTTATCCTTTGTTGCTGTATCTATTTGGTTCTTGATTCTGTCAATCTCTACGCTTGCACTGTTGACACTGTCCATATCTACGCTGGATTTGGCATCATTATATGCCGCCTTCAAAGCCACTATTTGCTTATCGACCTTTTGGATCTCGATATCAACGTTTTGGATTTGAAGGTCGACCTTTTCGATTTCAATATCTATGGCGGCTGTATTGTCTTCATATTTAACGAGGAGCTGTCCCTTCTCAACATGGTCGCCCAGCTTGAGTGTCATCTCCTCCACTTTACTATTCCCGTTTCCGTAATATCTTCTGATATTCCTGGAACTGATTCTGCCCACATCCTGGACATATTTGCTGATTTCATCTTTCACAACCGGAGCTGTATCGTACTTGACGCCGATATTTCCCATCGTCAAAAGATAAAACAGGCCTACGCCAATAGCTATGAATATAAAAAATACGATGATCAATTTCTTTTTCATAATGACCTCCAACGCTACTATTCATGATCCGGTTTATAGTACGTGTTTCTGAAATGATCTAAAAATGATTTCACTTCACGAATGACATTTTCTATGTCTGGCTCTATGCCCATGTTGCGCTGCATCAAATAATTCTCGCCGACTTTTTCAAGTGTGTATTGAATTGTTTTTATCGCCATCGACACGTCCACCCCTTCCTTGAAGAGGGTTTTGTCCACATTGTGGCTGTAATACTTTTCCAGAGGGATCGGATGATACTTTTCGATGACCTTCTTTACCTCTTCGTAGTCCATACCTGCATACATCGCTTTTGAAAAGGTTATTAGCGCAGGCATTTCATAAAGGATCTTCACCTTCAATTCCGTAATCCGTTCTATCCGCCTGATGATGTCAGTATCTTCCAGACCGACTTGCTCTGCTATCGGCTCTGCTATGGCCTTCATGGCATATACCATGAGATAGTCATACAGGTCTTCCTTTGAACTGAAATAATGATACAGAAGCCCTTTGGATATGCCTGCTTCTTTAACAATGGCATTCGTCGAAGCTTTTTCAAACCGGTTCTCACCGAACTCTTTCATAGCCGCATTGATCAGGCGTACCCGTTTGTCCGGATTCATTTTATCTAATATATCTTCCAAAAGGCCCAGCTCCCATCTACCGACCAGTTTGGTCAGTGTTCATATTGACATTATACACCCGTTGACCAATTTGGTCAATAAGAGACATTCGACCGGACTTCACGAAATTATCGGGTTATGCAGAAAAAGCAAAACGAAGAGCAATTAGCCCTTCGTTTATCGTGTCATTTGTGCCATTCTTTTTCAAGTTCTCTTAGCTTCTCCACCTCTTCATGTATCCTTTTGGGCTTTGTTAACATCCTGACTGGTAGGTGCTTTATAAAATCATATAAATCTTTTCTCAGTTCATCTGTCATTCTATGAGGTTTCGTGATTATTCTTTTCACCCAGTCATATTTATAGTGTTCTAGAAGTTTATCATAGTCTAAACCCAATATTCTCCCACATGAAGTACACCGTATGCTTTCGATCTTTGAATCATAATAGACTACTTCACTAATCGTATCCTCATTACAGTGTGTACAAAAAAGCTCTACCTCAATTTTTGATATTTTCATAGCTGTTCTCCTTACTTAAATTGCTAGCAAATCCATAACATGAGTAATTTGCTACAATAATTCTATGGCGATAGTTCGTTATTTCATCATGTTTTCTGTCAAAAAAAGAAAAAACATCGCCACTCTCTCTTTGAAACTATCAACTTGATCGCTTGTTAACTCCCGTTTTATCCTCAACATTTTCAAATATATCCTCACACAATGCATTCCAAATTGTGTCAACAACTATACAATCGTTTCTTCTCATTAATTTTCACCTGCAATACAGTTTCGGCATCTGGTTCTCTTTTCAGTGAAGGAGGTATGATAATAAAAAAACACATAGGGAAAAGTAGGGGGTAAAATTATTGATTAAATAATAATCATTCACACAAACACTGAAAAGAAAGCCAGATACCAAAACTGTCAATATATACTGTCATTATCAAATTCCTGTCTAGAGATTCTATTGCCAAAAGTTGCCTCTACCTTTTTAAAGCTTTTTCTGCCATGTAGGAACTTCTTACAAATGGAGCTGATGCTATATAAGAAAAACCTAGATCATTTCCCAATCCCTTGTATTTTTCAAAAATATCCGGATGGACATATTCAACTACTTCATGATGCTTACTTGATGGTGCAAGATACTGTCCTATAGTTAAGAAATCACAATCGACATCTCGTAAATCTGACAGCGTTTCTGCCACTTCTTCGAATCTTTCACCAAGACCCACCATCAGTCCTGATTTAGTATGGATGCTACTATCCATTTTTTTTACATGATCAAGCAATTCTAAGGAACGTTCATAAAAAGCCATCGGCCTCACACTTGGATATAGACGAGAAATTGTTTCAATATTATGATTGATTATATCCGGTTTTGCCTCTACTACTATTGATAACGCATCTGAATCACCTTTGAAGTCGGGTATGAGTACTTCAATAATTACATGTTCCGCTATGTTCCTAATTTCACGTATGACCGCAGCGAACTGACTGGCCCCACCATCTTCAAGATCATCCCTTGTTACTGACGTAATGACAACATGTTTAAGACCAAGTTGCCTAACTGCTTCAGCAACATGTATAGGCTCCATATCATCAACCCTTCCAGGTGAACCTTTGGTTACGTTACAGAACTTGCAATTTCTTGTACACACGTTTCCGAGAATCATGAAAGTCGCAGTCTTTCTTCCATAACATTCACAGCGATTCGGACATTTAGCTTCCTCACAAACCGTGTACAAAGAAAGTGCTTTCATGATATTCTCAACCTGTTCCATGCTGTTGTCCGCTTTAATTTTTACTTTCAACCAATCAGGTTTTGCTGTTTTTAAATTATTCATAGACAAGCACTTCTTTCTCAATTTCTTCAATCAGTTCCACTAGATCATCTTTGGTAATCTTTATGGCTTGAGCGTTAAACACCTCACAAAACTCTTTCCCTACAATTTCTTTTAGCAATTCGAAATCCACGGCATGTCCAAGAAGGCTTTGGACGGATGCAACACCTCTATCCGAGATGCCACAGGGGACAATCCATTTGAAATGATCGAGGTTGGTATTTGCATTGAAAGCGAAACCGTGCATGGTCACCCAGCGTCTGACGGCGACACCAATGGCAACGACTTTGGTATCACCGACCCAGACACCGGTGTATTTGTTACTTTCACGCACCGCCTCTATAGAGAATTCTTTATCCATCAGTTTGATGAATACTTCTTCGATATTCCATATGTATTGCTTGATATCCTTGCCGTGGCCATGGAGGTCCAGAATAGGATAGCCTACAATCTGTCCCGGTCCATGGTAGGTCACATCGCCGCCCCTGCTGATTTCATGGGCTTTGACGCCCAGCTCCAACAGCTGCGCCTTCGGCAGCAATATGTGTTCTTCTGTTCCACTTCTTCCTATTGTCAGTACAGGAGGATGCTCCACCAATAGCAGCGTATCGTCAATCAGCCCTTTTTGCCTTAACGCAAGGACGCGCTCCTGAAGCGCTAAGGCTTCATCATAATCCATTTTTCCAATATCCGCTATCAGCATCCTCATATACATCACTCGCTTTTCTTTCTAATCTCAGCTAGGTCCTCAAAATCTCCTTTAAGATGTTTGTACAGGTTCTGATAGATTTTGAAGTATTCCATATAAAGTTTGTGGTTCTCTTCAATCGGTTCCATCCGCTCGATGTATTCCGCCTTCTCTTTGGCTATCGAGAAATCCCCGAAGATACCCGTTCCAACACCAGCCAGAATTGCCGAGCCAAGGGGTGCTCCAATCCTACTCTTAACAAAGACAGTCGGGACGTTGAAGACGTCTGTGATGATGCGTCTCCATGTCTTGTTCTTGGCCCCTCCCTCATTCAGGACGATCGGCAGGTTGATTTTCGAGCAATGTTCCTTGAATACAAGGAAATTCTCATACAGTGCATAGGCAACTGCTTCCATTACCGCACGGACAAGATGTGCCTTGGTGTGCTTCAGCGACATGCCGAAGATGACACCTCTTGCGTTTGCATCCCACAGAGGGGTTCGCTCACCCATCAGATAGGGCAATACCATCAGCCCTTCACATCCAGGTTCGATTGTCGCCGCTTCCATCTCCAGGAAATCATAGGCATTCAGGTCCGGCACCATCTTCTCCATAGCTACTTCAAGCTGCGAAAAATTATCCCTGATATACCTGAGCAACTGTCCGCCTGTCGTTGTAGCTGCAATGGTAGCAAATACATTACGCGAATCTGTTGTATACGAGCAGTTGATCATTGTATCAACCATCATTTCGGGGTCCTGGTGCAAAACACCCATGACACCGCAGGTACCAAGATTGATCTGGATATCGCCGACATCGACGGCGCCTCCACCAACCCATCCCGCATTGCAGTCGACCGATCCGGCTACAACAGGAATGCCAGGAACAAGCCCTGTTTCCTCTGCTGCTGCTTCAGTTATATGCCCAATAATCTCTTCACATGAGAAGAAGTCGGGCATGATATCTTTTCTGATGCCGATTTCATCCATCAATCCTTCGTCGATGATGTTTTTTCTCACATCATATGCAACTCCGTAGAATGCTCCCGAAGAGAAGTTGGCAGTCGCTTTTCCAGTCAGTTTCAGTCTGATGAATCCGTCTATTGTCAGCGCTTTATAGATCTTGTCGTAATTGTCCGGACGGTGTTCCTTTTCCCACATCAGGTTGACAAGCGTTGAATGGTCTTCCAATCTGTTGCAGTTGACATCGAAAATGCGTTTAGCACCGATATTGTTGTTGACCCATGCCACTTCCTCAGTCGCCCTTCGGTCCATCAGATTGTATGCCATAGCAACCGGGTTATGGTTCTTGTCGACCATGACCATCGACGGCAGAGCGGACGAGTTTCCGAATGCCTTGATGTCCTTTGGATCGATGCCGGCCTTATCTATACATTCCCTTATAATCTCACGGGCTACCGTCCAGTACTGGTCAGGATCATGTTCCGACCAACCAGGTTTATCTGTGTAGATATGATATTCCCTGTAAGCATACGAAAGCACGTTGGCTTCTTCATCGATAATGCAGGCCTTTCCTCCGCCTGTGCCATAATCCATGCCCATAATATATTTTGCCACTTCTTGCTACCTCCTTAATGGATCTGTTTATTACGTCACATAACTACTGTACTATCTATAATATTTTACCTCTTTTTGAGAGGTGTGTGGAGTGAATTCCCGAGACTGTCTTGAACCGCTTCATGCAGGATTTCGGACAGTGACGGATGTGCCGTGATCATCTTGCTCCATTGTTTCGCCGTTACACCAGAAGCAATGGCCATGGCAGCCGTCGCAATCATCTCGGTCGCGCCAAGGCCTACCATCTGTACGCCGAGTATCTTCCCTGTTGCTTCCTCAAGCAATACACGCGCTGTGCCTTCACTTGCATCCTCTACCAAGGCCATGCCGTTGGCAGAGTATTTGAACTGCCCAACCTTGCACGCTATGCCTTTTTTATCTGCCTGCTGTCTCGTCATCCCGACGGCTGCATAAGGTGGCAAAGTGTAAATACATCTCGGCATGACACTCAATGATGCTTCGTGCTGCTCGCCGAACATATTCTCAATAGCCGTTTCTGCTTCGGTGTAGGCGCTGTGGGCGAGTTGCCAACCACCAGCGGCATCGCCGGCTGCATATACGTCAGTAAGGTTGGTGCGCATGAATCCATCGACAAGAATATTTCCCCGCTCGTCTAGCTTTAACCCAAGCTTTGCTGCATCAATACCTTTTAGGCTGGCTTTTCTTCCTGCTGCAAGCAGGACTGCATCCACTTGTACGGAATGCATGCCACTGCCATCTTCGAAATGGACGAGCTTATCGCTGCCTCTATTTTCTATTTTCTTTACTTTTGTACTTGTCCTAATGTCGATGCCCTTGCTTTTCAGGATTTTCGCCAATTCAATCATGGATTCATAATCCTCGCCTGGCATCAATTTATCCAGCATCTCAAGTACAATGACTTTGCTTCCATAGGCATGATAGGCGCTTGCCAACTCAAGACCGATGACGCCACCACCAATTACAAGCAGCTTCTTAGGTACCTTTTCGAGAGCCAACGCTTCTGTACTGCCGATGCTATTGCCTTTCAGTCCCTCGATTGGCGGCTCGATAGGCTTCGATCCGGAAGCAATCAACGTGTATCTGGCTGTGTATTTTTTTCCATCACAGATAGCTTCACCAGGGGCTGTCAGCTCAGCAAAGCCATTGACAACTGTGACACCGCAGCTTTTCAGCAGATATGCTACACCACCAACAAGTTTTTTGACGACAGCTTCCCTTCCTTTTTGGATTTTCGAGAAGCTGAATTTGCCCGCATCCTTGAAAATGCCCATTTCTGTCATCTCACGGATTCGCTCAAGCATGCCCGCTTTGTCCAGCAGATATTTGGTGGGTATGCATCCTACGTTGAGGCAGGTTCCCCCCACATGTCCACCTTCAAAGAGCAACACGCTTTTTCCTTGGCGGCCTGCTGCAATGGCGCCTGCATAGCCTGCCGGTCCACCGCCTATTACCATCAAGTCATATGTTTTTTCAGACATCATCGAATCTCCTTTCAAACGAGCATCAATGCCGGATATTCCATTAGTTTCTTCAGTTTTCCAAGGAATGCCGCACCATATGCTCCATCTACGACGCGGTGATCGAAGGATGCGGTGATGGTCATGATTGGCTTTTCAACCCACTGTCCTTCTTTCCAGGTTGGACGTTTTACAATGGCACCCAATGCCAGTATACAAGTTTGAGGCGGATTAATGATGGCAGTGAACCTGGATACCGGGTACATGCCTAGATTGGATATTGTCATTGTTCCCGCTTCGAGGTTTGCAGGATCGATATGTCCTTCCCTTACCTTCGAAATACTTTCTTTGCTTTCCTTTGCAATTTCAGCAAGGTTTTTCTTGTCGACAGCCATCGTTACAGGAACAACCAGACCATTTTCAAGAGAAACTGCAATGCCTGCATTCACCGACTTGTACACCTTAATGCCATCCGTACCATAGGATGCATTCACCAACGGATAATCCTTTGCAGCCACTGCAAAACATTTCGCTAGAATATCATGATAAGCGATCTTCACATCTTTTGTATAGTTGTTCATTTCACTTCTAAACGTCATGCAAGCACTCATATCCACTTCTATTTCAGCACCGAAAGCAGGAATCGTTGTGACACTTTCCACCATACGTGATGCGATTGTCTTGCGCATACCGCTAATCGGAATGATTTCATAATCTGAAATTTCACTAGTTGTTTCAACTTTTTCAGGCGAGTACGCGAACACATCGTTTTTCTTAAGAATCGGTTTCCCAGTTTTTTCATAGACATCCGACAGATCATATCCTAAGTCTCGTACTGCTTTCTTGGCCGCAGGTGAAGCAATCGGGCGGTCACTTTTTTCTGTTTCCAACTCAGTTTCTACAGGCATTTCAGGCATGATCGGTTGGTATTCATCTTCTTCTGGCACTTGTGGGGCTACTGATTTATCAGTCGCGGATTCCTCCAGTTCTGTAAGATCAGATTCATTTCCTACATAAGCTATCACATCACCCACGTAGGCCTTATCGCCTTCGTTCACCATGATCTTCAGAAGGCTTCCTTTCGCAAAGCTTTCAACTTCCAGCGTTGCCTTGTCCGTTTCCACTTCAAGCAGCACATCACCGCGATTGACCTTATCACCTACTTGTTTGTGCCATTTGGCGATAATCAGTTCATCTGTCGTTTGTCCTCCCGGCGGCATGGTGATTTTTTTAAGCATTCCCTCACCTCGCTTTGTTTTCGCCATTGAAGGCTTTGATGTATTTCAATACTTCTTCCATTAACGCATTCTGCTCGCATACTGCAAGATCTTCCGGATTACCTTTACCCAGGATGTCATTAGGATTCATATGTTCAAGATCCCTGTTTTCGAAGTATTCCTTATTTGCATTAATGACCGCTCTTTTAAGTCCCGCGCCGACATTCACCTTGACTATGCCGCCTCTTTCAATCGCTTCAGGAAAATCTTCAAGATCGATACCTGTACCTCCATGGAGTATAAGGGGCGCATCAACCGCATCTGCTAGCTTTTCAAGCAAATCCAAATCCAGTGTCGCTTTCTTACCTTCAAGCAAGTGAACGTTGCCGATTGCAACCGCTAAAGCGTCCACGCCAGTGTCCTTCACGAATTTTGCCGCCACAGCCGGATCTGTATTAACTCCCTGGTGTACTGCTCCTGTCGCGCTATCCGACATAGCGAGTGACCCCACTTCTGCCTCTACCGCAACATCGCAGGCATGGGCAAATTCGACTATCTTCTTGTTGATTTCAGCCAGTTCGTCTACAGGCATTTTTTCATCAACAAACATGACCATATCAAAACCTGCTTTTATAGCACCGTACACTGATTCAAGGTCTTCTGATTCATTCAGCAACGTTACGACAGGCACCGATGCGTTCCTTGCAATCTCCTTTAACATGGACCCGTAAAGGTTCAGGTTCTCCTTGTATTCCCGATCCGGATTGCAGAGATATGCACCGCAAAAACCAATCATGACTGGAGACTTTGCTTTTTCAGCAGCACGAACAATCGCATAAGTCGATTCAAGGCTCCAACTTTCAAAATAACCTACCGCATATTTCTTCTCTTTAGCATCTTTATAAAGATCTTTTACACTTATCAATGACATAATTTTCTCCTCCTACACTATGCTTTCATCAATTCTCTGGCAGCTTCAATTATTCTTTCAACCGACGGCACAACGAAGTTTTCCATAACCGGCGCGAAAGGAATCGGCACATCGTATGTAGCAACTCTCTTTATTGGTGCGTCAAGTAGGTATATGTGTTCTTCAGCTATCTGTGCCGATACCTGAGCACCCCAACCATTGTTGTAGTTGTCTTCATGGACAATCATCAGCCTCCCCGTCTTCTTCAAGGATTCGACTACCATATCATAGTCGAATGGGACCAGCGTCCTTGGATCTATGACTTCACAGCTGATGCCTTCCTTCTCTAATTCATTTGCCGCTTCTAAGGCTTTATACATCATCAAGAGGTTAGCCACGATTGTGATATCTTTTCCCTCACGTCTGATTGCTGCTTTTCCGAAAGGTATCGTATAGTCTTCATCCGGCACGTCCCCTATTGTAGATAGTGCACCATCTTCCTGACGTTTACCCCCATAGAGTTTCTTGTGCTCGAATACCAAGACCGGATTGTCGTCCCTGATTGCTTCCTTGAGCAATCCTTTGGCATCATATGCGGTAGCAGGACAGATGACCTTCAGGCCTGGTACATGGGTGAAGAATCCTTCAAGACTCTGTGCATGCTGAGCTCCCCTTGTCGATGCCCCGACCGGTGCCCGCATAACCATCGGCACCTTGACTTTTCCACCGGACATATAGCACATCTTAGCTGCCTGATTCACCATTTGGTCCATCAAAGTAAATAAGAAGTCTCCATACTGCAAGTCTGCTATAGGACGTGTGCCAGACATCGCAGCACCGACAGCAGCACCTCCAATCAGAATTTCCGAAATAGGTGTGTTTAAAATTCTGTCATCACCGAATTCTTCTGCCAGCCCTCTTGTGACAGCGAAAGCGCCGCCATAGCCACCATTTGCATCACTGATGTCTTCTCCGAGGCAAAATACGTTCTCATCACGTCTCATCTCTTCAGCAATTGCACAGTTAAGCGCTTCAACAATCGACATTTTCCCCATTAGTTTGCGCCTCCTTCCCAATATACATTCTTCAAGGCATCTTCCGGATCAGGATCCGGTGAAGCCATAGCAAATTCCACCGAATCTTCAACTTGCTGCTCGATACGTTCTTCTAAGGCAACCAGCTCCTCTTCAGTTATTACTTCTGCTTCCAACAGCTGCTTTCGGAATTTTGCGATTGGATCCTTTGCAAACCATTCCTTTTCCTCTTCATCATCGCGATAGGCACAAGCATCACTTCTCGAATGTCCGCTTATGCGATAGGTCTTGAGCTCGAGGAGTGTTGGTCCTTCTCCTCTTCTAGCTCGCTCAATCGCACGGGTTGCTGCTTCATTAACAGCCAGCACGTCATTGCCGTCAACAACTTCGCCCGGCATACCGTATGCAGCTGCCCTGTCTGCAATATTCTCAATTTTGCAGGTTGTTTTTATAGGCGTCGAAGCGCCATAGAGGTTGTTTTCGCATACGAAGACCACAGGTGCATTCCAGATGGCTGCACCATTCAATCCTTCATGAAATGCACCTTCATTACTGGCTCCGTCGCCAAAGAAGCTGATTGCAACATTGTCTTTTTTCTGTAGTTTGTAGGACAATCCAATACCCACTGCAATCGGGATATTCCCTCCTACGATAGCATTTGCAGGAATGACACCTACGTCGATGTCGCCTGTGTGCATAGCACCGCCTTTGCCGCTGCAACAGCCGTTGCTTTTTGCAAACATTTCGCACATCATGCTTTCAAGCGAAACGCCTTTAGCAAGGTCATGTCCTGCCGGTCTGTGGGTGGAAGCCATATAGTCGTCTTTCCTTAAGTCATACAACATACCAACAGCGCAAGCTTCCTGACCATGAGATTGATGGATACTTCCCGGCATTGTCCCCTCCAGGAAAAGATAGTAAATCTGTTCCTCGTATTTCCTTATCAGGTACATGCTTTCATACATACCAATTGCTTTGCCTTTTTCTGGCATTTTAACCATAATGTTATCACCTCGTAAATTTTATTTGTATGTTAATAAACAGTTTCTTTATGTTTAATCTACTATAATGACCTCTATGCCTTCGCTCCTCAGCTTTGAGACAGCCTCTTTCGGCGCCTTGCTGTCTGTAATGACAGTGTTGATATCCTTTATTGAAACAGCTCCCAGAAGCGCGCGACCTTCAAATTTTGTATGGTCGGCAAGAAGCACGACTTTTTTTGAAATTGAAGCAAGAGCTCTTTTTTCTTCCACAAGGGTCATGCTTGATTCGAGTGTGCCTGTATCCACGTCTATAGCCCTAGTACACAAAAATGCAATGTCAGCATTTAATTGCTTGATGAAGTTCGCCGCCAGCAAGTTGCAGACAGCAAAGGATGAATGGTGCACCAGGCCTCCAACCTGAATGATGTCGAGATTCCTGTTTTTAGCCAATTCCTGGGATGTCATGATGCTTGTCGAAATCACTGTCATATGACAATCTTCAGGAATGCAGCGGACCATTGCTTGGGCAGTCGTACCTGAATCTATACAGATGACATCGTCGGGCGAAGTTAGTGACATGGCTGCTTTTCCGATTCCGTCCTTCTCTTGTTGATGCCACCCTATACGATTAACATATGGCGGCAATACCGTTTCTGATTTGACAAGGACTGCTCCGCCATGGATTCTACGAATGATTCCAGCTTCCTCGAAACTCTTCAGGTCCTTTCTGATTGTCATACTCGATGTTTCAAGTTGCTTGGAGAGATCGGCTACAGCCACCATTTCTTTCTCATTTAAGATTTCCAGTATTTGTTGCTGTCGCATGCTTTTGAGCATCTTCTCCCCTCCCCAGGTTTGAAATAGTTTGTTATACCTTATTAATACACGAAGTGCGTTTTTTGTCTTTAATAGTTCACTTATTATACATTAATGTTCGTATTTGTTAATTTGATTTTATAGCATATTAGCACTTATGTCAAGCGATTTTTAAGCTTTTTCTCGATATTAACACCAAAAAGTTACGCTATTTGGTGCTTTCTATGTAAAACGCACTCACAAAGCAACCATATTATAACATTTGCCTTTTCTATTTGTTTCTTATTGAGTCAACAAACGTTCTTTTATGTGGTTTTTCAATATTTTGTTGCACAACAAAACAAAAGCCTTGGCGCTATACGTCCAAGGCTTTTGCTGCATTATCCAATTTTTTATTCCTGTACAACTACAACAACCTCAATACCTTCACTCTCTAATTGCTTTACTACCTTTTTCGGCGTCAAATCATCGGTGATGACTACATCGATAGCTTCGAATGGCAATGCCTGTAAAAGAGATAAACTTGTAAATTTCGTATGATCTGCTAGTACTACCACTTTTTTTGAAATTGAAGCAAGCGCTTTTTTTTCACCTACAAGGCTGACATTTGTTTCAAAAGTCCCCCTAACGGGATGAATGGCACGTGTAGATATAAATGCCACATCAGCATTAAGGCCTTTAATGAACTCTGTCGCCAGGAAATTGCAGACCGTCATCGAAGAATGGTGAACCAAACCCCCGACCTGTATGACATCAACGTCTCTAAACCGGCACAATTCTGCTGATGTAGCAACACCAGTAGAAATGACAGTGAATTTTGAATCATCCGGTAAATGCTGCACGATGGATTTGGTCGAAGTGCCCGCATCCATACAGATTATACTGTCAGGTTTTATGAATGCCAACGCAGCCTTTCCTATAGCTTTCTTTTCCAAAAATCTGTTGTCCATACGATCTTCGAAAGGGGGCAGCCCTTCTTCAGGCTTAATAAGCACAGCACCACCATGCACTTTTCGGAGAACACCTTTTTCTTCCAGATATTCCAAATCACGCCGAATCGTCATATGCGAACAACTCAACCTATCCGATAATTCACCCACCGAGACTATCTCGCTATCATTCAGATAATTTAGGATTCGTTGCTGCCGCTTGTTCTTTATCATGGCTCGCCCCTTTGCTTAATTCAAATATTTTACCTCTTCTACCTGATATCACACCTTCTCATTCACTTCCGGAATAAGAAGCACCTTAATTGAATCTTCACCTTTTCCGGACACTTCGAATGCTTTTTCCCATTCCGGCAGCGGATATGAGTGCGTCACAATCTTATCCACTTTCAGTATTCCCTTATCAATAAAATCTATAGCTATCTTGTATCCATCCCTACCGCTTATGTGAGAGCCGCGAAGATTGAGCTCCTTACGGTCTCCAATAATACTCCAATCTACAGTCGTCTCTTGGCCAAAAACGCTGAACTCGACAAAAGTACCCATTTTCTTGATCATCTTTAGACCATTCACTACCGAAGACGGATGACCGGCATTTTCAATGTACACATCACACCCATAGCCGTTCGTAAGTTCCATGACCTTCTCTACACAGTCTTCTTTAGAAAAGTCGATTACAACATCCGCTCCAAGCTCCTTTGCAAGCTCAAGCCGTTGCTGCTTTGCATCTATTGCAATCAGCATTTTGGGATTCTTCAGTTTCGCCAACTGCAACTTGCAAAGCCCTATAGGACCAAGACCCGCAACAACGACAACATCGTTGAACTTTATTTCAGCTCTTTCGACGGTATGCACAGCGCAGGAAGCAGGCTCAATCATAGCAGCAGATTCTACAGGCACAGATTTCGGAATTTTGTGCACTATACTTCTGGAGTTGATCCTGATATAGTCGGCCATACCACCATCAGATATTCCGGCCTGGAAACCATATAGGTCATGTTTTTGACACATCCAGTGATAGCCACTTTTACAAAACTCACACTCCCAACAAGGTATAATCTGCTCCGGTATGATCCTGTCACCAAGTTCTACATCCCATTTCTTCGCAGCTTCGTCGCCGATTGCAACAACCTCACCGAAAAACTCATGGCCACCATTGACCGGCGGAATCTGCCATTGAGGATTTACATCATCACCCCAGAACATACCCGCCCCATGGTAGGATTTGAGGTCGCCGGCACAAATTCCACAGGCTAGCGATTTGATGAGCATTTCATCTTCATTGATTTGCGGGATATCTACTTCTTCATAACGAAAATCACGAGGACCGTACGCCACCAGCGCCTTCATCTTTGTTGGAATATCATTGACTTTTTTCATGTTTACCTCCATATTCATCTCTTGGAAAACGTTCTGTTTCTAGTTTCCTTTTCTTTGATCGCCGGATGCAAACAAAACCGCAACTAAGATCAGTATTCCCAGAACGAATCGCTGTACCCAAATATTCATATTCAACAGAACCAAAAAGTTGAGCAATATAGCACTGACAACTCCACCTAGAACAGCACCGATAATCTTCCCTTTGCCTCCTAGTAGACTCGCCCCTCCTATTACCACTGCAGCAATTGCAGTTACTGCCATCGAATCACCACCGTTATGTGTTGTAGCTGGTTGGAAAGAACCGATTCTTGCTACAACAAGGAAGCTGGCAAGCGCTGCCAAGAGCCCGCTCAGTGCATATGCAGAAATTTCGATTGTTTTAATGCCTACACCGGCATTGCGAGCAGCAATCTTGTTGGAGCCAGTGGTATATATATATCTTCCAAATGTTGTTTTAGTCATTAGCCACCAGAAAAACACGGCGGTTATAGCCATCACGATGACAGGTATGGGAACAACGCCCACATAGCCTGCACCGAAGTTTTTAAAGGCTGGATCAAGTCCTTTTGGAGCCTGTGAAGCGCCCTCTGTTATAGTCAAGACAAGTCCATTCATGATAGCCATTGTTGCAAGCGTCGCAATAAAGGGCTGCAATTTTCCAAACACAGTCAAAATGCCATTTATCGAGCCTAGAGCCGCACCCAGCAGCAACGCAATGACCATTGTTCCCCATACCGGAACACCAGCAGCCAGCAACAGAATAACACACAGTCCGACGAACTGCATGACAGCTCCTACCGAAAGATCGATTCCACCTGTCAAGACAACCAGCATCATCCCCATCGCTACAATTACAAGATAGGACGATTGACGGAGCATATTCAATAGATTCTTGCCCGTCAGAAAAACGTCCGAAAATAATGGCGATATAGTCATGATTACTACGATAAAAATCAGCAGAAAGAACTCCGGTTTGTTTTCACGAATTAATATAGGAAATTTATTGTTTGTGCTTTGTGCTTCCATGTATTTTCTCCTTTTTCCGCTCGGGCAATATCAGTTATGCGGGGCGGGATAATTCCAAATTTTAGGGGCCGTGTCAAAGAGTTGGCACAGCCCCGGCAAAGATATTAAAGAAAAATTACTTCATCGGTTCCAATCCAAGAATTTCAAGGGCCTGTTCATGTGTTGCAATAGGCCTTCCAACCTCTCTTGCAATTTCCTGAGTTTCCTTTAGCAACTCCAGGTTTGTGGCATTGCGCCTTGGATCATAATGCATTTCCAAACCAACCTTGATATGGCCGCCAAGTTCGATAGCCCTTTTTATGACCGGTCTTGTATTAAAGCTGCCTTCACCCCAAATCGAGATGTACCACGGCAGATCCAATCCAGCAATCATATCAAGATAATAGTACAAACTTTCAAGTGTCGGCGGCATGCCGCTTGTGTTTACTGGATCTGTCGAATTCAAGCCATAGTCTCCGATAAGATAGAAATCAATACTTGATCCTTTCGTATATCTTCCGCGTTTGATATATTGAAGCGCCGTCCGCAGATATCCAGGCTCATAGACACCCCAAATCATACCCAGGTTATTCCTGATAAGCAGATCCACTTGGTTGTTGATCATTTCCGTTGTCCATGGATATGCAAAAGCATTCAGATGACCTTTCTCTTCATCAAAATCAGAAGCGAATACAGTCATGCCCGGGTCAATGCATCCCACACGCAGATTCGCATGTTTTTTAAGCCATTCATAGTGCTCAAGACCACACTCGTCGCCCTCAAGAATTGCAGGATTGCATGTAGTCGGGAGCCACAACATATCAGGGCGCTCCTTAAGAATCGTTTCCCATGATTCCATATAATCTTTGCCAGCAGCTTCTCCCTTAAGCTCAAAGCTGCTTGGGTGCGCATGAATGGCACACGCACCAGCATCCCAGCATTCAATGGCATCCTTGATGATTTCGTCAGGCTTAATAGGCGTATGCGGATTCATTTCCTTTGTCCGTCTGCCGTTAATATGCGATTCGATAATGACAGGTGTATCCCAATAAGGTGCAGAGTTTGCGTACTTGTCCAATCTTGTTCCCATACTAATACCTCCAGTTTTTAACCTTGTTTTAAAATGGCCGTGCCACAGTTTACATTTGAATAATCCCATCGATCGTTGTATTGTTTATTGGAAAGCTTGCTCACCGGTATACAATTCCTCAATCCACTCATCGACATTTTCTTGTGTAATAAGAGGCTTGGTTAAGAAGATATGCGGATCTACTACTGCACCTTCTGCTACAGCCAATGCTACATTTACAGTATCTTTCATCCTTGACTCCCAGTATACAGATGCTTTTGCAGCAGACCCCTTCTGTATTTCATACAGCAGGTCTTCCTGACCATCAACGCTTACCATGCATTTTATTTCGTCTTCTCTACCAGCTGCTCGAAGCGCTGCCAAAACGCCCATGCCCATCTCATCATTCATAGCATAGATGCCATCGATTTGTGGATTTGCTTGAAGCAGGTTTGCCGCAGCTTCCATTGCAGGCTGACGAATCCAGTCACCAGGTTGTTGTCCGACAATCTTGATGTCAGGATATTGATCAATCACTTCCATGAAACCACCCAGTCGCTCTTGACGGTTCGAAGATTCGATTACACCATCGATGATAATGATATTTCCTTTTCCATCAAGCTTTTCAACCATATATTGAGCTAAGAGACGGCCATTGTTCCAGTCATCAGGCGTAATAAACGACTGATACTTGATGTTTGTAGCATTGTCGTCGGGAACTCCAGAATTATTGATAATCAAAGGAATACCCGCTTGATTTATCTGCTCGTAAGCAGGGTAAATAGCTGTTCCGGACAAACTGCTTACAATAATGGCATCCGGATTTCGCTCAATCAAACTCTCGATGTTGGCAGTCTCAGTATTGAAATCACCATTACCTTCCGTTACAATAACTTTTACGTTAGAGTATTTTTCAGCTTCAGATTTCACAGTGTTAACCATCTGGATGCGAACAGGATGATTCATAACACATTGTGAGAACGCGATTGTAATAGGTTCACCGCTGCCATAAACACCAGCAGCCTCACCTTCAGCAGCTTTAGCGTCTATCTCTTCTTTTGTCATATAATTTGGGTCATTGAGTATTGATTCCGGCGTTGGTTCATGCACCTTGAAATAGGTTAACATTTCAGATGTTTCTTCTGCTTCCTCCTGATCAGCTTCATCCCCTGAGCCATTTGAAGTCACAGACTCAGAACTGTTATCAGACACATTCGATACTTCAGTTTGATCCCCACACGCAGCTAACAGGCCTAAGACCATAAGAACTGCAACCAACAGCGCTACAACTTTCACTTTCTTCATTAGATTTCTTCCTCCTTAAGATTTTATAATTTGACTTGACCCTTCCAGGCCAAAAAACAAATACATTAAGCAGACTTCCTTGCACCTTTTAGCGCTTCTTTTGCAAAAAGCAACGATACCGCAATAATGAGGCAACCCTGTATCACCGGTTGGACATATGGACTGACATTTTTTTCAGTTGCAACACATTTTGCATTATCGAGAGCATCAGCATACCAAAGAAAGTGCCAATAACAGAACCTTTGCCTCCTGACATGCTCGTACCGCCAACAACAACCATTGTAATAGCAGTCATCTCATACCCCAGTCCAGCGTTTGGATCACCAATCCCAAGGCGACTCGACGTAATGATACCTGCAAATGCAGCCAATGCACCACTGATGATATATACCGTATTCTTTATGAAGGTTGTGCGTATTCCAAAAAGCTTAGCAGTTTCTTCAGATCCACCAATAGCATATATATGTCGTCCGAACGGGGTTCCTTTCATGATGATGCCAGCAACCGCGAAAACGACAATCAAGTAGACTACAGGGTACGGAAAAATTCCTAACTTTCCTTGCGCTATCATTTTGAACGGATCAGTGATATGCCTGATTACAGGAGCACCCGACGACATGAAATATACGACCGATCTACCGGCTGTCAGGGTAACCAACGTCGCAATAAACGGTTCCAATTTTGCCGTTGTTATCAAAATACCATTAACCGCACCAATTCCCGCGCCGAAAGCGATAGCAACTACAACAGAAAACCATACCGGGTTCCCATGTGATACCATCATTGCAGCAGTCATGCAACCAATCCCCATTACAGAGCCTACCGACAAATCAATACCTCCTCGGCCCGAGAGTATAACAAGCGTCATACCGACCGATACGAACCCAGCCTCTGCAGCAAATTGCAAAATATTCATGAAGTTCGAAACTTGAAAAAATTTGTCCGAAAGAATTGTGCCAACCACCAACAGTCCAATAATTATCAAAATCGAAATATATTTGGATAGTTTGATTGGTTGTTTCGTTTTAATTAGATTCATTTTCTTTACCCCATTAGTGCCCAATAATTCATTATTTGAGTATTGCATAATCCATAATCTTCTCTTCCGTCACCTCTTCCCGCGACAAAATCGCTCTGATTTTGCCTCTGCGGAAAACCATAATCCTGTCACACATTCCCAATAGTTCCGGCAGTTCAGACGAGTACATTACTACCGACATGCCATTTTCTACGAGCTTGCTAATTACATGATATATCTCGATCTTTGCTCCAATGTCTACACCTCGCGTCGGGTCCTCCAATAAAAGAACTTTGTAGGTATCCATCAACCACCTGCCCAAAAGAACTTTTTGCTGATTCCCACCGCTTAGATTGCCTACCTTAGTAAAAAGCGAATGTGCTTTTATCACCAGATTTTTCACAACATCTTTTGAAGCAGATACTTCTGTTCTTTCCTTAAGAAAAAACTTTTTACGACTGAACTTCGTATTCATCGCACTTACCGACAAGTTGACTTTGACGTTTTGATTTAGAAACAAGCCTTCCGTCTTCCTATCTACCGGTAAATAAGCAATGCCTTGCGCAATACTTTTCTTAGGATTCTTTAGAACCAGAGGCTTCCCATCACACTCGACAGAACCGCTTTGAAGCTTTTTCAGACCAAACAGCGCCTTTGAAATAGATGTTGCACCAGATCCATCCAGACCAGCGATACCCAGTATTTCATTTCTCCGCAAGTCAAAGCTTACATCTCTTAATTCTCCTTCCACTGATAGATTTTTTACACTTAGTGCGATTTCATCTTCTACGTAATCTTTCTTAGGATAGAGATCAGTTACTTCTCTTCCAATCATGTATCGGATTAACGTCTTTTCCGTGCACTCCCCAATATCCATAGTCTTTATAAGACGGCCGTCACGCAACACAGATACACGGTCAGCAAGTTGAAAAACTTCCCTCAATCTATGCGATATATAGATAATGGTAACCTGCTTTCTTTTCAGTTCCTCAATCATCTCAAAAAGAGCATCCAGTTCGTTCTGATTGAGATTTGCCGTGGGTTCATCCATTATGACCACAGAGGCGTTGCGATGTAAAGCCCGGATGATTTCTACCATTTTACGGGAAGACACGTTCAAACTGTGCATGTTTTGTGATGCATCAATTTCCAGATTGCTTTCATCAAATAAATTCTGAGCATCCTTGTATAGTTTTTTCCAATCAACAAATACGCCAAATTTTCTAGGTTCCAAGCCAGCATATACGTTTTCGGCCACTTTCATGTCAGGAAACTCTTGCAATTCTTGAAAGAGTGTGCAAATACCGGCAGTTTGCGCCTGATTGGGATTATGGAACTCCACCTTTTCACCATTGAAGATAATTTCTCCCTTATCCGCACGATGGACACCCGACACTATCTTCATCAAAGTCGATTTACCAGCTCCATTCTCACCAACAAACGCATGGAATTCCCCCTTTCTGAACGAAAGGTTGACATCAGACAAAACCTGCGTTGCACCAAAATGCTTATGTATACCTTTTAACTCTAAAATATTGCTTTCCATAAAATCAAATCTCCCGCTTCTAATACTTCATCGGTTCCAATCCAAGAATTTCAAGGGCCTGTTCATGTGTTGCAATAGGCCTTCCAACCTCTCTTGCAATTTCCTGAGTTTCCTTTAGCAACTCCAGGTTTGTGGCATTGCGCCTTGGATCATAATGCATTTCCAAACCAACCTTGATATGGCCGCCAAGTTCGATAGCCCTTTTTATAACCGGTCTTGTATTAAAGCTGCCTTCACCCCAAATCGAGATGTACCACGGCAGATCCAATCCAGCAATCATATCAAGATAATAGTACAAACTTTCAAGTGTCGGCGGCATGCCGCTTGTGTTTACTGGATCTGTCGAATTCAAGCCATAGTCTCCGATAAGATAGAAATCAATACTTGATCCTTTCGTATATCTTCCGCGTTTGATATATTGAAGCGCCGTCCGCAGATATCCAGGCTCATAGACACCCCAAATCATACCCAGGTTATTCCTGATAAGCAGATCCACTTGGTTGTTGATCATTTCCGTTGTCCATGGATATGCAAAAGCATTCAGATGACCTTTCTCTTCATCAAAATCAGAAGCGAATACAGTCATGCCCGGGTCAATGCATCCCACACGCAGATTCGCATGTTTTTTAAGCCATTCATAGTGCTCAAGACCACACTCGTCGCCCTCAAGAATTGCAGGATTGCATGTAGTCGGGAGCCACAACATATCAGGGCGCTCCTTAAGAATCGTTTCCCATGATTCCATATAATCTTTGCCAGCAGCTTCTCCCTTAAGCTCAAAGCTGCTTGGGTGCGCATGAATGGCACACGCACCAGCATCCCAGCATTCAATGGCATCCTTGATGATTTCGTCAGGCTTAATAGGCGTATGCGGATTCATTTCCTTTGTCCGTCTGCCGTTAATATGCGATTCGATAATGACAGGTGTATCCCAATAAGGTGCAGAGTTTGCGTACTTGTCCAATCTTGTTCCCATACTAATACCTCCAGTTTTTAACCTTGTTTTAAAATGGCCGGAACATCTTATTGCCAAGCTTCCAGTTACATGTCTCAAAGGAATCCCCCTCAAAAACAACGGCATATAAATGTTCGTTATTTAACATTGATTAACTTATATAAACATATTATACTGTAATATCCTCAATGTCAATGATTTTTTGTGATATTTTTGTTTTTTATTGTTTGTTATTTATGTTCTAACCACAATATATACCATGATACTTCCTATTACAGAGTTTGATTGGTGATATTGCCGATAACATTGATCTATTTGTTATTTTACGAACATTTCATATTCATTTTAGAACAAACGACAGTCGCATTCGCCGCACAGAAAAAGCCGGCACAACTCGTATGAGTCGTGCCGGCTTTTTCTGTTGCTATTTGCCGTATTAACTTGCCTTATCTTGATTACTAAATGTAACCGCCAAAATAATTATCGCACCAGCAACCATCATTTGCTGACTGACATCAAGTCCAAGGATTATGATTCCGTTATTGATCATCCCTATCATAAGAGCTCCAATAAACGTTCCCAATATGGTGCCACTACCGCCCCGAATGCTAGTACCGCCAATGAAAACAGCAGCAAGAGCATTCAATTCTGCGCCAGTACCAAAAGTATACCGCGCCGTCCTCATCATCCCTGCATACAGAAGGCCAGCAAGAGCCGCTGCAACCCCAGCCAGACAGAACGCCAGGAACCTGGTCCGTCTGGTGTTAATTCCAGAATATTCAGCAGCAACTTTATTACCACCAGTTGCTATGATCTGCCTACCGAATGGCGTGAACTTAAAAACAACAAATCCTATCAAAGTTATAACAATCGACCAAATTAACAGCGATGGCAACGGACCAAAGTTACCATAGCCAAATATCAGGTTGAATCTGCTGTTGGCTATACTTACAGGATGCGTGTATGTGATCCACATATCCACACCTCTGATAAACTGTGACATACCCAACGTACACAGAAAAGCAGGTATTCCAACTTTTGTAATCAAAACTCCGTTGAACGCTCCAACCAGAGCACCTGCAAGCAACGCTACAACCACTGCAATAGCTGCATTGAATCCACTTCTCATAAGCAGTGCTGCTACATACGCCGACAACGCAGCTGTTGACCCTACTGAAAGATCGATTTCTCCAGCAGCAACAATAAACGTCATCGCAACAGACATGACAACTATCATAGCCGTCGATCGAAAGATACTGAATATATTGGCAGTACTCAGGAATCCTTTATCACCGACCGTAATAGCAAAAAACACGAGAACAACAACGAAGAATATAAACGCAATATAATCCCGCCAGTTGAATTTTAATCTAGACACCTTGGATTGCACTATGCAAAACCTCCTCCGAACCAATCTCTTTTCTCATTATCTCTCCAGTCATTTCTCCATTATGCAAAATGATGAGCCTATCACTTATAGCCAACAATTCTGCCAACTCCGACGAGATAACTACGACAGAGACGCCCTGATCAGCAATTTTCCTTACCATTTCGACTATCTCTGCTTTAGAACCAATATCCACACCTATTGTAGGCTCATCAAGTATCAGCAGCTTAGGATTCGTTGCTAGCCATTTTGCCAGAACAACCTTTTGCTGATTGCCGCCAGACAACAACCTAACGACTTTTTCTCCCGACTCAGTCTTTATGCTCAGCTTGTCAATGTACTCTTCAGTAACCCTTTTCCCTTTTCTATCGTTCATTATGAACGATTTACTGAAGCCATATATATTGGTCGACATAATATTCGAGCGAACCGAGTGATCCAGTATAAGCCCTTCTTTTCTTCTGTTTTCAGGCAACAATGCAATTCCCGCTTTCATAGCCGCCTTGATACTTGTCACTTTTTTTCCATTCATCCAAACTTCACCCTGCCGAGGGCTGCGAATACCAAATATACATTCCACAATCTCAGTCCGCCCGCTCCCCATAAGGCCGGCCAAACCAACGATTTCACCCGGATATACTTTAAAATCTATAGGCGACATTTTGGATGTAGGAACAAGACCCTTGACTTCAAGCATCGCCTTTGCACCTTTATCAACCTCAGGTCTTTCACGCCATACAAATGAATTTTCAGCATTAATACCAATCATTTTTTCAACAATTTTATTGATGGTTAGTTTCTCACACTCTTCACTCAATACAGTCATTCCATCTTTTATTATTGTCGCTCTGTCACATATCTTGAATATTTCCTGCATCCTATGGGAAATGTATACAATACTTATACCGCTTTTTTTCAAATCGCCTATGAACTTAAACAACGCATTCGTTTCCGCTTCCGACAGTGATGCTGTTGGCTCATCCATAACCAACACTTTCGCACCATGAATCGATAATGCTTTGGCAATCTCAACCACCTGCATATAGCCAACACTTAACGAACCAACTTTGGCTTTGGGATCAATGTCTTCCACTCCAAGCTCTTGAAATATTTCCTTTGCCATTTTATTGCTGCTTTTATCATTTAGAAACAAGTTGCCAAAAGACTTCTTTTCTCGTTGCAAAAAAACATTTTGCGCAACCGTCATTGTTGGTATCAGACTCAATTCCTGATAAATCATTGCCACGCCACTACTTTGAGAGTCTGTAGGAGAGTGGAATTCAACCTGCTTACCATTTAGAGTAATCGTCCCCGAATCTTTCTTATAAACGCCTGTCAGTATCTTCATAAGGGTTGATTTTCCCGCTCCGTTAGCTCCAATGAGAGCATGGACTTCACCCGGCTTCAAATAGAAGTCAACACCTTTTAATACAGGTATACCATTAAACGATTTATTGATATTTTCCATTTTCAGAGCATATCCATCTGACATTGTTTCACCACCTTGTATCAGTATTATTTTGCTTGGAACGGCGCCCTTGATCAGACGCCGTTCCAAAACCCAAATTACAACTATTATTCAAGCAATTTCATAATTTCATCAGGAAGCGGTTGATGGTATACAGTTTGATAAGCTTCCGGCAAATTATCATACGTTGCAGGAACGACTGGAACAAGATTACCCACAGGCACATCTTCACCCAGCAGCGCCAAACCTCCAAGCACCGCTTCCGCTATACCTTGGTCTCGAGGCCTTTGTGACGATATGCCTTTGATCATGCCGTGCTCAGCCATGTTCAGAGCAACAATCTGGTCGAAGTTTTCACAAACAATAGAGAAATTATCAGCCGTCTTGCCCGCAACCGTCGCAGCAGCTTCGGCACCCATGGCAGGAATACTCCAGCTAGCATACATACCGTCCATTTGAGGCGCTCTTGCCAACATAGCCGTAGCCACTTCCTGTCCTTTGTCCGGATTGTCATGACCAGCACCTATGACCACGTCCACATCCGGGTACTTCGCTATCATCCTTGCAACAAAACCGTATGTGCGCAGATTTGTTACCCAGAAATCGCTATTGAAATACATCAATCCCACTTCGCCTTTTCCACCAATTGCGTCTACAAGCATATCAGCAAGATACATCCCCAGTGAATAACAGTCAGCAGCAACCGTTCCAACGCAATCTTCACCCAATGTGAATCCGTCAGCAATCTGGTCGATAAAGACTATCTTGGTGCCCGCATCAGCAACCTTCTTATAGGCGTCTGCTGTCGTTTGGGAATTCAGCGGGATACTGAATAAAAGATCAGGTTTCATAGCCGCAATCGATTCCAAGTCAGAGATTTGAGTGGCATCTTTCCAATCTCCATTCGTTACAGCAATGACTTCAATGCCCATTTTTTCCAATTCAGACGAGATACCACCGATTTGCTCCGTAGCCCAGTCATCTCCAAGCCAGCCCATACTAAGTGCCGCAGTGTAATTTCCCGCTTTTAATTCAGCATATTGGTCATCAGTGAGGTTGAGATCCAGCCCGTTCTCAGGATTGTCACCGACTTGCTTCTGTCCGATGAAAGCATTGCTAATGTCGTCCATAGCAGCAACTTGCATCACCGCTTCACTCAGCATGTCGTCCTCCCACCACAAAGGAAGCAGCAAGTCATCAGCCAGGTTTTCAGCCGCATCCATTGCCTCTTTTCCAAATAGGACCGTGCCGTCATCCTTCACTACCATTGATTTCTTAGGTGTAGTGTTCGTCTCCGTCGCATCAGTCTTACCCGAGTCCTCACTCGAAGAACCCCCATTATTGGTTGGTTCCGAACAACCCGCAAAACTCGACAGCACCAGAGCAAGCAGCACAACAACTGATACAACTCTCATAAACTTTAATTTCATTCCATTTCCTCCTTAGAAATATTGTTAATATGCATTACTACAATCATCGTTTACCGGTCCAGCATAAAGCTTCGCAGCTCACTCGCCAGCCTGTCTTCCGCTTCTAGAGCAAGACTGTGTCCACATTCCTCAAATACAAATGCGCGCTCTACACCTTCCGATACTTTGTTCATTTGATCCTCGACCAATTCTCCGAAAAATTCAGGAGCTCCAATTGTCATTATTGGCATTTTCAGTTTCGTCTTTTTCAACTCGGCATTGATATCCGCATTTTTAAATCCTGCTCGGTATGTCTCAAGTATTCCTCTCAGTCCGCCAGGCGCCAGCATTCGGGCAATCCATTCATCAATAGCTTCATCCTCTATCGCACAAGGATTCCACGTTTCAGCCTTGATCCAATACTCCCAGAACTCGCGCTCATGCCCCGTTATCAGCATCTCCGGCAAATCAGGTATCCAGAAGAACGGTATATGCCAAACCCAGACACCCTTCATATTGAATTGCGAAGCTACATTAGGTTTTGTAAAATATGAAGCTTCTTCAAGCCCTTCACCAGACAGCAGCATCTCACAAAACGAAAGCGTCTTCACTTTTTCAGGGTACTTCGCCGCCAGTACATAGGCAAACTCAGCTCCCCGGTCTTCCCCGTGAACATGGAACTTGTCATGACCCAATTGAGCCATCAACTCCACAAGATCCTTTGCATTGGTTTCTGAATCATACCCTTCCTCAACCGGCGGGCGGTCCGTGTAACCAAACCCCCTCAAATCAGGTGCGACAACAGTAAATTTGTCAGTAAGCAAAGGAATAAGTTTATACCAATAGTAATGGGTTTTAGGAGTACCATGAATAAGAAGCAGCGGCTCTCCTTGCCCCGCAGTTACATAATGCATGCGGATTCCATTAACACGGGCTCTGCTATGGGTGACTGGATTATTATTGTGATCATAAATTTCCGGCATTTAACTTCCTCCTATAATTAGTGATTTGATTTCAGTTTCATTCTAATCCGTTAGCAAATCGTTGCTCCGCCATCCATGATGATGTCAGATCCAACGAAATACGTTGAAAGGTCAGACGCAAGGAAACATACAATACCTGTAATTTCATCCATCTCTCCAAATCGTTTAATCGGTACCGAATTGGCCCACCAGTCCACATCAGTTTGCGTCATGCCCCTATGCGCTCCAGAAATAAAATATCCAGGACTGATCGAGTTGACACGTATGCCATGCTTAATGTAGTTGACTGCCATACCTTTTGTCAGATGCTTGGCTGCCGCTTTTGAAGCAGTGTAAGAGACCATATAATCCTTTTCCAATCTGGTAGGATTGATTATCGTACCAGACATAGAGACCGTGTTGATGATGGAGCCGCCATGCCCGTGTTCAACCATCACATTCGCGCATTCCCTATTGACCAGGAACATACCAAGCACATTGACGTCAATGATTTTCTTGAAGTCGCTTACAGACATATTTGGATGATCTGTAGTTGTAAAGATGCCGGCATTGCTGAAAACAACATCAATTGTTCCGAATTCATCGACAACTTTTTTAACCATATTTTTAACATCATCTTCTTTGGTAAGATCGGCTCCAATCGCTATAGCCTTGACACCATATTTCGAAGCTATCTCTTCCGCTACACCTTCGCTTTCTTGGAATCCACTAGGAAGATCCACAACTGCGACATCCGCCCCAAGTTCGCCGAACGCAATTGCGCAAGCTTTTCCTATTCCGCCTTTGGCTCCTGTAACAATCGCCTTTTTCCCTTTAAGTGTAAATCTGTCGATTACACTGCTCACTTCTTGTACTACTTGATCGTTCATTTCCTTCTCTCCTTTATTGATTGTTATATGCTTATTAATTGCTATATGCTACATTTTCATTTACTATATGTTGTCGATAAACTTCAAAACCTTCATCCCAGCCGCCCGGGCCGCTATAACACCATATCTCGAATCCTCAACAACAACACAGTTGTCCGGTTCAACACCTATCAACTCAGCAGCCTTCAGAAACACGTCCGGCTCCGGCTTCCCCTTCTCTACATCACCACCAGAGACAACAACGTCCACTACCAAACCATAATCATCCAGCAACGACTTGACAACCCCCCTCGGACTGCCACTAGCAACAGCCACCTGCACTCCAGAGTTTTTTAAGGCTTGTGCCAATTGTAAATTGCACTTTATCGGAGGTGCTTCACCAATACGATGGTTGTACAATTCACAGACTTTTAACGCAACACTTTCCACATCCAGATTTTTATTCTTCGATTGGCACAAGCTCGATATGCTTTCAACCAAAGTGGTGCCAGCTATTGCATTGTAACTCTCATAGTCAACTTGAAAGCCATATTCCTCAAACACATCATTATAGCAATTGAAAATCATCCTCATGCTGTCACCCAGCACACCATCAAAATCAAATATGTATGCGTACTGCCTATCACCACCATACTCACTGCCCTGTTTCTTCATTCAGCAACACCCAATCCACCTTCCAGGCACACGACGTGCGTTTTCTGTCTTGTTTTTTTCGTAAATTCATCTAAATGTTCGTTAATGTTAATTTCATTTTATAGCGCTTTTGTTCCTGTGTCAAGCACTTATTACAACTAAAGCCTTATTTTTCAACATGCATTAGTTATATTTGCTAATTATTATAAATATTGTAGATATAATACGAAAACGAAGCAATAATCGCCTTTCAAAAATGTGTTATTTGTGTATATTGGTTGTCTTTTTTGTGGTTTTTATGTCCTTAAATGTTCGTACCCTCGTATATTTCTATGCTGCGAGCAAAAAAAAGTCCCAACGCTATACGTTGGGACTTTTATGAATTGTTCTATTTTATTCCGGAGAAGCGACTACAACCTCTATACCGGCACTCTCCAGTTCATTTATTACAGGTTTAGGCGTTAGATCGTCGGTTATGACGACATCAATTTCGTTAAGCGTCAACGCTTGAAGAAAAGACGTTCCTGAAAATTTCGTATGATCCGCCAGAACGACTACCTTTCTAGAAATCGATGCGAGGGCTTTCTTTTCTCCCACCAAGCTCATATTCGTCTCAAACGTCCCCTTTTCAGGTTTGAATGCACGGGTTGAAATAAACGCCACATCCGCATTGAGACCTTCAACGAATTCGGTTGCAAGTAAGTTGCAAACCGTCAGAGAAGGATGATGGACCTGTCCACCGACTTGAATAATGTCAATGTCGCGAAACCTGCACAACTCTGCCGAAGTAGCAATTCCAGTTGATATCACAGTGAGTTGTGTATCCTCTTCCAGATGCTGTAATATGGACATCGTAGATGTGCCAGCATCCATACAGATCACACTACCGGACTTTATGAAAGCAAGCGCAGCCTTTCCAATTGCTTTTTTTTCCAAGAATTTATCGTCCAAACGATCTTTGAATGCCGGCAATCCTTCTTCAAGCTTGATGGGCACTGCACCACCATGCACTTTCCGTAAAAAGCCATTATCTTCAAGATAGTCCAAATCCCGCCGAATCGTCATATGCGAACAATCAAATCTTTCCGACAATTCGTTTACCGAAACAATGCCATTGTCGCTCAGATAGCTCATAATCTGTTGTTGACGTTTGTTTTTTATCATGCCATACCTCTTTAGTTTTTGTACTATTCATACTCTATGCATCACATTGTAACACGACACGTGTGAAATCTCAATCATGACAGAATGCATCTATCGGAGCAGACAGTGGCTAGTTTAAGCTTTACATGTAGAGGATTTTTTCTCTTTGATTCGCACCTTTTCTTTATTAATCATATTACAGCTGTAATCATTTTAAACACATAGCGCAGTTCGGTAACGAAAGCACTTAGATAGAATTGTTTCATAGTGCACTATAATGTTTGTTTTTCCTGCATTTATGTTTTTTGTGTTATATGCATTTAAGTACGCCTATTACTCTAGTCTATTCTAACTCTGCGATAACGACTTCTATACCAGCTTTCTTCAATTGTTTAATTGACGATTTCGATGTCAACTCATCTGTAATAATTACATCTATTTCATTTAGTGACAACGCCTGCAGAAGAGAGGTTCCTTCAAATTTAGTATGATCCGCCAAGACAACCGTCTTTGCTGAAATTGAGGAAAGTGCTTTTTTTTCGCCAACAAGGCTCATGTTAGTCTCGAAGGTTCCCTTTGATGGATCAATTGCTCTGGTGGAGATAAAGGCAACATCCGCATTGAGCTCTTTCACAAATTCCATTGCCAGCAAGTCGCAGACCGTTAGTGAAGAATGGTGGACCAGTCCTCCAACCTGAATTATGTCGATATCACGAAACCGGCACAACTCTGCAGATGTGGCTATCCCGGTCGATATAACCGTGAACCTGGCATCTTCCGGCAGATGCTGTAAAATAGACATTGTCGATGTCCCAGCGTCCATGCAGACTACACTGCCGGGTTTTAGGAAAGCCAACGCCGCCTTTCCTATTGCCTTTTTCTCTAGACGCCTTTCATCGACACGATGTCTGAACGTTGGTAAAACCTCTTCCGTTATATTGAGCTCCGCTCCACCATGAACTCGATGTAAAATCCCATCTTCTTCAAGATATTCCAAATCTCGCCGGATAGTCATATGTGAACAATTAAATTTTTCCGACAATTCATTAACTGAAACAATCCCTCTGTCTTTCATATATTCCGTGATTTTTTGTTGACGTTTGTTTTTTATCATACGGCCCCCATTTAACATCCATAAACTTCTCATAGTTCTTTACTTCACATTTTAGCACTAATTACGACATAGCTCAATCATTATACGCTGGGTTATCGTTAAAATGAGATATTATGCATTATTATCGTTTAATCCGATTTTAGAAACCACGTTAGCTTGTCACGCGTTGGAAAAGACATTATAATTGATTTTAAGAGTATGATTATCGACTATTTCCATTCCGGGATTCAATAAGACCAACGGGGGGTGCCTATGGACAAGAGCAATAGAAGTTCCATCAAAAGCGAAAAAGCGAAGAAAGTAGAGGGCATAAGTCTACTGGCACGCTTTGTTATAGTATTCTTATTGGTTGTCACAGTACCAACCTCAATCATCGGTGTCATCTCTACCAGGGTATCCTCCAAGGCATTGGAGGATCAATTGGCCGGTTCAAAAGACAATCTGGCACTGCAAATTTCCAATCTGGTAGATGACCAGATTTTGCGTATTAGCGATGTTTTTTTTCAAATATCTGTATCGCCCGCACTCATCGATGCGCTGGTTTTTCAGAATGAAGACGAAGTGGAACCATCAAAGCAGGCTCAGTGGAAAGTAGATAAGATAAACAATTTAGGTGTTTTGGGCAGATATGTTCAAAGCCAAGCAGTAGCGAACGAATATATTGACAGCATGACTATAGTATTCAGCGACGGCGAAACAGCCGGATCAAGATTGCCATACCCGGAAGGGATGGATGATTTCAGAGAATCAGTAACATATAAAACACTTCTGGGGCACAAAGATCTGTATTGGCTTTCACCTGATCAGGAAGACCTTTCCATAAACAAGGAAGGATTAATAGCAGGCCAGGCAATAGGTCAGGACGCCGGTGTCATTTTCATTGAATTAAACTATGATTCTTTCAAGTCTCTACTTGAAACGATAGACATAGGCAAAAGCGATGTTTCATACCTAATTTCTCCGACAGGATCTATCATTTCAACTTATAACTCGACAGCAAATGGCAATCTAAGAGACTGGGAACTGTTCCGTCTTATTCGTGAAAAGGCCGCGACAGAGGATGCAGGCACCTTCAACGCCATGGTCAACGGCGTAATGAACATCGTTTCCTACAACAAGTGTGACAGTTCTAACTTTATATATGTCATCACCATATCCGAGGCAGAAGTACTAGCAGGATCAAGACAGATCAGGAATACTATCGTGCTGCTTGGCGCAACATTTGCAGTCCTCGCTGTATTCGGCGGTCTGGCATATGCTTTAAGCATTACAAAAGCACTGAAAAGACTCATGGATAACATGTTTAAAGCCGCTGACGGCGATTTGACAGTTATGATAGAATCCGAAAGAAAAGATGAAATCGGCAAGGTCGCTGACACTTTGAATACAATGGTTTCGAGCATCAGCAAACTGATTGTGAAAAGCAAGGAAGTCTCCGCAGACGTCC
Organism: Vallitaleaceae bacterium; assembly: GCA_963677915.2. Classification (GTDB taxonomy): domain Bacteria; phylum Bacillota; class Clostridia; order Lachnospirales; family Vallitaleaceae. The sequence continues at coordinate 59,708 of CAXXGE010000008.1, read as the reverse complement.
ATTCATCTTCAGAAGAGCTCGCCACTATATCCGAAGATACATCTAAAACAGCTTCAGAAATTGCAAATGCTATTAACGGCATTGCCCTTGGAGCTAATAAACAACGAGATGAAGTAGACAACAGCCTCAAGACATTTACAGTTCTTGCTGACCAGATCAACCATGTTGTCGAGGGTACCCAAATTATGGAAACAGCAGCAGGCAATGTAAAGACATATACGCTTGAAGGCATCCAACTTTCAGAAACATTGAATAACAACGCTATGGATGTTAAAAGAATCACCAGTGATGTTGTAGTACAAAACGATGATCTTGCCAAAAGCATTACAAGCATCAATAAAATCACCAGCATATTGAATGAAATCTCAGACCAGACAAGACTTCTATCACTCAATGCTTCTATCGAAGCTGCAAGAGCCGGCGAAAGCGGTAGAGGTTTCATGGTTGTAGCCGAGGAAGTTGGTAAGCTTGCTGAACAATCCAATATCAAGACTAGTGAAATCGAGGCGCTTGTCACCATTGTATTTGAGAAGGCTAAGGATTCGATAAAATCTGTCAAAGAGGCTGATAAAGTCATTGGCAAACAAACTGATTCTGTTGAGGACTCTGTTGAATACTTTAGGAAGATTGACTCAGCCACTGACGAACTTATGGAAAATATAAAGATGATTATGAATATCATCATAGAAATCGCCAACGATAAAGACCTAGTGATGAAAAGCATGGAGAGTATTGCAGAGGTATCCGAGATGGCTGCCGCTTCAGCTGAAGAAGTGTCTGCATCTACGGAAGAACAGCTTTCGGCTATTGAAGTACTGAATAAAATGGCAGTGACACTTCATAGTTTTGCAAGTACTCTGGAAGAAATACTAAGTAGATTCAAAGTATGATGCCACCCACTTGATAATTTAATGGAAATCCTCTGTCGATGCCTACTAAACCAGTCTCACTTGTGTCCCATTACCCTTGAAGCAAGTCTCACTTCATTCGACTAAAGTGCCTGTCACCGATGTATTCGGTGTTCTGGGCAATTTCCAGATTGCTCTGAAGCATGATAATATTTTCTTCCGCCTGCTCCAGTTCAGCCAGGGGCACGATTCCTTCATTATATAATGTTTCTGTTTTCTCCTTATCCTTTGTTGCTGTATCTATTTGGTTCTTGATTCTGTCAATCTCAAAAGATACGCTTGCACTGTTGACACTGTCCATATCTACGCTGGATTTGGCATCATTATATGCCGCCTTCAAAGCCACTATTTGCTTATCGACCTTTTCGATTTCAATATCTATGGCGGCTGTATTGTCTTCATATTTAACGAGGAGCTGTCCCGTACTTGACGCCGATATTGCCCATCGTCAAAAGATAAAACAGGCCTACCCGTTTGTCCGGATTCATTTTATCTAATATATCTTCCAAAAGGCCCAGCTCCCATCTACCGACCAGTTTGGTCAGTGTTCATATTGACATTATACACCCGTTGACCGATTTGGTCAATAAGAGACATATAGACGGATGTTACCAAGTATGAAAAATGAGCAGAGGAAATCTTTTCCCTGCTCACTCATAATGTGTCCACATTCGGATAATTTGTACTGCTTTTTCGTCTTCATACACTTTATATACTATTCTATGCTGAATATTAATTCTTCTTGAGAAATATCCCGATAAATTACCTACCAACTTTTCATATGGTGGTGGATTCTTATATGGATTTTCTGCTAATATTTTTAGCAGTTCCCTCGTTTTATTTTCCAATCCGGCTTGCTTGATCAATTTCTTATCCTTGTTCGCTTTCTTTGAAAAATATATTTGGTAATTTACCATTCTTCATCCTCGTTGTATTCAACACATTCGGATAATGGTTCCTTACCGCCTTCTATTATGCTCTCAGCCATTCCAGGAATTGAATTCAGCATCAAAGTTTCTTCTATACATTTCCAGTCATCTTCAGAAATTAGAACAGCACTTTTTCCTTTATTATTTGTAATTATCACCGGTTCAGAATATTCATTCACGTCTGAAATAAGCTGAAATAAGTTTTGCCTTGCACTTGTTATATTCACAACTGTCATAATCTCATCTCCTTCTAACACAATTATACTGTACGTATTTATGTACGTCAATTATTGCGTTTTTTTACTTATGATACGGTTCCCCTCTAATTATTCGGAATCCCCTATACACCTGCTCCAGCAGCACCACCCGCATCAGCTGGTGCGGAAAGGTCATCTTCGAAAACGACAGCTTGAAATCCGCACGGTTAAGCACAGCATCCGACAGCCCCAGCGATCCGCCAATGATGAAGGCGATATGGGAAATGCCGTTGATGCCTGACCGGTCTATTTTCTCAGCCAGCTCTTCCGAGCTTAGCTGCTTGCCGTCAATCGCCAAGGCAATGACATGCATATCATCTCTCAGGGATTTCAGGATTCGGTCCCCTTCCTTCTCCTTCACCTGCTCTTCCATCGCCTCAGACATGTTCTCGGGCGCTTTCTCATCCTTCACCTCGATGATCTTCAAGTCGCAGTATTTGCCGAGCCGCTTCACATACTCCCTGATGGCATCCACATAGAACTTCTCTTTAATTTTCCCGACACACACAATGCTGATTTTCATTCTATCAAATCCTTTACCGTCCTGGCGATATCCTCAAAATTCTCATAGGGGTAGTAATCGATGCCTTCCCGCTCCAACAGCGCGGCCAGCTCTTCCTTTGCGAACCTCACATCCGCCGCTTTTGCCGCAAGGAAATCTGGCTCAGAGTCCCCGGCAAAGAAAACCCTGTCGTACTTGTCCTTGCTGCGCTTAACCACTTTCTCCTTGTCAACACCATAGACATCAGAATAAAACCATACCTCCGGATCAGGGTCAATCAGGAACCTCCCGTTTTCATACCTTCCCCTGTTGGATATGATCTCTGCGTTATCGATGCCGTATTTTGGCAGCACCTTTTTGATGTAGTAGTCGAATCCCGCGCTGAGCACCAGGAAATCCCATCCGATCTCTTTAAGCGCACCGACCAGCTGATTGTATCCCTGGCTCAGCTCAACCTTGTCTAGGATCTCCTCATGTTCCTCCTCGCTGAAGGTGTGCCAGCCGAAGATGGTATTCAGGAAGTCCACGTTGATCTTCTTTTCCTTTTTCCACTCCCTGTAGAATGCCTTCCCCTTCTCTCCGATATAGTCGTCGATGACAATCCAGTAGAAGTCCTTCAGGGTCAGTGTATTGTCGAAGTCGGATATAAATATGCCGCTCATCAGAGTTCCTCCCATGGATCCGGTGTGTCTTTGTCCGTCAGGTATCGGTTCATCGTTCTCTCTTCCAGAATAGTCGTATCGTTCATATGGCCCGGATAGACGATTGTAATGTCCGGCAGCGGTAGAAGCCTTCGGATGATGTTGTTCGTCAGGTCCATGGGGTCGCCGTCATAATAGGCTTCCGAACCGATCGAATGGTAAAAAAGCGTATCGCCGGTAAAGATGCAGTTATCATGAGGGCTGTAGAAACATAGGCTTCCGTGGGTGTGTCCAGGTACAAGAATGGCGGTCAATGAAATGTCATCCAGCTCATACCTTTCTCCGTCCTTCATGAATCTCGATACATGAAGCGAACCGTTCCAGTCCTTCTTGTGCATGACAACCTCTATTTCACCCTCCAGCTCCTTCAGCAGAAAAGCTATCTGTCCGGTATGGTCCGAGTGTCCATGGGTAATCAGGATGGCTTTCACATCGACTGCGTGACGGTTTATGGTGCGGAGGATCGCAAGTCCGTCCACACCCGGATCGATAAGAATGCCTCTCCCCTGGCTGCTCGAGAGCAGATAGCAGTTGTTCTTCATCGAACCGGTCTGAATCTTGATGACCTCCATCTACCTCACCGCCGGGATGATTTCAGTCCAGTAGCCATCCGGATCCTCAATGAAGTAGATGCCCATCTTCTCGTTGATGTAGCAGACACAGCCCATCTCCTGATGCAGCTTCAAGCTGGCTTCATAGTCATCCGTTTTCAGCGCGAGATGGATTTCATTGTCCCCCAGCTCATAGGGCCTGTCCATATCACGCAGCCAAGTCAGTTCCAGCATATGGCTTGTTTCCCCGTCGCCCATGAAGACGATCTTGAAACTGCCGTCGGATGCTTCCTTTTCCCTCATGACAGTCAGTCCAAGGGCGTTTTTATAGAAATCGATGCTTTTTTCCAGATTGAAAACGTTGATATTGTTGTGTGCGAATGTATGTTTCATCGATGATCTCCTTGTTTTTTTAAAAACAAGACTCATGCGCAGCCGCCTTCCGTTGGAAGAGTGCTTGCATGAGTCCAGGCAACATGATTTATTACTACTAATAGGTTTCCGCGAACACTTCGAAGTGTGCTTGTGGATGTGCGCATGCAGGGCATTTCTGAGGCGCCTCGCTGCCTGCCTGAATATAACCGCAGTTGTTGCATTTCCAAAGCACTTCTTCATCTTTCTTAAAGACTTTGTCATCCATGATGTTTTGAGCCAGTTTGTTGTATCTGGCTTCGTGTTTGTTCTCAACCTCTGCTATTTTTCTGTAGACAGTGGCGATTTCCATAAAGCCTTCTGCTTCTGCAACATTGGCAAAATCAGGATACAGCTCCGTCCATTCCTCATGCTCTCCGGCAGCTGCCATCTTCAGGTTCTCAAGTGTTGTTCCCATGCCGATTGGATAGCCAGCCTGGATTTCAACAGCTTCACCTTTCAAATCCTCGTTGAGGAATTTGAAGAAACGTTTTGCATGTTCCTTTTCATTGTCAGCTGTCTCTGTGAAAATGTTGGAAATCTGCACGAAGCCTTCTTTTTTTGCGATGCTCGCATAGTAAGTGTAGCGCATCCTTGCCTGTGATTCCCCAGCGAAGGACTTGAGCAGGTTTTCAGCTGTCTTGGTTCCTTTGAGTGATTTCATGATTACCTCCTTGTTCATCCTTATAAAATTAGTTATGTATTCATATTATATAACTTTTGAACTGCGTTTGCCAATATATACGAAAATCATCTTTTAATATCGACACTGTATTTGTATATATCGGCCCTATAATAGGATTCCTCGTAAAAAAGCTTCCTGTCCTTGGTAGTATAGGCAATCGCTGAAACCTTCAGCAGCGCCTGTGGTTTCTGCAGCTGCATGGCATCGATAAGGCTGCGGTTTGACAAGACTGCATCCATTTCACAGGACAGCCTCTCAATACTGTAACCGTATTCCTTTTCAATCACACTGTACAGCGATTTGCTCATGTCAAACCGCTTCATGCCAGGGAAACTGTCGACGGGCAGATAGTTCGTTTCTAAAGCAATCGGCATATCGTTACCATAACGCAGCCGCTTCAGCTTGAAAAACTTGGTGTCAATCGGCAGTCCCATGGCTTCACTGATCTCTGAAAGATGATGGACCGTGGAAAATTCAATGACTTTGGAAGAAGGCTCCAATCCCCTTTTTTTCAGTGTTTCGGTAAAGCTTGTCAGGTTCTCCTGCCACAAATGCACCTGGGAAACATAAGTGCCCCTGCCCTGCTCCTTGAAGACAATGCCTTCCCTTTCAAGCTCCCCCAGGGCATGTCTGACCGTCATCCTGCTGACGTCATAGGCTTCCGACAGGCTTCTTTCCGATGGCAGCCTGTCTCCGGGTTTATAGAATCCTTCATCAATTTTTCCTTTAATGTCAAAAACGATTTCCTGATAAACGTTCATATGCCATGCCCCCGTACACTCTATTAGAATTAAGTCTACACCTTATCGGCGCATCATTCAACAAATAATTATTATTACCAAATAGATTCTTGACGTGTATACAATATACAAGTATAATGTCTGTATGGTAATCATTATCGTTCACCAAGGAGGTTTTATGACCGTTCAGGATTTTATACAGAAGAATTATACCCCGTACGAAGGTGATGACAGCTTTTTATCGGAAGCGACAGAAGATACGCTCGCGCTTTGGGATAAAGTGAAAGTAATGTTCGGCGAAGAACGCAGCAAGGGCGTCTTCGATGCGGAGACCTCAGTGCCTTCCACCATCATCTCCCACGGACCCGGCTATGTGGACAAGGACCTCGAATCCATCGTAGGCTTCCAGACAGACAGGCCGCTCAAGAGAGGCATCATGCCAAACGGCGGCATCCGTGTGGTCAAATCCGCTTTGGAGTCCTATGGCTATGAATTGGACCCTGAGACAGAGAAGATATTCACGGCTTATAGAAAGACCCACAATGCCGGTGTCTTCGATGCCTATACGGAGGATATGCGTGCGGCGAGAAGATCCGGTATCATTACAGGCCTTCCCGACGCCTACGGCAGGGGCCGCATCATCGGCGACTACAGAAGGGTAGCCCTATATGGTGTCAACGCGCTGATTGCTCAGAAACAGGAGGAGAAAAAACTTCTGGAAATGGGTTACATGGAGGCGCATGTGATCGCACTTCGCGAGGAGCTGTCCGAACAGTTGAGAGCACTTCACGAACTCAGAGACATGGCGGCAAGCTACGGTTTCGATATCAGCAGGCCCGCTGAAAACGCACATGAAGCCATTCAATGGACCTACTTTGGATATCTGGCGGCCATCAAGGAACAGGACGGCGCTGCCATGAGCCTCGGAAGGGTGTCTACCTTCTTCGATATCTATATCGAGAAGGACATGGCAGACGGCATCCTGGATGAGAAGACGGCCCAGAGCTACATCGACCAGTTTGTCATGAAGCTTAGGATGGTCCGCTTCCTGCGCACGCCTTCCTACAACGACCTTTTTTCAGGGGATCCCACTTGGGTGACGGAGGCAATCGGCGGCATGGGCAACGACGGCCGCACCCTGGTTACAAAGACTTCGTTCAGGATGCTGCATACGCTCTACAACCTGGGCGCGGCACCGGAACCGAATCTGACCGTGCTCTGGTCCAACAGCCTGCCCGACAACTTCAAGAAATATGCGGTGAAAGTATCCATTGACACCAGCTCCATCCAATACGAAAACGACGATCTCATGCGTCCGAAATACAGCGACGACTACGGTATTGCCTGCTGCGTCTCCGCCATGTCGATCGGCAAACAGATGCAGTTCTTCGGCGCAAGAGCCAATCTTGCCAAGGCGCTTCTCTATGCAATCAACGGGGGCAAGGATGAGAAAAGCGGCGTCCAGGTCGCACCCGAATTTGCGCCTGTCACCGGTGAAATTCTGGATTATGACGAGGTCATGCGGAAATTCGACCAGGTCATGGACTGGCTTTCCCAGCTGTATATGAACACGCTGAACATCATTCACTATATGCATGACAAATATGCCTACGAGAGAATCCAGATGGCGCTGCATGACAGGGATATCCTTCGAACCTCGGCCTGCGGCATAGCCGGTCTGTCCGTCGTGGCGGACTCCCTGTCGGCCATCAAGCACTCTACAGTAAGGGTCATCCGCAACGAAGAGGGTCTTGCCGTAGACTACGAAGTCGAACCGGGCAGCTACCCCGCTTTCGGCAACAACGACGACCGTGTCGACAGCATCGCCAACGACATTGTGGAGCGATTCATGAACAAACTGCGAAAACACAAGACATACAGGGACTCCCTTCCTACCATGTCCATCTTGACAATCACATCGAATGTTGTGTATGGTAAAAAAACAGGGGCAACACCTGACGGGAGAAAAGCCGGCGAGCCATTTGCACCGGGTGCCAATCCAATGCATGGCAGAGACCGTCTTGGCGCCATTTCGTCCATGGCATCCGTTGCGAAGCTTCCTTACGAACATGCCGAAGACGGGATCTCCTATACATTCTCAATCGTGCCGAAGGCTCTCGGCAAGGACATCGGCATGCGCGTCGAGAACCTGACGGGTATTCTGGATGGCTACTTCCATGATGGGGGCCACCATATCAACGTCAACGTCTTCGACCGTGAAATGCTGATGGATGCGATGGAACATCCGGAACTGTATCCTCAGCTGACGATCCGTGTCTCCGGCTATGCGGTCAACTTCGTCAAGCTGACACGGGAACAGCAGCTCGACGTCATCAACAGAACGTTCCACGAAAGAACCTGACAAACACGCTCAGAGACCTGGCAAGGAGGTGCAATATGGCGGAAAAAGGAAAAATCCATTCATTGGAAAGCTGCGGAACTGTAGACGGTCCCGGCATCCGATTCGTCGTCTTTTTCCAGGGGTGCCCTTTGAGATGCCTCTATTGCCACAATCCGGATACCTGGGATGCAAAAGGCGGCAAAGAGATGAGCATTAACGAAGTCATGGCTGAGATACTCAAGTACAAGTCCTACATGAAATTCTCGAAAGGCGGCGTCACTTTGACAGGAGGCGAGCCTCTGATGCAGCCGGATTTCACATTGGATCTCCTGAAAGAATGCAGAAAACACGGCATCCATACCGCTCTCGACACGTCCGGCTACCTGTTCAATGAAAAGACCCGACAGATACTGGCGTATGTGGATCTGGTACTGCTGGATATAAAGCATTATGATGCCTCACGTTACAAGGATTTGACCGGGGTGCGTCTTGAACCTACGCTGCAGTTTATGGAATATATAAGCAGCCGGAATATTCCCACCTGGATACGGTATGTGCTGGTTCCCGGTTTGACCGACCAGGCGGAAAGCATAGACGGCCTATCCCGCTACCTTTCCGGATTCGGAAATATTGAGAGGATTGAAATCCTTCCATATCATAAACTGGGAAATTTCAAGTGGCAGGAACTGGGAATCGACAATCCACTTGAAGGCACAGATGAACCCACGGCGGATGAACTAAAAGAAGCTGTTGAACTGTTCGAAAAACATAATGCAAATGTTGTCACAGATTTGTCAAGTTAAACAAAAATGCTTTACTTGTCATCCTATTTGGTTTAAAATAAAAAAACGAGATTAACTCGTAGTATGACTATCAGGAGGTGTCTTAATGGCATATAAAATCAATGATGAATGTATCTCATGTGGAGCTTGTGAAGCCGAGTGTCCAACAGGCGCTATCTCCGAAGGCGATGGCATCTATGTTATCAACCCAGATGACTGCATCGATTGCGGCGCTTGCGCAGATGTCTGCCCAGTGGATGCTCCACAACCAGAATAATATTCTGTGAAGGAAACCTATCTAATCTTGGATAGGTTTTTTCTTTCTCAAAGGGAGGTTTTACTATGAAAACACATCAATCCGCCCGCCTTGTCAAAGGAGCGGACCTCAACCACCACGGCACCCTTTTCGCAGGACGCATGGCCGAATGGTTTGTCGAGGGCAGCTTCGTGGCTGCAGCCCTGGCTGTCGGCAATCCCGACGGCATTGTCTGCCTGAAAGTCCATGGCATGCGGTTCAATGTCCCTGCAAAGAAAGGCGATGTGCTTGAAATCACAGCAAAAGTCGTCGATGCGGGTACGACCAGCATCACCGTTTACAACAAGACACTGTCGACCAACACCGGCAAGGTGCTGGTTGAAGGCTTCGTCACATTCGTCTATGTGGACGAGAATGGCAATAAACAGCCGCACCACCTCACTCTGGGTGAGTTGACAGATGAAGAGAAAGAACTTCAGCGTATAGCAAAAACCTTAAGATAACAAAAAAGTCTGCTGAGACAATGCCGTATGGCTGTCCTAGCAGACTTTTTTATTCAATCTCTATTGAAATGATTGTAGACTTCCCTTTTGGGCAGCCTCCGCTCTTTGGCGACCTGTTTGATGGCATCCTTCTTGTTCAGACCTTCAGACAGGCATTTCTCCAGATGTTCTTCCAGCGACATCGAGAGCATCGCTTCCATTTCCCGTTTTTCAGCAGCCTCCCTGTCGCCGCCTTCGATGACAAGCACGTATTCACCCCGTGGGTCATTGTCAGCATAGTACTGAACCGCTTCTTCCAGCGTGACGTTCAGCACCTCCTCGAATTTCTTCGTCAGTTCCCTGGCTATTGAAATCTGGCGGCCGCCACCCAGGGCATCACTCAGGTCTTTCAGTGTTCGCTTCAGCTTATGCGGCGCTTCATAAAGAATGGTCGTTCGGAATTCGCCGCTCAGTTCTTCGATCCTTTTGGCCCTCTCTTTTTTGTCCATAGGAAGAAAGCCGTCGAAGATGAAGCGCTTTGTATCCTTTCCAGACAGAATAAGCCCCGTTACGAAGGCCGCCGCACCCGGGACCGACGTCACCGCAAGTCCCCTTTCGTTGCAGAGCCTGACCAGGTCTTCACCGGGATCGGAGATCGCCGGCGTTCCTGCATCTGTTACCAGCGCGACATTCTTCCCTTGCTCAAGGTCCCTCGCAATCTTCTCGCCCTTCTCATATCGGTTGTGTTCATGGTAGCTTTCCAGATGGGTCGTGATCTCGAAGTGGTTCAAGAGCTTCAGGGTATGCCTGGTATCTTCAGCCGCGATATAGTCCACTTCCTGCAGTATTCTGATGGCGCGATAACTGATATCCTCCAGATTGCCGATTGGGGTCGCGACCAGATAGAGTGTGCCCATGGCGTCCTCCTTACAAATTGTATCCGTAAATATCTATGATTTCATCGTGATAAGCGCCATCTGCCTTGTAGATCACAAGCGGCGGCTCCACCTTCATCTGCGGCCTGCCTTGCCTGACCGCTTCAACAAGCACCATCGTTGCATCCTTGTCGGCATAAGGGTGTACCATACGCATGCGCTTGGGTTCCATTTGATGCCTGCGCATCGTCTCGAAAATCTCCACAAGGCGCTGGGGCCGGTGGACCATGCAGAACCGCCCCTGAACCTTGACGATCCTGGATGCGGCGTAAATAACGTCCTCCAGTGTGCAGTGGATTTCGTGGCGGGCGATTGCTTTCGCAGAGGCCTGTGTCACCAGGCCTTTGCCCGCGTTCATATACGGCGGATTGGCAACGACCAGGTCATAGCAGCTTAAAGGAAGCAGTTCTGCTGCTTCCTTGATATCGCCTTGCATGATCTCTATTGTCTGTTCAAGCCCGTTGAGGGCGATGCTTCTTCTTGCCATCTCTGCACTGGACGCCTGGATTTCAAGCCCAACGATGTGCTTGGGACCGAACTTGCCGTACATCATCAGCGGAATGATGCCGGTGCCTGTACCCAGGTCGGCCACCTTGTCCTCTGCCGATGCCTTGGCAAAGTCGGCAACCAGTACCGCATCGACGCCAAAGCAGAAATGATCGGGGTGCTGTATGATTCTCAATCCCTTAAGGTGTAGGTCGTCAATCCGCTCCCCTTGTTTCAGCCGGACTTCCATACTACTCACTCTTTTTGTCGGTATTCTTGGCAGCCTTCGGTTTCTTGTTCTTGTTTCTGCTTCTACCCCTGTTCCTGCTGTCTCTATTCTTATTGTCTCTATTCTTGTTCTTTTTTTCCTCGCTGTCCTTTTCGCCGCTTCCGCCTTTATCCATCTCTTCCAGCTTTTTCAGTTCAGCGTACTCTTCCTTGCTCACATTCGCCTTCTTTTTCCTGCGTTGGTCCTTGCCGACTTCTATCTCATCTATACTGACTTCCCTGACTTCAGGATCGCCGTTCTCTTTTCTGACGACCAGTTTGACGCGTTGACGGATGATGTTGACGCTGATGACCTCTCCCTTTTCACCGGATTTCATCGTTACACTCGATCCGACATTGGGCAGGTTCCTGTTCAACGTTTTATAGGTATATTCCTCATATTTCAGACAGCACATCAGCCTGCCGCACACGCCTGATATCTTCGTCGGGTTAAGGGAAAGGTTCTGGTCCTTCGCCATACGGATCGAAACAGGATGGAAATCACTGAGGTATCGATAACAGCAGAGCGGCAAGCCGCAGATGCCTATACTTCCCACCAGTTTTGTCTCGTCCCTGACACCGATCTGTCTAAGCTCGATACGTGTCTTGAAAACGGAGGCAAGGTCTTTTACCAGTTCTCTGAAATCGATTCTTCCGTCCGCAGTAAAATAGAACAGAAGCTTGTTGTTGTCGAAAGTGTATTCACTGTCAATCAGTTTCATTTCCAAGCTGTGCTTCTTTATTTTCTGCTGGCAGACTTTGAAAGCCTCCCGTTCCTTTTCCTTGTTCTCGATTTCCACTGCATCATCATCTGCTGTAGCGATACGGATGACTTTTTTCAGCGGCTGGACAATTTCCTCATCTGGCATTTCCTTGACACCGAGCACGACCTTGCCGTATTCGATGCCGCGCACCGTTTCGACTATGACATGCTGGTTCGAATCTATCTCCATATTTCCCGGATTGAAGTAATAAATCTTGCCCGCTTTTCTGAAACGGACGCCAATCACTTTTATCATATCTATCTCCTTAAGATCTGTGCGATCAATCGTCATCGCTGTTGATGGCATTGACCAGCATCATCTCCACCGACAAGGGGTAATTCACATGTCTGCGGGCCTGCAGCTTGACTTTTTCCAGTCCATCAATTAGCGTACCAACCCTATTATACGACAGGATGGATGCCTGTTTCAACAAAAGATTGCGTTTGTCCCTGTGTATGAGCCTGGCAGGACCGCCGAGTTTCTTCAATACAAGGACATCCCTTAGCCAGGTAAGCAGCAGCTCGAAAAACATCTCCTTGCTGTCCTGGTATGCTTCAAATATCTCAACCGTGTCGAGAATGTCGATTTTGTCACCCGCAGTGAAGACCTCCATCACCTTGATCATATTCTCGCGCATTACAGAAAAATCGGTGGATTCAGAGAGCTTCATCGCCATGCCCAGATTGCCCTGTGCGAAAGCTGCATACAGCGCCGCCTGGTAGTCCGGTATATGCTTCTCTTCAACAAGGTATTCTTCAATACGGCTCTCCGGCAGTGGATTCAGCTTCATGACGACGCACCTTGACAGTATTGTCGGAAGAAACTGATAGCTGTTGGAAGCAAGCAGGATAATCATGCCGTACGGCGGTGGCTCTTCTATTGTTTTCAAAAGGGCGTTCTGGGCCTGCACTGTCATTTGATCAGCGTTGTCGACAATATATATCTTGTAGGGATATCTGTATGGCTTGACCGCCATGTCCTTGTTGATCTGGTCCCTGATATCGTCGACGCCGAGCCCTGTCTTTTTAGTCTGGGCCACTTCAATAATGTCGGGATGGTTCCCGGCATCAAGCAGCTTGCAAGATTGACAGGCATCGCACACTTCTATGCCCTGTTCCTCGCACTGCATCAGCTTGGCGAAAGTTCTCGCAAGCCTCAGCTTTCCCATGCCCGTTTCTCCTTCGATTATATAGGCATGGGAATTCTTCTTCATTTTTCTTGCATTCTGGAAATGGCTGATGATTTGTTCATAGCCGATGATTTCGTCCAATCGATACATGATGCGGCCCCAATGTTTGTTTCAGATTTTTAGATACTTGTCTACATCCAGCACGAAGATTGTCGCGCCGCCTACGGTTACTTCAACAGGGTACGGCATATAGCTTTCCACCATATTGATCACCGGTGGATTCATGACTGTCAATTCCTTTTTCGTCTTGCATGTGTCCTTGATGATGTCGAGTACAACTTCCACTTCTTCCTCCTCGACGCCGACGAAAATCGTTGTGTTGCCTGTTCTAAGGAGTCCCCCGGTACTGGATAGTTTGGTCGCCATATGTCCGCTTTTGTTGAGCTTGCTTAAAAGTGCATGTGCATCTTCGTCATGAATGATGGCGAGCACCATTTTCATTTTCCCCATATCCAAACCTCCTCTTCATCTCAGCCATGATTGATCTGTGGATTGTTTCGATATCCTGTGTCGCATCGACGGAGAAAATCCTGTCCGCATGTCTTATTGCCAGCAGGCGGTATCCTTCTGAGACTTTCTTGTGAAAATCCAGCGCCTGCATCTCCATTCTGTCCAGCTCTTTCTGGGACTTCTTTCTGTGCAGCCCTTCGTCCGGATCGATGTCAAGCAGTATGGTCAGGTCCGGATACAGCCCCCTTATGGCGTAGCTGTTGATATCTTCTATGGTTTCGATTCCCAGTTCCCGTGCATGTCCCTGATAGACGACGGAGGAATCCACGAACCTGTCGCATATGACTGTTTTGCCTTCTTCGATAGCCGGCTTGATGACTTCTCCCACCAACTGGGCCCGGGCAGATGCATAGAGCAGCGCCTCCGTCATATCCTTCATTTCAATGTGAGCCGGATCCAGAATCAGGGATCTTATCTTTTCGGAAATGACGGTGCCTCCCGGTTCCCTTGTAAACAGGATATCGATGCCTTCTTCTTCAAGTTTTTTGATGAGCAGCTGAATCTGTGTCGTCTTGCCGGAGCCGTCGCCGCCTTCTATCGAAATGAATCGTCCTCTCATAATGACCTCGCTTGCTTTTCTTCCTTATATTATATCACATTCGAACTATTTTAATATTTTTATATCAATTTGTTGCCCTTCCAACTTCAGTCCCTTGATGACCCTGCCTGCTTCGACTGCAGATAGCAGCCATTCGATATGCCCCTCTTCTATGATTTCCCCTGCAGCCAGGAAAGGTATGCCGGGTGGATAGGGCGTGACAGGCAGCTGTACGATACGGCCGCAGCATTTTTCAAGGGGCATCCATGTACCTTCAGCTAGCCATGCTTCTTCCATCGTACAGCCTGGTTTCGGATGATTGCATCGATTTTCAGCTGTCCTTTTCAATGGCGCTGCTGCAGGTTCAAGTTCCTTATCGATTGCTATCAACGCTTCCAGAAATGCACGGATTTCCGCTGCCTTGTCTGCCACTGTCAGCATGGCCAGGATATACACTTCGTTCGAAAGTTCCACCTGGAATCCCCAGTCTTCCCTGAGCCTTCTCTCCAGTTCCAATCCCGTTATATCGGCACTTAGTGTGCTGACCAGCACTTTCGACCGGTCAAGACCTGCCAGGTGGGTCATATCCAGTTCCCTCTCCCTGGTCAGCTTCAGCCTCTTCATGTTCTGGAGCCTTTTGTCCACAGCGTCCAGGATTTTTTCAAATGCTGTCCACACCTCAGGCGCATGCTCATATTTCCGTATACAGTTGTCGATCGATGCCATCATGACATACGAGGGGCTGCTCGTCTGGTAGACTTCATAGTAGTGGTCAAGCCGTTCGAGGTCGACCCATTCGCCTGCTACATGCATCAGCGCCGTCTGTGTCATGGAAGGCATCGTTTTGTGCAGGCTTTGGATAACAATGTCCGCACCCGATGCCAATGCCGACTTCGGAAAGAGGTCTGAATAATTGAAATGCGCACCGTGGGCTTCATCGACAATCAGCCAGCCCCCATCGGCATGCACTGCCCCGGCAATCTCATAGACAGGAAGAACGAGCCCTTCATAGGTGGGGCTAGTGATGATGCAGCCCTTCATATCCGGGTTGTCGCGATAGGCCTTTTTTACATCCTCCAGGGACACGCCTCCAGCCAGACCTTCAGCCGCTTCCTGAGGATACAGGAAGACCGGTTCCAATCGATTCAGTTCAAGGGCATGGTAGACAGACTGGTGGCAGTTCCTCATGACGAGAACCTTTTCCCCCGGCCGCCCCATCGCAGCAACTGCGGATAGTATGCCCCCGGTACTGCCGTTAAGCAGGAAATACGTTTTTCGCGTACCATAAAATGACGCTGCATGATCAAGGGACTTTCCAACGATGCCTTCCGGTCTGTAGAGATTGTCCGTCCCCTCGACCTCGGTGACATCGATATCGGCAATAGACGTGGGCAGAGAGCCCTCCATGCGCTTGTGTCCAGGCATATGCAAAGGATAGATGCCATCCGTATAGCACCTTAGATGCTGCTCCAATGTTCTGTTTTGTGTTTCATTTTTGTTCATGGCACTGTTTCCTTATATGATATAATGAACTCAATATGCTTACATTGATTTGAAAAGAGGTGTTGATTCATGCGGGTCCATATTTTAACACACGTGCCCTTTGAAGGCCCGGCGAATATAGAAAGCTATTTCACCGAAAAAGGCGCCGAAATCACCCGGACGTCAGCCTATGCCGGGGATCCGTTTCCTTCCGTTTTGGACTATGACTTTCTAGTTGTCATGGGAGGTCCGATGGGCGTCGGCGATGAGGATGACTACAGCTGGATGCCTGCCGAGAAAGCGTTCATACGTGAAGCTGTCCAGAGCGGCAAGTCAGCAATAGGTGTATGCCTTGGCGCCCAGTTCCTAGCGGAAAGCCTTGGTGCTGCAGTGACTAAGATGCCACAGAAGGAAATCGGCTGGTTCGAAATAGAGCCAGTCAATCTGATTCAGAAAAAGCAGACTGTATTTCACTGGCACGGCGAGACCTTTTCACTTCCGAAAGGTGCGGAGACAGTTGCCAAAAGTGCAATCTGCGATAACCAGGGATTTGTTTTCGACAACCGTATTCTTGCCCTCCAATTTCACATCGAGATGACACCTGACAGCGTTGCCGCCATCATAGAACATGGCGCTGATGAACTGACTGGCGGGCCCTATATTCAATCCGCTGAAGAAATGCTCGCTGAAAAACGATACTATGAAGGCAACAAAAAACTTTTGTGGCACCTGCTCGATTATTTAATAGAGGCTATGGAGGCTGTCCATGGATGATAAAAGGATTTACCTGCTGCAGGAAGCACCCATAAGCAAAGCAATCAATTCAATGGCCTGGCCGGCTATCGTCAGTTTTCTTGTCATGGCTATTTACAATGTGGTTGATACGATGTTTGTCGCATGGATTGGCACGGAAGCCATTGGCGCCGTGCAGGTCGTCATGCCATTAATGCTGCTGACGACAGCCATGGGTTTGACCTTCGGCATTGGCAGCGCCAGCTATCTGTCAAGGCTTCTTGGCAAGGGAAACAAGGATCTGGCAAGCCGCGTCGCCACGACGGCATTCTATTCCGTCATGATTGTGGGTGTTGTCTATTCCGTCTCTGTTTTCGCATTCAAGGCACCCGTCCTCGAGTTTTTCGGAGCTACCGACGGGATCCTGGATCTGTCCGTTACCTATGTCTCCTATATCTTGCTGGGCACCACTTTCACAGTCGGCAATATGACCCTGAACAACCTGCTGAGGTCAGAGGGCAGTGCCAAGCTGTCCATGCTGGGCATGGCCATCGGTTCGGTGCTCAACATTATACTCGATCCTATTTTCATTTTTGTCTTTGGCTGGGGTGTCGCCGGTGCTGCCGTTGCAACGTCCATATCCCAGGTGGTCACCTGGCTGATTCTGTTTACAAGGTTTTATTTCGGTCATACCATTGTGAAAGTCGGCTTGAGGTTTTTCAAGCCGACCAGGACGATCTACAATGAGATTTTCAAGATTGGACTGCCGACCTTTTTCAGGCAGCTGCTTTTCAGTTTCTCCATCGGCCTTCTAAACCAGGGCGCTGTCACGTATGGCGGTGCCGAACTTCTTGCGGCGCTCGGTATCGTCTCTAAGATATACATGCTGCCCATGTACACCCTTTTCGGTCTGGCTCAAGGCATGCAGCCGGTGGCTGGGTACAACATCGGCGCAGGCAACAAATCCCGGGTGCTCCAATCGGTTCGATACACGATGACCGCTGCCTTTGTCATATCAGCGGTGAGCTGTGTCCTGCTGATCCCGTTGTCCAGATTGCTGATGACGGGCTTTAATGCCACAGACAATGTCGCCGCCTATGGCTCGGCAGGCCTTGCTTTCTACGCTGTCAGCCTGTGCTTTATGAGCATATCCAATACGATCGGTGTTTTTTATCAGGCGCTGGGCAAAGGCCCTCAGGCAATGCTGATGGCCGTCACGCGGCAGGGACTGTTCTTCATTCCTGTTATCCTGCTTCTTCCCCGACTGATTGGCTACAGGGGCATACTCATGTCCCAGCTGATTGCCGATGTGCTGACCTTTCTCCTGGCACTGGCCATGTTCCTGCCTTTTATAAAGAAGGACCAGCTATCACTAGAGATCGAAAGGCACAGGCATTTAGAGTAGCGGTTGCAATTGCTAAATTGATTAGTCAGCCGCGTTATTGTAGTTCATCTTGGCCCTGGCACTGAACATGGCGGCATAGCAGTCGTCTATCTCTTTGTCACAGGTGGCTATCAGTTTTGTATAGACTTGAACGCCATTGACATTGCATGCCTTCGAACACTGGAGGCGTTCCTCTTCGTAGTTTTCTTTTTCCTTCATGAGACGCTTGATATTCTGTTCGGCATCTAGAATGGTGGTATAGAATTCATCTTGCATATCGTAATACCTCCTTTTCTCTTGATTATAGCATAATGAAATAAGAGACAACACAAAAACCCTGGCTAGGCCAGGGTTTTTGCGCGATGTATCATATATATCAATGTAGGATCGGCTAGGACCTTACGTTGATGCCTTTAACTTCGAAGTCCGCATAGGACTCGATACCGTGTTCCTCAATGTCAAGACCTATATGCTCTTCGTATTCGCTGACTCTAAGACCGATAGTTGCGTCAACCGCTTTGAATACGATGAACGCTGATACCAGTACCCAAGCAGCTACTGCTACGACACCGAGAGCCTGTACACCCAGAAGGGAGAAGCCTCCGCCGTAGAACACACCGCCGTCGATAGCGAAGAAACCAACAAGAACGGTTCCAACTGCACCGGCTACACCGTGTACGCCGACTGCGCCAACAGGGTCGTCAACTTTGAGAACTTTGTCAACAAACTCAACACCGAATACTACTACAACACCGCCGGCAAGACCAATGAAGAATGCGCCGACCGGATCAACTGCTGCACAACCAGCTGTGATTGCAACAAGGCCGGCCAAAGCGCCGTTCAGCGTCATGGAAACGTCAGGCTTCTTGTAGCGGATCCAAGTGATTGTCATCGCTGTAATGGCAGCGACTGCAGCTGCGAGGTTAGTAGTAACGAAAATCTTACCGATAGCATACGCATCATCCGCACTGGATGCAGCGAGCTGTGAACCAGGGTTGAATCCGAACCATCCGAACCAGAGGATGAAAACACCCAATGCGCCCAGAGTCAAGGAGTGACCAGGAATTGCATTTGATTTGCCGTCCTTCGTGTATTTACCGATCCTAGGTCCAAGAATCGATGCACCGACAAGAGCGGTCACACCACCAACCATATGAACGGCTGTTGAACCTGCGAAATCGACGAAACCGAGCTGTGACAACCATCCGCCACCCCAGATCCAGTGTCCTGAAACAGGGTAAATAAGTACGGATACAAAGAAACTGTATACAAGGTACGCAACGAACTTAGTACGTTCTGCCATTGCACCGGAAACAATTGTCGCCGCTGTAGCAGCAAATACTGTCTGGAATATCAGAGCTGTGTAGTCTTCCGAGTAGAAGAATCCCGGAATACCGATGATGCCTGCAAAGTCTGTACCGTACATGATTCCATAACCTATAACCCAGAACATGAGGGAACCAACCGAAAAGTCCATCAGGTTCTTCATGATGATGTTACCTGCGTTCTTGGCTCTTGTGAAGCCCGTCTCTACCATTGCGAATCCAGCCTGCATAAAGAAGACGAGAGCCGCTGCAATCAATACCCATATCGTATCTAAAACTAATTTAATATCATCCATAATGTAATCTCCTTTCTAAAGCGCCTTGACGCCTTCTTCACCTGTTCTGACTTTAATAACGTTCTCCATCGGGTAAACAAAAATCTTTCCGTCTCCGATCTCACCTGTGTAAAGAACCTTCTTGGCAGTATCAACAACCAAATCTACAGGAACCTCGCTGACGACAACTTCCACCCTTGCTTTTGGAAGCAAGTCGATGCTGAACTGGTTGCCTCTGTAATATTCCGTTTTTCCTTTTTGCAAACCGCAACCTAGAACGTTTGTAAATGTCATACCTGTGATGCCGATCCCGTTGAGTGCCTCTTTCAATTCCTCTACCTTACTTTGTCTTGTGATGATGTCAATTTTTGTAATTTTGTCCATCAATGTTCCTCCTATCCTTCATTGTTTATATATAATAAAAAATGGCCTGCACACTTCAAGTGTGCAGACCACATCGTCCACTGATATCATATACATCGTTGTATGAATCTCATCAAGTTATGTACTGCATTATACAGACCATTCCGGCGAAAGTCAATACCTTTTTTTAAAAAAATGAAAGTTTTTATTTCGGGCTTGCAGAATCATATTATGCATTTGTATAGGCTTTTAAAATCATGTTATAATACCATATAAAATTTTAAGAGCAGGAGGTAGTCAAATGGTAATAAAAGAGTCATTCACCATCAGGAGATCCGGTATGTTCGACAAGTATTACATCGACTACAACGGCACCTATTCTACCGGTAAGCTAGATGGAATCTTTGGTATTTCCAATCATGACCTGAATCAAATTTACGAAAAATGCAGCGGGTCATACAGCGCGGAAAACAATGTCTATTATTTCAACTCTAAGGAAGACGCAGCCCAGGCAATCGAAATGATTTGGGTCAAAATCAAACCTTCATTAAAGGGGAAGGCACTTTACCTGACTGAAGAGGAAGTGGAGGTCATTAGAAGAGCCCTGATCAACGAAGATTCCAACATCCTGTCAACGAATAAAATCCTAAAAGACAATATTTTCAACAAACTCAACATACAATAGATAGGGAGGGTACATTTTATGAAAAAAACACTGTCATTGTTACTTGTTTCAACCCTGATTATGGTGCTTGCAGGATGTGGAAAATCATCGGAAGATTCCAATACACTGCGCATCGGAATTGACGACAGCTATCCACCAATGGAGTTTGTCAATGACGCTGGCGAGATTGATGGTTTCGATATCGATTTTGTCAATGCACTCAAAGATGAATTGGGCGTCGAAATCGAGTGGGTTCCAACAGCTTGGGACGGCATTTTCACAGGCCTTACCTCCGGCAACTACGACATGATCGTTTCGTCAGTCAGTATAACGGAAGAACGCTTGGAATCCTACGATTTCTCAGTACCTTATCTTGCAAATAACCAGGTTATCGTCATTCCGTCAGGCAGTCCTGACATAGCTGATCTTTCCGGCCTGGACGGTCTGAACGTCGGCGTTCAAATAGAGACGACATCCCACGAATCAGCAAGAAAAGCTCAGGAAAGTGCCGATTTCGAAATCAAGGCGTACGACCAAATTGTCCAAACATTTATGGATCTTAAAGCAGGGCGTCTTGATGCAATCGTTGTTGATAGCATGGTTGCAGGTGAATATCTGAAGAGTGACCAAGGCACCTATGAAATATCTTCTTCAAAACTAACAAACGAACCTATCGGCATATGCTTGAAAAAAGGTGATAACGAAGAACTTCTCAATGACATCAATGCCGCTATCGTAAAACTGCAGGAAAACGGCAAAATGGCTGAAATTTCAAACAAATGGTTCGGTGCGGATTTCGCATCCGAAATCGACAGCAACTTATGGTAATCCAACCACAGATTTTTTAAAGAAGGATAATATATGACTACAGAAAGAATGCTCCATATAATATCTCTGCTGATCAGGAGCTCAGGTAAGACTGTCTATCTGACACTGGGAGGCATAGCAATCGGAATTGTCCTTGGACTTGTTCTTGCCATCGGCAGAATCTCCAAGAACAAGGTTAGCAACAGTATATGCTGGTTCTATATATGGGTTTTCAGGGGCACACCACTGCTTATGCAGATTATGTTCATGTATTATGCCCTGCCCCTAATCAGTCCGGCACTTCGGATGCCCCCAACTTTAGCTGCCATTTTGGCTCTTGGACTCAACTCAGGTGCTTATCTTGCAGAAATCATCCGTGCCGCGATTCTCTCGATTGACAAAGGTCAAATGGAAGCCTCCAAGGCGCTTGGCATGACGTACGGGCAGGCAATGAGAAGAGTGATCATTCCTCAGTCCTACAGGCGTTTAATACCGCCTATGGGTAATGAGGTCATCATGCTTCTTAAGGATTCTGCACTTGTCTCGGTTATTGCCATGACAGAGCTCCTGCGTACAACAAACCAGCAGGTGAACAACACTGCCAACCCAATCATCTACCTGTTCGCTGCTGCCATCTACCTTTTCCTGACCACTATCCTTACTTTCTTTTTCCAGAAACTGGAGAAGAAGTACTCCGTTTATGAATAGAGGTATCCTATGAGTACGATGATAAGATTAGAAAATATCCATAAATCTTTTGGAAAACTCGAAGTCCTAAAAGGAATCGAACTTGAAGTGAAGGCCGGCGAAGTGGTCTGTATCATCGGTCCCAGCGGCTCAGGAAAAAGCACGATACTGAGATGTATGAACCATCTTGAGAGGATTACAACCGGTAAAATCACCATTGACGGTGAAATCGTTGATGAACGCGAGAACGATACGGACTTGATACGTATTTCCCATAAGAAAATCCTGGAAATGTGCAGCGAGCTCGGTATGGTTTTCCAGCGTTTCAACCTCTTCCCCCATATGACAGTGCTCGAGAACATCATTGAAGCACCTATGACCGTCAAAAAGATTTCAAGAGGAGAGATTGTTCCTTACGCTGAAGAGTTGCTCAAAATGGTTGGCCTCTTGGACAAGCGGAATGAATACCCCTCCCGCCTTTCAGGTGGTCAGCAGCAGCGTGTAGCCATTGCCAGAGCTTTGGCTATGAAACCGAAAATCATGCTTTTTGATGAACCAACCAGCGCGCTTGATCCTGAACTGGTTGGCGAAGTTCTTTCAGTCATGAAAAAGCTCGCCGATCAGGGCATGACCATGATTGTTGTCACCCACGAAATGGGCTTTGCCAAAGAAGTGGCCAACCGTGTAATCTTCATGGATGGCGGTGTCGTTGTAGAAGATGAAAAACCAAATATCATCTTTTCAAATCCTAAAAACGAGCGTACAAAAAGTTTCCTAAAAAAAGTATTATAGCAACTTGGTAAAATCAGACAACCTAAAACCGCAAATACCGAACTGTTTATTGTGTATATGTTGCAGCAATTTACAGCCTCTAAAAATACCTTTTTTATACGTAATCATGGTTTTTGATAACGATTATTGACAACAAAAATCGGCCGTGATAGTATAAGACAACTTTAAGGACAAGAATAATAAGGAGTGGTTACATGAGTGATAAGAAATACGGTTTTGATACTTTGCAACTGCATGCAGGCCAGGCACCAGACTCTGAAACAAATGCACGTGCTGTACCGATCTACCAGACGACATCTTTCACCTTCAACAGTTTCGAGCACGGCAAGAATCTTTTCAATCTGAGCGAACCCGGCAATATCTATACGCGAATCATGAATCCGACGACAGATGTATTCGAGAAGCGCATCGCGGCTCTTGAAGGCGGCGTCGCTGCCCTTGCTGTTGCATCCGGATCAGCGGCTATCACTTATGCCATCCAGAATATCGCAGCCGTCGGCGATGAAGTCGTCGCAGCCAATACACTCTATGGCGGTACATACAATCTATTCAAGAATACATTCAAGCAGTTCGGCATCACAACCCGTTTTGTCGATCCTGACGATCCAGAGAACTTCGCCAAAGCAATCAACGAGAACACAAAAGCTTTGTTTGTGGAAACCATCGGCAATCCACGCATCAACGTGGCAGACCTCGAAGCCATAGCCAAGATCGCGCACGACAATGGATTGCCCCTCATCGTAGACAATACGTTTGCAACACCATATTTGTGCAGGCCTATTGAGTTCGGCGCAGATATCGTTGTCCATTCAGCTACAAAATTCATTGGCGGCCATGGCACATCCATCGGTGGTGTCATAGTGGACAGCGGCAACTTCGACTGGGCTGCAAGCGGCAGGTTCACCAACTTCACAACACCTGATCCAAGCTACCATGGCATCGTCTATGCTGAGGCCCTGGGCAACCTGGCATACATCGTGAAAGCCCGCGTGACGCTTTTAAGAGACACCGGCGCGGCACTAAGCCCATTCAACGCCTTCCTGTTCCTTCAAGGGCTGGAAACCCTGTCTCTGCGTGTGGAGAGACACGTATCCAATGCCAAGAAGATTGCGGCCTTCCTGAAGGACCATTCTCAAGTCAACTGGGTGCATTATCCATCCCTTGAAGGTGACGATTACAATGCACTTGCAGCCAAATACCTTCCAAAAGGTGCCGGCAGCATTTTCACTTTCGGTATAAAAGGCGATGAAGCGGCAGCTGAGAAGTTCATCAACAGCCTGGAGCTCTTCTCCCATCTTGCTAATGTTGCTGATGCAAAATCGCTTGTCATTCATCCAGGCACGACAACCCATCAACAGTTGAGCGATGCAGACCAACTGGAAGCCGGCATCACAAAAGATACCCTTCGGATTTCTATCGGTATCGAGGATGTCAACGATTTGATCGACGACCTCGATCAGGCGCTGAAAGCATCTAAACAATAATCCATATTCGACCACAAAAGCCCGTTTTTTACAAACGGGCTTTTCTTGCGCAATAATTATATTTTCTTGCGATAAATGCAATAAAACACTATAATCTTATAGTATAAGGGGAGGTTGAATTGGATGAATAAAGCGGGTTCATTTTTCAAATTGAATATACCGGAAGAGCTGATTCAGGATTTCAAAATGGATACGGCTGCTGTGAATATCTGTAGAATGTTGGTCATAGCCATCATCTTGTTGATTTACGAGACATTCGTTTTCTTTCTCGTACCGGCATGGCTTAACAATCTTAGCATCATAGAAGTTTTTATCGTTGCCAGTCTTGTCTTTTTACCGTTTCTTTGGCTTGGGCGTAAAAAAGCAGGGCAATGGAATGCCAATGTATTGATGTTCATTGTCTACGCTTATCTTGCTGTTCTAATAGCCTTTATCCTTGCGCTGACGCTGAATTCCCAAGGTTTCGATCCACAGACATATCTGTATATATTTCTGGTATTCGGTATTTCCATCTTCTTATATCTGCGTCCACTGGCAAGTATCATTTTCAATGTGTCTACTTTCGCTGTTTTTGCTGCACTGCTTCCTTATTATCAGGCAGATCCCATGATTCTTCAGCGAACTTATGTCAACATACTTGTCGTCCATATCATCTCGATTGCTGCAAACCGAATGAATATAGGTTCCAGGGTTGCGATTTTCAAGGACAGGTTTACGATAGAAGAACAAAACCGCCGCCTTTTCGAGCAGGCTCAAAGAGATTTGATGACCGGCATGCTTAACCATGCGGTATCCATTGAAAGTCTCGACGATGAAATCACCAGGGCCAATAGGATCGGCTATCCACTGACTATTATGTTGCTGGATATCGACAATTTTAAACGGCTCTTCGTGGATACCTGTGGGTGAGTTTTCCCTGTAGATCCAGTGTTTATGCCGGTTGAGCCGGTTTAGACTTCCGATTAGGTAGTGGTATCACCAAATCAGAGCAAACCAGATAGACCATATCCAGCATATTTTGAATATTCCTGAAGCCATATGCTTTCCGCACAATCAGCTTTATCTTGTTGTTGATAGCCTCGATTCTTGCATTGCTCATTCCGAGGCGAATCGTGTTTAATATGTGTTCTTTGTGCCGCCGGATTTTTTTGTTCAGCTCAATGAATGCCGGTATACGACTGTGACTTGCCCACCAAAGCCATTTTTTCAGTTCAGTCTCTGCTTCGTTAAGGTCCTTTATCTTAAGTAGCAACCGAAGTTTTTCCTTCATCAGATAGGCTCTGTAAAGACGTGGATTGGTAGCTGCAATCATTTCCACCTTCAACCGCTGATTCTCTGTGAGATTCTCGGGTGCTTTTCCCAGTGCGAAAGTGGACGTTTTGATTTCTGTTGCTCTGGTTTTTGATTCAGTCACTTTAGCAGAAATCGGATCGTCCGTTTTGGGGCGTCCTGGCTTTCTGGGATGTTCTTTGGCGATGTCTTGAGCGGCCGTGTATGCGTCTCTCCAAGCATCGCGCCTGACTTCATCAAGAGCCGACATGGCCCATTCGACAACATGGAACGGATCGACACACCGCTCACATTCGGGTGTGAATTCGTTGACACACTCGGTGATCCACTTGGCTCCATCACCGGTAACGACTTTGATTGAAGACAGCTGTTCCGGTGTCAGGCTGCGATAGAATTGTTCCAGTACAGTTTTTCCATGACCTTTTGCAGCCCATACGACGGTGTTCGTATCGTGGTTGACAACAATGGTGATATATTTGTGTCCCT
Organism: Vallitaleaceae bacterium; assembly: GCA_963677915.2. GTDB lineage: Bacteria > Bacillota > Clostridia > Lachnospirales > Vallitaleaceae. The sequence goes on along the minus strand of CAXXGE010000008.1, from coordinate 33,703 downwards.
TTTTGTAGCTGGTCTCGTCGATGCCGATATTGACCAGTCCATTGAGTCTTCTGGAACGCTCCGGTTCGATATCATTCAGGGTCCTGGTGATGCATCTGCCGACGGTAGCCCAATCAATACGCATATAATCGGAGACAGTGCTTCGGGGAAGATAGGTCGCAAGCCAAGCGGCAGTGAGATCAAAGTCCTTCGTGAAGTTGCTTCCCGGGTATGCCCATGGAACATCAGCAGTCACAACACCGTGTTCGGGGCACTTGATACGGTTTGTCGGGCATTCAATCTCAACAATGATGCCGCCCCAGTCCAAACCTCTCCAGATCTTGCCGATTGTAGAAGCTTGATCGTAGCCAGGACACTTTTGGCCGCAAATTGGGCAGATGTTCTGCTTCCATTTTTTAGGGCGTGCTTTGATCCTTAGGTGTTTGACACCATCAGAGTCAGTGAAAAAATCATGGTTTACAATCACAACGTCATTGACATTTAATAAGTTTTTGCATAAAGTATTAGCTGAAGCCATCTGTGATAATTCCTTCCTGTATGAGTTTAGGCACTAATACAATAAAGGAACACAGATGGTTTTTCAATTGTTTTTTATTTGAGGCTCTGCCCCAAACCCCGACCTCGGCGGCGCCAGGTCAGCAGCTATAAACTGCTGACCAATATCTAGGTTCTTGGTGAAATGAGGCTGTCAAGGGTCAAGATGAACGAGCTGCGCTCGCCCTTGACTGCCGCTGAGTAATAGGCTGAGATTTAGTGTAAATCAATCCGAAAAGCAGAAGATTTACCCACAACTATGCACGAAGCCTCTTTTAAACGTATCAATGATATTCACGGCCATCAAGTCGGCGACAAAGCCATCATCGCCTTTGCGAAGTTGATTAAGGATACGCTGCGCACGACAGATATTGCAGGGCGATATGGAGGGGATGAATTTATTATCATTCTTCCAAACACGGATCTTGAGAATGCCAATACTCTGGTATCAAGACTTGAGACTTCGCTGAACGAACTGAACAAAGAGTTGGACTTCAAGCTGACCGTCAGCGGTGGCATATGCCAGTACAATGGTGAAAATTCTACCGATCTGATTCACAAAACGGACCAGCGTCTCTATATCGCGAAATCATCGGGCAAGTCGCAATTTATCGGTGATGTCACTGCCTGAGGAGTTTCATAAGTTCAAATGTCAGCTCTCCCGTCATACCCCAGATTTGATAGCCCTGATAGTAATAGAAGTAAACCGGCCGTTTGCCCACGTACCAGGTCTGTTGGTATTTTTCCGGCAAATGCAGCTGCTTTGAGGGTAAAAGCACCACTTCCTTCCCGTCTTCGTCTATATAGTGGGGTTCGGCACTCATGCGAAGATAATGCTTAACAGGCTCCTGATTGATAAGATCATCGATCGGCACTATAAAGACTTCCTTGACTTCTTCATTGCATTTCAAGTCATCGAGGTCTTTTATATTCAAGATCCCAACCCAGGCGTCAAGCGCAAGGCTCACATTTGTAATCAGTGTACCCAAACCACCTAGCAATTCAATCTGTCCCTGATCGATCCCCAACTCTTCACTTGTCTCTCTTATGGCGGTATCTGACGAATGCCTGTCTTGATCTTCCATCAGTCCGCCTGGAAATCCTATTTCGCCGCCCTGTCGGATGTTGTCGGAGCGCACCTGATAAAGGATGTGCCAGACATTATCTTTCAAGACAAATGGAATCAAAACGGAGGCCTGCGTGTACTTCGTTTCAAGGCCTATAATATTCGATATTCCCTTCAAAACATTTTTCAGATTTTCTATCTTCATTCGATCACATCCCAAGACTAATATGTACTCATCCATATCATATCATATTTTGAAAAGAAAAAAAGCAGTCCATATGAACTGCTTTCTTATGAGTCACCCGGGGCTCGAACCCGGGACACCTGGATTAAAAGTCCAGTGCTCTACCGACTGAGCTAGTGACCCAAACATTAACCAGATGGCTAATGAAATATATGAACTAAAGACATCGGACTAATATAATCCACCAAATGTAGTTTGTTTATGAACTGCATTTGTAATGTCATTTAGACTTTATGAATGCCCAGAGCCGGAATCGAACCAGCGACACGAGGATTTTCAGTCCTCTGCTCTACCGACTGAGCTATCTGGGCATGAGTTGCGGAGACAGGATTTGAACCTGTGACCTTCGGGTTATGAGCCCGACGAGCTACCAGACTGCTCCACTCCGCGATATTGGTAAATGGAGGGAGAAGGATTCGAACCTTCGAAGTCGTAGACAACAGATTTACAGTCTGCCCCCTTTGGCCACTCGGGAACCCCTCCAGGATTATAAAACCAAAGCCGACCACCGGACTCGAACCGGTAACCTGCTGATTACAAGTCAGCTGCTCTGCCAATTGAGCCAGGTCGGCGTATAAAGTATATTGCCTCCTCAATGCTCAATTGTTTCGTGTGCGCAACGGGTAGTTGCTTCACTCGCCGCTTATCACTGCGTGATTTGCTTGAATTGAGCCAGGTCGGCGTATAAAGTGTATTGCCTCCTCATTGCTCAATCTAGATTGCTAGGGTCGTGTGCGTTTTCTATGAAAACTTCACTCCACGTAAAATCCTTCGGATTTTACTAGAATTGATCCATGGTCGGCGTATATACATATAATTTTAGTGGCTTATTTATTATACCACTGATTCAGAAAGAATCAAGTGGGCGCAACAGGGCTCGAACCTGTGACCCCCTGCTTGTAAGGCAGGTGCTCTCCCAGCTGAGCTATGCGCCCGGGAGATAAATAGTTATGAAGCTTTCGCTTCAGCGACCCAGAAGGGACTCGAACCCTCGACCTCCGCCGTGACAGGGCGGCGCTCTAACCAACTGAGCCACTGGGCCTTAATAGTATTGGCCGTGTCTCAGACGTAGGGTCGCGTGCGTTATTCTTTCGAATAACTTCGCTCCACGTAAAATCTTAAGGATTTTACTAGAACTGAGCCACTGGGCCTTGATAATACAATGACCCAATGGGCCATATGAACATTGCGGCCCAGATAGATCTATTAAATCCACTGAGCCTTATCAATATCTTATTTTCACAAGCAAACCTTTCGAGAGAGTAACCGTACAATCTCACATTTCAACCCTCAAGCTCAAAATCGCTTGAGCTTTGGTCAAGCCCTCGACCTATTAGTATTAGTCAGCTGAACATGTTGCCATGCTTACACCTCTAACCTATCTACCTCGTAGTCTTCGAGGGGTCTTACTCCATTAATTGGATGGGATATCTTATCTTGAGGGGGGCTTCACGCTTAGATGCCTTCAGCGTTTATCCCTTCCCAACTTGGCTACTCTGCCATGCCTTTGGTAAGACAACAGATACACCAGAGGTCAGTCCATCCCGGTCCTCTCGTACTAAGGACAGCTCCTCTCAAATATCCTGCGCCCACGACGGATAGGGACCGAACTGTCTCACGACGTTCTGAACCCAGCTCGCGTACCGCTTTAATGGGCGAACAGCCCAACCCTTGGGACCGAATTCAGCCCCAGGATGCGATGAGCCGACATCGAGGTGCCAAACCACTCCGTCGATGTGAACTCTTGGGAGTGATAAGCCTGTTATCCCCGGGGTAGCTTTTATCCGTTGAGCGATGGCAATCCCACTTTCATACCACCGGATCACTAAGTCCTACTTTCGTACCTGCTCCACCCGTCGGTGTCGCAGTCAATCCACCTTCTGCCTTTGCGCTCTGCGAATGGTTTCCAACCATTCTGAGGTGAACTTTGAGCGCCTCCGATACACTTTCGGAGGCGACCGCCCCAGTCAAACTCCCCACCTGACATTGTCCCAACACCGGATCACGGTGCATGGTTAGAAACCCAATACTACAAGGGAGGTATCCCAACAACGACTCCTCCAAGACTGGCGTCCTGGATTCTCAGTCTCCCTCCTATCCTGTACATGTAATATCGAATCCCAGTATCAAGCTAGAGTAAAGCTCCACGGGGTCTTTCCGTCCTGTCGCGGGTAACCGGCATCTTCACCGGTACTACAATTTCACCGGGCGCGTTGTCGAGACAGTGCCCAAATCGTTACGCCTTTCGTGCGGGTCGGAACTTACCCGACAAGGAATTTCGCTACCTTAGGACCGTTATAGTTACGGCCGCCGTTTACTGGGGCTTAAGTTCGGACCTTCGACCTATGTCTAAGCCCTCCCCTTAACCTTCCAGCACCGGGCAGGCGTCAGCCCCTATACTTCACCTTTCGGTTTTGCAGAGACCTGTGTTTTTGCTAAACAGTCGCTTGGGCCTATTCTCTGCGGCCCTCCTTAGAGGGCACCCCTTCTCCCGAAGTTACGGGGTCATTTTGCCGAGTTCCTTAACAACGCTTCTCCCGTCGGCCTTAGGATTCTCTCCTCATCTACCTGTGTCGGTTTGCGGTACGGGTACATATGAAACAATAGCGGCTTTTCTCGACAGCATGGATTCAGAGACTTCGCTACTTTAAGTTCGCTACGCATCACACTTCACCATCAAACGGCGGATTTGCCTACCGTCCTTGACTTCGTGCTTGCACCGGTTTTTCCATTCCCGGTCTCTCCTATCCTTCTGTGTCCCCACAGTTCTGTTCATATGTAGTACTGGAATCTCAACCAGTTGTCCATCGGCTACGGCTTTCGCCCTCACCTTAGGTCCCGACTTACCCAAAGCAGATCAGCTTTACTTTGGAAACCTTAGATATTCGGCCGAGAAGATTCTCACTTCTCTCTCGCTACTCATTCCAGCATTCTCTCTTCATAACTCTCCACGGCTCCTTACGGTACCGCTTCTTCGTGTTATCAATGCTCCTCTACCCCTGTATACGTAGTATACAAGCCGCAGCTTCGGTGTTGTGTTTTAGCCCCGGACATTTTCGGCGCAGGATCTCTCGACTAGTGAGCTATTACGCACTCTTTGAATGCATGGCTGCTTCTAAGCCAACATCCTAGTTGTCTTCGAAATCCCACATCCTTTTCCACTTAACACATACTTTGGGACCTTAGCTGGCGGTCTGGGCTCTTTCCCTTTCGACTATCCAACTTATCTCGTATAGTCTGACTCCTGATGAGCATCTATATGGCATTCGGAGTTTGATATGCTTCGGTAAGCTGTGAAGCCCCCTAGGCAATTCAGTGCTCTACCTCCATTAGACTCCATCAAGGCTAGCCCTAAAGCTATTTCGAGGAGAACCAGCTATCTCCGGGTTCGATTGGAATTTCTCCGCTATCCACACCTCATCCCCGCATTTTTCAACATGCGTGGGTTCGGTCCTCCATTACCTTTTACGGTAACTTCAACCTGGACATGGATAGGTCACCCGGTTTCGGGTCTACGATCACTGACTGTCGCCCTATTCAGACTCGGCTTCCCTTCGGCTCCGGACCTTAAGTCCTTAACCTTGCCAATAATCGTAACTCGCTGGACCGTTCTACAAAAAGTACGCCGTCGCACCTGTCTGATCAACTTGTGACGCAACGCTTCAGCTGGTGTCTGTGTTGGATGCTTACGCCTTTGAATGGGAGGATGGTGTACCCGGTGGGTACATCGACTTCCAGTCAATGGTGTAGGCGCCATCACAGCCGCCTGATGATCGTTGTGTTCCAAGTTGATCAGACAAGACGTGCTTCGACTGCTTGTAAACATAGGGTTTCAGGTTCTCTTTCACTCCCCTCCCGGGGTTCTTTTCACCTTTCCTTCACAGTACTATGCGCTATCGGTCACTAGGTAGTATTTAGGCTTGGGGGGTGGTCCCCCCGGCTTCACGCAAGGTTCCACGTGTCTCGCGCTACTCTGGATCCTGCCAGGCTCATTTCTCTTTCGCCTACGGGATTTTCACCCTCTTCGATTGGCTTTCCCAAAACCATTCGGCTAGAAATTTGAGTCCTTTATGCAGTCCGCAACCCCAAAGTACCAGGTACTTTGGTTTGGCCTCTTACCCTTTCGCTCGCCGCTACTCAGGTAATCGATGTTTCTTTCTCTTCCTTCGGGTACTTAGATGTTTCAGTTCCCCGAGTTCCCCCAGACAGGCTATGTATTCACCTGAATGTGACTGGGCTCTTCCCAGCCGGGTTTCCCCATTCGGTCATCTCTGGATCGATGGCTATTTGCGCCTCCCCAAAGCTTTTCGCAGCTTATCGCGACCTTCTTCGGCTCCTAGTGCCAAGGCATCCACCCTATGCTCTTATCAGCTTGACCTTTCGTTCGCCCCTTACAGGCTCACGGCTCTTGCTTTTCTTTCGCTTGAGAGTTGAAATGTAGTATTCTACGCGTCCATGTCGTCCATGAACGTTTGTTACTCGTTTTTCTTTTCTCGATATAGGTTATGCTTCTTGGTTGTATTTTATTTACCATAACTTGCGTTACAGCAATGTACATACATTTTTGAAGATATTTCTACATTATGCAGTTTTCATTGTGCAGGTCCCGATGATGAACATCTGTCCAGTCATTCGGAAGCGTATAACTATCGAAGATAGTTAACGCGGAATGGAGATAATGAGATTCGAACTCATGACCCCCTGCTTGCAAGGCAGGTGCTCTCCCAACTGAGCTATACCCCCGGGTTTTTCTCTCTTTACTTGTCAAAGGAAACAATCTCTTGTCTCCTCTTAATGGGCACAAGTGGACTCGAACCACCGACCTCACGCTTATCAGGCGTGCGCTCTAACCGGCTGAGCTATGCGCCCCCGCCACTTCATCCCGCCTGTCGGCAGTCCGTGGTGTTATTTTTTTAAAATTCGGCAGCCACCTACTCTCCCGGGCCGTCTCCAGCCAAGTACCATCGGCCGTCAAGTGCTTAACCATCGTGTTCGGTATGGGAACGGGTGTTTCCACTTGACGCATCGCCACCGAAAGCTTTCGCTTCCAATGCTTTATTTAGTTGCAAAGAAAACTCAACAGTGAACCAAGTCGCGAGTTCTTGCTTTTCAGCAAAAACTTGCTTTTCCTCGTACTTCCATCGCCGGCTTCCAGATGCCGGCTCTTTTTAACCTCTTGCTTAATTGCTCAAGGTCTTTTCCTTAGAAAGGAGGTGATCCAGCCGCACCTTCCGATACGGCTACCTTGTTACGACTTCACCCCAGTCATAGATTTCACCTTAGGCAGCTCCCTCCCGAGATGGGTTGGGTCACTGACGTTGGGCGCTTCCTACTCCCGTGGTGTGACGGGCGGTGTGTACAAGGCCCGGGAACGTATTCACCGCGACATTCTGATTCGCGATTACTAGCGATTCCAACTTCATGTAGTCGAGTTGCAGACTACAATCCGAACTGGGATGGCTTTTATGGGGTTTGCTCCACCTCACGGCTTCGCTTCCCTTTGTTGCCACCATTGTAGCACGTGTGTAGCCCAGATCATAAGGGGCATGATGATTTGACGTCATCCCCACCTTCCTCCGAGTTGTCCCCGGCAGTCTCTCTAGAGTCCCCATCCGAAATGCTGGCTACTAAAGATAAGGGTTGCGCTCGTTGCGGGACTTAACCCAACATCTCACGACACGAGCTGACGACAACCATGCACCACCTGTCACTTCTGCCCCGAAGGGAAGGCCCCGTTACGGACCGGTCAGAAGGATGTCAAGACCTGGTAAGGTTCTTCGCGTTGCTTCGAATTAAACCACATGCTCCACCGCTTGTGCGGGCCCCCGTCAATTCCTTTGAGTTTCAATCTTGCGATCGTACTCCCCAGGTGGAGTGCTTATTGCGTTAGCTGCGGCACCGACCCTCTACAGGCCGACACCTAGCACTCATCGTTTACGGCGTGGACTACCAGGGTATCTAATCCTGTTCGCTCCCCACGCTTTCGAGCCTCAGCGTCAGTTACAGTCCAGAAAGCCGCCTTCGCCACTGGTGTTCCTCCTAATATCTACGCATTTCACCGCTACACTAGGAATTCCGCTTTCCTCTCCTGCACTCTAGCAAAGCAGTTTTAAATGCAGTCCCGAGGTTGAGCCCCGGGCTTTCACATCTAACTTACTTCACCGCCTACGCTCCCTTTACACCCAGTAATTCCGGATAACGCTTGCCCCCTACGTATTACCGCGGCTGCTGGCACGTAGTTAGCCGGGGCTTCTTAGTCAGGTACAGTCACTATCTTCCCTGCTGATAGAAGTTTACGATCCGAAGACCTTCTTCCTTCACGCGGCGTCGCTGCATCAGGGTTTCCCCCATTGTGCAATATTCCCCACTGCTGCCTCCCGTAGGAGTTTGGGCCGTGTCTCAGTCCCAATGTGGCCGATCACCCTCTCAGGTCGGCTACTGATCGTCGCCTTGGTAGGCTTTTACCCCACCAACTAGCTAATCAGACGCGGGTCCATCCTATGGCACCGGAGTTTTTCACACCGTATCATGCGATACTGTGCGCTTATGCGGTATTAGCACAGATTTCTCTGTGTTATCCCCCTCCATAGGGCAGGTTACCCACGCGTTACTCACCCGTCCGCCGCTCTCATATATAAGATTCCACCGAAGCTTCCTCTTATATAATCTCGCTCGACTTGCATGTGTTAGGCACGCCGCCAGCGTTCATCCTGAGCCAGGATCAAACTCTCATGTTTAATCTCGTTCATTAAAACTCTGGTCTTTTTTATTACTGGAATTGTACGAGTTTTGAATTTACCGTTTTTCACTATTCAGCGAAAATACGGAGCATTCTTTGTACTTGGTTCACTGTTCAGTTTTCATTGTCCATCGCTCTCAAACCCTTGATTTCACTGGCCTCAGAGCCTTTCGCTTCCCTCGCTTTTCAGCGGGGCAACGAAGAGAATTATATCACCACCACTTTGGGAAGTCAACCCTAAATTTAAAAGTTTTTACTTTATTTTCCAACGGCCTAGAAAAGGCCTCGAAAAGCACCGTTTTTTGGGCACCTGTGCCAAAAAGGTCCGTCCCTCTGGCATCGGTGCCAAAAGGTCTGACCCCGTGGCACTGCTTACGCTATTCTTGTCATGTAGCGCATGAGTGGATTGACAGTATATAGAAACTTTGCGAATGTCGATGTCTCTAACAATGCTGTGAATGTATCCAGTGACTGTAAAGAGAGGATAGAAATATAGACAGCAAAGCCTGTCCAGATAATCGCAAGGCCTAGCAACAGTCCAAGACCTCCTCCCGCAAGTTTGTTCAGTTCATGGATGACTGGGATGTGACTGGCAAGATCCAGGATATTGATAATCATCTGCAGAACAAGCATGGCCAGTATGAATACAAATATGTAAGAAAGGACATTGATCGCCATGACTGCAAGGAATTCTCCGATATAATCCCCGACATTGTCAACATCAAGCAGTTCATAGACTTTGGCATTGTTGTTGTCAAGCAGCTGTTCTTTTATCAGATCAGGCATTTCAATGCTGCTTAGGATATCCAGTTGTTCATCCAATGCATCCATAGACTCCCAGGGCATTTCATCAACATCCAGCAGATTCTGGGATATTTCACTAATCATCTCGTTAAGACCAGTATTGTCGATGATGGCATCGCTTATTTGCGGTGATATATAGAGAGCTATTGCGGCTGCGACAAAAAAAGCAACAAGCTCCAAAAGCGTCCTAAGGAAGCCTTTTGAAAATCCCATAATGAACGCAATCAGTAGGATTGCCAGTACAATCATGTCAAGTTTATTCAAATTCGGCCCCCTTATAATGCAGTACGCTATGCTAGATGTCCTTTATTCTATAGATATCATAGCTTTGTCTAAAAACGATGAGATACCTGCTGTCACTCAGCTCAAACAGTCCCAACGGATCTTGATGGAGCTGAGCTTCCCATATTTTCTTGCCCGAACTGTATTTCTCCACTTTTCCGGTCGCCAGATGGTACCCGACCTCTCCGCTGCCGACAATGGCAGTGGTTTGGGCAGCGGTTTCATTCTGTTTCACCACTTCTCCATTGCTGTTGAATGTCACAATGGACTCCGCCATGGAATTTGCAGAAGGCTCCATGTTGCTGCCGAACCGTACCGTCAGGTTTCCGCCAAAAACATCATAGCATTCTATTCTATCTGATATCTCGACCGTATTCAGCTGGGACGGTATGTTATTGAACGAATAGAAATCCAGCCGGTTATCGCTTATAACGACAATATCGTTGTCATTTAAGAACCTGATTGAAGGTGACAGGCTGTTTTCAAAGGAGAAACCGCCCACGATTCTATCCTCATAAGTTTCGCCCGCATCGCTGAAATTCAAAAACGACAGCCTTGTCTGCAACATGTTTTCACCAAAATAAGCATAGCTTAAAACCATTCTGGTTGAATCGGGACTGATTGCCACACCTACAGGATAGCCATCTGAATCGAAACGGGTTTTTCGCTGCACCGCTTTTTCCCCGTTCCAATTGAAGATTTCGATTTGATGGCTGTCGCTGTTTTCTTCCACCAACACCAAATAGCCGGTTTCGCTCAAACCGGCTAGAATGATAGGATATTCAACTTTCACTTGGCCTGTCAGACCATCATTGTTGAAGATATATGCTTCCTGGGCGTTGATGCCCACAGTTGCTAGATAGTTGTCATTGGCCAGAAGCTGAGGCTGGTCCATATAAAACGATTTGTTCCAAATGCTTTCCCCTGCCGTATCCAGCTTCTCGAGTCCGTCTCTTCTGCATATGTAGACGGAATCTCCTTGGGCAAAAACAGTCTCCCCTTTAACTGGTGATAGTTTTTTCGACATGACAGGCTCAAGAAATACGTCGCCGCCATTGATCAAATAATAGTTGGGTTTGATAAAGAGTACATAAACCACAACGATTATAACCGTCACCAGCAAAAGGTACATAGGCAGGTTGTTTCGCTTCTCATCCTTCATGTTGTCCGTTCCTTATCCTGCATTATGCGTTGATAATTCTCTATATAGACTTTGGCAGATGACTGCCACGAAAATCTTTGTCTCATGCACCGCTCAACCAGGTTCTGCCATCTATCCCTGTCATAGTAAGTGTTGATGGCATGGTGGATTGCCTGCAGGAATTCCTCTGAATTGTAATTCTTAAAGGAGAAACCTGTTCCGTCATCGGGATGCTCCGTCATATTTCTGATTGTATCCACGAGCCCGCCTGTTTTTCTAACGATCGGAACCGATCCGTATCTCAGGCTGTAGAGCTGGGAGAGTCCGCATGGTTCAAACAGCGACGGCATCAGGAACATGTCGCTTGCGCCGTAGATCTGTCTGGCAACGTTCATGTTGAACTGGATAATGACCTTCACCTTGTCAGGATATGCCTGCTCAAGCTCCTGAAGCCTTCTCTCAAAATAATGGTCTCCCGATCCCAGAATAAGGAACTGAACATCTTCGTTAAGCAGCTGCTCATCGCCTGGATAATCAGGTCGATCCCTTTTTGTTCAGCTAGACGTGTAACGACACCGAACATCGGGACATCGCGGACAGGAAGCCCAACACTTTCCTGAACCATCGCCTTATGACGGGGCCTCAGGTCTCTGAAATTATCCTCGTCGAAATTCAGCAGAAGCGCCTCATCCGTTGACGGATTGTACTTGTCGTAGTAGATACCGTTGACGATACCCGTGATTTTGTCGCTGAATTTGCGCAGCAGCCCATCAAGGCCATAGCCGTACCATTGTGTCTGTATCTCCTGGGAATAGGTCCTGCTGACCGTTGTGACAAGGTCGGCGTAAACAATGCCTGCCTTCATGAAGCAGACCTTGCCATAGTATTCTATTGCTTCAATATTGAAATGCTCATCCGAGAAATTCAGAGCGTTGAGCATGCTTCTGTCGAAAACTCCTTGGTACTGGAGGTTATGAATCGTATAGACAATCTTGATATCCTTGTAAAAATCGATTTCTTGGAATTCTTCTTTGAGAATCAGACCGATCAGCGCCGTCTGCCAGTCGTTCAGATGAACGATATCCGGTTTGAAATCAAGATACATCAGCATTTCAACGACCGCTTTGCAGAAAAGTCCAAAACGAACGCCGTCATCATCATAGCCATAGACGCCATCACGTTCGAAGTGGTTCTCGCTGCCAATGAACAGGGTCAACACGCCGCTATCGACAAGCGAATAGATTGTGACGACATTGGCTCTGCCGCCTGCTTCAACTATGAAACTGAATTCCCTATCCAAGTCGTACGACTGCTCTATTCCTTTATATTTGGGCATGACTCTAACGGCCTCGACGCCTTCCTGCATCAAAGCCGGTGGCAATGCCTCTCCAACATCTGCCAGTCCACCTGTAGCCTTATAGGGCACTATTTCAGGTGTGACAAATAATACTTTCAAAGGTTTATTTTCCATTGTTCCGCCTCTCGAATAGTTATTTGGTACCATTATATCATATTCGAGTATATATTAAAATGATAAAGTAAACCTCACACCTGACTCAGTATTCTCTGCTGAAAAATCGATATTGTGATGCTTGAAAATGCCTGCTGCAATGGCCAGTCCGAGCCCTGTGCCGCTTTTTTTGGTTCCGTTTTTACCCTTGTAGAAACTATCCCATATCCATGGCAAGTCTTTTTCATCGATTGGCTCTCCGTCGTTTTCCACAGTCAGTATACGATCCAGCAGCTCAAGGGTCACTTGCCCTCCAGGAGGCGCATGCTTGATGCCGTTATTGACGATGTTTGCGATCGCCTGCATCAGCTTCCCTTCGTCACCCGTGTATAGCATTTTTTCAGGATGTATAACCAGGCTCAGTTCAACGTCCTCATGCCTTACTGCCAGCTCATATCTCTGGAACATGTCTCTGAGGGAATCTGTCAGATCGAAGGATTCCTTTGCCATTTTGAAGGTGCCCGCCTCGAGTTCCGAGAGTTCCAGCAGTTCTTTGATCATCCTGCTCATTTTCCCGCTTTCATCACGAATGACCTGATAGTATTCCTCCGTTTCCTGGTCCGAATCGACAATGCCGTCCTGAAGCGCCTCCACGTATCCGTTGATAATGGATAGAGGTGTCTGCAGTTCGTGGGATACCTGGGCGACAAACTGTTTCCTGAGCCGATCCAGCTGCTTTTCCTTGGCGAGTTCCTTTTGAAGGTCAGCAAAAGCTTTTTGCAGCTCTGACGACAGGTAATTGAAAGTTTTGCCAAGCTGCCCGATCTCATCCTGTCTGCTGCCTTCGTATTTGGCGCTGAAATCCAGTCGGCCCAAATCGTTCGCCAGCTGATTCAGCCTCTTGATTGGCTTCGTTACATTGCCTGACGCTATGAAAGCGCCGAAGAGGGCAAGCAAGACAGCAATCCCGCCTAAATACAGCGTGAATCTTTCAATATAGGCAATCGACTTATCGATTGCAATGACCGGGATCTGAAGAGCGGCAATTTTCCCGTCATTCAAAGTTTCAGAGTAGATCAGCCACTGGGAACCTTTCACCGGAAAGTTTGTTTCAAATATGAAAGCCTTCCCGTCCCTGTATGCGAGGGTTTTGATAATGGTACCATTGGCATAGTTGAGAGCATAGTCGTCTGCGATGGTGATGCTGACGTTCTCGTCGATGATGCTGATTTTCCCTTCAAAGCCCATCCCAAGTACTTCCAGCTGTGAAAGTCTGTCAAGAGGACTATCCACCGTTGAATATATGGTTTCGATTGTAGATGCTGTCTGCTGCATCCCCCTAACTTTGCTATGATAGTAGTAGTCTTCAAAGAAGAGCTGGATACCCAGGTAAAACACTGCCACCAAAACGAGTACCAGCACGAGGAAGTAGCTGAAGAACTTCATTCTGATTGTTTTCATTCGTTGGCACTCTCCCCGCTTCGCCCATTGGCTATATCAAACCTGTAACCGACGCCTCGCACGGTCTGAATCCGTTCTCCATCGGTATCGAGCTTTTTCCTGAGACGTTTCACCACAGTATCCACAACCCGGTCATCGCCAAAGTAATCGTATCCCCAGACTCTGTCCAGAATCTGTTCTCTTGACAAAGCGCGGTCATGATTGTCGTATAGAAAAAGCAGGAAATCGTATTCCTTTGGACTTAGGTTCTCTTCTATACCGCCCACCAGCACCCTTCTGGCATCTGTATCGACAAACACATTGCCGAATTCAATGGCTTCTGAAGCAGCGGATTTCCCCGTGCGCTTAAGAATGGCCTTGACCCTGGCCATCAGTTCCCTGGTGCTGAATGGCTTCGTTACATAATCATCCGCACCTTTTGTAAAGCCTTTGATCCTGTCTTCCTCATCGGATCTTGCCGTCAGGAATATGACCGGTATATCACTGGTCTTTCTTATCTCATTGCATACTTCAAAACCGTCCCGCTCCGGCATCATCACATCCAGGATGGCAAGATCGATTGGCTGCTCGTCAAAGACGGCGATGGCCTTGCTTCCATCATCCGCTTCATGGACAATGTATCCTTCCATATTCAAATATTTAGCTACGAGCTTTCGCAGCCTCTCTTCGTCCTCTGCCAAAAGTATATGGATGTTGTACATAGCGTCGTCCTCCTGGTTTTGAGTATATCAAAATAATATGGCAATATCATGTCGGATTTGCTAAAATTAAAGCAACAAGCACAAATAGTGGGGCGAGGTGTTTTTATGCTGCGGATAGTAAAAATGTACTGGAAACTTTTTTTCATCTTTATTTTTATATGGTGTCTGTTGCACGAGCGTTTTTCGGTACCTGTCATCGCGAGCGGTACCTTGGCTTCGGTTGTTACAATTTTAGCCTCACATTTTCTTTTTTTCCAGAGTTTCGACCTGGATCACTACCATCTCCCGTTGAATAAGAGTATACCATTTCTGTTCCATCTTTTAATGGACATCTATTCAGCCACCTTCCAACTGATCAAAGCGATGATGACCGGTACTCTGAAGCCGGAAGTCGTCAAAATACATACAAAAGTAACCAATCCATGGCATCAATGCCTGGTATCAAATGCCATTACAATGACACCCGGCACGGTGACGATTGACAAGTCGGACACGGAACTGACCGTCTTGTGGCTGACACCGTCAACCGAGGATCCCGAACAGCAGGCAGCTGCCATTCAAGGTTCCTTCGAAAAAGCGCTGACACGAGGGGAGGCCGACTGATGATTGTATTTGTCTATCTTATGCTGGCAGCTGCAGGGCTGATCATGATCAAGGTCATTCAGGGCCCAACGGTCTGGGACAGGATACTCGGTTTCAACCTTCTGTCGACCATGATCATCCTGTCTATTTTGCTTTATGCCGATTTTTCCGAACGTTCCTATTTGATTGACATCGCCATCGTCTATGCCCTTCTGGGTTTCATAGGCATCGTTTTCATCTCCAGATTCGTCCAGGGAAAGGGGAAGATATAATGAACCTGCCGCTTAACGAGCTCATAGGCTATATCATCATCGGCTTTGGTTTTCTATTGATATTTATCGGCATCGCCGGTTTCTTTAGATACACGGATTTCTATG
Source organism: Vallitaleaceae bacterium (assembly GCA_963677915.2). Lineage (GTDB taxonomy): Bacteria > Bacillota > Clostridia > Lachnospirales > Vallitaleaceae. The sequence continues at coordinate 18,322 of CAXXGE010000008.1, read as the reverse complement.
CCAGGATTGGCATCGTGTCGGTCATCGATACTGCCGGTTTCATCCTGTGTGTCCTTGGCATGATGATCTACCGTGGTCTGTCGCTTTTCTCACTGAAACTGGGCATCATTCTGTTGTTTACCGTTCTGCTCAACCCAATAGCCAACCACATTATCATTCGTGGCGCTTTCACCAGCGGCTACAGCCATCGCAAGGAGTGATTGCATGCTTAACATCGTTTTCATCCTGATGATCATTATGGCCATAGCTGCCGTTCAGACAGCTATCTTAAGGCACGCCGTCCTGTATCTGGCCGTCTTCTCTTTGCTGTGTTCATTGGCATACCTGTTCTACCAGGCACCCGACGTTGCAATCGCCGAGGCGGCGATCGGCTGTACGCTGTCAACGGTGCTGTATCTTGTGGCGCTTAAAAAATACGCCATCTTCAGGGTGTACTACAGCCGCTTGAAGCACAACGCGATGAACCATATCCGTTTCGAGACAGAACACAGCATCCTCAAGGGTCACCTGCAGAACTATATGCTTCAGATCGAGCTTGAACTGGATATGATCAACACCCACAAGACGGCAAGCGAAATAGAAAAAGCCAGTTCCTACGATATTATTGTGGAACACGATGACAGTCGAATGACCATCTACGGCTCCGAGACCAACTACCACTTTGAAGGGCTGTGCAACTACCTTGAGGAAAAAACCAACCTGAATTTAGCTTTTGAATATGTACCTGAGGAAGAGGAGGAGGAGGAATAATGCGTCGTAAAGCAATAGCCGTTTTCATGGTGGGTGTATTCTTTCTCATGATTGCCAATCCGATGACGCCCACCGATGCCCACGGCATTATCTACTCCTATTATCTGGACAACTTCATTGCCGATACCGGTGCGCTTAATGCAGTGACGGCCATCTATCTGAACTACCGCATGTATGACACCATTTTCGAAACGCTGCTTCTGCTTGTCAGTGTCATCGGCATTATCTATTTTTCAAGGCACGAAGGCGACTATTAATAATGTACTGGAGGGACCTCCATGAAGGAACATTCAGAACTGTTCAAACAGAATATGGCCATGGTCTATCCGATCATCATCCTTTTCGGCATCTATGTGACGGTGAACGGACATATCACGCCTGGTGGCGGTTTCCAGGGAGGCACCATACTTGCAGCTGCCTTCATGGTCCATTACCTTGCCACTTTTTCCACGAATATTAAGCTGGTTATTCTGAACAGATTGGAGAAGATTCTCTATCTCAGCCTTCTGCTTCTGTCAGTGACCGTCGTCTTCTACCTGAATGGACTGATGCCGCCGTCACTTAAATCCTGGTATCTCCTAACCATGAATATGTTGATTTCGCTGAAGGTATGCAGCGGTCTGACCGTCGTCTTCTTCAGGTTTGTATTGTTTGAAAGCAGGTGAGTCTATGTTTGAATTAAATGGCGAATATGTCGCGCTAATACTCTTTCTCATCGGTATCTACGGTCTGCTGGCCAGAAGAAACATCATCAAGACAATTATATCTCTAGGCATCATCCAGACTGCCATTGTTCTGTTTTTCATGACGATACATTTCAGTGAAGACAAGCTGCCGCCAATCGGCCATGTGACGTCCGCAACTGGTGTCGACCCGATACCGCAGGCCTTGATGATCACTGCCATCGTTATCGGCGTCAGCGTCACAGCCGTGAGCCTTACCATGTTTATCAGCTTGTACCATCGTTACGGTACAACCAACTGGCTGAAGGTCATCAACAAACGAAAGGAAGAGGGATAATGCCGCTTTTTTGGCTTGTCATATTTCCGATAGTGATAGCCTTGACCGGCTATCTTATCATTTATAAGTATTCCCGTCAGATCGTTTTATGGCTGCAGCTCTTTATCCTCTACATGGCTGCATCCCTTTTTAGACATGTGCAGACAGCTGGTCCCGTGTCAGAGAACCTGGGTGGCTATGATGTGGGGGTCGGCATATCCCTGTATGCTGACAGTCTATCGTCTGTCATGATTGCTTTGACCGCTTTCCTTTTTTCCATTATGCTGCTGTTCAACTACCACAAGCCCTATATGACCAAACTGTTTCTGTTCCTGTTTCTGATTCTTCAGGGGCTTTTGAACGGCATTTTCCTGACAAGGGACCTTTTCAACCTCTATGCGGTCATCGAAGTATCCACCGTTGTCGTCAGCATACTCATCATGTTCAAAAAGGATAACCGTTCCATCTACGACGGTATGATATACCTTGCTTCAAACCTGATTGCCATGGCTGTATTCCTGTTGGGCATCGGCTATATCTACAAGCTGTTCGGCAGCGAGGATCTTCAGGTGATCGGCGAGCTGCTGCCGCGTGTGGCTGATAAAACAGACCTCTATCTTCCCTATGCCCTTATTTTGACTGCTGTCGGCCTGAAAGCAGCCGTCATGCCACTTTTCAGCTGGCTCCCTAAAGCACACGGCACCCCGTCAGCACCTTCAATTGTGTCCGCTATTCTTTCAGGCCTGTACGTTAAGATCGGCGTCTATCTGTTCATACGTTTTCAAGACCTTCTGCTGCCATATCTCGATACGAGCCGCATTTTCCTGGCTTTGGGCTTTATGACTGCGGTCATCGGCTTTCTGTTCGCGCTGTCGCAGACGGATATCAAGCTGATACTGGCGTACCATACCGTAAGCCAGATCGGCCTGATTATGTTCGGCCTATCCATGGGCTCCGAGACTGCACACTGGGGAGCCATCTACCATATCATCAACCATACGGTCTTCAAATCGACCCTGTTTCTGACTGCCGGTATCATTATTGAAAAATACGGCACACGCCAACTGAATGAAATACGGGGTGTCGGCAGAACACTTCCTTTCGTTTCCGTCATCATGGTCATGGCTATTCTCGGCATTACCGGGGCCCCTCTTTTCAACGGCAGCCTGTCGAAATACATGATCCAGAAAGGCATGCAGTTTAACTTGGACTTCGCCCTTGTCTTTATCAATTTCGGTACCGTACTGTCTTTTGTCAAGTATGCCCATATGCTTTTCGGCAAGCCCATCGGCCCTCTCCACGAAGGCCACGAAGTCACTTTCAACCAGAAGCTGGCGCTCGGCACGCTCGGTTCCATCTGTTTTTTTGGCGGTATACTAGGTCCCTGGTTCATCGACTTCCTTTTTGATGTCCATACCAGCATTTCCGTCGACGCCTATCTTGAAAAGGGCGCTACTTATCTGTTGAGTCTTATGCTGGGCTATGCCTTTTATGTGCTGGCCTATCCAAGAATTGTGTTCTTTCACAAGATTCGGCAGTTCGAACTGGGCCTGAACGGCATCGCCATGTCGATTGTCGTCTTTTTCGTGTCCCTCTACTCGCTGCTTTATGTGCTACCGGTCTAATTGACAACCAGGAGGTCCATAATGATATTGCATTGGCTGGTTCTCTTTCCGCTACTTGTCGCCCTTTTAGGGTATATAGCTCATTTCAGACATGTCAAAATGGGCATATTGATAACTCAATTTATTATATTGGGACTATCCATTGCCCTGTTTTTACAGGTGCATCAGGAAGACATGATTGTTACACATTTAGGTGGCTATGCTGAAAGTATCGGCATCGCTCTTTTTGCGGACCGTCTTGCTGCTGTCATGATTCTTCTGACATCTTTCCTGTTTGCCGCCATGCTTCTATTTAACTATAAGAAGCATTACATGAACAGGCTTTTCCTGTTCCTTTTTCTATTGCTTCAAGGATTGTTGAATGGTGTCTTCCTGGCAAGGGACCTTTTCAACTTGTACGTAATCATTGAGGTATCGACTGTGGCAGTGAGCATCCTCATCATGTTCAAGAAGGACAACCGCTCTATCTATGACGGCATGATTTACCTCATATCGAACATGATTTCAATGGCAGTCTTCCTGTTGGGAATAGGGTATATCTACAAGCTTTTTGGGACAGAGGATCTGCTGGTCATCGCCAGAACGCTCCCACAAGTTGCCGACAAAAGGGATCTCTATCTTCCCTATTCGCTCATCATAACCGCCGTAGGACTAAAGGCTGCTATCATGCCTTTGTTCAGCTGGCTTCCCAAGGCACATGGCACCCCTTCTGCACCTTCCATCGTATCTGCTATACTGTCTGGGCTTTATGTAAAAATCGGTATCTATCTTTTCATACGATTCCAGGACCTGTTCAATCCCTATATCGATACAAACTTCATTTTTCTGGTTCTGGGATTCCTGACCGCCGCTATCGGTTTCCTTCTTGCGATTTCTCAAACGGACATCAAACTGATTCTGGCATATTCCACCGTTAGCCAAATTGGTTTGATTCTGTTCAGTCTATGTCTGGAATCTGAAATGAGCTATTGGGGTGGTATTTACCATATCATAAATCATGCTGTATTTAAGTCCACGCTTTTCCTATCCGCCGGAATTATTATTGAGAAATACGGTACACGGCAACTGAGCGAAATCCGGGGCATTGCACGAACACTCCCCTTCGTCTCATTCATCACGGTGATTGCCATCCTCGGTATTACCGGTGCTCCCCTTTTTAGCGGCAGCTTTTCCAAATATCTGATTCAGAAAGGCGCCGGGAGTCAGTTCAATCTCGATTATGCCCTTGTCTTCATCAACACCGGTACCATCATCATGTTCATCAAGTACTCCCATATGCTGTTCGGAAATCCATTGGGATCGGTCCATGAAGGATACGAGGTGACGTTAAACCAGAAAATCGCCCTTGGTATCCTGGGTACCATCTGCTTTTTAGGTGGCATTCTTGGACCTTGGTTCATTTATCTGTTATTGAATGTGAAAACGAGTATATCCGTCGAAGCTTATCTGGAAAAGGGTGTTACTTACCTGGTCAGCCTGTTGCTAAGTTATCTATTTTACAGGTATGCATATCCAAGGATTCGTTTCTTCCATAAGATAAGGGAATTCGAGCTGGGTATGAACGGTATTGCCCTGTCCATCGTGATCTTCTTCGTCTCACTGCTTTTACTGTTGAATCTGTTGCATGTATGACCTATAACCAGGAGGTGCTTCATGGCTTTGCACTTACTTGTATTGTTCCCAATTCTAGCTGCCCTGTTGGGCTACCTATCACATTTCAGACATGTCAAAGCGGGCATATTGATAACCCAAACAATCATATTGGGATTGTCCATTGCTCTGTTTCTGCGTGTACATAAGGAAGGCATGAATGTTGCCTATCTAGGTGGCTATACAGATGGTATCGGTATTACTCTATATGCAGACCGTCTTGCAACTGTTATGATTCTACTAACGTCCTTCCTGTTTGCCAACATGCTTCTTTTCAACTATAAAAAAAGTTATATGAACAAACTTTTCCTGTTCCTTTTTCTGGTGCTGCAGGGGCTGATCAATGCTATCTTCCTCTCAGGCGATCTTTTCAACATCTATGCACTGATAGAAGTATCAACGATTATTGTCAGCATTCTCATTATGTACAAAAAAGATAACCGCTCCATCTATGACGGCATCGTCTATCTGATTGCAAATGTTGTTTCCATGACCTTTTTTCTGTTAGGAGTTGGATATTGCTACAAACTTTTCGGCACCCTAGACTATCATCTCATCTCCAATGCTCTTCATCTTATGGAGAATCCAAATGATATCCTGCTGCCTTATGCCTTGATTATGACCGCCATCGTATTGAAGTCCGCTGAAATCATGCCATTTTTCAACTGGCTGCCCAAAGCACATGGCACGCCTTCTGCACCGTCTATCGTAAGTGCCCTGCTTTCCGGTTTGTATGTCAAGACAGGCATCTATATGTTCATACGTTTGAGGGAAGCATTCATGCCTGTCGTCGACGCTTCAACCATCTTCATTGTCCTCGGCTTTATTGCAGCCATTAGCGGCGCTGTATTCGCTTTTTCGCAAACGGACATCAAACTGATACTGACCTACTCAACCGTCAGTCAGATCGGTCTGATCTTTTTCAGCTTGAATCTGGGCTTGGAAACCAGTTATTGGGGCGGTATCTACCATATCATCAACCATGCTGCTTTCAAATCTACTCTCTTGCTTACTGCCGGCATCCTCATACAAAACTATGGTACAAGAAATATTCACGAAATCCGGCATGTGGGCAGAAACTTTCCTTTTATATCCGTCATCATGGTCATGTCCATGCTGGGCATCACTGGCGCGCCGTTTTTCGATGGCAGCATCTCCAAATACCTGATTCATGCCGGTGCTTCCGAAAACCATATACTGGAATACGGCCTGCTGCTCATCAACTTTGGTACGATCATTATCTTCGTCAGATTCGCTTCGGTGCTTTTTGGCAAACAAAAAATAGCCTGTCCTGTTCCCCATCCAGTATCTCTGAACCAAAAAGTCGCACTTGGACTTCTGGGGGTATTCACCTTCATCGGCGGCATGACAGGCTTGTGGATAATCAACCTGCTTTTCGGCATTACTGTTGATATCTCCCTCTCCGGATACCTAGAGAAATCCATCATATTCTTAGCGAGTCTGGCGACAGGCATTTTGTTCTACAAGTTCATCTATCCCGCTATGAGTCTATTCTCAAAAATTCGGGAAGTTGAACTGAACGTTAACCAAATTGCCTTCTCGATTGCCGTATTCTTCGCGGGATTGTTAACAGTTCTGAGGCTTTACTACTAAATCTACAATTTTATAGCCAAATTCATGCTACTATAAACGCGCCTTTTTAAAAATGTGCTAGTGTACTGTATCGCTGATAATCAATTAAATCTTCTCATCTATTCCGCATCATTGCGTCGTTAGAATTCCTTGGCAATTCATCCCCCGCCTACACTCTCACTACATGAGCAAGGAAGGTTAAGAGGCAGGGGTATTCTTGTTTCTGTTTGGATAAAATGTATGATAAAGCATTTATAACTATACCAATTTTTGCCATTCTCTTTTCGAATATACTACCCTGCGTATATAAACTATTTGATCCATCTCATCACAGGAATAATATATGTCATAATTATTGACACTTATTCTTCGAATTCCAGGTGGAATAATATATTCATCATCTTGAATTTTTTCATGTCTCTGTGGCATTATTTTAAGTTCGTTCATAACTGAATAAAATTTGTCAACTAATTGATTTGCAGCATCACGATTAAGCAACTCAATTGTTATGTATCTAGCAATCTCAATAATGTCGTTTTCAGCTGTTGACGTCAGTACAATTTGATAATTATCCATGCTAATAGCTTTCTCTTATCTTTTTGAATGACTCATCAATATTTGAAATTCTTCCAACTTCAATATCGGATTCTGATTCCATTAAAAGTCTTCGTAATTCAAATTTCCCAACTAACCTTTCATATGCTTCAATGCTCATTACCGCAAGATCGCCTTTTCCATTTTTTGTTATATAAACAGGTTCATTATATTCATGACAGAATTCTGATATTTCACTATACTTATTTCTTAAATCTGAACTTGGTCTGATATTTGGCATATTCGCGCCTCCTCAATATATACATATTATATCACAATATCGATACTTGCTAAAGATAAATTCTAAAGCGAAATGCAATAGCTCTCCGCTTATTGTATAATATGTTCTCACATTCGCTCTGTGTTGACATGAGGATAGTAAAACTATTTGGCTTAATTGGGATTTTGTGGAAAGGTGTCCTCCCCCGGGTTGATCTGACTACGCCATTGATTGACGTTCTCGCTTAAACGAACGCCCGATAACTTTCAATTTGTATGGCTAACGTCTTGGCCCCTTAGAGTGACCCTTGTTGCGTCAATATATTGTTAGATGAAGTATTGAGCTCAGCTGTCGCTACTCTCTACTCCATCGGATAAGCCATTAAATCATATTCATGCTCATCATCAAATATTACAACTCTCTTAGACAGCTTATCATTCGATTAAGTCCGTGTAATGGTGTAAAAAGGAAATTCAAATAAAATGAGCCAAGTGCTCATCCTCGGTTATAATAAATGTACGACCAAATACCTAACTGAGGAGGAAACAACATGGCTCAATTAAATATTACACTGGACACAGAACTTTTGCACGGACTTTTCACAAAAGATTCCAAGGATGAAGCATTTTCTAAACTTATGGAAGCAATCCCGAATCAGGTGCTTCTTGCTCAATCAACTGAACAACTGGGTGCTGAACCTTATGAGCACACCGATAATCGAGATGGTCATCAATGGCGTATCCACCCGCAAGATCGAGAAAGTGACAGAAGAACTATACGGAAAGTCCTTCTCAAAATCAATGGTATCGGAACTTTGCAAGAAGCTTGATCCGATTGTAGAGGCCTTTAGAAACCGGCAATTAGAAGCCAATTATCCGTTTGTCATGGTGGACGCCATTTACATCAAGGTCCGTGAAGACGGCCGTGTTCAATCGAGAGGTCTCCTGATTGCCATTGGCGTCAATGATGATGAACAACGTGAAATCATTGGGTTCAGACTGGCAAACAGTGAATCCGAAACCTGCTGGATCAGACGCCGAAAACGGTGCAGCCGAAGCTGAAGGAAGAGATCCGCAGTGTCTACGAAGCCGCTGACCTGGAAAGCGCAAAAGCAGCGAAAGACCGACTCATGGGCGCATTGCTAATGGAGCAGGATGAAAAATGGTCTACCGGTCGTAAATATTTCGACATGGACGTTTATCACCAAGAAAATCAACCGGAAGAAACATCAGAGAAGGATGCTGCATAGTCCGCATTTATTCCACGGTGTTATTGACAGCGAGCCTCCGCTGATATGACATACTTTGCCGCTTCCCCCATACTGTCCTGGAGCTTATTGATATAGTTCATGGCATCATCTACTTCACCTTCTTGAAAATAACCCTGAACGGCAATCATATGGTTGGTCAAATCATGCTGCAACCGCCTGGTCCCTTCAAACAAACCAAAAACGACAAGATTGACGTAGAGGATGCAGCAGCTAATAACAACATAGGAAGGCAGATTTCACAAGAAGAATCAGAATCTGTACTGTCAAGATTTCAGTAGTCAGTGAAAAAGTAATTATAAAAAATGTTGCAAGAATCCTATTACGCAATCTTTCATTAAAGGCAAGGTCCGTTATGGAGAAATATTCATTCCAGTTCCTCTATGGCGTATTCTGTGAATGCATCGTAGATTTCTTTCCGACGCTTAGGGTTGATGCTGAGCAATATGTTCCCGGTCAAGAGGATTTCCTTGGTCATGATTTCCTTGATGTGTTTCATGTTGACCAGATAGTATCTGCTGATTCTTAGAAAGCCATCGTCCCTTAGGTTTTCTTCCTCGATTGAAGTTTTGCTATTATGTCCATAGGAGCTGTTACGTCGTCATAGAATGATCTGTATCTGATTTTTCTTGTATATGCTCTATAGAATATCCACAACATAAACATAAGTGATCCGCCAATTAAGAATATGAATTTCAGGCTATCCCCCAACGGCATCTCAAACAGTACAGCGGTACCAGTAAATATAAATAGCAGTGCAATTTCCAATATATAGAATGCTTTCTTCATTGAATCCTCACCAACTTCGCTATAATAAAATGCAGCCGTCACAATGATCAATGTAATGATTATTGCCGTTCTGTCTCTTTTTTTCAACATCGTTACACTCCTCTTCATAATTATCCAGTGTCTTTTATGGCCCTGTGCCGAAGCCTTCTATCTTCCATCCGTTTCCATACTTTCTGAATATGACGAATCTCACCGTTGTATAGTCGGGATCATTGAATGCATCGAAAACAAAGACAATGTAGACATTTGCAGCAAGTTCTACCGTTTTCCTGTCCCCAACCTCTTCGTATCCTTCAATTTCTTCCAGTGTTTCATAATCAAGGTACTTGTATGACAACAGCTCAGCCTCTTCAATACCAAAAACAAGGGAGTTCATATCGCCGAATCCGGGATTGTACAATTCTGTATCTTTTTTGTTCATCATCAAGGCATCCCTTTGTCTGTCGGGGCCGATACAAGAAATAGCCCTTTCAGTATCCCCTGTATTGATTGCGGCAAAGAAAACTTCAAGCACCTCTGCAGGATCCATGTATTTCAGGTCTTCGTTCTTCTCATTCATACGGAAATAATCTTCCTGTTCGATCCAACCAGGAAAGTCAAAACCGGTAATATCCTCAAGATACTTGCTATTTACAGCAGGTCCAATTGAACTCTTATTGAAATTCAACCACGCACCGACAGTTATCCCCTCCTGTACCAGTAGGGTGAGATTGCTTTTATAAATGTAATCCGAACTCTCTCCCTGACCAGGCAGTCCATCGGTCAATGCATAGACTTGAACTTCAACATCCTTTCCTTTAAGCCTAGTTAAATCCAGTCCTGCTTCCTTCGAAAAGACATTTGCCAGTCCCCAATACAACCCTTCTGGATACTGACCTAGTTCAACAGTCCAGTCTTCCGGTACAGTCGCATTGAATTCTATCGGTGAACCATCAACTTTCAAATCCCACTTCATTAAGAAAGCTTCTGTTGAATTTTCAGATACATTCGTACTTTCAACCTGTGCTAAATCATCTGCTGCTTTATTGTCAAACAAGTCATAGAAATCAAGCGGTTCAGATAACCTGTACAGTCTGCCCCTATACTCAATGCTGTTGTATTTAACAATCATTTGTCTCTCGTTATCATCTACAACGCCTTCCAGCTTATATGACCAACCGCCACTTGGAAAGATTCCTATAGTCCTGCTATAACTGTTGTTTTCCAACATTTCACGAACCATGCTTTTGTCTTCTGATGACAGTTCATACCGATACCCAGAAGTTCCATCTACAATGCTGATAGCTTCGAATTTTCCTGTTTTGAGTTCATGAATATCAAGGTAGCTGGTGACTGCAATATATGCAATTACAATAAAAATGAGCACTATGTTAATATAAACGCAATTCCGCACCGTCCTTGAATTCCAATTGAATGTATCCATGAATCGATTCCGCCCCCTCTTTTAAGTTAAGATTTGGATATTCATCATAGATGAACACCTTCTGGAAAATATAGTACTTGGTTTCAGAAGTATCCACCAACAGAGAATACAGGCTTTTATCCAGGCCCTCTTGTTTTTCCATTACCATTTCTTCAACTGCAAGTTCTTCCGCAACGGCACTCGTACCAAACCCAAAGCCCCTTGGCCTATCAATCAGGAGTTCGCCCGCCATCACCTTGGTCTTGTCTTCATCTGTTAAGTCATCATACAGCATGAGTTGGTCAATAATGTCTTCTTGGAAAATTATCCCCTCAGTAGCCCGTGACTGCCTGTCCTCCAATACAAACGTAGCTGAGGCCATTTCCAGTTCGTCAAGACCAAGTGCATTGACTTCAAAATGTATGTTGAAATAGATGCTCTTGCTGTTCGTTCCTGTTTCATTCCGTCTTTGTGACAACCGGCTGAACTCGAACTGTTCACCCAGTGAAATCATGTATGAGTCCGTATTTAATTGTCTAAGACTACCATTATAATCTTCAATGACATTGACAGCGTAGTTGCTGAAGATGCCAAGGTCCAGCTCTGTTCTATAAGACAGCCCCTCTACTGGATCAAGTCTATATCTTGTTATATTGTCCGCCTCATCGCTGATGCTTAAATAGATTTCACTGCCTGGTTGCGTTTCCTTTAAATCTGCTTTCACTTCAACCGATACGCTTTTTTCATCCATATTGATAGAAGCAAACCCATAGTCAAAGAAATTCACCAGATTATTTGCCTGGTCCTGCGCTGCCTCAATTTCATAGTCAATGTTGGCCAGCTGATTGCTCAAGCTGTTGATCTTGCTATTCAGATTCTGAATCTGATTTTTAAGTTCCCTCGTTTGCCCGCTATTAAACCATAAGTTGGCAAAAATGGATATTATCAGCAACACGACCACTAAGTTGTATCGTGAATCCTTATTTTCATTCATCATATTCTCCTCATCTTCTTTCCATCCAAGTTTTAATCAGTGCGATATACTCTCTGATATGATATTCGGCCTTTACGGTTTTAGGCGTTTCCGCCTTGATTCCATAGGCATCGACGCCCTCGAATGCCAAGAGCATCTTGGCTCTGAATAGATGGAAATCACTGGTAACCACTGCCAGTTTCAGCCTGTTGATTTCTGTCAGGTCTTTAAGGATTTCCAAAGAGTATGAGATGTTTTCACTTGTAGAGGTGGACCTGGATTCCAGCAAAAGCCTCTCACTCTCAATACCTGCTGCAAACAGACGTATCCAGCCTTTTCTATTTTTCTTATATACGAAATACAGTCCCAATAGGAGTGCAGCATATCCCCACAGCATAAGGCAGATGAAAGTCGTGTAACGCAATAGTACCCCTCCGTAAATTCTGAATCTTCAGATGTTTTATTTCCAGAAAACCCCATACCGACTCAACAGCGCAGCCAAAGCACTCATCCATCCTGCTCTAAATCCTGTTAAATCAATTGTTTTCGACCGTTCCATCACTTTTCCCCTTTTCTGCCTCAGAAAAACGCCTCAAGACTACCCCACTTACCAAATTTGTTTAATTCCTTCACTGAGTTCAAGTAACCCTCAATCTGAATCTCCGGTTCTTCCATATCATAATTCCTGCCGGAATAATAGGCTTCCGGTACAAAAATGATTATTGTCAGTTCAGCGCCAGGCTTAAACACATCAAGACCATCTGTTGATTTTATTTGATCCTTGTTACTCTTTGTTCCGTTGTTTGTCTTGATTGGATAGCTGAAACCCACACTCATTTCTCTGACTGTATAATCACTTCCATTGGCAATCAGGAAGCTGTACTCTATTCCCTCTTCGGATGTCCTCTCGTCCAATTTTTGAATTGTAATTTGATCCACGGCTATTGACGCTTCTTCACCAGACAAATCCCCCTCCGGGAATAACTCTTTCCACATCGACAAAGCTAAGAAAATAACAATGAGAAAACCAGCAATCACTGTAGCATTTTTCTTCAAAGTCCTTCCTCCTCTTTACTCGTCTTCTATCAAATCCCAAATTTTCCAATCAGACTTGCAGGCACAAAATACGTCCACGGTGCGGTAATAATCCCTATTAATATCGCAATTCGCACTCTTACGCGGTCATTCACTACATGTTTTCTCAATGTAAACCGATTGTTGAAAAAATAGATTAGTAATCCTGCAACTATAACGGCTGATGCTACAATCAGAAAACCTCCAACATCGTTGAATGGATTTCCAGCCATTGCTGCGACTGTGGCATTCACAACATTGAATTTATCGAAAATAAGCAATATTAGCAGTAAGTATACCGCGCCAATTAGAGAACCTATAATTATCGGTGGAATGAAAAGCAAGATCCATATTGGAAAAATCAGGTTGTATAGTTTAATACTCTTCATGTTATAGTCCCCTATATCGACAACCAGGTCATCAAATAACCGCCCAGAACAAGGCTCGCTCCATTGGCCAAAATTGCATATAGAAATCTGAAACCTTTGGTTTTTTCCTTAAGCAGCACAGTAAATGCGATTCCCTCGAATAGAAAGACCCAGAACTCGCCCACGATCAAGGCAATTACCGTATTATAACTAGCAGATACATCAAAAGTATTGATATAGATATTCAGTGCCAGCTGTGTAACTAGATTGATAAGGAGAAAAAGCATCCACGACCTTTTTCCTTCTAAATCCCATAATAAAGAAAATGATGGCTTCAATAGCCAATGTCAGAATAACCCTTGAACAGACAAGAATAATCGACCGTTTCAAAGATTTCCCTTCAATCAGTTCTCCACTGCTTAATTTCAACGTAAAAGTGTTCCGGTACGCTTCCGACCCATCAAGTGTATAGCTATATTCATTCTCAGCATTCTCTACATGCAGCACCACATCACCGGTTCCATTGGAACTGCCATAGTGATAGAACCAGTACTGCACTTCGAAAGGATAGACGCGAGGCATGCTCTCCATCTTGTTACCGTCCTGCTCAAGCCAAACTTCAAGCCCTTCCTCATTTCCTTCTACGATAATGACATATCCAGGCGGCTCCATGGAATTGGCATAGACTCCCCTAGATACCGCAAGCAACAAAATAATGCCTATGATGCTAATGACTTTTTTTCTCATACTGTCACCTTCTATCTCGTTTCCTCAAAATCGCACCATAAGGATGGTCCTCATCCTTGACGCCCACAATGTCGATTTCCCCATCCTTAATCATTTTCTCGATTCTGAACCGGTACCAGGTATCGCTTACGCCAAGAGGATATCTCATAATACTGTTCAACAGCTTTCCCATAACAACCGGCCCATCCGGGAGGCATTTGCGGATGATGTGGTCATAAAAATCAATCGGTACAGACATCAGGCTGCCATTCACCAATGCTCTTAAAGGAGCATTTCCTTAACCATCTCTTTCCACCGGTTGGCATTGATGCGTTTTTCTATACCTGGCACTCTCTTTTCAAATTCAAGAAACCGGTAGAACTTGCCTGCATCAACACTGTTCCATCCGCCTTCAATTAAGGTATTCTCCTCTTCCTGCCAGTATTCAGGCATGACCACTTTACTCAGTCTGCAATCAGACTCGCGTATATGTTCGTAATCCTGCCTGAGCTCTTCAAATACATGCTCTGAATCCGACGGCTGTCCAGGCATGATATTGAACAATCTATCGTATAGGTCTTTTCTGTCAGGACCGTCAATAGCATCTGAAATATTACCCATATCCAAGAAGAAACCAAGCTGCACGACATCTTTTGAACTGCCGCCAATCGGCTGGCCTGCAAACCGTTTCTCTAGTTCCTCGTCAGTGAATTTTTTCCCGACAAACGCCAGTGCTCCCTTTTTCCAGCTGTTGGGGTCATAATTTTTTGCATGCTTCAGTGAGCCTTTTGTACCCGGATCAAAAACCACTTCCAGCATATCAGTTGCCTCCATTCGTAAATCTGCCTATTCCATTCCAGACTGCTGTTGAACTTACGGGGAAATTGACTATCCAGTAGGTAATTGTGTCTTTTAACATAATGGTCAAATGAAATAGTAAATTCCGTTTTGAAGGAGTAAATTCCATGGGTATGGAAGTTACTATTGCACGTGTTTCTGGTCAGCCAACTCGCACCCCGGCAGTCAAGGGCGAGCGCAGCTCGTTTATCGCGACCCTTGGCTGCCTCAAGAACCCAAAAGCCTTGATACCGGTTAGCAGTTTCAGCTGCTGACCTGGCGCCGCCGAGGCCGGGGTTTGGGGCGGAGCCCCAACATCACTTTTTTCCTGTATAATGTAGGCACAGTTGATTGCCTGCCTGTGCGGGAACCAAGCTTTACTATTGCGACCCTTACAGCTCGTGGCAAAAAGGCATGCTTGAAAGAAATCATGAATACATTCGCCTGGTCTTACCAAAAGGACGATCCTTTGATGGATTGATCCAGGAACAAGCGACATTATTACTGAATCATATCAATAGCGAAGCAAGGGACAGCCTCAATGGCTGTACGCCATATAAACTGTCCCGGCTTCTTCTGGATCAAAAGCTTCATCATCATTTACATCTAAAAGAGATAGATCCTGATGATGTATTCTTGAAACCAGAACTACTGAAATAAAATAGTATAAGCACAGGCAGATTTCACTGTATAGAATTTAGTCTTACACTAAAGGCATGTGGAATTTAGTCTCGCACACTATTTTCAGATGCCTCATTGGCATGCAAGAAAACCTATAGATGTGAGCCTGTAATGTAAGTATAGACGATATTCCGGTGCTTGTTAAGTGCCGAAAGCGGAAGTTAATCCTGCATGAATAGGCAACTTCCGGGTAACTGGACGTTAGTTTTTCATTTGAGCTCTGGATCTTCGCAGTCTGGTAATCGGAAGGGACCATAATGCAGCCATCAACATTAGTCAACAGGGCATCGTCATGTTGCTGTCGATAGACAACTCTACTCAGGAAGCCCCCACTTCACAGCTTTTAGCGAAAGTGGTGGGTGAGTTCACGAAACCATAACCGAATATAACACTTTGCATCAACTCTTTACTTTTCTGAAATTTCCCTATATACTCTACACATGCCTATTTACAGGCTTATAAGACGATATAACGGCTAATAATAGACCAGTAGAAACGAGGAAAAACCTATGTTCCGCCTTTGGGGAAAGATTATGAAGAACAACCGTTTCAAGAACGATTGTGTCATAGAGATAGACCATCCAGAATGGTCATTAAAGATGAAAGCAGATACTGCTATCGATGAGATGTGTCTGAAGTTCGATATCCAAAAGCCCATGTGGCTGCCGGACAACGACAAGGACTACGCCAGCTTCAAAAAGACTTCCTTCAGGCAGGACCATTTCATAGAGCAGATTGAGTTTGATTATTTTGAGATTGAAATTATTGAGGATGATAAGAAATTCTAAAAGGCTCCCCCTGAGATAGACAGTAGCAACAATTAAACTGTCATCTTCAGGTGGAGCCTATTTTATGTAACTAGCTGGGTGCTTTACAGCTTTGCCCTGACAATCACGCCATGGTCGGAAGGCAGAGTCACTTGAATAATGAATCGGCCGTCTGCGCTGTCCAGTATCTTAGGAACGAAATTTTCAGCCGCATCCTTATGAAGCATGTCGAAATCCAGATTCTCGGAGAGCAATTACTATCATATATATAACTGCTATTTCTCCAGTTTTTCAAGCAATTCTTTTCTAAGATCTTCATATCCCGGCTTGCCAAGAAGTGCAAACATGTTCTTCTTGTAGGCTTCAACTCCCGGCTGATTAAATGGATTAACACCTAAAAGGTATCCGCTGATTCCACAAGCTTTTTCAAAGAAGTAAATCAACTTTCCAAAATTAAATGCGTCGAGAGCTTCCATTGTAAGAACAAGGTTAGGGACACCACCATCAACATGTGCTAGCAATGTACCTTGGAATGCTTTTTCATTTACAAAATTAAAACCTTTACTAGCTAGGTAATTTAAACCATCAAGGTTCACGTCAGCTTCTTCAATGATTACGTCAGCTTCAGGATTCTTAACCATAACCACTGTTTCAAAAATATTACGACGCCCTTCTTGAATATATTGGCCCATAGAGTGAAGGTCTGTTGAGTTATGAACAGCTGCCGGGAAAATACCTTTATTGTCTTTTCCTTCTGACTCACCGTATAGTTGTTTCCACCACTCTGCAACAAAAAACATTTGAGGTTCATAGTCTACAAGAATCTCCGTTGTTTTTCCTTTGTTGTAAAGAGCGTTACGAATAGCAGCATATTGATAACAAATGTTTTTATTGATATCATCATTAGCGTATTCAACACATCCGGCAGCTGCACCGTCCATCAACTGGTCGATATCAATTCCTGCAGCTGCAATTGGAAGTAATCCAACAGGCGTTAATACTGAAAAACGTCCACCAACATTATCAGGAATAACAAAAGTTTCATAGCCTTCCGAATCCGACAGTTCACGAAGTGCTCCTCTTGCCTTGTCTGTTGTAGCAAAAATTCTTGATTTTGCTCCTTCTTTACCATATTTCTCTTCTACAAATTTTTTAAGCACTCTAAAGGCAATTCCAGGTTCAGTTGTTGTACCTGACTTTGAAATAACATTTAAGCATACATCTTTTCCTTCAAGGAATTCCAACAATTGGCTCAAGTATGTTCCACTGATCGTATGACCTGCGAACAATACTTGCGGTGCTTTTCTTTCTTCCGGAGATTGCATATTGAAAAACGGACTTGTCAGCGCTTCAATAGTAGCTTTTGCACCGAGATAAGAGCCACCTATTCCGATGACAACTAACACGTCTGCTTTTTCCTGAATTGATTTCGCAGCCGCTTTTATGCGTGCAAACTCTTCTTGATCATATGTTTGTGGCAAATCCATCCAACCAAGAAAATCATTTCCAAGGCCCGATTCTTCATGAAGCATATCATGAGCTGCCTTAACCATATTCTCTAAACCATTCAATTCATAGATTTGAATACCACTATTTGAATAATCAAATGTTAAACTCATATAATCCTCCTAGACTTTATTATTGTTTACTATTATATGATATATTCAATACTATTATATTGCAAGCCGTTTTCAGAAACCATGAAATACTGCCTCATAAAAGGATGTGCCAATCGGCACATCCTTTTCATTTTCACATTAAGTCTTCTATTGTTCCGGATTTTCAGGTATAACAATGGCACAGATTAGATATGCCAGCAGTCCGCTGAATCCGGCAAAAGTAAGAACAATTGCCGCTATCCTTACGATTGACGGATCAAGGTCGAAATATTCGGCGATTCCGCCACAGACGCCAGCGATCATACGGTTGTTCTTGGATCTGTAGAGTCTTTTTTCCATACATTCACCTCTTTTCCGAATTGAAACAAAGTGCAGTGTTCCCTAGATG
>CAXXGE010000007.1:0-246777 GCA_963677915.2 Vallitaleaceae bacterium | reverse complement strand
TGGAAAAAGCCATCGACGCCTACATTGAAAGCATCGAACTGGAACCGGAATATCCTTTCAGCTATTTGAATATGGCTGTTATCCACAGAGACAAAGGCGACATCGATGAGGCCATCGAATACCTTGAGGAAGGCATTTCATATAATCCGACAGCATCCTTTCTGATGTACAACAAAGGCTGCTGCGAATGGCTAGCTGGCTACAAGGATGCTGCTGTTGATTCTTTGCTGGGCGCACTCGAACTGAACGGAAGCCTCGGCAGCTACATGCTGAAAGACATGCAGCTGGCCGGCCTTATAGAAAAATCAGATACCCTTAGAAAAGCCCTTACATTCTAAGTAGTGGCGGATCGGCATGCTGGTATAGAAGGATCCGGCGACGACGATGGCATCTCTGGGATGGGCCGCAAGCACGGACTCTATCGCCTTTTCCAGAGAGGGTTCGCTTCCTTCGACGGGTATTCGCTCGGAAGCGATTGATTTAAGTTCGTTCAAGGACAATTTCCTTTTGCTTGCCGGTTCTGTCAGAAATACGGATGCGCAAAGCGGGGCAAGCCTGTCAAGCATGGCGGCTGCATCCTTGTCTTTAAGCACACCGAAGACCAGACGGATTTTCCTGGACGGCAGATAGTCGCCGATGAAGGCGGCCAGTGCCTCGACGCCATCGGCATTATGTGCACCATCAAGCAGGATGAACGGTTCTTCTGAAAACACTTCACAGCGGCAGGGCCAGGTGGCCTGGCGGACACCGGCAAGGATTGCATTGTTAGAAATTGAGAAATGTTTTCTCAGCAGCTGGACAGCCATGAGCGCAGTTGCGAGATTGACTGTCTGGTGGGCGCCAAGAAGGCGTTTCTCCAGAAATGGATAGCTGAAATGGGATGTTCCTAATGACAGGACATCCTTTTTTGCTGTCCGGCTGAAGTATTTCACTTTGAAAGTATCTTCATCCAGCAGATAGAGTTTTCCACCGGCCTCCGGCATGAATCCACTGACGACTCTGAGAACATCCAGGGAGTTGGGGGCCAGTATAACGGGTGTGTTCTTTTTGATGATGCCAGCTTTATGGGCCGCGATGGATTCAATCGTATCGCCAAGGAATTCCTTGTGGTCCTCTGAGATTCTTGTCAAAACGCAAAGCAGCGGTTTGTCGAAAACGTTGGTGGCATCGTCGCGGCCGCCCATGCCGGCTTCAATCACTGCGATATCTACTTTTTGCTCTGACAGGTATAAAAGCGAAACGGCGGTCAGGCATTCGAAGGCGGTGGGGTGGTTCAATGCCTGCTCCTGCAGTTGGCCGCATGCTTCCTTTACTGCCGTGGTGCAGGCAGCGAAATCCTCTTCGCTGATGTTCTGGTGGTTGACAGCCGTCAGTTCCCTGAAGTCCAGAATATGGGGTGAATTGAAGGTGCCTGTCTTGTATCCTGCCGCAATCATGATCGATGACAGGAATCTGGATGTGGAACCCTTTCCATTGGTTCCTGCGATGTGGACAGCTTTGAGGTTGTCCTGCGGGTTGCCAAGTGCCGCCAGCAGGTTTTTCATATTATCCAAAGCGGGCGGAAAGGCTTTGTTTTCAAGTTCATTTATATAGCTTGTTGCACTGTTGTAATCCATTGTCATCCCTCCTTTTGACCACTATAATACAATTGATTAAAAATAGCAAAACTGTTATAATTATTTTGATAATATAGATAATTTTGAGGAGGAAATATGAGCAGTATTTTGGACTTGGCGATTGTAGGTGCCGGACCCGCCGGCATTGCAGCTGCTATATATGCAAGAAGAGCAAGATTGGATTTCGTCATCTTCGAGAGATCCTTTACAGGCGGCCAGATCGTCAATACCTATGAAATCGAGAACTATCCAGGTGTCAAGGCGACATCGGGATTTGAATTAAGCAATCTTTTCAGCGAACATGCTGCATCATTGGGTGTCGAGTTCACGAGTGAAGAAGTGATGTCGATCAATGTTAAAGACAAGGTCAAGGAAATCGCCACCAACAACGGCACTTACAAGGCCAAGACGGTCATTCTGGCGACAGGGGCGTCATGGCGGAAGCTGGGTGTCGAAGGCGAAGACCAGTTCGCAGGACTGGGTGTATCCTACTGTGCCACGTGTGACGGTGCATTCTATAAAGAAAAAACGGCAGCTGTCGTAGGTGGCGGAGACGTGGCAGTGGAAGATGCCATATACCTAGCCCGCATGTGCAAGAAAGTCTACCTTATCCATCGCCGGGATGAACTGAGAGCGGTGAAAGTGCTGCAGGAGCATCTCTTCAAAGTAGAAAACATTGAAATTCTATGGGATACGCAGGTCACTGCCATCAAAGGCGACAAACAGGTAGAAAGCATCGATATCGTGAACAGCAAGACGGAAGCAACCGATACCCTTGATGTCGACGGTGTGTTTATCGCAGTAGGGAGCGTCCCCAATTCCAAAATGGTCGAGGGACAGGTGTCAATGGATAACGGCGGCTGGATCATTGCCGGCGACGACTGCAAAACAAGCGCCGATGGCGTGTATGCTGCTGGCGATTTGAGGACTAAGAGTCTGCGGCAGGTCATCACAGCAGCATCAGATGGCGCTGTGTCGGTATACTCTGCAGAGCACTATCTGATTACTGACGGAGAATAGAGTGTGAAAGGTCCATTGTTCAGCAATGGACTTTTTTTCCACTTCAGGAAAGGGGCAATTCTATGTATGACAGAAGACGGCACAAGCGTTTGCCAATCCAGTATGAACTGTCCATCCATGAACTGTTCAGACAGGAAGAAAACAAGATAGTCAACATCGACGAGAAGATCGAACTCACAAACATATCGAGGACGGGCATTGGATTCATCACGGATGCCGACCTTCCGCAAGGACTACTATTTTGAAGCCAAGGTAGCCTTTAGCGAAAAGGGACTATTTTTATTGCGTCCTTAAAATCATCCGGAAGAAAAAAGGTGAAGAGGGCAATATCTATGGCACTGAGTTCGTTGGAATGCCTGATTACATCAAATCAAAAATAGATGAATACGGATTTGAACTGAGGGATTAGCAAGCCGAACTTGTCATCCGCATTAAAGGCGATGGATTCCTGTACAATATGGTGCGGATCATCGCAGGAACACTGTTAAACGATCAGATGCCGGCATAACAGTGCCTCCGGAAGGACTGTTTCTGGAGCGCGTCGATTATTAATCAAGGAAGAAGTATATGAAAAATGAAAAGACGTCAATCGGAGGCAACGGCTGCGAACTGCTGATACCTTTCAATGAGAGGATGCCCCTGAAAGACATAGAAAAAAGCATCATTAAGACCTACAGGAAACCGATATGGACCCAGTTCACCAAAGCAGTCAGGGATTTCGAACTGATCAAGGACGGTGACAAGGTGGCGGTAGGTGTTTCCGGCGGCAAGGACAGTCTGCTTCTTTGCAAGCTGATGCAGGAGATACAAAGACATGGACAGGTGAAATTCGAACTGGCGTTTATTGCCATGGATCCAGGCTACCACGACAGCAACAGGGAAGCGCTGATCGAAAACTGCCGGCATCTCGGGATTCCTCTCACCCTGTACGAATCTGGAATATTCGAGGTGGTGGACAAGATTGCCAATGATTACCCCTGTTACATGTGCGCCAAAATGCGAAGGGGCGCCCTGTATGCGAAAGCCCAGGAACTGGGATGCAACAAGCTGGCACTCGGACACCACATGGATGATGTTATTGAGACGACGATGATGAATATCATTATGGCCGGAAGCTTCAAGACGATGATGCCAAAGCTCAAGTCCAAGAATTTCAAAGGTCTTGAACTGATCCGCCCCATGTACTATATCAGGGAAGAGGATATCAAGCGCTTCACCCTGAACGCAGGGCTGTCGCCGATGAACTGCGGCTGCGTTATAGCTGCGAAAAAAAATCGGCGGCACCAGAAATGAGATTAAAAGGCTGATTGAAGATATGGAATCGCTTAATCCGGATGTAGCAAAATGCATCATGAACGCTGGCAAGAATGTCAATATGGACTGTATCATAGGATGGCATGAAAAGGGCGAGAAGCACAGTTTTTCTGGAAGCGTTCCAGGAGGACGGGTTATGATTCTTAGAGCCGCTGAGGAACCGATACCGTTGATCCATGACGGCAGTAGTGTATTTTAACGGTGCGGACCAGGAGTGGTACAGGAAGCCATGGCACAGAATCAGCGGATGCGGACCGGCGACGGCGGCGAACATGCTGGCTATATATTCAAGAAAAGATGGATCCCAATCCGGCTTGTATGCCGGCGATTCGGATACATTCAACATAAAGGATTTCATAAAGCATATGGACCGGGTGCGGCGCTACGTCGTTCCGGGGCCTTTCGGACTAACGTCGGCAACGGCTTTTGCCAGATTTCTCTCATCCTACGGAGACGATGCAAAGTGCAGGCTTCGTCCCGAGATCAAAAAAGGTCTGGCAACCAGGCCCGAAATTGAAGATTACGTTAAAGAAGAACTGCTGATGGGAAAAAGTCTTGCGATGCTGATATTAAGGCATAGGGATAGTGCTTTTGACGACTTCAACTGGCACTGGATGAATGTAACGAACCTTGATACCAAGGCGGGGAGCATGTCGATTGGTACATACGGCGAACGGTATGAGATCGATATCGAAAGACTTCTCGCCGGCACAGACCCACTGAAGAATATTAAATTCGTTTCACTGTAGGAAGGAGGTGGGCGTATGACACCCTACACGATCAGTAAAATCATAAGGGAAGAAAAGATAGAAATTGATCTGCAGCTAATTGTAGCCAGAAACCAGGGCTTCATCACCGGTGTCGAAGCGCTTGCCCGTGGTATCCATCCTGAAACAGGCGAGAATCTGACGCCGGGAAAAATGTTCAGAAGGGCAAGAGAAGAACAGCTTTCTGTTGATCTGGACCTGCTTTGTGTCGAAAAAGCCTTTCGGGCATTCAAACCCACATATGAATTCAATAACGAGACGCTGCTTTTCATCAACCTGAACCATGACTGTATCCCCTACTGCAACAGCAGCGGATTTCTAAGCGCCTGTGCGGCCATGTGCCATCTCCCGACAGAAAACATCGTCGTGGACCTGGGGGATTTCTCGCTCAGCGATTACGATATGATTCTGAAATTCATATCGATTCACCGTCAAAAAGGATTCTATATCTGCATTGATGATGTAGGGAAGGATTATTCGAATATCGACAAAATCATTCTCATCAATCCGGATATGATTAAAATCAACCAGCCGATGCTGGAGAAGCTGCATTATGACAATTATCGGAACAACCTGTACAAATATGCTGTTTCGATTGCCCATGACATGGGTGTCGTCGTTATTGCAAGCGACATAGAAAACAAGGCTATGCTTGAGAATGCCTTTAACAACGGCGCCCAGTACGCGCAAGGCTACTATATATCAAGGCCTCATGAGGCGAACGGAGGAAGAATACCAACCGAC
The DNA here is from genome assembly GCA_963677915.2 of Vallitaleaceae bacterium. Lineage (GTDB taxonomy): Bacteria > Bacillota > Clostridia > Lachnospirales > Vallitaleaceae. The sequence continues at coordinate 241,316 of CAXXGE010000007.1, read as the reverse complement.
ATCAAGGCACTCATACCGCAGGATGGCCTTGATCTGTTCCTGACAAGCAAGAAAGTGGAAACCAACAGACATATCATGACCAAAATCATTCAGTTCATCCGCAGCATGGTGGAACGGTCCAAAGAATGGCAGCTCGAGAATATCGTTTGTCAAATGATTGAAACCTACAAGGATTACAGTTTCGTCGAGAGCAGCTGGCTCGTGGATATGGAAGGCATACAGATGAGTGAAGCCTATGTGAATCCGCAGGTGCTGGGCATGAGGAGCTCAACCATTTTTCATGTTTACAAATCAGGGCGCAGTTACCAGGAAAAAGATGTTTACAGGCAGCTGGTCGATACTGTGCTTGATACATGGATTACCAAACCCTATGTATCCCTTCTATCCAACCAGAATATTGTCGGTACGTCGACTTTTATCAAACTGGAAGGCGAGGTTGAGTGCATTCTTTGCATGAATATAAACTACAGCAAATTTCAGCAATACACATCTATAACGACTTGAGGAGAAAACTGATATGGAGAAGTTTTTCAATGGATTTTGGGATAGGACAGTCACTTTTATAACCGAGCACCAGATGCAGCTTGTTCAGTTTCTGGCGTTCCTGGTTTTTGGGTTATCTGGCGATTGCGCATCATCAAACACATTGCCAGAAAAAGCATTGATAAATCAAAGATCAATTCAACGCTTGCCGGTTTCCTGAAAGGGCTCATTGCCTTTGGACTGGATATTGTCTATCTTATCACTTTGCTCAGTATTCTGGGCGTGCCGATGACGACGTTCATCGCCATGCTGTCTGCAGCGGGACTGGCCGTAGCGCTGGCGCTTCAGGGCAACCTTGCAAATTTCGCCAGCGGTATTATGATTGTCACCTTCAAACCTTTTTCGGTGGGTGACCTTATCGAATCCCACGGTACGATAGGTACAGTCAAGGAAATACAGATCTTGTATACACACCTGCTTACACCCGACAATAAGAAGGCAATCATACCTAATTCAGAGCTGACGAACAGCAGGGTAATGAATTATACTGCCGAGACGACAAGAAGAATCGATATGGTATTCGGGGTCAGTTATGACTCGGATATAGAATTGGTCAAAGAGCTGCTCTGGTCAATCGTGGACGGACACGAAAAAATTATACACGAACCGGCACCAGTCATAAGGCTTGGCAAGCACAATGACAGCTCTTTGGATTTTGACGTGAAGGTGTGGATCAACAAGGACGACTACTGGCAGGTGTATTATGATGTGCATGAATTGGTAAAAGCCACTTTTGACAGGAATGGCATTGAGATTCCATACCCCAAAAGAGATGTTAAGCTGATTGGGAGTAAAGGAGATATTTGATGAGAATAGGAATTCCCAAGGAATTGATCAACAATGAAAACCGTGTTTCTCTGACACCCGGAGGTGCCAGAACACTGGTGCGGGAAGGGCACAATGTGCTGGTGGGGAAAGATGCGGGAATTGGAAGCGGCTTCAGCAACGATGACTATATCAAGGCCGGCGCCAGAGTCGTCGACAGCCATGGCGATGTTTTCAGATATTCGGAACTCGTGGTTAAGGTGAAGGAACCGGTTGAAGAAGAATTCGATTACCTGGTTGAAGGGCAGACGCTGATCACCTATCTGCACCTTGCACCTCACAAGAAGCTTTCGGATATACTGCTGGAAAAGAAAATAACCGGTATTGCCTATGAGACGGTGACAGACAGCAAGGGACGGCTGCCGCTGCTGATGCCGATGAGTGAGGTTGCCGGAAGAATGTCGGTTCAGATCGGTGCCCACTTCCTCCAGGAATCAGAAGGCGGAAGAGGCATACTCCTGTCCGGTGTGCCGGGTGTAACGCCTGCAGATGTTGTCATTATCGGCGGCGGCACGGTTGGCATGAATGCGGCCAAAATGGCAGCAGGATTGGGTGCGAGAGTCACAGTCATCGACAAGGAACCTAGCCGTTTGGCTTACCTGGATGATATTTTCGGCAACAGAATCAATACGCTGTATTCCAATCCGAACAACATAGAGAAAATGGCTATGCGGGCTGATTTGCTTATTGGTGCTGTCCTCGAGCCGGGAGCCAAGGACGCCTACGCTGGTAAGTGAAGAGACCGTCAGGAAAATGAAGAAGGGTTCAGTCATCGTCGATATTGCCGTCGACCAGGGTGGCTGCGTTGAAACGATAGACCGTACGACCACCCATGCGGAACCGGTCTATGAGAAGCATGGCGTCATCCACTATGCGGTGGCCAACGTGCCCGGAGCGGTGCCTAGGACATCCACCTTCGCGCTGACAGGGGTGACGCTGCCGTATATACTGGATATTGCATCCAAAGGCGTAGAGAAGGCCCTCCTGGAAGATGAAGCATTACTGACGGGATTGAATACCTACAAGGGCAAGGTGGTCAATGAACAGGTGGCATCGAGTCTGGGCTATGGCTGGGTGCCGGCAGCAGAGCTACTCAGATAGCAGTACAGCGTACTGGAAATAATTGTTAACCATGTAAAATATTGGGTTGACAACAATGAAGAAGCGGGTTATACTGTCCTTAATTGATTACATGTTGGTTAAATTAAGGAGATATTTCCATGAAAATGAAAACGAAAGATTTAGTACTGATATCGTTGTTTGCCGCACTGATGGTGGTGGGTGCCATGATCAAGATTCCTAATCCGCTCAATCCCGCAGTACCAATTACCCTGCAGCTTTTCTTCGCTGTATTTGCCGGACTTCTGCTCGGAGCGAGAAAGGGACTGTTTTCAATGCTGCTCTATCTGCTCCTTGGATTGGTTGGCCTGCCCGTGTTCTCAAGCGGTAGCGGACCCGGCTATGTCCTGCAGCCGACATTCGGATATCTTATAGGTTTTGCTGTTGCCGCCTGGATAATCGGTCTGCTTGTTGACAGAATGAGAGACATCAAGTTCGTGAAGGTTTTTGGGGCTGCTGTTATCGGCTGTGTAGCTGCATACATTATTGGAAATATCTATTTCTACTTTATCATGAACCTGTATCTTGGAAAGGCCATGGGTCTGGTAACTGTATTCAGCATCATGACACCGTATTTTGTAAAAGACCTTGTGCTTACAGCAGTTGCAGCTTCTACTGCTGTGGCAGTTATACCGGCTGTCAGACGTTCCATCGCCTGAAGCCGGAAAAAGTCCAAATAGCTATTAGATCCCGAGAGAGAAGTCTCTCGGGATTTTTTCGATTTCCCATGCATTTTAGGAACTTTTCGGAACATCCTCTCGTCAAAGTACATAGCAAGACACGACTAATGAAGGGATGTGCAATAGATGAATAAAAAAATTGGAATAAGTATTTTAGCGGCAGCTGCCCTGGTGGCATCGCTGCTGGTGATACCACGGCTGTTCAACGAGACAGAGACTGTTTATGCCTACGGTTTCAGGGATGGCTATTCGATATCCCCGACGGCTTCCGACGGCACGGGTGTCGGCGTGGATTCGGCATTCCTGCTGGAAGCTGAGGATGCGGAAGAGGTGCTTGATATTGCCGGTGTGGAAGCGGATATCTCTATAACGCCAGAGATAGCGTATCGATTGGAGGCACATGATCAGGGCGTCCTGATTGTGCCGGAAGCGCCGCTGGACTTCAACAGCATTTATACGCTGTACTACAAAGGCATCAGTTTCGCCTACCAGACGGAGAGTGACTTCCAGCTTCTTGGCACCTTGCCAAGAAACGAAACCACAAATGTGCCAATCACAACCGGTATTGAATTCTACATGAGCCATGAAGGTGCCGATGTGGAGGATGTTTTCGAGATTGAGCCGTCGGTCAGGGGCAGCTTTGAAGTGCATGGCAACGTGGTTGTCTTCGTTCCGAGAGGCGGCCTGGATGAAAAAACCATTTATACGGTAACCATTAAGGAAGGCATGACGCTGCAAGGCTCCGACAAGACTATCGGCCAGTCGTACAGCTTCTCCTTTGAAACAGGCACGAAAGATGACACAGCATTCCCGGAACAGAAGGGATATTTCAGCTTCAACAGAATGCTGAATGATTTCGCACCGGGAGAAGTCATCCAATTGCCGGCCAGCTACTCTTTTTACAATGACAATGTCGACCGGACAGTTGAGATGGGAATCTATCGGTATGAAAGTGCCGATGAAATCGCGGCTGCCATTGAAAAGTACAATGAGATGCCGGTCTGGTCCTGGTATGGTGGAGAATCGTTTTATGCCGAGACAAAAGGTCTTGACAAGGTCGACAGTCTTAAACTGGAGATGGCGGATTCGTACAGTTACCCTCAGTTGATTTCAACAGGCAGTGCATTGCCTGAAGGATTCTATCTGATTGATTGCACCTGGGAGGATTTGAGGTTCCAGACGTTCGTCCAGGTAACCAACTTGAGCTATGCCTATCTGGAGGATGAGGCATCTGCCTATTTCTGGATTCATGACCTTGGAAGCGGCAATCCGGTCAGTGGAGCCAGCGTTGAATCAAAGGGCATGAAGGCCGCGGTGTCTGACGACAGAGGCATTGCAATGATCGGGAAACAGGAAAACGAAGACGAAGCTTTGACTACAGTCTATCAACTAGCGGGCGGTGGGGACGAAGCGTTGGCTGTAACAACCAGGTGGCAGATCTACCGGTACGGCCTGTACGGAAGCGGCAGTGATTACTGGCGTTATATGCTGACGGACAGAGGCCTGTATCAGCCGGACGATACAGTTTCCTTCTTCGGTTACCTGAAGCCCCGCTACAGCAACGAGAACATAGATGAGGTCACTGTGGTGCTGAGTCAGGGCAGCTGGTTCTTTTATGAATCCATGCCTTTTGATTTTCCTCAGGAGCCTTTGGACCAGGTATCGGTAAATGTGGAGAATGGCTTCTATGAAGGGAATATCACGCTGCCGAATCTCGAGCCCGGATATTATAACATGAATGTGAAGATAGGAGACAGAATCGTATCGAGCCAGTCCATCAATGTGGATAAATATGTAAAACCCGACTACGAGATGACCGTGACAAAGGACAAGGAAGCCATCTTCGTCAACGAACCGGTTGTGTTTACAATCGATACATCCTTCTTCGAAGGGACGCCGGTACCTGGACTGGATGTGAACTACAATTTCAGCGGCCTTTCGTTTAAAGAAGGACGAGGTACAACTGGAGCCGAAGGAAGTGTTGAAGCGACCTTTGTACCGGCCTATCAAGCCGGAAGCCAGGGCATCGTCAACGGATGGTTCAGCGCGTATGCTTCCTTGCCTGAAAGCGGCCAGATCAGTGGAAACGACTATGTCCGCATTTTCGTCAACGACATGGATGTGCAGGTGGATGCCGAGTCGAAAGATGGAAAGGGAGCTGTTGAAGTGACCGTCCATGGCATTACACTTGACAGGCTGAACGACGGTACGGCAGAAGACGGTGAAGACTATCTGGCTGAGCCTGTCGTGAACAGGACTTTGTCAGGCAAAGTCATGAGAAACGAATGGGTCAGGACCGAAAGCGGTGAATATTACGACTTCATCAATAAGGAAGTAAGGAAACAGTACAGCTACAACCTGGAAAAGACAGTGTTCGATACTTTCAGAATTACAACCGATGAAGAAGGCAGAGGATCATACAGCCTCGACCTGCCTGAAGAGGAGAACGTCTACTACGAAGCGGTCCTGAATACGGCAGACATGAGCGGAAGGAGCATGACCTTTGAAAGGTATTTCGGCAGGGATTACGGTTATTATCCTGGCGAAGGCAACTTCTTCGAACTGAGGACGGACAAGGACAGCTACCATCTGGGAGAACAGATGAATTTCAGCTGGTCGGGAAATATCGGGGATATGAATGCTGACAGCTATCTGTTTGCAGCGGCTCAAAATGGCATAAGGGAGCTGACGGTTACTCAAAAACCAAGCTGGACAAAAACCTTCGCGGATGAAGATGTACCGAACATCGAAGTGCTGTCTGTGGCGTTCAACGGCAAGACCTATGTCTTCAGCAGCACGGTGTTTGCAAGAATGGATATTGAAGAACGCAGAATGAACCTTGAGCTTACCACGGACAAGGACAGCTACAGGCCGGGTGAGCGGATTACCATCAACATTGAAGCAGATGCAAAGGATGCAAGAGTCAACCTGAGCCTTGTGGATGAAGCCTTGTTCGCCTTGCAGGATCAGCAGGTAGATACCCTCGCATCGCTCTATGAGTGGGTTTCAGGAGGCATCCTCCAAACAGGTTCCTCCCACAATAACCAGGGCAGCAATATGTTCTACAGCGGCTTTGGAAGAGGCATGGCAGAAATGGCCACGACGGAAGAATCGGCCGCGGCCGACTCGTCGATGGCACCAACGGAGACGGGTTCTAATGTGAAAGGCATGGGCGATGTGCAGGTGCGTAGCGAGTTCAAGGATACGGCGCTCTTTGCAACCGTCACTCTGGACAGCGAAGGTAAAGGCAGCTATACATTCACATTGCCTGACAACATCACCAGCTGGCGGCTGACGGCAGCGGGTATTTCCAAAAACCTCGAAGCAGGAACGGGCCTTGCCCAGATACCGGTCAGCATGCCGTTCTTTATCAATACGACAGTGAATACCACCTATCTGACAGGCGATAGGCCGCAGCTTGGTGTCACGGCTTATGGACAGGAACTGACAGCCGGGGAAACCGTCACCTATGAGGTGACCAGCGAAGAGGCTGGATTCAGCACAACCGTCACAGGAAGAGCATTCGAGAGAACGTTGATTCCGCTTTGGACGATGGAGAAAGGCCAGGCAACCATTACGGTGAAGGCGATTGCCGAGAGCGGTTTGTCGGATGGCCTGGAAGAGAAAATCCTCGTTGTCGACACCTACCATGAAACCATGCAGACCCAGCTTTATGAACTTGTAAAAGGACTGAGGTTGGCAGCGGGCAGTGAAGGCATGGCTACGATTACATTCCTTGACAAGGGACAGGCCCAGTACCTTCCTGCACTGTACAGCCTGTCCTATGGGGAAGGCAGAAGGCTTGACCAGAAGGCGGTTGCAGAGGCTGCAAGACGCATACTGGAAGAAAGATTCGGCCAACCTGTTGAAACCGAAGAGATCGACATATCGGAATTCATGATGCCTGACGGCGGACTGGCAATCCTTCCGTACGGTATCAGTGACCTTGCGATGACAGCGCTTTTCACTGACATGGTTGACGATCCTGTGGATGTCATGAAACTGAAAGCCTATCTGACCAATGCCTACTACAGCGGCAGTGAAAAAAGTATCGCCCTATATGGCTTGACGAGACTGGGAGAACCGATGCTCCGCGAAATGAACCTGCAGCTGCAGGTTGAAAACAGGAGTTTCACGGATACGCTCTACCTGGCACTGGCATATGAAGCAGTCGGTGACAGCTATATGGCCAAAAAGCTGTATGACGAAGTGATTGCGCCTGAGGTGGAGAGCTATGAGCTGACCGCAAGGATCGGCAGGGACAACGGCGAAGAGACCATTCAGCGGACCTCGCTGGCCATGCTGCTTACAGCACGGCTTGGCATGGATGAGGCCGACGGTTTCTATCAATACTCGATGAGCCATACGTCCAAGGAGAAACTCACATCCCTGGAAAGACTTCTGACAATCCGGACATTCCTTGAAGACAGCAATGCAGGATCATTGAAGGTGGTCTATTCCTACAACGGCACGGAAACGGCTGTAGATACGGCATCATCGGGTGCTTATTCGAGAACCGTACCAAGCAGCATGCTGAATACTTTGGAGATAATCAGTGTTGAGGGCGACGGCATGCTCGCGGTGACACGGGAGATGCCACTGGTGGCATTGTTCAGCAATGATCCGAACATCCGGGCAACCAGAGTGTATGAAAGCTACCAGAGCGGAAAAACCGGCACATATTTTGAAAGCGGAGACATTGTCAAAGTCGTTCTGGATGTGGACATTGATGATGCGGCTATCGACAGCTACTACCGTATCGTGGACTACGCGCCTTCGGGCATCGTCCCTCTTACCGGATACAGCAGCTGGGGCATCGATGAGGGCCGTGGCTGGTTCAGGGAAGTGGAAGGACAGAAAGTGACGTTCTACCAGGGCAGTGACTGGAGAAACCAGGTGCCGCTCTACTACTACGCAAGGATCATATCTCCGGGAACCTTCAAGGGAGACGGCATTCTTATCCAGGGCACACAGTTCAACGACAGCCTGTGGATTGGGAAACCATCCGGAATCGAAATAAGATAATATTACTGACACAAATGGGGGCAGCCACTTGAAAGGCTGCCCCTTTTACGTTAAAGTGGAGGTAGAAAATCATTATTTGAAAAGAGGCGTATATTTATGCATAGAATGAATGTGGTCGTGCTTTTTGGAGGTCAATCGACAGAACACGATATTTCAAGGAAATCTGCCAGGAATATCCTATCGCTTATCGACCAGGAGAAATACAATATCTACCCGGTGGGGATTACCAAGGAGGGGCAATGGCTCCACTATCAAGGTGAAATCGACGCCATTACTGAACCGGACTGGATGGGTTACGGGACCAAGGCGGTTTTGAGCCCGGACGCGGTGGACCAATGTCTTTATATATTCAATGAAACACTGACGGCGATTCATGTGGATGTTGTTTTCCCGGCGCTTCATGGACCTTATGGGGAAGACGGCACAATCCAGGGGATGCTTGAACTGTCGCGTATCCCGTATGTCGGATGCGGCGTACTGTCATCCGCTGTATCCATGGATAAGTATTTCACCAAAATAATCGTTGAAAAGCTGGGAATCAGACAGGCGCGCTATCTTCTTGCCCTGCGTGAGGACCATGACACTGATGCAATCAGCTGGGAGATTACGGAAAGCTTTGGCTATCCGGTTTTCATCAAGCCATGCAATGCCGGATCCTCCATCGGTGTCAGCAAAGCGAAGAATACGGATGAAATGAAAGAGGGGCTTAGAAAGGCATTCGAATACGACAGAAAAGTATTGATAGAAGAAGAGATCACCGGTCGGGAGCTGGAATGTGCCGTACTCGGCAATGTCAGCATCAAAGCTTCCGGTGTGGGGGAGATTCTGCCTGCAGAGGAATTCTATGACTTTGACGCGAAATACAACAATGCCGATTCGAAAACAATTGTCAATACGGATCTTCCTGATGCGGTCAGAAAGCAGATCAGGGAATCGGCGATAGTCATCTTCAAAGGACTTGAGGGCAAGGGCCTGTCGCGGGTCGACTTCTTCCTCGATGATAAAACAAATGAGGTTATATTCAACGAAATCAACACCTTGCCGGGCTTTACCGACATCAGCATGTATCCGATGCTTTGGGAAGAAAAGGGCATTCAACGCAAAGAACTGGTAGACAAGCTGCTGCGCCTTGCGATTCAGGGAGGGCATCATGACGCGTGACGTAATGATCAAAGTGACTGGTGTACAGAGCGGTTTTGAAGACGGCGATATGCTTGAGATAACCACTTCAGGACAGTACTTCGAGAAAAACGGAAAAATGTATATCCGGTATATAGACCAAATCATGGATGAAGAACAGGAAACGAATACGACGATAAAAGTGGATGGCGACACAGTATCCATTATCCGTTTCGGATCAGTAGGCTCCCATCTTATGTTCGAAAAAGGAAAACTCCATTACAGCCCTTATGAGACGCCCTTTGGTACCTTTGACATGATGCTCAAGACAAAGGACATTCAACTGACGAAAAACGATGACTTCATCCATCTCAAAGTGGATTACTCCCTTGAGATCAACAGGATGGAAACGACGGATTCAAAAATAGAAATAGAAGTGAGGCCGGTGCAATAGCACAGGAAAGGACGAAGACATGACAGGACACCTTAGAAAACTAATAGCAGCCACCCTTTGTTTCGTATTGATGGTGATGCCGGTATACGGTGCGGAGGCTGAAAAAACAGCAGAAGCCTATGGGGATGATTTCCAGGCAATCATGGAGTACATCGACAATTATTATCTGGAAGATGTATCAAGGGAAGAACTGTTCAATGCCGCGGTGACTGGCATGTTCAGCCAGTTGGACCGCTACTCGACGTATATCGCAGCAGATGATTCGGAGAGCTTCCTCAATTCAATCAACAACACCTACGTAGGTATCGGGGTCGTGCTTGTTCAGTCCGGTGATTATGTCAAGATCGAGCGTGTCTTCATCGACGGACCGGCAGATGGCGGTGGCGTCGAACCGGGTGATCTCATCGTGGAAATCGACGGTGAAAGTGCGGAAGGTTTTACCATTCTGGACTGCCAGAGAAGGCTTCTGGGCGAAGAGGGCACAGAGGTGACCGTTACCTTCAATAGAGGCGGTGCAGTCTATACGATACTGATGGTTAGAGATACGATTGTCCTAAAGAGCGTCGAGGCAAGTGACCTTGGAGATGTGTTGGAAGAGGTGAGCGTTGAAGCGGAAGCGGCAGCCAGCTATGTGTTGCTCGAAACATTTTCTTCCTCTGCAGCCAGCGAACTAAAAGCCATAATAGAAGATGAGAAGGAAAAAAGGACTTCCTATCTCATTCTGGACCTTAGAAACAATGGCGGGGGCTATGTGGACACGGGGATCCAGGTCATCAATCAGCTTGTACCGGAAGGGCCGGGCGTCACTTTCGTGAACAATGCGGGCCGGGTCCTGAACTTCGAAAGCGACCTTAGGGAAGCGCCTTTCGAGCTTGTCGTCCTTGTGAACAGCGGCACCGCTTCGGCTTCTGAATTCGTTGCGGCCGCCATACAGGAATCGGGCCAGGGCATACTCGTCGGAGAGACCACTTTTGGAAAAGGTGTGGCCCAAAACATCGTTACGATGGAAGATGGTTCGATGATCAAACTGACAACTGAAGAGTTCCTTACCGGGAATGGTTTGAAAATAAACGGTGTCGGTGTCACGCCGGATGTGGTCGTGGACCTGCCGGATTATATCGATACGACCAGACGTCTATACCTGACAGACTTCGGCGATGACGTGCTTGTTGCCGAGCGGATCTTGGAACACTTCGGCTATTCGGTCGGGGCGGTAGACGGTCAATACGACAGAAGCACCTACAATGCGGTCAAGCAGTTCCAGGCGGACCAAGGCTTGTACCCGTACGGCGTCTGCGACTATACGACGCAGAAAAGCCTGAACGACTTGCTGCTGGAAGACCTGCAGAGCAAAGATACCCAACTTGAAAAAGCCTATGAAGTTCTTCTTGACTTGTTGAGCAAGTGATAATAGAATATAAGAGTTATTTTGAAAAGAGGTGTGATATGCAAACAAAATACATTTTTGTTACAGGCGGTGTCGTATCCGGCCTAGGAAAAGGAATTACAGCAGCTTCGCTGGGACGCTTGCTCAAAGAACGGGGCAAGAGGGTAACCATACAAAAGTTTGACCCCTATATCAACATTGATCCAGGAACAATGAGCCCCTATCAGCATGGGGAAGTTTTTGTCACAGAAGATGGTGCAGAGACGGATCTTGACCTTGGGCACTATGAACGCTTCGTTGATGAGAACCTAAGCAAATACAGCAACGTCACGACGGGCAGGTTGTACTGGTCTGTTCTGAACAAGGAAAGAAAAGGTGAATTCCTCGGTGCAACCGTACAGGTTATTCCGCATATCACCAATGCAATAAAAGAACGCGTCTATCGCGTCGGGAAGAACGTCCATTCGGATATTGTCATCACTGAAATCGGCGGCACAGTCGGCGATATCGAGAGTCTGCCGTTCCTTGAGGCTATCAGACAGGTGGCGTCGGAAGTGGGGCGGGAGAACGTACTGTATATCCATGTAACCCTAATTCCATACCTGAACAAGTCTCAGGAGATGAAGACGAAACCGACCCAGCACTCCGTCAAGGAGCTCCGCTCTATCGGTATCCAGCCTGACATCCTTGTTTGCAGGACGGAAAGTCCCCTGTCCGACGATATGAAGGACAAGATGGCGCTTTTCTGCAATGTGGACAAGGAATGTGTCATCGAGAACCTGGATGCGGATTCACTTTACGAAATACCGCTTATGCTTGAAGACCAAGGGCTTGCGGATATCGTCGTCAAGAGAATGAACATTGAATGCCATGAGCCTGACCTGACTACATGGGCTGCACTTGTCGAAAGAGACAAGCATAGAGAGAAAAAGGTTGCCATCGGCCTTGTTGGAAAATACGTTGAACTTCACGATGCCTACATATCCATTGTCGAATCCCTTGAACATGCTGGTATCTACCATAGTGCCGATATCGACATCAAGTGGCTGAATTCCGAGGAGATCAACGACGGCAACGCTGAAAGCATCCTGGGCGGCCTTGACGGTATCCTTGTTCCCGGAGGCTTTGGCGACAGGGGGATTGAAGGGAAGATAAGCGCCATCAGGTATGCAAGGGAGAAAAATGTGCCGTTCTTCGGCATATGCCTTGGCATGCAGTGCGCTGTCATTGAATATTCAAGAAATATCGTTGGACTTGAAGAAGCCCACAGCTCAGAACTTGAGCCTGAAATCAAATATCCCGTCATCGACCTGATGCCTGAACAGAAGGACATCGATGAGCTCGGAGGTACGATGCGTCTTGGGGCCTACCCGTGTAAAGTTGCCGATGGCAGCAGAGCGTATGAAGCCTACGGCGAAGCCCTAATTTATGAAAGGCACAGGCACCGTTATGAATTCAACAACGAGTACAGGGAAACGATCGTCGATGCGGGTCTCAAGATATCGGGTGTATCACCTGACGACAGGCTTGTAGAAATGGTGGAGATCGAGAACCATCCTTGGTTCGTCGGCGTCCAGTTCCATCCTGAATTCAAATCCAGACCGAACAGGGTTCATCCGCTGTTCAAGAATTTTGTTGGCGCCAGTCTGAAACACAGAGAAAAATAATTAATATGAACAATAAAAGGCCGGAGCGAAATGCTCCGGCCTTGTTAGTGCAGTTATAGAATAGTTCGGCTTATTTTTTATAGCTCTTGATGCCTACAATATACATGCCTGCGATATCTACCTTAACCATCTTCTTGATCGGCAGTTCCTTGTAGACTTTATCGTCGCAAAGCAATGTGGAAATCTTTGGTCCCACTTTGGCTTTGACCATCGGCATCTTGCGCCATCTCAGATACTTGGGCACCTGGTCCTGAACCATTTTCGGCAGATTGGAATCCTTGATTTTCATCTTCTTTTTGTCGATGACGAGGATCGATGCCGTCATTTTGGCCTGGTCAACCAGCGCCTGCTGTTCATTTGCTTTGGTTTGAAGTTTTCTTCCGTAAAAATAAAGTACTCCCAAAATGACTGCTGCCACTACGAGCACTATTATCAGTATTTGCCACCATTCCATTGTCGTAACCTCCTGAAAGCTGTTATAAAACTATAATTATTCTAACATGTATCGGTGAAAATGCAAGCTAAAGATTGGATAGCCGGTTGTATTCATCCTCAATCATAGTCTGGATTATACGGGCGCTGTGGCGCCTGTCTTCGTCGCTCCATTCTGTAAGGTCCACAGGAGGAAGGAAAGATATATGGACGGTGGCTGGTGTCAGTTTCCATGCTTTATTGGCTTCAAAAAGCTTGTCTGTACCGCATATGGCTACAGGAACAATCAAAGCGCCTGATTTTTCGGCCAGCTTAAGGCTGCCCTGCTTGAAATCCAGGAACTCGCCATCTTCGCTGCGGGTTCCTTGGGGAAAGATGACCATGGATTCGCCGTTCTTCATCAGATTGATGCCTTCAAGGATTGTCTGCAAGGCCTTCCGTGCATGCTTCCTATCGAGGAACAGGCAACCCTGTAGGGACATCCACTGCTTCAGGAGGGGAATTTTTGCCAGTTCTTTTTTAGCAATGAACCCAACGGGTTCATCTATGTACTTCACCAACAGGGGAATATCGAACTGGCTCAGGTGGTTGCTTACAAAAAGCACCGCCCTGTCCTGTCGGATGTTCTCAAGCCCGCTGGCGATATAGGAAGCGCCTGTAAACTTCAGGAAGTGGATGCCGCGTTGACGCTGAAAAGCATAGGCGACGGTCCTAACCTTCTTGTGGTGCTTGTCATTCCTGATTTGCAGGAAAAGCATCTTGGGGATGCTGATGATGAATATGGCAATAGAGTATATTACCAGTGCTGCTAGTCTCATGATTGTAATGTCCTTTTCTTTCTGTATTATCTTCCGTATAGTTTGGTTACTGCTTTCAGGCGTTCTGCAAGCTGGTCGCTCAGCATATCCTCTGTATAACGCCATTGCCAGTTGCCGGCAGCGACACCGGGTGTGTTCATCCTTGCACTGCTGTCAAGAGAGAACAGGTCCTGCATCGGTATGACGGCGGTGTCGGAGACAGAGCCGTAGCAAGTGCGTATAAAGTCCCAAACTACATCATGAGCGTCGGTATTCATGTATCTTCGCACCTTGTCCCTGCTGGCCTCTCCGACGGATCTGTACCAGCCCAGCGTGGTGTCGTTGTCATGTGTGCCGGTATAGCAGACGGAACTCTTGACATAGTGGTGCGGCAGAAAGTCGTTTTCCTTAAGTGTTTCAAAAGCGAACTGAAGAATCTTCATGCCCGGCAGGTGGAAGCTGTCCCTGAGATCTTCGACCTCCGGTGTGATGACGCCAAGGTCTTCGGCAATGATTGGGAGATCCTTGCCTAGGGCAGCCTCGAAGGCGTAGAACAGGTCCTTGTAAGGGCCTGGGAGCCATTCGCCGTCTATGGCAGTATCGGCGCCGGCGGGAACAGCCCAGTATGCTTCAAAACCTCTAAAGTGATCGATTCGCAGCAGGTCTACAAGCTTGATAGTGTGGCGGATCTTTTCGATCCACCATGCGTATCCGGTTGCCTTGTGTTTGTCCCAATCGTAGAGCGGATTGCCCCAAAGCTGTCCGGTCGCGCTGAAGTAATCGGGAGGTACACCGGCGACGATGGTCGGATGTCCGGCAGTATCCAGATAGAAGAGATCTTTGTTGCCCCAGACATCGGCAGAGTCGAAGGCTACGAATATGGGCGTATCACCGATGATTTCAATGCCGGCTTCGTTGGCGTATTCCTTGAGGGAGAGCCACTGCTCATAGAAGAGCATTTGAAGAAACTTGTAGTAGCCGGTTTTGTCGGCGAGTTTCCTGTTCCAGTCTTGCTTCGAAGCGGCTGTGGGGAAAGCGATGTCCTTGGCCCATCTGGTCCAAACATTGCCTTCGTGTGCGTCTTTTGCAGCCATAAACAGGGCATAATCGTCCAGCCAGTGCTTTTGCTCACTGCAGAAGTTGTCGTACGTTGCCTTGAGGGTTTTGTCTTCGCTGTTTTTGAAATTGGCATAGGCTTTCTTGAGAAGGCCGGTCTTGTAGTTGATGACCCACCCGTAATCGATTCTTTTCGGGTCCCAATCGGGTGTGTCGGCCAGGTCTGTACTGTGCAGCAGGCCTTTCCGGTCCAATAATTCAGGACTGATGAAAAGCGGCTGTCCTGCGAATGAAGAGAAGGACTGGTATGGGGAATCGCCATAGCCGGTAGGGCCAATGGGGAGTACCTGCCATACTTTCTGGCCGGCCTTTTTCAGAAAGTCGATGAATCTGTATGCGGATGGACCCAGGTCGCCAATACCATACGGACCAGGAAATGATGTCGGATGAATGAGTATGCCGGCTTTGCGGTTGGTATATTGTTTGCTTTGTACAGGATCTTGCGCCATAATACGGCCTCCTTAGAAATACATAAGATTTCGGTGCGGTTCGGTCCGGTGCAGCGCACGGGTAAACCGTTTGCACAACCAATTTCATTATACAATATGAAGGAATGGGAATTCAAGCCCCACAGAAACCTTTACAAAACAGGTCAATCTAGGTATAATTTAACATTAACGAACTTTAGGTCATAGGAGGAAGCGACAGTGTACGATAAGGTATCAACTGATTTGAACTTTGTTCAACGTGAACATAAAATACTGGATTTTTGGAATGAGAACGATGTCTTCAGAAAAAGCATCGAACTGAGAAAAGACGGGCCGACCTATACTTTTTATGACGGGCCGCCTACAGCGAACGGCAAACCCCATATCGGTCACGTTCTGACCCGGGTAATCAAGGACTTGATCCCTAGATACCGTACGATGAAAGGCTACAAGGTCATCAGGAAGGCAGGATGGGATACGCACGGGCTTCCTGTCGAGCTGGAGGTTGAAAAACTTCTTGGAATCGACGGCAAAGACCAGATTGAAGCATACGGACTCGAACCGTTCATTGAGAAATGCAAGGAGAGCGTCTGGAAATACAAAGGCATGTGGGAAGAATTTTCGGGAACAGTCGGTTTCTGGGCCGACATGGACGATCCCTATGTCACTTACCACAACGAATACATCGAATCGGTCTGGTGGGCGCTCAAGACAATATGGGAAAAAGGCCTTCTCTATAAAGGTCATAAAATTGTACCTTACTGCGCACGCTGCGGTACACCGCTGTCATCCCATGAGGTGGCGCAGGGATACAAGGATGTGGAAGATGAAACGATCATAGCGAAGTTCAGACTCAAGGATGAGGACAATGTCTATTTCCTTGCCTGGACGACGACGCCTTGGACGCTGCCATCCAATGTTGCGCTTGCAGTCAATCCGCGCGAATCCTATGTAAAGACAAAAGTGGGAGACGACTACTTCATCCTTGCAGAAGGCCTGCTTGAGAAAGTGGTCGGAGAAAACGCGGAAGTCGTTGAGCGCTTTACAGGCAAAGACCTGGAATATGTACACTATGAGCCTCTTTTCGACTTTGAAAAAATAGAAGAAAAGTCCCACTACGTTACATGTGCGGACTTTGTCACCCTGTCCGACGGTACTGGAATCGTCCACATTGCGCCGGCATTCGGTGAAGACGATGCACAGGTAGGACGCCGCTATGAACTTCCTTTTGTTCAGCTTGTGGATGAAAAAGGTGAGTTCAAGCCTGAAGTTGGACTTTGGCAGGGACGTTTCGTCAAGGAGGTCGACCCGGAAATAATCAAGTATCTGGACGAGCAGGGAAAACTTTTCTCGACCCATGGCTACGAACACTCTTATCCTCACTGCTGGCGATGCGATACACCGCTGCTTTACTATGCAAAAGATACCTGGTTCATAGAGATGTCGTCGGTCAAGGAGCAATTGATCGAGAACAACAAGAAGATCAACTGGCTGCCTGAAGCGATTGGCAAGAAGCGGTTCGGTGACTGGCTTGAGAATGTTCAGGACTGGGGTCTCAGCCGTGACAGGTACTGGGGAACACCGCTGAACATCTGGGAGTGCGAATGCGGACACCGTCATGCCATCGGCAGCATTGCAGAACTTAAGGAAATGAGCGACAACTGTCCTGACGATATCGAACTCCACAGGCCGTTTATCGACGAAGTGACCATGAAGTGTCCTGTCTGCAGCGACGGGATTATGAAACGTGTCACACCGGTTATCGACTGCTGGTTTGATTCGGGTGCGATGCCATTTGCGCAATGGCACTATCCGTTCGAGAATAAGGAAATATTTGAAGAGAACTATCCTGCAGACTTCATTTCTGAAGCTGTAGACCAGACAAGAGGCTGGTTCTATTCCCTGCTGGCGATATCCACGCTGATCTTTGATGAGCCGGCATATAAGAACGTTATCGTTCTGGGTCACGTGCAGGATGAGAATGGACAAAAGATGTCCAAATCCAAAGGGAATGCCGTCGATCCATTCGAAGCGCTTGAACGCTTTGGAGCGGATGCTATCAGGTGGTATTTCTACAACAACAGCGCACCTTGGCTGCCCAACCGTTTCCATAACGATGCCGTTGTTGAAGGGCAGAGGAAATTCATGGGAACGCTGTGGAACACCTATGCGTTCTATGTTCTTTATGCCAATATCGATGCATTCGATCCGACAAAGTACAGACTGGACTATGAAGCGCTTGGCCTTATGGACAAGTGGCTGCTGTCCAAGCTGAACACACTCGTGAAAACAGTCGACAGCAACCTCGCGAACTATCGTATTACAGAGAGTACAAGGGCGCTCAATGATTTTGTCGATGACATGAGCAACTGGTATGTAAGGAGAAGCAGGGAGCGTTTCTGGCTGAAAGACATGCCGCAGGAAAAAATCAATGCGTATATGACACTGTATACCGCTTTGACAACACTTGCCAAAGCCTCCGCTCCATTCATACCGTTCATGGCGGAAGATATTTACAGAAACCTTGTTGTCAATACGAATCCGGAGGCCTTGCCAAGTGTCCACCTTTGCGATTATCCCGAGGTCAATGATGCCTGGATCAATGAGGACATCGAGAGCCAGATGGATGTCGTTCTCAAAGTGGTGGTATCCGGCCGTGCGTGCCGAAATGCAGCGAACATCAAAAACAGACAGCCGCTGGCTAAGATGTTTGTGAAGTCCGAAGTGGATCTGGACGAGGCTTATCTGGATATCGTCAAGGAAGAGCTCAATGTCAAGGAAGTCGTTAAAGCGGATGATATGAGTGCCTTCACGACCTACAGCTTCAAGCCGCAGCTTCGTACTGTCGGTCCGAAGTACGGCAAGCAGCTGAATCAGATCAGAACAGCCCTTGCGGAAGTGGACGGCAACAAAGCCATGGCTGAGCTGAAAAGCAGCGGCGGCCTGACTTTTGATTTTGCCGACGGACTCGTGGAACTGGCAGAAGAGGATCTTCTGATAGAGTCGGCCAAGATGGAGGGCTTCGAATCGGATTCGGACCAAGGAGTCACTGTCGTTATCGATACAGTGCTCAACGACGAGCTGGTTGAAGAAGGCTTTGTCCGTGAAATCATCAGTAAAATCCAGTCGATGCGCAAGGAAGCCGATTATGAAGTGACAGATTCCATCCGCATCTACTTTGCAAACAATGAGAAGCTTGCGGAAGTCATTGGCAGGCACAAAGATTTCATTGCCAGCGAGACACTTGGCATCGATGTGGCCGAAGGCATTCCGGAAGGTGCATTTGCCAAAAACTGGAAGATCAATACGGAAGATCTGGATCTGGGTCTTGTAAAAGCATAAATGAAATATTACCGTTGGGTTTGGGAAGCCCTACGTGCTATAATGAAGAATATATCTGATTAAAGCAAAGGAGAGAACGATGAATAGACTTACAGCGAGCAAAGAGAATTTGAAAAACAGCATTCTTGAAAACATCAAAAACCTTTTCAGAAAGACATTTGACGAAGCGACTGAGCTTGAGATATTTCAGGCTGTAGCATACTCGGTCAGAGATATCATCGTCGACCAATGGATGGATACGCACAAAACTTATGAAAAGGATGACGCGAAAACGGTCTATTACCTTTCAATGGAGTTTCTTATGGGGCGTGCCCTCGGCAATAATATGATCAACCTCAAAGTGAACGATATGGTACGTGAAGTGCTTCAGGAACTTGGCGTGGACCTTAACGTCATCGAGGACCAGGAGCCGGATGCGGGTCTGGGCAATGGCGGCCTTGGAAGGCTGGCAGCATGCTTTTTGGATTCCCTGGCGACACTCGAGTACCCGGCTTACGGTTGTGGTATACGATACAGACATGGCATTTTCGAACAGAGAATCATAGATGGCTATCAGGTTGAAAAGCCTGACGAATGGCTGAAGAACGGCAACCCGTTTGAAATCAGACGTCCCGAATACGGCGTTGAAATCAAATTCGGCGGCAATGTACGGGTCGAGAAGGAAGAGGACGGAAAGGAACATTACGTCCATGAAAACTACCAGTCGGTCCGTGCGGTACCGTATGATGTGCCGATAATCGGCTACAACAATTTCTCTGTCAATACGCTTCGGATTTGGGATGCGGAAGCGATCCAGAGCTTTGACCTGGAATCCTTTGACAGAGGCGACTACCATAAAGCGGCAGAGCAGCAGAACTTGGCGAACACAATTGTTGAAGTGCTGTACCCGAACGACAACCATTACAAGGGCAAGGAACTTAGACTTAAGCAGCAGTATTTCTTCATTTCCGCTACGGTTCAGCAGGTAGTCCGCAAATTCAAACAGCGTCATGATGACATCCGTCAGCTGCCTGAAAAAGTCATTTTCCATATCAACGATACGCATCCATCACTTTCAATACCGGAACTGATGCGTGTCCTCCTGGATGATGAAGGTCTTGAGTGGCCTGAAGCATGGGCCATCGTGTCACGGACATGTGCATATACCAACCATACGATCATGTCCGAGGCGCTTGAAAAATGGCCAATTGAACTTTTCAGCAGACTTCTGCCACGTATCTACCAGATTGTTGAAGAAATCAACCGACGTTTCTGCGTCGCCCTGATCGATAAGTTCGGTCATGACAACGACAGAATCAGGCGCATGGCTATCGTAGCGGATGGGCAGGTCAGAATGGCATGGCTCTGCATAGTAGGAAGCTACTCGGTCAACGGTGTTGCCCGTCTCCATACGGAAATATTGAAAAATGAGGAGCTTAAGGACTTCTATGAGTTCTATCCGAAAAAGTTCAACAACAAGACCAACGGTATCACACAAAGACGTTTTCTGATGCACGGCAATCCAAAGCTTGCCAACTGGATTACCAACAAAATCGGCGATGAATGGGCAACGGACCTTTCGAAAATCAAGCAGCTCGAGTCTTATGTCGATGATGCGAAGGCACAAAAAGAGTTTATGCATATCAAATACGAAAACAAAGTCAGGGTGGCTGAGTACGTCAAGAAGCATAACGGCATCGTTATCGACCCGAGATCCATCTTTGATATTCAGGTCAAGAGGCTGCACGAATACAAGCGCCAGCTGATGAATATCCTTCATGTCATGCACCTCTATAATGAACTGCGTGAAAACCCGGATATCGATATGATTCCAAGAACCTTCATTTTCGGTGCCAAGGCTGCGCCGGGATATGACAGGGCCAAGCTCATCATCAAGCTGATCAACAACGTGGCCAATGTCATCAACAATGATTTGAACATCAACAACAAGATCAAAGTCGTATTTATTGAAAACTACAATGTTTCAAACGCGGAACTGCTCTTTGCAGCGGCGGATGTCAGTGAACAGATTTCTACAGCCAGTAAGGAAGCATCCGGTACCGGAAACATGAAATTCATGCTTAACGGTGCAGTGACGATTGGTACGATGGATGGCGCGAATATTGAGATTATTGAAGAGGCCGGTGAGCAGAACAACTTTATCTTTGGTTTGACATCCGATGAGGTCATCGAGCTTCAGCACAACAGAACCTATGATCCTTGGGATATCTACAACAGCAACCAGAATGTCAGACGTATCGTGACCCAGCTGATCAACGGTTTCTATTCCCATGACAATCCGGATCTTTTCAGGGTCATCTATGACTCCCTGCTTAACGGCGGCGGCGAACCTGCTGACCAGTACTTCATCCTTAAGGATTTCGATGCTTATGCTGAAACGCAGAAGAAAGTCGATCTGGCATACAGAAACCAGAGCAAGTGGGCTCGCATGGCGATGAGCAATTCTGCCAACGCCGGCAAGTTTTCCTCGGATAGGACAATCGAGGAATATGCAACGGAAATATGGCATCTTAAAAAGACGCATGTGGAATTGAAAAGCTGATAAAACTCTTTCCATTTTCCGTTATGTTGGGTATAATATGCTTTAGTAATTGTCTATTAGTAACGGAAGGGGAACACAAATGTTTGGAACAGATATCGGCATAGATTTGGGTACAGCCAATGTACTCGTATATATTAAAGGAAAAGGCGTCGTTCTCAGAGAGCCTTCAGTTGTCGCTTTTGACAGGGACAGCAACAAGATTCTGGCTGTCGGCAACGAAGCCAGAACGATGCTTGGGCGTACACCCGGCAACATCATAGCAGTTAGGCCATTAAGGCAGGGGGTCATCTCCGACTACACTGTGACTGAAAAGATGCTGAAGTACTTTATCAGCAAGGCGGTAGGGCGCAGGCTGAGAAAGCCACGCATTACAGTTTGCGTACCGAGCGGCGTTACAGAGGTGGAAAAAAGAGCGGTTGAAGATGCTACGTACCAGGCTGGTGCAAGACAGGTTCGTATCATTGAAGAACCTATTGCTGCGGCAATTGGAGCAGGCATCGATATCTCTAAAGCGTGCGGCAGCATGGTCGTCGACATCGGCGGAGGAACGGCTGACATTGCCGTCATTTCCCTTGGGGGAACGGTTGTCAGCTCATCCATCAAAGTCGCTGGTGATGTGTTCGATGAAGCAATCGTCCGCTATATGAGGAAGAAACACAACCTGCTGATTGGTGAGCGTACCGCTGAGGAAATCAAGATCCAGATAGGTACTGCTTTCAAGAGGCCTGAGGTTCTGCAGATGGACATCAGAGGCAGAAACCTTATCACGGGGCTTCCAAAAACGATTACGATTACATCGGACGAAACGGAAGAGGCTTTGCGCGAATCGACTGCCAACATTGTGGAAGCGGTGCACAGTGTACTTGAGAAGACGCCGCCGGAACTTGCTTCCGATATTGCTGACAGAGGCATTGTCCTTACAGGCGGCGGCAGCATGCTGCAGGGTCTGGACCAGTTGATTGAAAGCAAAACCGGTATCAACGTGATTATGGCTGATGATGCACTGACATGTGTGGCGGTCGGTACTGGAAAATATGTTGAGTACCTGTCGCAAACCAAGCTTTTAAGATTTTAGACATTATCGAGCCCTCCTGTTTACAGGAGGGTTTTGTTGTGAGTGTGCCGTTCTCGAGTGTTGCACACGGGAAAGGAGGCAGACCAGTGGTCAAAATAATAGCACTTGCACTGGCGCTGGCGCTGGCGGCACCGTCGCTTGCATCCGGCCTTGGTTATAGGAAAGAACAGAATTTCATAGGCGGACGTCCCGAAACGGTCTATACCATTGAAGCCGACCTCCGGTCCGGTAAAGTCGTCCTGCAGCAGGCCCTCTCCTTCGATTTGTTTTATGGAATAGAGGGGGTATCGTCAATGGCTGGACGTTATGATGCCGATGTGGCTGTCAACGGTATGTTCTACAACTATCTGGGGAGCCCTGCGGGTATCATGATCGTCGACGGAAAGCCCATTTCGACTCGGGACATCGGTGCTCCGTCGGTCATGGTGTCAACAAATGGAGAGGTGGCAATAGGCGAGCTGGAGGTGTCCTCGGAAGTCATAGTTGGCGGCGTCAAGATGAAAGTCTCAGCTGTCAATGACGCAGTGTATGACGGGCAAACGGTGCTGTTTACGCAGGAATATGGGAAGTCGACAAGAGTCAGAAGATACTGCATCAATTACTGTATCAAAGACGGCCGGCTGAAGGATATCACCCGGACGGACAAGCCTGTGATGCTCGATGGTTACGACTACATCCTGACAACGGTGGGGAAAAGCAGGGCATCGGTTTCGGTGGGTGATCCGTGCATCTGGCAATCCTACTATGCGGATGCACCCTTTGACATAGACGAGGCATTCCAAACGGGAGGCTGGCTGCTGAAAGATGGCGTGATAGCGTTGAAGCCTTACGAATCCTATATCGGGCCCACGAATGCCCTCGCGCCGCGAACACTGGCTGGTGTCAACAGAAACGGCGAGTTGGTGCTGGTTGTGGTGGATGGAAGGAATCCCGGCATCAGCGAAGGCATCACAGGCCTGCAGGCTGCACAGCTGATGCTGGACGCCGGATGTACAGATGCGGCATTTCTCGACGGAGGCGCGTCTTCAACTTTGGTGCTTGGCGGGAAAGTGGCCAATGTGCCGTCTGGAGGCGAAGAGAGAGGTGTCGCACACAGTATTTTGCTGACACGTGCAGAATAGTGTGATATAATGTTTTTTCGAAATACGATACTTTTACAGCCTATGGAAAGGACAGAGTATGAATCAGCTTAAGCAAATAATCCTCATTGTTGCCATGTCTGCCTTGCCGGTGTTGGAGCAGAAGGCGGCAATCCCTTTGGCGCTTTCTTTTGACATGAACTGGATCGAAGCGTTTATCTACACATGGGTGGGCGCGCTGGTCCCGGCACCTTTCATATTGCTGTTTGTTCCAAAAGTGATTGAATGGATGCGGCGGTTCGAGCATTTGAAGAAAATCGCCGACTGGTATGAACATAGTGCGATGAAAAGAGGTAAAAACATTGTTAAATACGAACTGTTGGGGCTGTTTGCGTTTGTCGCATTCCCGCTGCCGATGACTGGTGTGTGGACAGGATCTTTCGTGGCGGCGCTGCTAAAGCTCGACTTCAGGAAATCACTCCTCACAATTATGGCCGGAGCGGTCGTTTGCGGCTGCATAATAATGCTTGTAGCCCAAGGAGTTTTAACATTTACATTAGGAGGAAAATAGATGTCAAAAAGACTGTTTACTTCAGAATCGGTAACTGAAGGACATCCTGATAAAATCTGTGACCAGATTTCAGATTCAGTACTGGATGCGATTCTAGAGCATGATCCGGATGCGCGTGTAGCCTGCGAGACTGCTGTTACGACCGGTATGGTTGTTGTAATGGGAGAAATCACCACGGACTGTTATGTGGATATCCCTAAAATAGTAAGGAAAACTGTGGAAGAAATCGGCTATACAAGAGCCAAATACGGCTTCGACTATGAGACCTGTGCGGTGTTGACAACGCTGGATGAGCAGTCCAAAGACATTGCGATGGGTGTCGACGAAGCGCTGGAGCACAAAATGGGTGACCTGGATGAACTGGATCTGGTTGGCGCCGGTGACCAGGGTATGATGATCGGTTTTGCGTGCGATGAAACGGAAGAGCTGATGCCGCTGCCGATTGCGCTGGCCCACCGTTTGACAAGGCGCCTTTCCCAAGTGAGGAAGGATGACGTGCTTTCCTATCTGAGACCGGATGGAAAAGCACAGGTCACAGTGGAATATGTGGATGACGTGCCGGTGCGTGTCGATACAGTGGTCGTATCAAGCCAGCATGATGAGTTCGTCAGTCATGAGCAGATTGAAGAAGATATCATAGAGCATGTCGTCAAAGCGGTCATACCGAAAGAACTGCTGATTGATACAAAGTACTACATCAACCCGACTGGAAGATTCGTTGTCGGCGGCCCTCAAGGGGATGCAGGACTGACAGGCAGAAAGATCATCGTTGACACGTATGGCGGCTATGCCAGCCATGGCGGGGGTGCATTCTCCGGCAAAGATCCAACGAAGGTGGACCGCTCGGCAGCCTATGCAGCCCGCTATGTCGCTAAGAACATAGTGGCGGCTGGCATTGCTAAGCGCTGTGAAATCGAACTGGCTTATGCGATAGGTGTCGCCCATCCGATTTCCATATATGTCAACACGGAAGGTACAGGTATCGTATCTGACGAAAGAATCACAGAAATCATCAAAGAAAATTTTGACCTCAGGCCAGCGGCTATCATCCGTGATCTTGACCTGAGAAAGCCGATATACCGACAAACAGCAGCCTATGGACATTTCGGAAGAACGGACATCCATCTGCCATGGGAAAAAACTGATAAAGTCGACATATTGAAAGCGGCGCTATAAAGGGGGCTCGGGGACAGACCGGTATCGGGGCTGTCCCCTATTATTATGGAAAAAATCGAAGGTATTGTAGAAGACATCATATACAGGAATGAAGACAACGGTTACAGCGTTATAAGCGTTTCTGCCGACGGCAGGGAGATGACGGTGGTCGGCAATATGTTTGGCGTGTCTGTCGGAGAGCTGATCCGCGCGGAAGGCGACTTCATCTCCCATCCGATCTACGGCAAGCAGCTTCAGGTCACATATATCGAAACGGACATTCCGACTGAAAAATCTGCCATGGAACGGTATCTCGGTTCCGGTGCGATCAAAGGCATCGGTCCTGTCATGGCGGGTAAAATTGTTGCCAAGTTCGATATGCAGACATTCTATATTATTGAATCGGAACCTGAAAGGCTGGCCGAAGTCAAAGGAATCAGTACCAGGAAAGCCCAGGAAATCGCCACCAGGTTCTATGAACAAAGAGCACTTCGGCAAGGCGTCATTTTCCTTCAGGAATATGGCCTGTCACTGACCTATGCCCTTAAAATCTTCAACTTCTACAAAGACAAGACTTTCGAAATCGTAAAAAGCAATCCTTATCGACTGGCTGAAGACATCCAGGGCATTTCCTTCAGGATTGCAGATGCCATAGCCGAAAAAATGGGATTCGACCCGCAATCAGAACACAGAATGATGGCTGCTATCCTTCATATCTTGAAAAAGCAGGCAACGGACGGCCATACCTATATGCTGAAGGAGGATCTTATACCACGGGCATACGATCTGCTGATGCTGCCGGTCCTGGAACTTGAAAACTCCCTGCTGGAACTGCAGATCAAGGGGAGCATCATCGTGGACAGGCGTCAAGACCAGGAACGCGTGTACCTGACACTCTTCCACCAGATGGAGCAATACGCTGCAGCCAAGCTCTATGAACTGGACCATGCAAGAGGGCTTGACCATTCAGTCGACGACCATACCATTGAAGCGTTGGAAAAGAAAACCGGCATCGACTTTGATGCGAACCAGGTAATGGCCATCGACGAAGCCATGAGTGCCGGCGTCCTCATAATCACAGGGGGCCCCGGAACGGGCAAGACGACGACAATCAATGCCATCATCGAGCTGATGGAAGAAAATGACCGCATTGTCCTGCTTGCAGCACCGACTGGCAGGGCGGCCAAACGCATGACGGAAACGACAGGAAGACAGGCGAAAACGATTCACAGGCTTCTTGAAATCAACTACGGCAAAGACGAAGCCAACCAACGATTCGAGAGGAATGAAGAATTCCCGCTTGAAGCCGATGTTGTCATTATCGATGAGACGTCTATGCTGGATATCGTCCTGCTTTACCATCTTCTCAAAGCGATCGTACCCGGCACGCAGGTTATATTCGTAGGGGACAAGGACCAGCTTCCATCCGTCGGACCGGGGAACGTACTGAAAGATATGATCCATTCTGGAAACATCAATACAGTAAAACTGGAAACAATATTCAGGCAGGCCAGGGAAAGCGATATCGTCGTCAATGCACATAAAATCAATACAGGCGAGGCTTTTGACCTGGCATCCAACAAAAAGGATTTCTTTTTTATTGGAAGAAACAGACCAGAAGACATTATGGCCGAATTGCTTACACTGATAGAAACAAGGCTCCCCAAGTTTGCGAAACTGGACGCAAGGGACGGCATACAGGTACTGACGCCGACCAGAAAAGGGCTTCTGGGGGTTGAAAACCTGAACATCGTGCTTCAGAAAGCCTTGAATCCGGCAGACAACAAGAAGGTTGAAAAGCTATACCGGGATAGGATTTACCGGGAAGGCGACAAGGTCATGCAAATCAGGAACAACTACAATATCCAGTGGAAAGTAGTCAGCGGCTACAAATTCGTTGTGGACGAGGGCTTGGGTGTTTTCAACGGCGACATGGGCAGGATCGTTGAGATAAACAAGTATTCTGAAAAGGTGACCGTCCAGTTTGATGATGACAAAGTAGTGGAATACGGCTTTGACAATTTGGATGAACTGGAACTGGCCTATGCAATAACCATACACAAGTCTCAAGGCAGCGAGTATCCGGTCATCGTCATGCCGATATTCAAAGGGCCCAGCATGCTGCTTACGAGAAACCTTCTATATACGGGTGTAACCAGGGCCCGGCGTTACGCTGTGCTGGTCGGCTCCGATGCTGTGGTGAGGCAGATGATCGACAACAAGAAAGAGGTGGAACGGCATACGTCCCTCCAGGAACAAATCAAGAGCGTATTCGATCTGCATGTTTAAGAATTTCATAGAGAAACTGCTGGAGCTTGTCTATCCCAACCGCTGCGTTATCTGTGATGAGGTGCTGCCATACGGATTCGACAGAGGGGTATGCCCGAAGTGCCTTCCGGTTTCAGAAGCGTTGTGCCTTCTAGGCAGCTTATGCATCAAATGCGGCAAACATCACCCTTCCACAAGCGGAGAACTTTGTTATGATTGTTCAAGGCTGGAGAGAAAGTTCGAATCGGGAAGAGGGGTCTGGCTGTACACTGGACAGGTGAAAGACAGCATTCACCGATTCAAGTACAGAGGCAAACCGGATCTTGCGGTTTCATTTGCGAAGGAAGCGGCTGCCTATTATAAAGCGACAGCTGGATGGGAAATTGATGCAATCGTTCCTGTGCCCCTTCACCCCGGCAGATTGAAAGAGCGGGGATTCGACCACTGCCGTTTGATGGCTGCAGAACTTGGTGAGCTGTTGGAACTGCCTGTCATTCAGGATGCACTTTTAAGGGACAAGGAGACATCACCCCAGCATGGGTTGAACAACACAGAGCGGCGAAGCAACTTAAAGGAAGCTATTATCATAAACAGGCATAAACGGGAGCAGGTCGCCGAAAGCAACATCCTTGTGGTCGATGATATTTTTACGTCGGGTGCTACAGTAGATGCCTGTGCCCGGGCACTGCAGAAGGCGGGTGCCGACAAGGTATACTTTCTTGTGCTGGCAATAGGCGCAGGTTACTGACCATCGGAAGACCCAACCGTCGAAAGAAAGTCTTGACACTTCCGCCTGCCTGTGATAAATTTATATGTGCACATTTGTAGGGCTTTTTTTTATGTGCTTTTTTTCTTAACTTAAACAAAAGTGGAGGTGGAAGTTGTGCGAGTTAAAATCACACTGGAATGTACCGAATGCAAGCAAAGAAACTACAACATGACAAAAGAGAAGAAGAATCATCCGGAACGCATGGAAACCAAGAAATACTGCAGGTTCTGCAGAAAACACACAAACCACAAGGAAACGAAATAGGAACGTGTACTGGCTGATAAAGCAAAGGATGTGAAGGCAATGAGTGAAGCAACGGCAACAAGAAAGAAGAGCTTTTTCAAAGCGATTAAAGGCGAGTTCAAGAATATCGTCTGGCCGAATTTCTCAACCCTCATGAAACAGTCCGGTACAGTAATATCTGTAGCGTTGGCTCTTGGGTTGGTCATTTATCTGATCGATACGTTTTACAGTTTTATCGTTGTACAATTACTAAGTCTATAAAAAGGATGGTTCTATGTCAGAGGCAAAATGGTATGTTGTTCATACCTATTCAGGGTATGAAAACAAGGTAAAAGCTAACATAGAAATGTTGATTGAAAACCGAAAACTGCATGATCAGATTTTAGAGGTAGCTGTTCCGCTGCACAAGGTTCTGGAAGACAAAAACGGAACCCGCAAGGAAGTGGAAAAGAAGCTTTTCCCCGGCTACGTCCTGCTTAAGATGCTGATGAACGACGACACATGGTATGTTGTACGAAATACCCGTGGTGTTACAGGATTCGTTGGTCCGGGATCAAAGCCCGTTCCGCTGACGGAAAACGAAATCCAGGCGATGGGTATCGATATGAGAGTCGTCAAGATGGATGTGACTGTCGGAGATGTCGTGGCTGTCATGGATGGTCCCTTCGAAGGATCCACCGGCGTTGTCAAAGAAATCCACGAGCATAAGCAGACAGTTATTGTCAACCTGTCCATTTTCGGCAGGGAGACACCGGTTGAGCTTGATTTTACCAAAATGCGTAAGATCTAAAGGCAACAAGCGAACAACAAGATTAAGGCAACAATTGGCCCGATTTTATGGCAAAGAGGGCCATGTGGGAGGGAAATCCCCGCAATTACCACATTTTTCAGGAGGTGCGCTATCATGGCGAAAAAAGTTACAGGATTTATTAAACTGCAGATTCCTGCCGGCAAAGCTACTCCGGCTCCACCAGTTGGACCAGCGCTTGGTCAGCACGGTGTCAACATCATGCAATTTACCAAAGAATTCAATGCGAAGACAGCTGATCAAGCAGGCTTGATTATCCCGGTTGTCATCACAGTCTATCAGGATAGAAGCTTCAGCTTCATCACGAAGACACCACCAGCTGCTGTTCTTCTTAAGAAAGCATGCAAAATCGAATCCGGATCCGGTGTTCCAAACAAAACAAAGGTTGCTACTATTTCCAGAGCGGAAGTTCAAAAAATTGCAGAACTTAAAATGCCTGATCTGAATGCAGCGAATATCGACACTGCAATCTCTATGATTTCAGGAACAGCCCGAAGCATGGGCATCGTTGTAGAAGACTGATAGATACCCTTAAAAGGGTTGCTGTGGGAGGGTTGACTCCCGTTATACCACAAGGAGGTAAAACATGAAACGAGGAAAGAATTATATTGAAGCTGCCAAAATGGTAGACAGAACAAAGCTATACGATCCGAATGAAGCGATCGATCTTGTTGTAAACAACGCTAAAGCCAAATTTGATGAGACTGTTGAAGCTCATATCAAGATGGGTCTTGATGGAAGACATGCAGACCAGCAAATACGTGGTGCCGTTGTTTTGCCTCACGGTACAGGTAAAACAATCAGAGTGCTTGTGTTTGCAAAAGGTGAGAAAGCTGCAGAGGCAGAAGCCAATGGTGCAGATTTCGTAGGCGCAGAAGAACTCATTCCAAGAATCCAGAATGACGGATGGATGGAATTCGACGTTGTTGTTGCCACACCTGATATGATGGGTGTCGTTGGTCGTCTTGGTCGTGTTCTTGGACCAAAAGGACTTATGCCTAACCCGAAAGCCGGTACTGTAACAATGGATGTTGCGAAAGCCATTTCCGATATCAAAGCCGGTAAAATCGAGTACAGACTCGACAAAACAAACATCATCCACGTTCCGATCGGAAAAATTTCCTTCGGTACAGAGAAATTGATGGACAACTTCCACACTTTAATGGGTGCAGTAATTAAAGCCAAGCCGGCTGCGGCTAAAGGCCAATACCTCAGAAGTGTTACTGTTGCTTCCACTATGGGACCTGGCGTCAAAGTCAATCCTGTCAAAGTAGAAGATTAATAGGCATTTCTGTTGACATTGCATCATAACGATGTTATACTAAATGACGAAAAATCAATATGTCCGAAGACAGCAGGCGCCAAGGCGTAACGGTTCGACCACCTGCCGAGGTATACATCGCAAGCGATGTCTTTAATTTGCACTTAACCTCTCTGTCTCCGGCCAGAGAGGTTTTATAGTTGAATGAAAATCAACTCCAAAACTACAAGGAGGTGTAACAGTGCCAAAAGTTGAACAAAAGCAAGTCATAATCAATGATATTAAAGGAATGATTGATGGAGCTTCATCCGTTGTGCTCGTAGACTACAGAGGACTGTCGGTTGAACAGGACACAAGGCTTCGTAAGGAACTGAGAGAAGCGGGCGTCACATACAAGGTTCTTAAGAACTCCATGATGAAATTCGCTTTTGAAGGAACTGATTTTGCACAGCTGAATGACAAGCTTGCAGGACCCAGTGCGGTTGCAATCAGTTTCGAAGATCCGACAATCGGCCCAAGAATTCTCAAGAAGAACGTCAAGGAAATGAAAGCTCTTGAATTCAAGGCAGGTGTCGTCGAAGGTGTACTCTATGATGAGAAGGGCATCGAAAATATTGCGGAAATCCCATCAAGAGAAGAACTGCTTTCCAAGTTGCTTGGCAGCTTGAAGTCGCCTATCGCTACTTTCGCACGTACAGTGAAAGCGCTGGCGGACAAAGCGGAAGAAACAGGCGCGGCAACAGCAGCAGACGTAGCAGGCAATGCGCCTGAAGCGGAAGCGGCAGAAGAAACAACTACTGAAACTACAGAAGAATAGAATAATTATTTACGGAGGTGTCATACAATGGCAAAATTAACAACAGCAGAACTTATCGATGCTATTAAAGAACTTACAGTATTGGAACTGAACGAGCTTGTTACAGCTTGTGAAGAAGAATTTGGTGTATCTGCAGCAGCAGGCGTTGTTGTAGCAGCAGGTGCAGCAGGCGGCGAAGCAGCAGAAGAAGAGAAGAGCGAATTCGACGTTGAGCTTACAAGCGCTGGCGCTCAAAAGATCAAAGTCATCAAGGCTGTCCGCGAAATCACAGGTCTTGGACTTAAAGAAGCAAAAGAAATGGTTGACGGTGCTCCAAGCGTTGTCAAAGAAGGCATTGAAAAAGAAGAAGCTGAAGCGATCAAAACTAAACTTGAAGAAGTTGGCGCTGAAGTCACTCTTAAGTAATCAGCAAAAAACAGACAGTCGCAAGGCTGTCTTTTTTTTGCACAATTTTTTTCGTTGACACGCTTGACACCATGTGATATTATTTGTTAATGCGTTAATATGGA
Source organism: Vallitaleaceae bacterium (assembly GCA_963677915.2). GTDB lineage: Bacteria > Bacillota > Clostridia > Lachnospirales > Vallitaleaceae. Next base: position 209,285 of record CAXXGE010000007.1, on the reverse strand, counting down.
TTTTTACGCCCCGAAATGGGTAAAGAGCTGTAAATAAGCCGTTTTTCTTCGCGCAATATCCGGAAATCCGGGGCTTTGAGCGCCCGGTTCCAAGGTCCAGTATACAACAAATCACTAGCCAAGGGGTGAATCTAAAACATGGAAAAGAATAGGATCAATCCTGTTAAAATTGGAAGAAGCCAACGAATGAGCTACTCCCGGGAAAAAGAAGTCCTTAAGATGCCGAATTTGATTGAGGTTCAGAAAAACTCATACGAATGGTTTTTAGAAGAAGGTCTTAAAGAGGTCTTTCGGGATATCTCTCCAATAAAGGATTATGCTGACAATCTCATTCTTGAATTTGTTGACTTTTCACTGAATCAGGATCTCAAATATTCAATTGCAGAATGCAAAGAGAGGGATGCGACATACGCAGCCCCGCTTAAAGTGAAAGTAAGACTGATCAACAAAGAAAAAGACGAAATCAGTGAACATGAAATCTTCATGGGCGACCTTCCACTGATGACTGAAACAGGTACCTTCATAATTAATGGTGCAGAGAGGGTTATCGTTAGCCAATTGGTGCGTTCGCCTGGTATATACTACAATGTTGATTTCGACAAGGTAGGGAAAAAACTCTTTTCATCCACTGTCATCCCTAATAGAGGCGCTTGGCTTGAATATGAAACGGACTCCAATGACATATTCCATGTACGCGTCGACAGAACCAGAAAAGTACCGATTACTGTCCTGATCCGCGCACTTGGAATTGGCAGTGATTCGGCAATACTGGAATTGTTCGGAGAAGATACAAAAATACTGGCTAGTATTGAAAAAGACGGCTCCAAATCCTATGAGGAAGGGCTTATTGAAATATACAAGCGTATTCGTCCGGGTGAGCCGCCAACAGTTGAAAGTGCGGAATCCTTGCTGAATACAATGTTTTTCGATCCGCGTCGTTACGATTTGGCGAAAGTGGGACGCTACAAGTTCAATAAAAAGCTTTCTTTCAGATTCCGTATTGTCGGTCACGTACTGTCTGAAGACGTTATCGATGAGAATACTGGTGAGATTCTTGGCAGTGCTGGTGAAGTGGTTACTGCTGAACTGGCAGATGCGATCCAGGATGCGGCTGTTCCTTTTGTTTTCATAACTGTTGAGGATAAATCATTAAAAGTACTGTCTAATATGGTTGTTGATATTTCGAAATACGTGGATATCGACAGAAAGAAATACGATCTTTTTGAGCGTGTTTATTTCCCTGTGCTTCAGGAACTCATGGCTGAATACGAAGGCGATGAACTGATCGAACAGATCGGAAGGAATGCACACAGACTTGTACCGAAGCATATTACAAAGGAAGATATCATTGCTTCCATCAACTATAATATCCATCTTGAATATGGCATCGGCCTTATAGATGATATCGACCATCTGGGCAACAGGCGTATCCGTGCCGTTGGAGAGCTGCTGCAGAACCAATTCAGAATCGGTCTTTCAAGAATGGAAAGAGTTGTCAGGGAAAGAATGACAATCCAGGATCCTGAAGGTATCACACCTCAGACACTGATCAATATACGCCCTGTGACTGCTGCAATCAAAGAGTTCTTCGGAAGCTCCCAGCTGTCCCAGTTCATGGACCAGACCAACCCTCTGGCAGAACTGACACACAAGCGTCGTCTTTCTGCCCTTGGACCTGGCGGTCTTTCCCGAGAGAGAGCCGGATTTGAAGTCCGTGACGTCCATGACTCCCATTACGGACGTATGTGTCCGATTGAAACTCCTGAAGGACCGAACATCGGCCTTATCAACTCGCTTGCCTGCTATGCCAGGATCAACGAATATGGCTTTATTGAAGCGCCATACCGTAAGCTGGACAAGAGCGGCGCCGAACCGATTGTTACGGACGAAATCGTCTACATGACAGCGGATGAGGAATGGAACTTCCGTGTCGCACAGGCCAATGAACCGCTTGACGAGAATGGCCATTTCATACATAGACACGTTACTGGCCGTCACGGTGAGCATATCATCGAGATGGATGCTATCGATATCGACTTGATGGACGTTTCTCCTAAGCAGGTCTTTTCAGTTGCGACAGCGATGATACCGTTCCTTGAGAACGATGACGCCAACCGTGCACTGATGGGATCCAACATGCAGCGTCAGGCAGTGCCACTCCTGATTACCGACTCTTCAATTGTAGGAACGGGAATGGAAGGTAAAGCAGCTGTCGACTCAGGTGTTGTCATCGTGGCTGAAAGAGACGGCGTCATTGACAGAGTCAGCGCCAGCGAAATCGTCATCAAGACGGACAGCGGCGAAAGAGACAGATATAGAATCACGAAGTTCACAAGGAGCAACCAAGGCACCTGTATCAACCAGCGTCCTATCGTATTCAAAGGGCAGAAGGTTGAAGCGGGAGAAGTCATTGCTGACGGACCATCGACAGAAAAAGGTGAAATCGCCCTGGGAAAGAATCCTCTGATTGGATTCATGACTTGGGAAGGCTACAATTTCGAGGATGCCATCCTGCTCAGTGAAAACCTTGTTAAAGAAGATGTCTACACATCTATACATATTGAAGAATACGAAGCAGAATCCCGCGACACAAAACTCGGACCGGAAGAAATCACACGTGATGTACCTGGTGTAGGGGAAGATGCGCTTAGAGATCTGGATGAGCGTGGTATTATCCGTATCGGTGCGGAAGTCAGATCCGGAGACATTCTTGTCGGTAAAGTAACGCCAAAGGGCGAAACCGAACTGACAGCTGAAGAACGCCTGCTTAGAGCCATTTTTGGTGAAAAAGCACGTGAGGTCAGGGACACTTCCCTTAGAGTGCCACACGGTGAAGCCGGCATTATCGTTGATGTCCATGTATTTACAAGGGAGAACGGCGATGAGCTTTCACCAGGTGTCAACCAGTCTGTCCGTGTCTATATCGCCAAGAAGAGAAAGATTTCAGTTGGTGACAAGATGGCAGGACGTCACGGTAACAAAGGTGTTATCTCAAGGATTCTTCCTCAGGAAGACATGCCTTATTTGCCAAACGGCAGACCTCTCGATATCGTACTGAATCCGCTTGGCGTACCTTCGCGTATGAATATCGGTCAGGTACTGGAAGTCCACCTTGGCCTTGCTGCCAAAGCGCTTGGAATTAAAATTGCAACCCCTGTATTTGACGGTGCGCATGAGACGGATATCATGGATACCCTCGAGCTTGCCAATGATTATGTCAATACAGAGTGGGATGCCTTTACTGCAAAATGGGAAAGTCAGCTCAATGACGGCCTCATGCAGTATCTGGATGACAATAAAGCCCACAGGGCAGAATGGAAAGATGTTCCTATTACCAGGGACGGGAAGGTACAGCTACGTGACGGCCGTACCGGTGAATATTTCGATAGCCCGGTAACAGTCGGCTATATGCATTACCTCAAGCTTCACCACCTTGTTGACGACAAGATCCATGCCCGTTCAACAGGCCCATATTCACTGGTCACTCAACAGCCACTTGGCGGTAAAGCACAGTTTGGCGGACAGAGATTCGGTGAGATGGAGGTTTGGGCTCTTGAGGCATACGGCGCTGCCTACACGCTTCAGGAAATCCTTACTGTCAAGTCTGATGACGTCGTTGGACGCGTTAAGACTTATGAAGCGATTATCAAGGGAGACAATATCCCTGAACCGGGCATTCCGGAATCCTTCAAGGTCCTGCTGAAGGAGCTTCAGTCACTTGCGCTGGATGTTAAGATCATGACCAGCGACAACCAGGAAATCGACATCAAGGAAGATATCGACGATATCCCAGATGTTTCAGTCAATCTTGAAGGATTCGAGAGAGACGATATTGTATTCGGCCAGGACCGTAACGTGAGCGTTGACGATGAAGATGACAAGGACTCACAGGAAGCATTGGACGATGAATCGAAAGATGCTGCACTGGAAGACAGCTTCATCATCCATGAAGAGGATGACGACCTGTTTGAAGAATAATCTCTGTCGATAGATTGGTAAGTTGTCGCATGGAAGGAGTGCTACGAATGTCTAATGAACCAATGGAACAAGCCTTGGTCTTTGATGCCATGAAGATTGGACTGGCATCGCCCGAGCGTATCCGTGAGTGGTCGCGGGGAGAGGTCAAGAAGCCTGAAACCATCAACTATAGAACGCTTAAACCAGAACGGGATGGCTTGTTCTGTGAGAAGATTTTTGGACCCAGCAAAGACTGGGAGTGTAACTGTGGTAAATACAAGAAAATCAGATATAAAGGTGTCGTTTGTGACCGTTGTGGTGTGGAAGTCACAAAGTCCAAAGTAAGACGTGAACGTATGGGTCACATCGAATTGGCGGCGCCGGTCTCCCATATTTGGTATTTCAAAGGAATTCCAAGCCGTATGGGATTGATTCTGGACCTTTCTCCAAGAACACTTGAAAAGGTACTTTACTTCGCATCCTATGTTGTTCTGGATGCGGGCGATACAGGACTGACATACAAGCAGGTTCTTACAGAAAGGGAATTCCAGGATGCCTACGACAAGTACGGCAACAAGTTCCGTGCTGCTATGGGTGCAGAGGCGGTTAGAGAACTGCTTAGCGCTATCGACCTGGAAAAGGAATCCGTCGAACTGACTAAGCTTCAGAAGGAGTCGTCAGGCCAGAAAAGAGCAAGGGTCATCAAGCGTCTGGAAGTTGTTGAAGCTTTCAGGAATTCGGGCAATAAGCCTGAATGGATGATTATGGACGTCGTTCCTGTCATACCACCTGATTTGAGGCCGATGGTTCAGCTGGATGGCGGCAGATTCGCTACTTCCGACCTGAATGATTTGTACAGGCGTGTCATCAACAGGAACAACAGGCTTCAGCGTCTTCTTGACCTGGGTGCGCCTGAAATTATCGTAAGAAACGAAAAGCGTATGCTGCAGGAAGCAGTTGATGCGCTGATCGACAACGGAAGAAGGGGCCGTCCAGTTACTGGACCGGGTAACCGCCCTCTCAAGTCTCTCTCCGATATGCTGAAGGGTAAGCAGGGACGTTTCCGTCAGAACCTTCTTGGAAAACGTGTTGATTACTCTGGACGTTCGGTTATCGTTGTCGGACCTGAACTTAAAATCTATCAGTGCGGCCTTCCGAAAGAAATGGCAATCGAGCTGTTCAAGCCTTTTGTTATGAAACGCCTTGTGGAAGACGGATTGGCACATAATATCAAATCAGCCAAAAAGATGGTTGAGAGACTCGAAACGGATGTCTGGGACGTCCTGGAAGAAGTCATCAGAGAGCATCCGGTTATGCTTAACCGTGCTCCGACGCTTCACAGGCTGGGCATCCAGGCATTCGAACCTGTACTTGTCGAAGGTAAGGCGATCCGCCTGCATCCTCTCGTATGTACTGCATACAATGCCGACTTCGACGGTGACCAAATGGCCGTCCACCTGCCGCTGTCTGTCGAAGCCCAAGCAGAGTGCAGATTCCTTCTGCTTTCTCCGAACAACCTTCTGAAGCCTTCAGATGGTGCTCCGGTTAGTGTGCCGTCCCAGGATATGGTGCTTGGAACCTACTACCTGACTTTGGAAAAAGAAGGGGAAATGGGCGAAGGCATGTATTTCAGGGACGAGAATGAAGCGATTCTTGCATATGAGAATGATGTCATCACTTTGCACGCTAGAATCAAGCTCCGCAGGGAACTTGAAATTGATGGCGTCGTCGAGAGCAGAATAGTCGAAACCAGCGTAGGACGTATCATTTTCAATGAGGCGATTCCGCAGGATTTAGGTTTCGTAGACAGAACAGAAAAGGAAAACCTCTTCGTTTATGAAGTCGATTTCCTTGTTGGAAAGAAACAGCTGAAACAAATACTGGACTACTGCATCAACGTCCATGGATCCACAAGGACATCAGAAGTTCTGGATGATATCAAAAAACTTGGATTCAAGTATTCGACCCGCGGTGCTATTACCGTTTCCATATCCGATATGGAAGTGCCGGAGAAGAAAAAGGAAATCATCGACGAGGCTGAAGAGACAATCGAACGTATCGTCAAACAGTACAAGCGCGGTATGATGACAGAAGAAGAACGCTATCAGAACGTCATCGAAACATGGAGAAAAGCCGATGATCTGCTTACAAAAGCACTTCTCGGCAACCTTGGCCGTTACAACAACATCTACATGATGGCCCACTCCGGTGCCCGTGGATCAGACAACCAGATCAAGCAGCTTGCAGGTATGCGTGGTCTGATGGCGGATACATCAGGCCGTACAATCGAGTTACCAATCAAATCCAACTTCCGTGAAGGTCTAGACGTACTTGAGTACTTTATCTCCGCCCATGGTGCCAGGAAGGGTCTTGCAGATACAGCCCTTCGTACAGCCGACTCCGGTTACCTGACTCGCCGTCTTGTTGACGTCTCGCAGGACCCTCATCATCAGAGAAACGGACTGCTGCAGCGACAGACCTGAAGTTGCAGGAAATGGTGGTCAAGGCGTTCATGGATGGAAAAGAAGTTATTGAAAGCCTCGAAGAGAGGATTTCGGGCAGATGGTCCATTGATGAGATTGTCCAGCCAGACACCGGTAATGTCATTGTGCCAGCAGATACGATGATCTCACCTGTCATGGCACGGAAAGTTGTTAAAGCCGGCATTCAGAAAGTCAAGATCCGTACGGTTCTTACATGTAAATCTGAAATCGGTGTATGTGCGAAATGTTACGGCGCCGACATGGCAACGGCAATCCGGTTCAGGTTGGCGAGGCGGTTGGTATCATCGCTGCCCAGTCCATTGGTGAGCCTGGTACACAGTTGACAATGAGGACATTCCATACCGGTGGTATCGCCACTGCAGAAGATATAACCCAAGGTCTTCCAAGGGTCGAGGAACTTTTCGAGGCAAGAAAGCCTAAAGGTCTTGCCATCATTGCTGAATTTGGCGGAAAAGTCTCCATGAACGAAACCAAGAAGAAGAGGGAAATGATCATAACGGATCCTGAATCCGGAGACAATAAGGCTTACCTGATTCCATACGGCTCCAGAACGAAAGTGATGGAAGGCGACGTGGTTGAGGCCGGTGATGAGCTGACAGAAGGTAGCGTCAATCCACACGACATCCTTAAAATCAAAGGGGTCAGACCGGTTCAGGATTACATGCTGCAGGAAGTACAGCGAGTCTACCGCCTTCAGGGTGTTGAAATCAATGACAAACACGTTGAGGTCATTTGCCGCCAGATGCTCAAGAAAATCCGCATTGAAAGCAGTGGGGACTCGCAATTCCTTCCGGGCAGCCTGATTGACAGACTGGAATTTGACAGAGTTAACGATGAAATGGAAGCTGCAGGGCTTGAGCAGGCAGTAGGCATTCAAGTGCTTCTGGGTATCACAAAAGCTTCCTTGGCTACAAATTCCTTCCTTTCGGCAGCGTCCTTCCAGGAAACGACAAAAGTCCTTACGGAAGCCGCCATCATGGGCAAAAAGGATCCGCTTATCGGCTTGAAAGAGAATGTCATCATAGGAAAGCTCATACCAGCCGGTACGGGTATGAAGCGCTACAGAAGCGTCGAAATCAAAAAAGTCGGTGTGCCATCTGAATTCGATATGGATGAAAGCCTCTTCGAGGATGACTCGGATGATGTTTTCGAATCCGAAATCAAGGAAGACATTGACGAAACATCAGATATGACAGCGGGTGAAGACATCTTTTTGGAAGAATAAGGAAAGTTGACACCGTTGATTGGGGTTTGCAGCCGGATGTCGGCGGCAAACCCTTTCTTTATCTGAGAAAGTTCGAATTCAAGGAAATTTGCTTGACATCATTATAAGCACGTGTTAGAATTCATCAGTGTGCATTTTTATATGCTTTAAGAAGCATGTTGCGAAAGGAATGATTCCATGCACAGATTGAAAGACAGTTCCAAAGTCGTTGGCTTGAAGCAGACTTTGCGTGCCATAGATAAAGGAAACGTAAAACTTGTGTACATAGCAGATGATGCCCAAAAGCATGTGATTCAGAAAGTGATTGACAGAGCCGGGCAGCAGAATGTACCTATTGTTCATGTACCGACTATGGAGGAACTGGCACAGGCTTGCAATGTTGAAGTCAAAACAGCAACCGCAGCAACTAATTGTCAACAACTAAACCAAAACCAGGAGGTGAAAGGATGCCAACTATTAACCAACTTGTAAGGAATGCAAGAAAATCCGCTAGCAAGAAGTCGACAGCACCTGCTTTGCAAAAAGGGTACAATACTCTGCACAAGAAGGCTACAAACATTTCTGCTCCACAAAAGCGTGGTGTTTGCACAGCTGTTAAAACAGCGACACCTAAGAAGCCGAACTCTGCACTTCGTAAGATTGCAAGGGTACGTCTGACCAACGGTATCGAGGTAACAGGTTACATTCCAGGTGAAGGCCACAACCTTCAAGAGCACAGCGTTGTTCTTATCAGAGGTGGAAGGGTCAAAGACCTGCCAGGTACAAGATACCACATCATCAGAGGTACGCTTGATACTGCTGGCGTAGCCAACAGAAACCAAGCCCGTTCCAAGTACGGAGCAAAGAGACCAAAGAAAAAGTAATACCAAAGGACGACTTTCGCCCCAAAGGTGAGGTTGTTTCGGTTAGTGCAAGTATTTAGTATATACCTGTCGGTTGCAGGATTTAATATATTATAAGAAAGCACGAGCATCGTCAGCTGAAGCTGACATGAGTACCTATGATTATTATCATTCTACCTGTTCAAGGAGGGAAGAAACGTGCCACGTAAAGGACATACACCTAAAAGAGACGTGTTGCCGGATCCGCTTTATAACGATAAGGTAGTTACCAAACTGGTCAACAACATCATGTTGGACGGTAAAAAGGGAACTGCACAGAAGATCGTTTATGGCGCATTCGCAAAAGTTGAAGAAAAAACTGGCAAGCCAGCACTTGATGCATTCAAGGAAGCTCTGGGGAATATCATGCCGGTTCTCGAGGTAAAAGCGCGCCGTGTCGGTGGAGCTACATACCAAGTACCAATCGAGGTTAGACCTGACAGACGCCAGGCTTTGGCGCTTCGCTGGATAACACTCTATTCAAGAAAACGCGGTGAGAAGACAATGGTTGACCGTCTTGCCGGCGAAATCATGGACGCACTTAACAACAATGGTGCAGCCGTGAAGAAAAAAGAAGACATGCACAAGATGGCAGAAGCAAACAGAGCGTTTGCACACTACAGATGGTAATCCGATTTGTTGGATTGCTGTCTATCGAATAACCAAAGGAGGAAATAACTTTGGCAGGAAGAGAATTCCCATTAGAGAAAACGCGCAATATTGGGATCATGGCCCATATCGATGCTGGAAAGACTACTTTGACAGAGCGTATTCTGTTCTATACTGGTAGAAGTCACAAGATCGGTGAGGTTCATGAAGGCGCAGCTACAATGGACTGGATGGAGCAGGAGCAGGAAAGAGGTATCACAATCACTTCCGCTGCTACAACTTGTCAGTGGCAGGACCACCGTATCAATATCATTGATACACCGGGTCACGTTGACTTTACAGTCGAGGTTGAGCGTTCCCTGCGTGTTCTTGACAGTGCTGTTGGCGTATTCTGTGCGAAAGGCGGCGTTGAGCCCCAATCAGAAACAGTATGGCGCCAGGCTGATAAATACCATGTCCCAAGAATGGCGTTTGTCAACAAAATGGACATCATGGGCGCTGATTTCTTCAACGCTGTAGACATGATGAAAGAAAACCTCGGTGCTAACGCAGTGCCGATTCAGTTGCCGATTGGTGCTGAAGACAACTTCAAAGGCCTGGTTGACCTGATGAAAATGAAAGCTTTCATCTACAACGATGACCTGGGCCAAGACATTTCTGAAGAGGAAATTCCAGCTGATCTTGCAGATCAAGCTGCTGAATACCGCGAAGCTTTGGTGGAAGCCATTGCAGAAACGGATGAAGAAATGATGATGATGTATCTCGAAGGCGAAGAGATTCCTGTAGAGGACCTCAAAGCGGCTCTGAGAAAAGCGGTCATCAACGTAGAAATCATCCCTGTGCTTTGTGGTTCAGCATACAAGAATAAAGGCGCACAAAAACTTCTGGATGCAGTCATCGAGTACCTGCCGGCGCCAATAGATGTACCGGCTATCAAAGGTGTCGATCCTGACAGCGGAGAAGAGACTGAACGTCCTTCTTCAGATGAAGAGCCTTTCTCGGCGCTTGCGTTCAAGATCATGGCTGACCCATTCGTAGGAAAGCTTGCTTTCTTCAGGGTCTACTCCGGTGTGACGAACTCCGGATCCTACGTCCTCAATTCCACTAAGAATAAGAAGGAACGTATGGGCCGTATTCTTCAGATGCACGCCAACAAAAGAGAAGAACTTGAGAAGGTTTACTCCGGCGACATCGCTGCTGCTGTTGGACTGAAAGTCACAACGACTGGCGATACGCTTTGTGATGACAAACATCCGGTAATCCTTGAGTCCATGGTGTTCCCGGAGCCTGTTATCAAGGTTGCCATCGAACCCAAGACAAAAGCAGGCCAGGAAAAAATGGGTATTGCCCTTGCAAAGCTGGCTGAAGAGGATCCAACATTCAAAACTTACACGGATGAAGAAACAGGACAGACCATCATCGCTGGTATGGGTGAGCTTCACCTCGAGATCATCGTTGACCGTCTGCTTCGCGAATTCAAAGTAGAAGCGAACGTTGGTAAGCCTCAAGTTGCTTACAAAGAAACAATTACAAAAAATGTCGATGTCGATAAAAAATACGCTCGTCAGTCTGGTGGACGTGGTCAGTACGGACATTGTAAAGTCCGCTTCTCGCCAATGGACGTCAACGGCGAAACAGTATACGAATTCGTTAATGCTATTTCTGGTGGATCCATTCCTAAGGAATACATTCCTGCGGTTGACAATGGTATTCAGGAAGCTATGGCAAGCGGTGTGCTGGCTGGCTATGAAGTCGTCGGCGTCAAAGCCGAGTGCTATGACGGTTCCTACCATGATGTCGACTCGTCCGAGATGGCCTTCAAAATCGCTGGATCCATGGCGTTCAAAGATGCTATGAGACAAGGCGGTGCAGTTCTTCTTGAGCCGATCATGAAAGTTGACGTTACAGTTCCTGAAGATTACATGGGAGACGTCATTGGTGACATCAACTCAAGACGTGGACGCATTGAAGGCATGGATGCCAGAAGCGGCGCACAGCTCATTAAAGGATATGTTCCGCTGTCCGAGATGTTTGGTTATGCGACCGACCTTCGTTCCAAAACACAGGGACGTGGTACATACGGCATGCAGTTCCATCACTATGAGCCGTTGCCAAAAGGTATCCAGGAAAAGATCGTCAGCGGTAAAGGGCAAGACGAATAAGCAATTTTTTCTTGCAAATGAACATCCAATAAAATATAATTTTTAGTAAGACAAAGGAGGAAGAATTCAAATGGCAAAAGCTAAATACGAAAGAACGAAACCCCACGTTAACATCGGTACAATAGGACACGTTGACCACGGTAAAACAACTCTGACTGCTGCTATCACAAAAGTTCTTCATGAAAGACTTGGAACTGGTGAAGCTATTGCTTTCGATAACATCGATAAAGCTCCAGAAGAAAGAGAAAGGGGTATCACAATCTCCACTGCTCACGTTGAGTACGAGACTGAGAACCGCCACTATGCACACGTTGACTGCCCAGGCCACGCCGACTATGTCAAGAACATGATTACTGGCGCTGCGCAAATGGACGGTTCCATCCTGGTTGTTGCTGCAACTGACGGTCCTATGGCTCAAACGAGAGAGCATATCCTTCTTACTCGTCAGGTTGGCGGTACTCACATCGTTGTTTTCATGAACAAATGTGATATGGTTGACGACGAAGAACTTCTGGATCTCGTTGAAATGGAAATCAGAGAGCTGCTTTCCGAGTACGATTTCCCGGGTGATGACCTTCCTGTAATCCGTGGATCAGCTCTTAAAGCGCTTGAAGATACTTCATGCGATTGGGCTGACAACATCCTTGAACTCATGGCTGCTTGTGACGAGTACATTCCTGAGCCGGTTCGTGCTACAGACAAGCCATTCCTGATGCCTATAGAGGACGTATTCTCCATCACAGGCCGTGGTACAGTTGCAACTGGTAAAGTTGACCGTGGCGTTCTTCACGTTCAAGACGAAGTTGAAATCGTTGGTCTTAAAGAAGAAGCTCGTAAAGTTGTCTGCACAGGCGTTGAGATGTTCCGTAAACTTCTTGATGAAGCTCAAGCTGGTGACAACATCGGTGCGCTGCTTCGTGGTGTACAAAGAGACGAAATCGAAAGGGGTCAAGTACTTGCTAAGCCTGGTACAATCACTCCACATACAAAATTCAAAGCGCAAGTATACGTTCTGAAAAAAGAAGAGGGTGGACGTCATACGCCTTTCTTCGGAAACTACAGACCTCAGTTCTACTTCACAACAACTGACGTTACTGGCGTAATCCAACTTCCAGACGGCGTTGAGATGTGCATGCCTGGTGACAACGTTGAGATGTCAATCGAACTGATCGCTCCTATCGCTATGGAAGTCGGTCAAAAGTTCTCCATCCGTGAAGGCGGAAGAACAGTTGGTTCAGGTTCCGTTACTGAAATCGTAGAGTAATAATAACCAAGAAATGCTTGAGTCCCAGGCGAGTAATCGCCTGGGATTTTTAAAGTGCAAAGTTGTTTATTTAAATGTAGAAAAACACTTGCCAATGCTATTGGTATCGTGTATACTATGTAATGCTGTGACAAAGATAGCGATGACACAGGAGGTTGCCGCACACGTGGCTCCACGAAGCGGGTTTTTCTGTTGAGCGAATGTCATGTTCAAGAAACTGACGACAAGATCACTGTACAATATATGAATTCATCATGAAACAGAACAGATGAATGAAGGCTCGAAGCGTTATGACACGCACGGAGAGATGTACAGTCACCACTTGTCGTACACAATGTACGAAAAGGAGGCGGCTTTTTTTATGGCAGCACAAAAAATGAGGATCAGTTTAAAGGCATACGACCATCAATTGATCGACCAATCAGCACTCAAAATCGTTGAAACCGCAAAACAAACAGGTGCTCAAGTGAGCGGTCCTATACCACTTCCAACGAAGAGAGAGATTGTAACAATTCTGAGAGCGGTACACAAGTACAAAGACTCTAGAGAACAGTTCGAACAAAGAACACACAAAAGGCTCATCGACATCCTTATGCCGACAGCCAAAACAGTTGACGCGCTTATGCGTCTTGAACTCCCTGCCGGAGTTGATATCAAAGTAGACGTAAAATAATATCCACGTAGAGGTTTATATATAAATGAAGAACTCCTTCATAGCTATAGACCATCTAGGATGATTACAACATGTAATCCGCTGTAGATTTCAGGAGGTGCAACAATGAAAAAAGCTATCATAGCTAAGAAAATCGGTATGACACAAGTTTTTGCTGATAACGGCATCCTTGTTCCGGTTACTGTACTGCAAGCAGGACCTTGTGAAGTAACACAAGTGAAAACTGTCAAGAACGACGGTTACAGCGCAGTTCAGCTTGGATTCATTGCCGAGAAGGCAAACAGAGTCAACAAGCCGGAAGCAGGACATTTTGCAAAAGCAGGTGTTGAAGCAAAAAAATATGTTAAGGAATTCAGACTTGAAGATGCGGAAAGCTTCGAAGTAGGACAGATTGTAGCAGCTGATACATTCGTTGCTGGAGACCTTATCGACATTTCCGGTGTATCCAAAGGTAAAGGATTCCAAGGATCAATCAAACGCCACAACCAATCCAGAGGACCTATGGCTCACGGTTCCAAATACCACCGTGCATCAGGTTCCATGGGACAGGCGTCATCACCTTCCAAAGTGTTCAAAGGCAAAAAACTGCCAGGACACATGGGTGCAGTCAATGTAACAGTACAAAACCTTGAGGTTGTCCAAGTGGATGCTGAAAAGAACCTTATCCTTGTAAAAGGCGCAGTTCCAGGTCCCAAGAAATCAATCGTGACAATCAAAGATGCCGTTAAGGCGTAAAACTGCAGGAAGGAGGAACTATAATGGCTAAAGTATCAGTTTACAACATGGATGGTAAACAAGTCGGAGAAATTGAGCTTAACGATAGTGTTTTTGGTGTAGAAGTCAACGCACACTTGATGCATATGTCAGTTGTCCAACAACTTGCAAACAAGCGCCAAGGTACTCAAAGTGCTAAAACGCGTGCAGAAGTAAGAGGTGGCGGCAGAAAACCTTGGAGACAAAAAGGTACTGGCAGAGCCCGTATCGGCTCCATCAGAGCACCACACTGGACAGGCGGCGGTATCGTCTTCGCTCCAAAACCAAGAGACTACTCGTTCAAGCTGAACAAAAAAGAAAAGCAAGCGGCACTGAAGTCCGCACTGACTACAAAAGTCAACGATGCCAAGTTCATCGTCGTGGATGACCTTGCTTTTGATACAATCAAAACCAAGAACATGACAAAGGTCCTTGAAAACCTGAAAGTTGACAAGGCGCTCGTCGTGCTTGACAAGAACGACAAAAACGTTGTTCTGTCTGCTAGAAACCTGCCGAACATCAAGACGGCTCAAACAAACTCAATCAGCGTATATGATATTTTAAGATACGATCAGTTTGTTGTTACAAAAGCAGCTGTTTCGGCAATAGAGGAGGTGTACGCGTAATGGCTAGCATCAATTACTATGACGTACTGTTGAGACCAATCATTTCAGAGAAAAGCATGGAACAAATGGCTGAAAAGAAATACACATTTGCTGTCCATCCTGAAGCGACAAAAGTTCAAATCAAAGAAGCGGTTGAGAAGATGTTCGACGGCACAAAGGTTAAAGCTGTCAACACTATGAACCTTGCCGGCAAGACCAAAAGGCGCGGCATGACTTCCGGTAAGACTGCTAAAACAAAAAAAGCCATCGTTACTTTGACGGCTGAAAGCAAAGACATCGAATTCTTCGAGGGAATGTAATACCAGACATCCCAAGATGAGATGCTGTGGACCTGGAATGGTCCGAGCAGGACACACACGGCTGCGTGTGAAGCAGTTAATGAAAGGAGTAAACCAAAATGGGTATTAAAAAATACAGACCATATACGCCTTCCAGAAGACATATGACAAGCTCCACATTTGAGGAAATTACGGCTAAAAGCCCTGAAAAATCACTTGTCGTTGCTCTCAAAAAACATTCTGGACGTAACAACCAAGGTAAAATCACAGTCAGACACCGCGGAGGCGGCGCTAAGATCAAGTACAGAATCATCGATTTCAAAAGAAATAAAGATGGTGTACCTGCCAGCGTAGTTTCCATCGAGTATGATCCAAACAGGACTGCAAACATTGCACTTCTTCAGTATGCGGATGGTGAAAAGCGTTACATCCTGGCTCCTAACGGACTTAAAGTCGGTGCGAAGCTGATGAGCGGACCTGAAGCTGAAATCAGAGTCGGCAATGCGTTGCCTCTTGCAAACATTCCTGTTGGTTCTCAAATCCACAATATCGAGCTTAAGCCTGGCAAAGGCGGTCAGCTTGTTCGCTCCGCCGGCAACGTTGCTCAGCTTATGGCGAAAGAAGGCAAGTACGCTACATTAAGACTCCCATCCGGTGAAATGAGACTTGTACCTGCAGACTGCCGTGCCACTATCGGTCAGATCGGCAATGCAGACCACGAGCTTATCACAGTCGGTAAAGCAGGACGTAAGCGTCACATGGGTATCCGCCCAACAGTTCGTGGATCCGTTATGAACCCGAACGACCATCCACACGGTGGTGGTGAAGGTAGAGCACCTGTTGGCCGTCCAAGTCCAATGACGCCATGGGGCAAGCCTGCACTCGGATTGAAGACAAGGAAGAAGAACAAGCACTCCAACAAGTATATTGTTAGGAAGCGCAGCAAATAAAAGCAATAGCAAAAGGAGGCTAACGTAATGGCTCGTTCATTGAAAAAAGGACCTTTCGCCGATTCGCATCTTCTCAACAAGATAGAAGCGATGAATGAAAGTGGAAATAGGCAAGTAATCAAGACTTGGTCAAGACGTTCAACAATCTTCCCACAAATGGTTGGACACACTATTGCCGTTCATGACGGAAGGAAGCATGTACCCGTTTATGTCAGCGAAGATATGGTCGGACACAAGCTTGGCGAATTCGTTATGACAAGAACATACAGAGGACACGGAAAAGACGAGAAAAAGTCTAGAGTACGTTAATCTGAACGTTGAAAGGAGGCAATAGCAATGGCTAAAGGACATAGAAGTCAGATAAAAAGGGAAAGAAATGCAAATGTCGATCCTCGTCCAAGAGCGAAAGTATCATTTGCACGTGTTTCGACTACCAAAGCAAAAATTGTACTTGATACTATAAAAGGCAAGAACGTGGCAGATGCTCTCGGCATTCTGGCATACACACCAAGATATGGTGCGCGCGTTATCGAGAAAGTGCTTAAATCAGCAATCGCAAACGCGGAGAACAACAATAACATGGATACTGAAAATCTGTTCGTAGCAGAAGCATTCGCGGACAAAGGACCTACTCTTAAGAGAATCAGGCCTAGAGCGCAAGGCAGAGCTTTCAGAATCGAGAAGAAAACAAGCCACATCACGATCATCTTGAACGAGAAATAAGGAGGTAAGGCATGGGACAAAAAGTTAATCCTCACGGCTTTAGAGTCGGTATCAATAAGGATTGGGATTCCAAATGGTATGCCGAAAAGAACTTTTCTGATTTTCTTATTGAAGACCATAAAATAAGAACATTCTTGAAAAACAGACTTTACGCTGCTGGCATCTCTAAGATCGAAATCGAAAGAGCTTCCGAGCGTATGCGCATAAACATTCATACTGCTAAACCGGGTATTGTCATCGGTAAAGGCGGTTCTGCAATCGAGCAGCTTAAGAAAGAAATCGAAGCTATGGTCGCTGAAGGCAAAGTCATCGTGAACATTGTCGAAGTCAGAAGACCTGAAAAAACGGCTGTACTTGTTGCTGAGAATGTTGCTCTTCAACTTGAAAACCGTGTTTCTTTCAGAAGAGCAATGAAACAAACAATCGGACGCACAATGAAAACCGGTGCTGAAGGTATCAAGATTATGTGTTCCGGACGTCTTGGCGGCGCTGAGATCGCTCGTTCCGAAACATATTCAGAAGGCAATATTCCACTGCAAACACTGCGTGCAGATATCGATTACGGTTTTGCTGAAGCAAACACTACTTATGGAAAAATCGGTGTCAAGGTTTGGATCTGCAACGGCGAAATCATTCCTGGACAAGAACGCGTTGAAGAAGAAGCTCCTCAAAGGAAGAGGAGGCCTGCCAGAGCTAGAAAACCTAGACAAGAAGGAGGCAAGCAATAATGTTAATGCCAAAGAGAGTCAAAAGACGTAAGCAGTTCAGAGGCCGCATGACTGGTAAAGCCCTTCGTGGAAACCAAATCAACTACGGTGAATTCGGCCTTGTAGCTATGGAACCTGTTTGGATCACATCCAACCAAATCGAAGCTGCCCGTATCGCTATGACACGTCATATCAAGCGTGGCGGTAAAGTTTGGATCAAAATATTCCCAGATAAACCTGTAACGGCTAAACCTGCTGAAACACGCATGGGTTCCGGTAAAGGTTCACCTGAGTACTGGGTAGCTGTCGTCAAGCCAGGCCGTGTTATGTACGAGCTTTCCGGTGTTGATGAAGAAGTTGCGAGAGAAGCGCTCAGACTTGCTATGCACAAATTGCCTTGCAAGTGCAAAATCGTTTCTCGCAAAGAGTTAGAAGGCGGTGAATAATTGTGAAGTCAACAAAATATTTGGAAGAATTGAGAAATAAATCAGCTGCTGAATTGCAGGAAGAATTAGTTGTTGCCAAGAAGGAATTATTCAACTTGAGATTCCAGAACGCAACAAACCAATTGGACAACACAAGCAGAATCAAGGAAGTCAGAAAGAACATTGCCAAGATTCAAACAATCATCACTGAGCAATTGACTGCTGCTAACTAATTCAACTGGAAGGAGGCAATAAGATGTCAGAAAGAAATCTTAGAAAAGTACGTATTGGACGTGTTTTGAGCGATAAAATGGATAAAACAATTGTTGTTGCAGTCGAAGACAGCGTAAAGCATCCTTTGTACCATAAAGTCGTTAAAAGAACTTACAAACTGAAAGCACATGACGAGAACAATGAGTGCCAAATCGGCGATAGAGTTAAAGTCATGGAAACCAAGCCTGTTTCAAAGGACAAGAGATGGCGTTTGGTTGAAATCGTAGAGAAAGCTAAGTAATCAATAGCTGAAAGGAGGTTCAAGGATGATTCAACAAGAATCCAGACTTAAAGTGGCTGATAACACCGGAGCAAAAGAATTGCTGTGCATTCGTGTTCTTGGTGGTTCAAAAAGAAGATATGCCAGAGTTGGTGATGTCATCGTAGCTACGGTCAAAGATGCAACACCAGGTGGCGTTGTAAAGAAAGGCGATGTCGTAAGAGCGGTTGTCGTAAGAACAGTTAAAGAGACAAGACGTAAAGACGGCTCATACATACAGTTCGATCAAAATGCAGCAGTAATTCTCAAAGAGGACGGCAACCCAAGAGGAACCCGTATCTTTGGACCGGTTGCTAGAGAGCTCAGAGAGAAGAAGTACATGAAGATCCTGTCTCTGGCTCCGGAAGTACTATAGGAGGTGCAGCATGGCGAATACCAAACTTAAAACCGGCGACACAGTTGTTGTCATCGCTGGCAAGGACAAGGGCAAAGAGGGCAAAGTACTCGGTGTCGATAGAAAAAACAACAAAGTCATCGTCGAAGGCGTTGGCATGATGACAAAGCATGCAAAGCCAAGCGCTCAATACAGCCAAGGCGGTATCATCCACCAGGAAGCAGCAATTGATGCATCCAATGTCATGTATGTACACAACGGCAAAGCAACTCGTCTTGGCGTACAGGTGACTCAGGAAGAGCGTAACGGCAAGATGAAAAATGTTCGCAGAAGAGTAGCTAAATCTACTGGCGAAGTCATCGACAAGTAAGGGAAGGAGGACAAACCTTGAGCAGATTGATGGAAACTTATAAGAACGAAATAGTTGAAGCCATGATGGGCAAATTCGACTATAAGAATAAAATGGCAGTACCTAAGGTTGAGAAGATCATCATCAACATGGGTGTTGGCGAAGCTAAGGAAAACCAGAAAGCTATGGATTCCGCAGTCAGTGACCTGACAATCATTTCCGGACAAAAGCCTCTTGTGATCAGAGCAAAACGTTCCGTTGCCGCCTTCAAACTTCGTGAAGGTATGAAGATCGGTACAAAAGTGACACTGCGCGGTAAAAGGATGTATGAGTTCATGGACCGTCTCATCAACATCTCGCTTCCTCGTGTCCGTGACTTCAACGGAATAAACGCGAATTCATTCGATGGCCGTGGCAACTACGCTATGGGTATCAAAGAGCAGCTGATCTTCCCTGAAATCGAATATGATAAAGTGGATAAAATCAGAGGCATGGATATCATTTTTGTTACAACAGCAAACACTGATGAAGAAGCACGTGAACTGTTGACACAATTCGGCATGCCGTTCAAGAAATAGGAGGTTCTGTACATGGCTAAAACAGCAATGAAAGTCAAACAGCAGCGCAAACCAAAGTTCTCTTCAAGAGCTTACAACCGTTGCAAAATCTGTGGAAGACCTCACGGCTATTTGAGAAAATACGGAATCTGCAGAATCTGTTTCCGTGAGCTTGCATACAAAGGACAAATCCCTGGTGTCAGAAAAGCCAGCTGGTAAGACAAAATAGGAAGGAGGCCCTATCATGACAATGAGCGATCCAATTGCAGATATGCTGACTAGAATCAGAAACGGCATCACTGCTAAACACGATACAGTAGACGTACCGTCTTCAAAGATGAAACTTGCTATCGTTGAAATTCTAAAAAACGAGGGTTACATCAAAGGTTACAAAGTAAGCGAGGGCGACGCGTTCAACACAATAAACATTCAACTGAAATACGGTGTGGACAAGAACGACAGAGTTATCTCCGGCATCAAAAAGATTTCCAAGCCGGGCCTGCGTGTCTATGCGTCCAAAGACCAGCTTCCGAAAGTACTCGGTGGTCTTGGCACAGCAATTATTTCAACAAACAAAGGTGTTATTACTGATAAAGAAGCCAGACAACAAAATGTTGGCGGCGAAGTCATCGCATTTATCTGGTAATAGACACTCAACATACATCTTGGAATGACAAGGTGAAAAGATGGCCGCAATGATGAGCCGTTTCAATTTAACCTTAAGGAGGAAAACACATGTCACGTATAGGCAGAATGCCGATTGAAATACCAGCCGGCGTTGAAGTAAAAGTGGCTGACGGAAACGTCGTTACAGTTAAAGGCCCAAAAGGCACTTTGACAAAACAAGTTCCAAACGAGATGACTGTTGCTGTAGAAGGCAATGAAGTAGTGGTTACAAGACCGAATGATTTGAAAAAGATGAGAGCATTCCACGGATTGACAAGATCTTTGATTTTCAATATGGTTGAAGGTGTAACGAAAGGCTATGAGAAGAAACTGGAAATAAACGGTGTCGGATATAGAGCTGCCAAGCAAGGCAAATCCTTGAACCTTACTCTTGGTTACTCCCATCCAGTCGTTATGGAAGATCCCGAAGGAATCGAGTCTGTTGTAGAAGGCAACACAATTACTGTCAAGGGCATCAGCAAAGAGCTTGTCGGACAGTATGCAGCGGAAATCAGATTCAAGAGACCACCAGAGCCGTATAAGGGCAAAGGTATCAAGTATGTCAATGAAGTTATCCGTCGTAAAGAAGGAAAAACAGGCAAGTAAATAAAGGGGTGAAATCCAAATGATAAAAAAGGCATCGAGATCCAAAGTGCGTGTCAAAAAGCACTTAAAAATAAGAAATAAGATTTCCGGTACAGCTGAAAGACCGCGTTTGGCAGTCTTTAGAAGCAACAACCATATATATGCTCAAGTCATCGATGATGTTAAAGGGCAGACTATCGTTGCAGCTTCAACTGTAGAAAAAGCCATTGCCGAGAAACTTGAAAAAACCAATAATGTAGAAGCAGCAGCAGTTGTTGGTGAAGCTGTAGCCAAGAAGGCTATCGACAAAGGCGTCACTGAAGTTGTGTTTGATCGCGGCGGATTTATTTATCATGGTAAAATCAAAGCCTTAGCAGATGCAGCGAGAGAAGCTGGACTTAAATTCTAATAAGGAGGTATAGCATGAAAAGAAGAATCATAGATCCGACTGGATTGGACCTGAAAGAAAAAGTTGTAACAATCCGTCGTGTAACGAAAGTCGTAAAAGGCGGTAGAAACTTCAGATTCGCTGCAGTCGTTGTCGTCGGTGACGAGAACGGACATGTTGGCGCAGGCATGGGTAAAGCAATTGAGATTCCTGAAGCTATCCGCAAGGGTATCCAGGATGCAAAGAAGAACCTTATTGAAGTTGCTATCGATGAGAACGGAAGTATTTCCCACGATTTCGTAGGAAAATTCGGAAGCGCCTCCGTACTGCTCAAGAGAGCTCCTGAAGGTACTGGTGTCATCGCTGGTGGACCAGCACGTGCCGTCCTCGAGCTCGCAGGAATCAAGAACATCAGAACCAAATCTTTGGGATCGAACAATAAGAGCAACCTGGTCGCAGCTACTATCGAAGGTCTTGCTTCTCTGAAGACGCCTGAGGAAGTTGCCAAGTTGCGCGGAAAATCAGTCGAAGAGATTTTAGGTTAGGAGGGAACGATCATGGCAGGAAAATTGAAGATTACACTCGTCAAGTCTACCATTGGCGCCAAACCTAAACAAAAGAAGACTGTAGAGGCACTGGGCCTGACTAAATTGAACAAGACAGTGGAACAGCAAGACAATGCTGCAATCCGCGGTATGATCAACGTTATCAGTCATATGGTTACAGTTGAGGAAGTCTAACCGAAATTGCAAGGAGGTGTACTCAAATGAATTTAACTGAATTAAAGCCTAATGCAGGTTCAAATAAGAATAAATTCAGAAAAGGCAGAGGAAACGGTTCCGGTAACGGAAAAACTGCCGGCAGAGGTCAGGATGGCCAAAAGTCACGTTCAGGTGGCGGCGTAAGACCTGGCTTTGAAGGCGGACAAATGCCTTTGTACAGACGTTTGCCTAAGCGTGGATTCACAAACAGAAACGCAAAGGTTATCGTTGGTATCAATGTTTCCGACCTTAACAGATTCGAAGCCGGTTCTACAGTCAATGTAGAAGCTATGGTTGAAAACGGCCTCGTTTCAAACCCAAAAGACGGCGTTAAAATTCTCGGCAGTGGAGAATTGACAACAAAATTGACGGTTCAAGCAAATGCTTTTAGCAAGTCTGCAATCGAGAAAATCGAAGCAGCCGGCGGGAAAGCAGAGGTGTTGTAGGTGTTCAAAACACTTCGCGATGCTTTCAAGGTAGAAGATTTAAGAAGAAGAATAGGTTTCACTTTGCTGATGCTGTTTGCAATCCGAATTGGAGCGCATATTCCCATTCCCGGTGTGAACAATGAGCTGATCCTCAACTACTTCAACAGCGCCCAGGGCGGTTTGCTGAATATGGTTGACGCCTTTACAGGCGGGTCATTGAAAAGCATGACGATCTTTGCACTTGGCATCATCCCCTATATCAACGCGTCCATCATCATGAACCTGTTGACGATTGCAATTCCAGCACTTGAGGAAATGCAAAAGGAAGGGGAAGAAGGTAGAAAGAAAATCGCAAAAATCACCAGGTATTCAACTGTATTTTTTGCGATTATCCAAGCTACAGCAATTAGTATTGGTTTCAGTAGTTTCTTCACTACATACAATTTCTGGTCAGTGGCTGTTGCAGTTGTCGGTATGACTGCTGGTACAGCGTTCCTTATGTGGATTGGCGAAAAGATTACAGAGTTCGGTATCGGAAATGGTATCTCTTTGATCATCACAGTCAACATTCTGTCCAGACTGCCTAGTGGCGTCAGAACTTTGGTCAACCTTATCCAAAGCTCCCGCTATTTCGCAGCACTTGGTATTGTAGCAGTATTCTTTGTCATGATCGTTCTGGTTGTGCTTATACAATTAGGAGAAAGACGTATACCAGTACAGTACGCGAAGAAAATACAGGGAAGGAAAGTGTATGGCGGTCAAGCGACACACATTCCACTCAAAGTGAACATGGCAGGTGTTATTCCGGTCATCTTCGCATCATCCCTGCTCCAATTCCCGGCGACGATTTCAAGTTTCTTCCCGGGTGACAAATCGGTATGGTGGACGAAAGTGCTGAATTTCCTTAGCTATTCCAATTCATGGAGTGGTGCGATTCTGTACTTCCTGCTGATTGTAGCATTCGCATACTTCTATACGGCAATTATCTTCAATCCGTATGATGTGGCGAATAACATGAAGAAAAATGGCGGCTTCGTTCCAGGCATCCGCCCTGGTAAATCAACAGTCGACCATTTGACAGGTATATTGAACAAGCTGGTCCTGATTGGCGCATTGATGCTTGGCCTTATCGCCATCGCACCGATTGCACTCTCTGGAGCGTCCAATGTGACAATCGCATTTGGAGGTACATCACTGATTATCGTTGGCGGTGTTACACTGGAGACCATCAAGCAAATCCAGTCCCAGCTGGTTATGAGACACTACAAAGGTTTCCTGGGCTAATACAGCCCGTTCCGGTTCCGGGCTTCCGGTTCCGGAATACTGCAAGAATGACATAAGTTGACTCGACTGGAGGTATTCATGAAACTTATTATGTTGGGCGCCCCAGGTGCCGGTAAAGGTACCCAGGCGAAAATTCTATCCGATAAATACAGTATTCCCCATATTTCCACAGGTGATATATTCCGTGCAAACATCAAGAACAAGACAGAACTGGGAATGAAAGCCAAAGAGTATATGGACAAGGGCTTGCTTGTACCTGATGAGCTTGTTGTCGATCTTGTCGCAGACAGGATTCAAAATAGCGATTGCGTAAAGGGTTTTATCCTGGATGGTTTTCCAAGAACGATTCCCCAAGCGGAAAGTCTTGACAAAGCCTTGGAAGAATTGGGATCTGCAATCGACAAGGCAATCGATGTGGACGTACCTGATGAGAACATCATTCGACGCTTGTCCGGCAGACGTGCATGTGTTGGATGTGGAGCAACCTACCATATTAAGAATCTGCCTCCCAAAGTGGAAGGTGTATGCGACAAATGTGGCGGAGAGCTTATCTTAAGAGATGACGACCAACCTGATACTGTTCTGAAAAGACTCAATGTCTATCACGAGCAGACGAAACCGTTGATTGACTTTTATGCTAATAAAGGTGTTCTCGTGACAATCGATGGGACAATCGATATTCCATTGATCACTGAAGAAATTGTCAAAGTGCTCGGAGCGTAAACAATGGCATTTACGATTAAAACGGAAGAGGAAATCAAAATCATGCGGGAGGCAGGCAAAATCGTGTCTGATACACACGAATTGCTTCGAAAAGCCATAAGGCCCGGCGTGACCACCAAAGAACTTGACAAACTGGCTGAAGATTTTATCAAAAGCCAGGGCGCCATGCCTTCTTTCCTGGGATACAGCGGATATCCGGCTTCCATTTGTGTTTCTATCAATGATGAAGTCGTTCATGGAATTCCAAACGGCTATCGCACCATTGAAAACGGCGATGTTGTCAGCCTTGACATCGGAGCATATTACAAAGGTTACCATGGTGATGCAGCAAGGACATATACTGTCGGCGATGTATCCGAGGAGGCTGCCAAGCTTGTCCAAGTGACAAAGGAAAGTCTCTTTGAAGGTTTGAAGAAAGCCAAGCCTGGAAACCATTTGCATGAAATATCAGAAGCTATACAACACTTTGTTGAAGACAATGGCTATTCAGTTGTCAGAGACTTGGTCGGACATGGCATAGGAAAACAATTACATGAAGAACCCCAGATACCGAACTACAAACCGGCTGGACGGGGACCAAAACTTCAACCGGGTATGACACTTGCAATCGAACCGATGGTCAACATCGGGCGCTATGACATCAGGGTCCTGGATGATGACTGGACAATCGTTACACTTGACGGATCGTTGTCGGCACACTACGAGCATACGGTTCTTATTACAGAGAACGGATACGAGTTGTTGACGGCAGGTGACGAGGTGGCGGATGCATAAGATTGAAGAAGGCCAAGTCGTCGTTTCGACCGCAGGAAGGGATGAAGGACAATGTTTCATCGTTCTCCATACGGACGAGACATACTGCTATCTGGCAGACGGCAATAACCGAAGAGTCGAAAAACCCAAGAAGAAGAAGACCAAGCACCTTCGCGGGACACCGGCTCATTCAGATGAAATTGGCAGGAAGCTATTGAACGGCGACATCGTCATCAATGCTGAAATTCGGATGTATCTGAAGCTATACAAGGAAAATGAAAATCAAATGTAATTGCTGGACCGTATACCTAACAAGGAGGAAAACATGTCCAAAAGAGACGTAATAGAAGTTGAAGGCAGAGTAGTTGAAAAGTTGCCCAATGCCATGTTCCAGGTGGAACTTGAGAACGGGCACAAAATACTGGCTCACATAAGCGGGAAATTGAGAATGCATTACATCCGCATCCTTCCCGGTGACAAAGTAACAATCGAAATGTCCCCATATGACCTGACCAAAGGCCGTATCATTTGGCGGGACAAGTAGAAGCACGTTAGTGTCGAGAAAGGAGTAAACAGCATGAAGGTTAGAGCATCTGTTAAACCCATCTGTGAAAAGTGCAAGGTTATCAAAAGGAAGGGCAGAATCCGCGTTATTTGCGAAAACCCTAAGCACAAGCAAAAACAAGGCTGATTTTCCTATTGAACCATTATAAAGGCGCTTAAGAAGTAGCCTACCATGCAGGCCGTGTACAACTTGTATGGGAATGAGTGAAAAAGCGCTTGATTTGTTGCATGAACTATTATATAATATTAACTTGTGTAATTTAGCGTTTTCAAGGTTTTATTTACAGTAGAGTTGCATATGATAAAGCTTTGAAAATTGACGAGAACGAGGAACAAACAAAGAGGTTATCATTTCACCGCCCTTTTTGGATGAACCTAACCAAATCAATTATTGGAGGTGCGAAAGTAGCATGGCACGTATTGCTGGTGTTGACTTACCTAGAGAAAAGCGCGTTGAGATTGGTTTAACATACATTTATGGTATTGGAAAAGCTAGTTCCCAACGCATCCTGGCTGAAGCCGGAATCAACCCGGACACAAGAGTCAGGGATCTTACAGATGATGAAGTCGGACAAATCCGTGAAGTCATCGACAGAACACAAAGAGTAGAAGGTGATCTCAGAAGAGAGATTGCTTTGAATATCAAAAGGCTGATGGAAATCGGCTGTTACCGTGGAATTCGTCACAGAAGAGGGCTTCCTGTCAGAGGACAGAAGACCAAGACGAATGCCAGAACACGCAAAGGTCCTCGTAAGACTGTAGCGAACAAGAAGAAATAATATAAGGAGGTTTGAGAATGGCAAAGAAAGTAGCCGTTAAAAGAGGCACGAAAAAACGTGTAAAGAAGCATGTTGAGCGCGGACAAGCGCATATTCAATCAACATTCAACAATACAATCGTTACATTGACTGACGCTCAAGGCAATGCGTTGTCATGGGCAAGCGCCGGTGGACTGGGCTTCAGAGGTTCAAGAAAGAACACTCCTTTCGCTGCTCAAATGGCCGCAGACACAGCTGCTAAAGCAGCTATGATCCATGGACTCAAGACTGTTGAAGTTATGGTTAAAGGACCAGGATCCGGTAGAGAGGCAGCCATTAGAGCTCTTCAAGCTGCAGGTTTGGATGTAACTAGCATTAAAGACGTAACGCCGGTTCCGCACAATGGGTGCCGCCCGCCGAAGCGTAGAAGAGTATAATGGAGGTGTAAACAGATGGCAAGATATAGAGGAGCGGTATGCAGACTGTGCCGAAGAGAAGGCGAGAAGCTGTTCTTGAAAGGTGACAGATGTTATACTGGCAAATGCGCAATGGAACGTCGTCCGTTTGCGCCTGGACAACATGGCAAAGGCCGCAGCAAGCTTTCCGAGTACGGACTGCAGCTGCGTACGAAGCAAAAGGCGAAGAGAATCTATGGCGTTCTTGAAACTCAATTCGAGAACTATTTCGACATTGCGGCTCATAAAAAAGGCATTACAGGTGAAAACCTGCTTATCCTTCTGGAAATGCGCCTCGACAATGTTGTTTACCGTGCAGGACTTGGCCGTTCAAGAACGGAAGCAAGACAGATTGTACGTCACAACCATGTTCTTGTAAACGGTAAGAGAGTAAACATTCCGTCCTATCAGGTTTCTGTGGGCGATGTCATTACCCTGAAAGAAAAATCACAGGGCATCCAAAGATTCAAGGATATCGTAGAATCCACTGGAGCTAAAATCGTTCCTGAGTGGCTTTCAGCAGATCTTGAGAATCTTACTGCAAATGTTGTTTCTGTACCAACAAGGGAGCAAATCGATATTCCTGTTGAAGAAACACTCATCGTCGAGCTTTACTCAAAATAAGATAGATAGAGCAACGATAGCAGGTCAACTGAGATGTACCAATGAATTTTTAAGGAGGGTATTGGATCAGTGTTTGATTTTGAAAAACCGAAAATTGATATTATTGAAATATCAGAAGACAATAAATACGGTTCATTCGTTATTGAACCTCTCGAGCGTGGCTATGGTACGACTTTGGGAAATTCCCTGAGACGTATCATGCTGTCATCGCTTCCTGGGGCTTCAGTAAGCAGTGTTAAAATCGAAGGTGTCTTACACGAGTTTAGTACCATTCCTGGTGTAAAAGAAGATGTTACAGAGATTATCTTGAATATCAAGAAGCTGGCTATCAGAAACAACAGCGACAGCAATGAGCCGAAGGTGGCATACATTGAGTTCGAAGGTGAAGGTGTTGTCACCGCGGCGGATATTCAAGTGGATCCTGATATTGAGGTGGTCAACCTTAACCAGCCTATTGCAACTCTTAGTGGTGGCCCTGACAGCAAGCTGTTCATGGAACTCACAATCACTAAAGGCAGAGGTTATGTCGGAGCCGACAAGAACAAGTCGGACGACCAACCAATTGGCAGCATCCCTGTAGACTCCATTTATACACCGGTAGAGCGTGTGAACCTGAAAGTGGAAAATACGCGTGTCGGACAAATTACCGACTACGACAAACTGACACTGGAAGTCTGGACGAATGGGACACTTTCACCTGACGAGGCGGTCAGCCTTGCTGCAAAAGTGCTCAGCGAACATTTGAATCTGTTTATCGACCTGTCTGAACATGCGAAGCATGCAGAAGTCATGGTCGAGAAGGAAGACGACGAGAAGGAGAAGGTGCTTGAAATGAGCATTGATGAACTTGAACTGTCGGTGCGTTCCTATAACTGCTTGAAACGGGCTGGAATCAACACTGTTGAAGAGCTTACAAACAGAACCCCAGACGATATGATGAAAGTACGTAATCTTGGACGCAAGTCACTGGAAGAGGTGCTTGCCAAGTTGGTAGAACTTGGATTGCAGCTCAGACAGGAAGACGAATAAAACGTTCTGGAATATTAATGAAGGAGGCTTAGCGGAATGTCCGGCTATAGAAAACT
Organism: Vallitaleaceae bacterium; assembly: GCA_963677915.2. Taxonomy (GTDB): domain Bacteria; phylum Bacillota; class Clostridia; order Lachnospirales; family Vallitaleaceae. The sequence continues at coordinate 180,681 of CAXXGE010000007.1, read as the reverse complement.
TGGAAGAACTTCTTCGCAAAGAAAAGCGTTGTTGAGAAATCAAGTAACCAACCTGATTTTTCATGGCAAGATCAAAACAACGGAAACGAAAGCCAAAGAAGTTCGCAAGATTGCTGAAAAGTTGATTACTCTGGCAATCAAAGAGAAAGACAACTATACAGAAGTGACTGTTACACAAAAAGTGCCTAAGAAAACAGCTGACGGCAAACGTGTCAAAACTGTTGTTGATGGCAAGAAGGTAACAGAGTACGAAGAAATAGAAAAAACAATCAAGAAGGACAACCCTTCAAGATTGAATGCAAGACGTAAAATGCTCAGCGTTCTATATCCTGTAACAGAAGTACCTGCAGATGCTGCAGGGAAAAAGGCCAATACAAAGCAAGTTGATTTGGTTGATATGCTGTTCACAGATATCGCTGCAAAATACGCAGACCGCAATGGCGGTTACACTCGTATCGTGAAACTGGGTGCGAGAAAAGGCGATGGTGCTGAAGAAGTCATCATCGAACTTGTATAATATTTAGATGCAATCAAGGGATTAGGTGCAAGCCTAATCCCTATTGTGCATTTGAACGAGGAGGCAGGCAGCGATGCAAATGGTGAAAACAGAAGGACTTTCATTTGAATACAGGGCTTTTGATGAAAAGGGTGAACTGGAATACAGCCATTTGGCGGTAGACAATGTGGACCTCAATGTCGAAAGCGGCGACTTCATTGCCATACTGGGACATAACGGTTCAGGCAAGTCGACGCTGGCAAAGCACATGAATGCCTTGCTGTTGCCTACTAACGGTACAATGTACATCAAAGGCCTCGCAACGTCTGAAGAAGAGAACCTGTGGCAGGTCAGACAGACGGCCGGCATGGTTTTCCAGAATCCAGACAATCAGATTGTAGCTACCATTGTCGAAGAGGATGTCGCCTTTGGACCTGAAAATCTGGGTGTAGCACCCGATGAGATAAGAAAACGGGTCGACAATTCTTTGGAAACCGTTGAGATGACCAGTTACGCCGGTCATTCACCATATAAGCTGTCAGGCGGGCAAAAGCAGAGAATCGCTATTGCCGGTGTCCTTGCCATGCATCCGGATTGTATTATCCTGGACGAGCCTACAGCGATGCTGGATCCATCCGGCAGAATCGAAGTGATGGAGACAGTCAAGAGACTGAACAAAGAAGAGGGTATCACAATCATACTGATTACACACTATATGGATGAAGCTGTTCAGGCGGATAAAGTCTTTGTCATGAATGAAGGCCACATCTACTTGCAGGGAACACCCAGAGATATTTTCTCCAAAGTAAAAGAGATGAAGGAGATAGGCCTCGATGTGCCTCAGGTGACTGAGATTGCCTATGAGCTTCGTGAAGCGGGTTACGACATCGATGCAAGTGTGTTGACTATAGAAGAGATGGTGCGTGCATTATGTCCATAAAGATAGATAGGCTTAATCATATATACAGTGTGGGCACACCTTTTGAAAAGAAGGCACTGAATGAAGTAAGCCTAAACATTGAAAAAGGCGAATATGTCGGCCTGATAGGGCATACCGGTTCCGGTAAATCCACATTGATCCAGCATATCAACGGATTGCTCAAGCCTACTGCAGGACGTGTCGAAGTCAACGGCGTCGATATATCCGACAGAGGTGTGCGGATTAAAGAAATAAGACAAAAAGTGGGACTGGTGTTCCAGTATCCCGAGCATCAGCTTTTTGAGATGACGGTATTCAAGGATGTTGCCTTTGGTCCAGTCAATATGGGGCTAGGCGAGGATGAGATCCGCAGAAGGGTCGAAGAAGCCTTGACTATCGTTGACATTGACAAGACCCTGTATGATGCGTCGCCTTTTGAACTGTCGGGCGGACAGAAGAGGCGCGTTGCAATCGCGGGTGTCCTTGCCATGCAGCCGGATATCCTGATACTTGATGAACCAACAGCAGGTCTGGACCCGCGCGGCAGGGATGAGATCCTGAATGAGGTGGACAAGCTCCATGACCAGCTCGATATGACCGTTGTATTGGTGTCTCACAGCATGGAAGATATTGCCAACCATGTAAACCGTCTCATCGTGATGGACAAAGGTGAAATCCGCTTTGACGGCGTTCCCAAAGACGTTTTCAAGAAACACAGGGAGCTGGAGGAAATGGGGCTGGCAGTTCCCCAGGTAACTTATCTTGCGAAAGCACTAAGAGAGAAGGGAATAGATGCGCCTGAGGATATGATTACTATTAAGGAAGCTGTCAGGTTCATTGCGCAATATATCGATGGAAAGGTGAAAAAGCATGATTAGAGATATTACAATCGGCCAATACTATCCCGTCGATTCATTGCTTCACAGGCTTGATCCCCGTACAAAGATTATCGGTACATTCACTTTCATCATATCTTTGTTTGTCAGCAGAAGCTGGTATGCATACGGCCTGTCTTTTCTCTTTCTGACGCTGGTCATAAGCCTGTCCCATGTTCCGATCAAGTTCATGCTGAAGGGGCTCAAAGCTGTCATGATGATCATATTGTTCACTGTGCTGCTGAATCTGTTTCTGACACCTGGGGAGCCGATAGTGACGTTCTGGCGGTTCACTATTACCAATGAAGGCATTGAAACGGCATCGCAAATGGCTATCCGCCTGGTGTTTCTTATCGTCGGATCGTCGATCATGACGCTGACGACATCGCCGATATCCCTGACAGACGGAATAGAGTATTTGCTGAATCCATGGAAAAGGATTGGTGTACCTGCCCATGAGATTGCCATGATGATGACGATTGCACTGCGCTTTATTCCGATTTTGCTTGAAGAAACGGATAAGATAATGAAAGCCCAAATGGCCAGAGGCGCAGATTTTGAGAGCGGCAGTATTTTCAAAAGGGCGAAGAATATGATACCATTGCTTGTCCCGCTGTTTATATCGGCCTTCAGAAGGGCTGATGACCTTGCACTTGCCATGGAAGCCAGGTGCTATAAGGGCGGAGAAGGACGGACAAGATTGAAGCAACTGAAGTATGAAGGCCACGACCTGGCAGTGTTTTTCTCTGTGGGGGCATATTTGGCGGTCGTCATTCTTTTTGCTATATATTTCAAATAGGTGGCAGCATGCAGTACAAAGCAATTGTAGCATACAAGGGAACCAAATTTTCGGGTTGGCAGATCCAGGCCAATGGACCGACAATTCAAGAAGAATTCATGAAGGCGGGCGAACGTTTCATGCATCTCCCGTTTACGGTGACGGGTGCCAGCCGCACAGATGCCGGTGTCCATGCTTTTGGGCAGACGGTTGGCATCAAGACTGAGGGTGACTGGGAACCGTTCAAGCTGATGAAAGCTTTCAACGCTTTTCTGCCCGATGACATCGCCATACGGGAATGCAGTGCCGTTGAAGAAAGTTTCCATCCGCGATTCGACGCTGTAAGAAAGACCTATCATTATGATATTCAGACAGGACCGGTAGCCCTCCCTCAGCTAAGGGAATGGTCGCTCCATATTAGAAAACCGCTGAATATTGATGCCATGCGTAAAGGGGCTGCCTATCTGGTGGGCGAACATGATTTCAAGAGCTTCTGCAGTGTCAACACGAGCGTGAAGGACACGGTTAGACTGGTGGAGTCTGTTGATATATTAGAGAACGAGAATGGTCTGAGAATCGCTGTAACGGGTACCGGATTTTTATACAATATGGTTAGAATCATCGTTGGCACATTGATTGAAGCTGGTTTCGACCGTATTTCCGCTGAAACCGTCAAAGAGATGCTCGAAGCCTGTGACCGCAATGCGGCAGGACCGACAGCACCTGCACATGGATTGACTCTGTATGAAATCGAGTATCCATAATATATGAGGGGGAAAATGATGAAACGAATTATCATGCTTATTGCAGCTGGTATACTGCTCTTTTCAATGGCTTCATGGGCCCAGAATGATCCGGTTGAACGACCGGATATCTACAGAGGCGAAATCATCGAAATCACAAAAGATGAGATGACTGAATATTCGACTTCCGGCGGCAATTACAATCAAAGGATCCAAATTGCTAATGTTCTGCTCAAAGACGGACCCTACAAAGGTCAGGTTGTTGAGGTTGCAAATTATATCGATGAAATCATGGCTTATAACCTGGACATAGCCAATGGGGACTCCATCTATGTGCTTATGAATTATGATGAGAACGGCAATATAATACAAGGCTATGTATATGAATATCAAAGAGACAAGTATCTATATATGGTGATTGCCGCGTTCCTTCTCCTGATGCTGCTTGTTGGAGGCATCAAAGGCCTTAAAAGCCTTGTGACTTTGGCTTTGACAATTGTGGGTGTCTATTATATGATTGTGGGCATCCTGAATGGCGGCAATGCAATTTTTCTTTCTATCGTTGTCAGTGTGCTTGTCACTGTGGTGACTATGACACTGGTTGGTGGGTTTAATCTAAAGGCTCTTTCGGCGATCCTGGGAACGATTGGTGGTGTACTGATAGCAGGTATTATCGCACTTATTGTCAGCCATACCGCCAACCTGACTGGATTGGGATCAACAGAAGCGCAGATGCTTCTCTTCTCGAACCATGATATCACCTTCAATTTCAGCAATATACTGTTTGCCAGCATTCTGATTGGTACTTTGGGTGCGGTCATGGACGTGTGTATGTCCATTGCATCGGCTATCAATGAAATCATTGAAGCCAATCCCCTTCTAAGTACAATGGATCTGTTCCGGTCCGGCATGAATATTGGAAGGGACGTTATGGGTACGATGGCCAATACCTTGATCCTGGCTTATACCGGTACATCCATTTTCCTGCTGCTTGTTTTCCTGGTGAATGAGATACCTTACCTTGACATCATCAACATGGACATGATAGCAACGGAAATCGTCAGAGCGGTGACTGGAACAATAGGACTTATTGCATCCATACCGATAACGGGCATACTTTCAGCGATACTTGAGAAAAAAAGAGTTTCCCTGTAAAAATGATGCGGTTATGTATTGACACGCCAGGAGAAGTGTACTATAATACTGAGGCGTGAGTTTTTACATAATCCAATGCCCCGGATCATGACAAAACGAACAGTTGTACTTTTATTAGGAGGAATACCAATGAAAACATTCATGCCTAAGGCAGAGAATATTGAAAGAAAATGGTATATTGTGGATGCAGAAGGTCAGACTCTGGGCAGATTGGCATCTGAAGTAGCTAAAGTCCTTAGCGGCAAATGCAAACCAATCTATACACCACATGTAGACACAGGTGATCACGTCATTATCATAAATGCGGAAAAGATTGTTGTTACAGGAAAAAAAGCGGACCAGAAGCTGTACAGACATTACACTGGATATGTCGGCGGACTCAAAGAGATCAGCTACAAAGACCTTATGATCAAGAAGCCGGAAGACATTCTTATGCACGCTGTAAAAGGCATGCTTCCAAAGAACAAAATCGGCCGTCAAATGCTGAAGAAACTGCGTATCTACAAAGGTTCGGAGCACAAGCATGATGCACAGCAACCTGAAGTTCTTGAGCTGAAACTCTAATATCTGCCGAAGGGAGGAAATACAGTGGCACAAGTAAAGTATTACGGTACTGGCCGTAGAAAAAGCAGTGTAGCAAGAGTTTACCTTGTACCTGGTACAGGTAAAGTTGTAATCAATAAGAGAGATATGGATAACTATTTTGGGCTTGAAACACTGAAAGTTATCGTCAAGCAGCCTATGGTGTTGACCAAGACAGCTGATAAATTCGACGTGCTTGTCAATGTGACAGGCGGTGGATTCACTGGTCAAGCTGGTGCGATCCGTCACGGTATCTCAAGAGCGTTGCTCAAGGCAGATGCTGAGTACAGACCAGCTCTTAAAAAAGCAGGCTTCCTGACTCGTGACCCAAGAATGAAAGAGAGAAAGAAGTACGGTCTCAAAGCAGCGAGACGTGCACCGCAATTCTCAAAACGATAAGTTGTCGAGCGACACAATATTTTCAAGAAAAATGTCTCGGGATGTTTACATTCCGGGGCTTTTTTATTGGGAATATGTTGTGGTCATTGGACCACAAGAAATGGCTGACCGAAGCGGAGCGGAGGGAAGCTATTTGTCGCTCGACAACGATGCCGGGGAGTAAAACATTCCCTCCCGGGGAGGAAATGTTTTACTCCCCGGCATCGCTATATACATCCCCGGCACCTTGCTTTATAATGTTATTTAAACGAAAGGGAGTGGAGTGCGATGGGTGTCCAGCCATTTACACATCTGCATGTGCATACGGAATACAGTTTGCTGGATGGATCCAGTAAAATTAAGGAACTTGTCAAACAGGCGAAGGATATCGGCATGGATTCGCTGGCCATTACAGACCACGGCGTCATGTACGGCGTCGTGGATTTTTACGAAGCGGCGAAGGAAGTTGGGGTCAAGCCGATTATTGGCTGTGAAGTCTACGTTGCCAACAGGACCCGATTTGACAAGGAAACCAATATAGACAGCATGTACTATCATCTCATCCTGCTTGCCGAGAACCAGGTTGGGTATCATAATCTTGTGAAACTGGTGTCTGCAGGATTCACAGAGGGATTCTACTATAAGCCAAGGGTCGATATGGCGCTACTGGAACAATACAGCGAAGGCATCATAGCCTTGAGCGCCTGTCTGGGAGGCCAGGTGCCAAGCACAATCCTCAGAGGGGACATCGATGAAGCCAAAGAGGTAGCTTTGCGCTATCAGGAGATATTCGGCAAAGGCAATTTCTATCTGGAGCTTCAGAACCATGGCTATGAGGAGCAGGTCAAGGTCAACAGGCATCTGGTTGAATTCAGCAATGAACTGGGTATTCCTTTGGCAGCAACGAATGATGTACACTATACGTTTGCAGAAGACGTAGATGCCCATGATATATTGCTGTGCATCCAGACGAACAAAAAAGTGTCCGACAAGGATAGGATGCGCTATGAAGGCGGCCAGTTCTATTTGAAAAGTCCGGAGGAAATGGAAGAACTGTTTGGACACCTGCCGGAGGCCATCACAAACACCGTGAAAATCGCAGAACGGTGCCATGTGGATTTCGAATTCGGTCAATATAAGCTGCCGGTATTTCCGCTGCCCGAAAGTACAGACAAACTGGAATACTTGAAAGGCATCTGCGAAGCAGGTCTAGCTGAACGCTATCCGGTAGTAGACGATGCTTTGCAGCAAAGACTGGACTATGAGCTGTCGGTCATTGCCGACATGGGTTTTGTAGACTATTTCCTCATCACATGGGATTTCATAAAATATGCAAGAGACAACAGCATCATGGTAGGCCCCGGAAGGGGATCGGCTGCTGGAAGCCTTGTGTCCTATGCTCTTAAAATCACGGATATAGATCCAATTAAATACCAGCTCCTTTTCGAACGTTTCCTGAATCCGGAACGTGTCAGCATGCCGGACATCGATATTGACTTCTGTTATGAAAGAAGGCCGGAAGTCATCCAGTATGTCATCGATAAGTATGGCCTGCAGCAAGTGGCGCAGATTATCACGTTCGGCACAATGGCAGCCCGCGCTGTCATAAGAGACGTGGGCCGGGCGCTTGACATGCCTTATAATGAGGTGGACAGAGTAGCCAAACTCATACCACAGGAGCTAAAAATCACCATCAGCAAGGCGCTGAAGATCAATGCTGAACTGAAAGAACTGTATGAGAACGATGAAAGTATACATTACCTGATAGACATGTCCATGAAGCTTGAGGGACTGCCAAGACACAGTTCGACCCATGCTGCGGGTGTTGTCATCTGCGACAGGCCAGTGGATGATTATGTACCGCTCAATACGAATGACGGCAACATTACAACCCAGTTTCCAATGACCACTCTAGAGAGGCTGGGTCTGCTGAAAATGGACTTTCTCGGACTCAGGACGCTGACGGTTATTCAAGATGCTGTTGCCCACATAAAGAGCAATGTAGGCATTGACGTGGACATGGCCGCCATCGATCTGGAGGATGAAAAAGTCTATGAACTGATTGGCTCCGGCAGGACAGAAGGCGTCTTTCAGCTTGAGAGCGAAGGCATGAAAAACTTCATGAAAGAGCTGAAGCCAAAAAACATAGAAGACATCATCGCCGGCATATCCTTGTACAGACCGGGACCTATGGAATTCATACCCGAATATATCGCTGGCAAAACCAATCCTGACAGGGTGGCATATGACTGTGAACAGCTGATGCCGATACTGAAGCCGACCTATGGCGTTATCGTCTACCAGGAACAGGTTATGCAAATCGTCCGTGATTTGGCAGGATACACGCTGGGACGAAGCGACCTGGTCAGAAGAGCGATGTCCAAGAAAAAAGGCGACGTCATGGAAAGGGAACGCCAGAATTTCATATACGGTAACAAAGCGGAAGGTGTCAGGGGCTGCATAAACAGCGGTATAGATGAACGGACGGCCAGCCTTATCTACGACAAGATGCTGGACTTCGCAAAATACGCCTTCAACAAATCCCACGCAGCAGCTTACGCAATGATTGCCTATCAGACGGCCTGGTTGAAAACGTACTACCCTGTGGAGTTTATGGCTGCCCTGCTGACATCGGTCATGTTCGCAGGCAACAAGGCTGCGGAATATATCTACACGCTAAAAAGCATGGGAATCGATGTGCTGCCGCCTGATATCAATGAGGGCTGCTGGAACTTCTCGGTCAAAGGGGACAGTATACGGTTTGGCCTGGCAGCAGTTAAGAATGTAGGGAAAAACGTCATCAACAACATGGTTGAGGAAAGGGAGAAAAATGGCCGCTTCAGGTCATTGCGCGACTTTGCAGGCAGGCTGGAGAGCAAGGACCTGAATAAAAGGGTCATCGAGAATTTGATAAGAGCAGGTGCCTTCCAGTCCATGGGGGGGACGCGGCTTCAATATCTCCAGAATTACAAGATGGTTCTGGATTCGGAAACCTATAACAGGAAGTCGACAATCAGTGGACAGCTCAATCTTTTCGACATGGACGAGGCAATGAAAGAAACCTTGGATGACGATTTCCCTGATGTCGGAGAAATGCCGATGGAAGATATTCTGCTGGGCGAAAAAGAAGTGCTGGGCATTTATTTGTCAGGACACCCGCTTCAGGAATATGACGAGGTGCTGAAACAATCCATCAGCCATTCCAGCCTTGACTTTCAAATGGACGAGGAAGGCACAGTAAAAGTAGTTGACGGACTTGAAGTCATATACGGAGGCATTATAGCAGCAAAGACAGTCAAGACAACCAGGAACAACAAACAGATGGCGTTCCTGACTGTTGAAGACCTTTTCGGCGCGGTTGAAGTTGTGGTTTTCCCAAATGACTATGAATCGAACAGGGACTTCCTTGTTGAAGACGAAAAGATTCTGGTCAGAGGAAGAGCATCGGTGCAGGAGGAGCAGGACGGAAAAATCATCTGCAAGAAATTACAGCGTCTGGACGACATGGTTGTTGATATATACCAGCTTCGCTTCAGGAACCGGACTGACTATGAAGACAAAATCAAGGAAGTGGCAGCGCTGCTGAAGGCAAACCCAGGTAAGGCAAAAGTATCCGCAATCTTGGAGGAAGAGGGCCTGAAGAAGGACTTCGGCCCTGCCTATCGGGTCGAACCAAGCGAACTGCTGCTTGGAAAACTCAAGGATTCCATGGGTTCCGAGGGGGTTTTGGTCCGTAAAAGTTTATTGAAATTATAGTATAAATGTACTACAATTATCCTTGTATATTATATTGAATGGATTCCATTTGGAGGTTTAAGATATGGCAACAGAGGTAAAGACAATCGGTGTGATGACAAGCGGAGGAGATTCACCAGGGATGAACGCAGCGACAAGAGCTGTCGTTCGTATGGCCCTTGCGCGCGGCAAAAAGGTGATGGGCATACGCAAAGGCTATCAGGGCCTTATCAATGGTGACATCTTTGAAATGGATGCAAGAAGCGTATCTGAAACGATTCAAAGAGGCGGAACGTTTCTCGGCACTGCAAGATGTAAAGAAATGATGACAGTAGAAGGACAGCAAAGAGCGGTGGAAATGTGCAGAGTCTTCGGAATCGACGGACTGGTTGTCATCGGAGGAGACGGTTCATTCAAAGGTGCAAGGACACTGTCGCACCTGGGTGTCAACACGATAGGCATACCTGGCACGATTGACCTTGATATCGGATGCACAGACTATACGATTGGTTTTGACACAGCTGTCAATACTGCAATGGAAGCCATCGACAAAATCAGGGACACCTCCACATCGCATGAGAGAATTTCCCTTGTGGAAGTGATGGGAAGGAATGCCGGTTACATCGCGCTTTGGTGCGGCATCATCAATGGTGCCGAAGACATTTACATCCCTGAGAAAGAAAACCTGTCAGACGATGAGCTGATCAAGCATGTCATTGGAAACAAGGCAAAAGGCAAGCGCCACCACCTAATAATTATTGCCGAAGGGGTTGGAGGCACAATGAAACTGGCTGAAAAAATCGAGCGCATAACAGGTATCGAAACAAGGGCGTCCATACTGGGGCATCTTCAGCGCGGCGGAAGCCCGAGCGCCCTGGACAGAATGCACGCATCCATGATGGGGGCGTTTGCGGTTGACCTTTTGGTTGCAGGAAAAACAAATCGTGTAGTTGCCTATAAGAAGGGTGAATATGTCGATTATGATATTGACGAAGCACTTGAAATGACCAAAGAGATTGGTGAATATGAGTACGAAGTGGAGAGGTTGCTTTAACTGATGCCTTTCAGGAGGTAAAGCTATGAAATGTCCTATTTGTGATGCAACAGTCGATGAGAATGCGCATGTCTGTCCGAAATGCGGACATTCTTTCGATGACGAGTCAAAGGAAATCGAGCATTTGATCAACGACATTCTGGAAGAGGATAATGCTGAAAACGGGAACGGGTCAGAAGAAAAGCAAGCAGCTGCACAGATTCCCGAAACGACACCTAAAAAGAAAACCAATGGAAAGAAGGATGACATCAAGGAGAAATCCATTGTTATCAGCCGTTATGCTATCGGTTTATTCATTATCCTTTCTTTGATCAGCCTGCTATTCCCGTGGGTTGTCATGGAAGGAAGAGGCGTCACTGAAGGCTTCATAAGCGATCAAAGCACGGACCAGTACTTCGATGAAGATGGCAGCATTGAGCTTTCGGGAATCAACATCATGAGCCTCGCCATCAAAAAAGGCGAAGAATACCAACAGATCCAAAACGAAGATGGCGATATGAAACGTTCAATCGTTTCCACAGTGCATATTTATTACATGTATGCGATTGCTGTGTATATCATCCTGGCTATTGTCTCCCTGATGGTCGTGCTGCTGCCTTTGCGATTGAAAGGGCAGAGCATTGTCCGCAATCTGGCTGCAATCAACCTCGTTATTGCGGGGCTTAATATGCTGGCGATGAAATTCATCTACTTCAGTGCATTTGCCATCCGGGCAAAACAGGCGATAGCAGCGGATATTGGAATAGGAGCAGATGTTAAATACACATTGGAAGGTTTTGCTGCAGGCAATGATTTCTATCCGTACACGGTCAATATCGGAAAGGGCTTCTATTTCACAATTATCGTGACAGCGGTATGGTTTCTTGTTGCGGTAGCATTGACGGAATTGAGAAACAAGGAAGAGCTGGACAAAATAGATCATGAAGCATAAAAAGAAGGGACGGGACGGATGCACTGGCTGCTTCCGGCCGATCCCTTCTTGTCATTTTGCGGATTTGGTGACTATCAAATTTCGTAGTCGACATCCACACGGTCGCAGACAACGCTGCGGACGTATACGCCAACTTCCTTGTGAGCGGGATGTACGACATAGGCCTCAAAATCCTCTTTGGAATCGAAGGCGCTGTAAAGGACAACATCGTGTTTTGACGGGCTGTCATTGAATGCTGCGCCCAATTCTATTTCCCTGATGAATTCAATGGATTTGGGCAAAGCTTCAAGCTTCTCCTTCAGTGTCTTGATAGTCGATTCCTTATCCAGACCTTCCTGGATGTTCCACATGACTATATGTTTTACCATTGTAATAAACCTCCTTCTAGTATTGCGGTTATTATATCATATAATTGACATTATTTGGCTCGACTTATACAATAGGTTAAGAAAGTGAGGAGTATATATGTCAGAAGTAAAAAAAGCCATCATACCGGCAGCAGGATTGGGTACGAGGTTCCTGCCAGCCACAAAAGCACAGCCTAAGGAGATGCTGCCAATCGTCGATAAGCCGACAATTCAGTATATTATTGAAGAGGCCGTGGCTTCCGGAATTGTGGATATCATAATCGTTACAGGCAGGAATAAGCGGTCCATCGAGGACCACTTCGACAGGTCGATCGAACTGGAGTTGGCGCTTGAAAAATCAGGCCACGACGAGTTGCTGGAATCCATCAAGGATATCTCTGAGATTGCCAACATACACTACATCAGGCAGAAAGAACCACGCGGACTGGGGCATGCTATCCTGGTGGCAGAGAACTTCATAGGCAATGAGCCATTTGCTGTCCTGTTGGGTGACGATGTGGTTGTTTCCCAGAAACCGTGTCTGAAGCAACTGATCGAGGTTTATGATGAGTATAAGACATCGATTCTGGGCGTGCAGGAAGTGCCCTATGAAGACGTAAGCAAATATGGCATTATAGATGGTACGTATATCGAGGGCGGCATACACAAAGTCAAAAATATGGTCGAAAAGCCTGCAGTTGAAGTTGCGCCGTCAAACACCGCGATTTTGGGGCGCTACATCATTACACCCAGGATTTTTGAATACTTGAGAACCCAGCAAGCCGGAGCAGGCGGGGAGATACAGCTGACTGATGCGCTCATGCGGCTGGCTTCCGCAGAAGCCATGTACAGCTACTCTTTCAAAGGGAAGCGGTATGATGTGGGGAACAAGCTTGGATTTCTTCAGGCGACAGTGGAATTTGCCCTGCGCAGGGAGGACTTGAAGGATACGTTTAAGTCCTACTTGAAAGACCTTCTAGAGAACGAAGAAAGCTACCTGCATTTCGATTGACAATGAAAAGCGGGCACTGAGAGGTGCTAGTATGAAAGAAAGATTGAACTCCAAATTTGAATTAGACTTAAAGCCGACACAAGTACTGGTGCTTGGCTTTCTGTTTTTGATTGTAATAGGTACGGTGCTTCTGTCATTGCCGGCAGCCAGCATTTCCGGAGAAAGCGTCGGATTTGTCAATGCGCTGTTTACTGCAACGTCAGCTGTATGTGTAACGGGACTGGTAGTCGTTAACACACTGGCACATTGGACGGTGTTCGGCAAGACGGTGATCCTGTTTCTGATTCAGATAGGCGGGCTCGGCTTCATGACCATTACGACGACGCTGTTTATCCTTCTTGGAAGAAAGATACGGCTCAAAGAGCGCCTGATCATCCAGGAAGCCCTGAATCAGTACACCTTGTCAGGTATGGTCCGCCTGACGATTAACATCCTAATCGGTACGGTCCTGCTCGAAGGTGTTGGTGCCGCAATCCTTTCGGCCAAGTTCATTCCTGAATACGGCTTTGGACCTGGGCTCTACATGGGTGTGTTTCATGCCATCTCGGCATTCTGCAATGCGGGATTTGATATCGTTGGTGGTTCGAGTCTGGTGCCTTTTGCTGGGGATGTGCTTGTCAACCTGACCGTGATGGGATTGATTGTTCTGGGCGGTCTTGGATTTTCCGTATGGCTGGACCTGATAAGGGTTACCAGCGAAAAACTTGAAAAAAGGTTTACGTGGCAAATGTGGTTCACGAAGCTTAGCCTCCATTCGAAATTTGTTCTTGTTCTGACGGTGGCACTTCTTTCCATTGGTTTCCTGTTCTTCCTTATTGTAGAAGGCATGAACCCTGAGACGCTGGGGGCAGTCGGCTGGAAGTCGAAGATACTCGGAGCCATGTTCCAGTCCGTCACACCGCGAACGGCTGGATTTAATACGTTGCCACTAGACAAGATGACGCATGCCTCTATGTTTATGACGATCATTCTGATGTTTATCGGCGGGTCGCCGGCAGGAACGGCCGGAGGCATCAAAACGGTGACGATGGGCGTGATCTTCCTTGAAGTGCTGTCTGTTGTACGAGCGAAGGAAGACACGGAACTATTCGGGCGCCGCATACCGGCTTCAACAGTCAAACGCGCCTTGGCAGTCATTATGATCAGTTTGACGACGGTCATTTTTGTAACGATGATACTCTCTCTTACAGAGACCGGAAGTTTCCTGGAGCTGTTCTTTGAGACCGTATCGGCATTCGGTACAGTGGGTTTGACACTGGGTTTGACTGGCAACCTGACGACGATAGGCAAGCTGGTCATCGCTGTGACTATGTTTATAGGGCGGCTGGGACCGATTACGATGGCTGTCGCATTCTCGCTTAAGAGTTCGCATTCAAAAAACAAGGTCAAATTGCCGGAAGAACGGCTTATGGTCGGATAATGTATAGATATGGAGGAATACAATGAGGAAGAAAAATGATTTTGTCGTTTTTGGACTTGGCAAATTCGGGCGCAGCGTAGCCCAGACACTTGCGGAAAACGGCCGGGATGTGCTGGCGATCGATATATCGGAAGAAGTCATTCAGGAAATAGCTGATACAGTAACCCATGCCGTGCAAGCCGACGTCACCGACGGAGATGCGCTCAACGCACTTGGCGTACGGAACTTCGATGTGGCGGTAGTAGCCATATCGAACAATCTTCAGGCGTCAATCATGTCAACGATCCTGGTCAAGGAACTGGGCGTACCGTTTATTATAGCCAAGGCTTCCAACGACATCCACAAACGGGTGCTTGAAAAAGTAGGGGCCGACAAAGTCATTTTCCCGGAAAGGGAGATTGGCATCCGCATTGCGAACAATCTGATATCCGAAAACTTCGTTGATTATATCGAACTTTCGGAAGATTACAGCATCGTCGAGGTCGAAGTGATTGAAGAATGGGTTGGAAAGACCCTGAAACAGATCAATATGCGTGCGAATTATGGCATCAACGTTATGGCCATTAGAAAGGGAGAGAGCATCTCCATTACGCCGGGCCCGGATATGGAGCTTTCCGAGAATGATGTACTTGTTGTCATAGGCAGCAATCAGGACCTTCGTAAGATCAGCGTGCAAAGGACATGACCATGTTTAGCAGCCTTCAGAATGAACGGGTCAAGGAATGGATCAAACTTCAGAAAAACAGCAGGTTCCGATTTGATCAAAAACGCTATATCGCTGAAGGGCCGAAGATGCTCATGGAGATTTCTCCTGAACTTATTGAGCAGGTTGTGGTAGCTGAAGGATACAGCGGACCGATGTTATCAGAGTGGCGTGAAGACAGCATCACAACGGTCAGCGACAAAGTGTTCAAGGCGGTCTCCATGGAAACGACACCGCAAGGCATTTTTGCGGTTGTCAGGATGCGGGATGCAGTTCTGGACGAACTGACAGCGGCTGAAGTGCCGCTGCTGGTCATGCTTGAGAATGTCCAGGATCCAGGAAATGCCGGAACAATTCTGAGGACAGCGGAAGCTGCCGGTACGACAGGTGTCGTTTTGACGAAAGGATCGGTAGATATATACAATCCCAAGGTGGTGCAGTCTGCGATGGGTGCAATTACCAGATTGCCTGTAGTAGCAAAGGCGGATGTTGAAGAAGCCATTATCAAAATGAGAGATGCAGGTATTTCTGTATTTGTTGGAGATTTGAAGGCTGAACAGTGGCATTTTGAAGCCGATTACACAGGAGGGACCTGCTTCCTCATGGGGAATGAAGGCAGCGGCATCAGCGATAAGGCGGCGCGCCTGGCAAATAAAAGAATCCGCATCCCCATGCCGGGAAACGCGGAATCATTGAATGTCGGAATAGCGACTGGTGTTCTTCTTTTTGAAGCGGTACGTCAGAGAATGATAAAATAAGAAGCTAAAGACTTGTATACCGCTGCTTGGTGGCTCTGATGCGATTGTCTATCAACTCTTTTGAGATGGTATCCATACCGCTGAGGGGACATGAAGCAGCTTTTTCGTAGTAATCCAAGGCATCAACAAGATTGTCGTCAGTTTCGCAAATGGTGCCCAGATAATATTGACTGTCCGGGAGCTGCGGATTGTGCTGCAGTGCGGTACTGAAATGTTCCCTGGCGGATTCGAGGTCCTTTTTCACCAATGCAATCTGGCCAAGGTTGTCATATGCTGAGCCGCTTGCAGGCTGTAGCCGGAGAGCGGCATGCGTAAAATACTCGGCCGTTTCGAGATCGCCCTTAACAAGATGGAAAAATCCAAGGGATACATAATCGTGCACCATCATCATCGGATTTTCGGAAACGAGCACTTCGAGTTCGGGAAATGTCGCTCTTTCCTGGAAATAAGCCTGACCTTCCTCGCCATACTCCTCCATGATGGAATGATAAATATCGATAGCGCCATCAATGTTATCAAGTTTCCACTCGCAGACTGCAAGATTGCCCTTGATTGTTTTTATGCTCGACGGGTGACGGGCTCCGGCGAGTGCCTTGCCGGAGACTTCGCGGGCGAGCTCGAAAGAGCCTTCCTTCATGAGGGTCACGGCATAGGATGTAAGCAGGATCGGATTTTTCGATTCCATTCTAAATGCGGTATGGCACGCTTTCGCTCCCAAGGTGCCTGAGCGGGTTATGGCTTGCAGTACCAATCCTGAATAACCGATGA
Organism: Vallitaleaceae bacterium; assembly: GCA_963677915.2. Taxonomy (GTDB): domain Bacteria; phylum Bacillota; class Clostridia; order Lachnospirales; family Vallitaleaceae. The sequence continues at coordinate 164,027 of CAXXGE010000007.1, read as the reverse complement.
ATGTTCCAATAATACCTATAATTTTCATGATAAACCTCCTGGGGGGATTTCTATGTTCAACAAGGATCATACATATGGCCTCGTACTTGACGGCGGCGGGACAAGGGGCGCCTTTCAGATCGGCGCATGGAGAGCGCTGAGAGAGAGCGATATTAAAATCGAAGCAGTTGTCGGCACTTCGGTAGGCTCAATCAACGGGGCTTTCCTGGCTGCAGACAGTTATGACCGGGCAGTCCGACTTTGGGAAACAATGGATTACTCGAAAATCTTCGGCACGGAACTGACTGACTTCGGAAAAATCCTTAAAGACAAAGGTATTGATGTATCGCCTTTGAGAGCGCTGATCAGTAAGGAGATAGATGAGCAGGCGGTTCGCATGTCGCCGGTCAAGTTCGGTCTGGCAACGCTCAATCTGTCCGACTGGAAGGAGATGGATGTCTTTATCGACGATATTCCGAAGGGTATGCTCTGCGATTACATCATGGCAAGCGCCTATCTGCCTTTTTTTAAATCAGAGAAACTGGCAGGCGGTATCACCTTTCTGGATGGCGGCATTTACAACAATTCACCAGTCAACATGCTCCTGGATGACGGATACAGGCATATCATAGTCATCAAGCTGGGTGAACACATCGGTATAGAGAAAAAAGTGGATACTTCAACAGCTACTATCCGGGAAGTATTGCCAAGTGAAGACCTTGGCAGCCTGATCGATGTGGACCAGACAAAGATCATTCACAATATGCAGTTGGGGTATTGTGACACGCTGAGGATGATCGAAGGGCTTGCTGGCAGGCGCTACTATATCAGGCCGGACTGCAGCAGGCGCTGGGATCTACCTGCCGATGACGCCGAGTATTTCGCAAAGCGCCTGAAACTGGGCAAGCATTTTCAAAAAGACCAGCTGGCGTATGCAGCACTCGATTTCATGGCAGACGCCATTGGCCTTGAAAGGCTTACCATTTACTCCTGTGACGACCTGCTGGTGAAAATCAAAAAGCAGCTGCCGTTTTATCTTGCTGGCACAGGGTACAGTGAAGAGTCGAGGAAACTGGAACATCTGATTGGCAGTTTGCTTATGAATGTTTAATGTTCATAACATACTTTTAACATTATATCATAATTCAACCGTTTCAATAGTCCTAAGCTATGATAAAATAAGGTAAGTGAAATAGTAAGGAGAGACACTGAATGAGAAAGCATCTTATAGCTGCAATCGATGTGGGGTCCCACGCGCTGAGAATGAAAATAGGTGAAATCAGCAAAAACGGCGAGTTCAGAGAACTGGAGAATTTCAGGCAGCTGGCTTCCCTTGGTCATGACACTTTTACCAAGAACAAAGTAAGCTACGAAACGGTGGAAAGAACCTGTGCTGTGCTGAAAGACTTCAAAAAAGTGATGCAGGACTACAATGTTGAAAGATACGCGGCCGTGGCTACGAGTGCTGTCAGAGAGGCAGAAAACAAGGATTATATCGTTGACCAGATCAATAGAAAAACAGGTGTTGAAATCAGAGTTCTCTCCAACTCTGAAGAGCAGTTCCTGACACATAAGGCGATTAAGAACTCCCTTGGAAATTATGATGAAGTCATCAACGAAGGTGCAATCATCATTGTTATTGGTGCAGGCAGTATCCAGGTGACTACCTATAAAAAGGGCAGATTGCAGTCAAGCCAGAACGTCAAGCTTGGCGCTCTTAGGATAAGAGAGCTTCTCGGCATTCTCGAAAACAGCAGTTCGAAATATTACCGCATACTCGAAGAGTTCATATCAGTCAATTTAGAAAGCCTGGATATTTTTCAGGAAGCCAAGAGCTACAAGCATCTGATTGCCATTGGCGGCGAGATGAGTATAATCCTTCACCTGATGGGAAAGAAGCAGGAAGAAGAATACCAGATTATTGAAAAAGAAGACTTCGACCATCTGTATAGTCAGCTTCTTAAGATGACAACCAATGAAATATGGTCTACCTATAAAATCAAGAGAGAACGTGCGGAAATCATTGTTCCAAGCATGATGCTTTTCAGAAAGTTCCTTCCAAGAACAACGGATGGAACATTGCTGGTACCGGGTGTCGCGTTGACAGACGGTCTGGTCAGAACAATCTATGAAGATATTTACAAACAGAGTGTCCAGGAAGAGACAATAGGCGATATCATCACCTGTGCCAGGCAGATAGGTAAGAAGTTCAACAACAACCAGAATCATGTGGATGCGGTCGAATCCTTTGCTGTCGCCATCTTTGACAGAACGAAGCGGCTTCACGGTCTCAAGGAAGAGAAGGTGCTTCTAAGAGTGGCTTCCCAGCTTCACGATATCGGCAAGTATATTGGTCTCGACCAGCATGCCAACCATTCGTATGCCATTATCCACAAACTGGAGATCTTCGGTCTTTCCGATGCTCAGGTGGAAATCGTGGCCAATGTTTCAAAATACCATGGTTACAATTCACCAAACAATAGAGATTTCAGTTTTAGATCCATGAGTGGAAAGGACAGGATAACCGCGGCGAAACTGACCGCTATCCTTAGGTTGGCAGATGCTCTCGATCACAGCCATAACCAGAAGCTGAGCATCAATTCAATTCGCAACGAAGGCAACAACCTTGTCATCAGATGCGAATCAACTGAAAATACAGTGCTGGAGGAATGGGCGTTCGACCACAAGACGGACTTTTTCGAAGAAGTGTTCGGGGTGACGCCGATTCTTAGAATCAAGAGGAAACTTTGAAAAGAAGGAGAAACACATGCTGGATTTAAACAACCCCCAATACTATGAAAATAGAGAACTGAGCTGGCTGGAATTCAACCAGAGAGTGCTGGATGAAGCCATGAACACAGACAATCCGCTTTTTGAGAGAGTCAAGTTCCTATCCATTGTAAGCTCGAATCTGGACGAGTTCTACATGGTAAGGGTGGCATCCCTGAAAGAGATGGTCAATGCAGGCTATGAGAAGGAAGACTTTTCAGGAATGACGCCAAAGCAGCAGCTTAAAGCCATCTCGGAAAGGGTTCATATCATGTCGGAAGACCAGTATGGACATTTGAAAAGGGCTCTGATCCCCCAACTTAAGAAAAACGGGGTAGCCATCATAGATGAAAAAGGATTGAGCAAAAAACAGAGAGTATTTCTTGATGACTATTTTACAGATGTCATCTATCCAGTAATCACACCTTTGGCTGTCGATTCCGGAAGACCGTTCCCTTTGATACTGAACAAGAGTCTGAATCTGGCAGTCAGGTTGAAGAAAGATGGACAGGAGCTCTATGCGACAGTACAGGTGCCATCGGTTCTTCCCAGGATGATTGAACTGCCTAATGGGCATGACGGCAGCAGAACCTATATTCTGCTCGAAACGGTGATGAGCTCCAATATCCAGAATATATTTGAAGGCTATAGTGTGGAAAGCGTTCACCCCTATAGAGTGACAAGAAACTCCGACCTGAGTCTGGATGAGGAGGAAGCGGAAGACCTTCTGCTTGAGATTGAAAAATCGATCAAGATGCGCAAGTGGGGGCAGGCCATCCGGTTGGAAGTAGACAACAATATTGACGAAAAGCTTTTGATCTGGCTTGTGGATGCGATGTCGATACACAAACGCGATATTTATAAAATCGATGGCCCCCTTGACTTGACATTTTTGATGAAATTCTATGGAACCAAGGGATTCGACCAGCTGAAGTACCCTGATTTCACACCACAAACACCCGTCGACCTGTTGGGCGAGGAGGATATCTTCGGTGCGATCCGTAAAAAGGATATACTCCTGTCCCATCCGTATGAAAGTTTCGAACCGGTAGTAAAGCTTGTTGAAAGATCAGCAAAAGACCCGAAAGTGCTGGCGATAAAACAGACGCTATATAGAGTCAGCGGCAGGTCGCCGATTATCCATGCACTGGCTGAAGCGGCTGACAATGGGAAACAGGTGACCGTCCTGGTTGAGCTGAAAGCAAGATTTGATGAAGAGAACAACATACAGTGGGCCAGAAGGCTGGAAGAATCAGGATGTCATGTCATCTACGGCCTTGTTGGTCTCAAGACACACAGTAAAGTGACCTTGATTGTCCGACAGGAAGAAGATGGTATCAGAAGATATGTTCACTTGGGTACAGGCAATTATAATGACAGTACGGCCAAGCTGTATACGGATACAGCGATACTGACATGCAATGAACGCATCGGTGCAGACGTGTCGGCAGTTTTCAATGCCATTTCAGGGTATTCCGATTCCCCGAAACTGAGTAAGATCGTCATGGCGCCGACAGGGCTGCGAGACAAATTCTACGAACTGATAAATAGAGAGAAAGAAAATGCACTGGCAGGCAGGGAAGGAAGGATTGTCGCCAAGATGAATTCCCTTTGCGACCAGGAAATGATTAAAGTGCTCTATGAAGCCTCCATGGCCGGCGTGAAGATTGAGCTGATCATCCGCGGGATCTGCTCGCTGAAGACAGGAATCGAGGGTGTCAGTGACAATATTACTGTCAAAAGCATTGTGGGCAAGTATTTGGAGCACAGCAGAATCTTCTGTTTCCACAACAATGGCAATGAGGAAATATACATGTCGAGTGCAGACTGGATGCCAAGGAACCTTGACAGGCGAGTCGAGCTGCTGTTCCCTATCGAGCAGGACAACCTCAAGCAGAGGGTTAAGGATATGCTGAAGGTCCTTAAGAACGATACTGCCAAAGCGAAAGTGAAGAATAAGGATGGCAGCTATCAAAAAGTGGACGGTCGTGGAAAAGGCTACCTGCTTGCCAGGGCTTACCAGGAGCAGCAGGCAGTTGACAACGCGAAACTGCATTTCGAAAAGACGGAGCAGCACCTGTTTGTCCCGGCTGGGGCAGATGAGGCTTGACAAAATCTGCAGTGACGGATAGAATAAATATTAATTAAAACGAATAAATATACATGAGGTGAATGAAGATGGCAGTAAATTTAAAGGGCAGAAGCTTGTTGACACTGAAGGATTATTCAACAGAGGAAATTCAGTACCTGATCGATTTGGCAATTAGCCTGAAGAAAAAGAAAAAGCAGGGAATCACTGGCAACGCAATGCAAGGCAAGAACATCGCCCTGATTTTTGAAAAGCCATCTACAAGAACAAGATGTGCCTTCACTATTGGATGCACGGACGAAGGCGCCCACCCTGAATATCTGGGAAGCAACGACATTCAGCTTGGACATAAGGAATCTGTCGAGGATACTGCCAGAGTGCTGGGACGTTTGTTCGACGGCATAGAGTTCAGAGGATTCAGCCAGGAGAACGTTGAGAAGCTGGCCAAGTACAGTGGCGTGCCGGTATGGAACGGACTGACTGATGCCTACCATCCGACACAGATCCTTGCTGATTTGATGACGATGAAGGAACAGTTCGGTGAACTGAAAGGATTGAACTGCGTTTTCGTGGGAGATGGAAGAAACAATGTGGCCAATAGCCTGATGATTGGATGTGCCAAAGTCGGTGTCAACTTCAAGGCGATTGCACCGAAATCGCTCTGGCCGGAAGAAAAGCTTGTCGAGGAGTGCAAAGCATATGGTGAGGAGACAGGCGCATCTGTTATCGTATCCGACGATATCAACGATGTAGCCGGTTCCGATGTTGTCTATACAGATGTATGGGTCTCTATGGGTGAAGAGGAAAAGAGTGCCGAGAGACTTGAGATGCTAAGACCATACCAGGTGAACGAAGCGTTGATGGCCATGTCGGGCAAGGACAAGTCGATCGTGCTGCACTGCCTGCCTGCCGTAAAAGGGAACGAAGTGACTGAAGAGACATTTGAAAAGCATGCGGATGTCATCTTCGATGAAGCTGAAAACCGCATGCATACTATTAAAGCTGTGATGGTAGCGACTGCAGGTAACCTGGCATAGCATTTTCCATATGGAAAATGCCAGGCTACAAGCCGCCGCCATGAATGGGAACAACACTGCCGGTTATATAACCGGCTTTTTTTGACGCCAAAAATACTGCCAGATCGGCCACCTCCTGGGCCGATCCGAAACGGCCCATTGGGATGCCGTCAGCCAGATTCCCCGCTTCACTGTCTGAAAGGTGACGGTTCATGTCCGTGTCAATCACACCGCAGGATATTGCATTGACCCGTATACCGCTGGGTGCCAGTTCTTTGGCAAGCGCTTTGGTGAAGGCGTCTACACCGCCTTTGGCAGCGGAATAGGCGACTTCGCAGGAAGCGCCTTCCTGCCCCCAGATCGAGCTGATGTTTAGAATGACGCCTCGCTTTTCCCTAAGCATAAGGGGTACGGCAAGATGACAGATGTTGTAGACCGACGACAGGTTGGTGCCGATGATCCTCTGCCACTCCTCGGGTGCAAGATCTGTGAACAAACCGTAGGAAGCAATAGCGGCGTTGTTGACAACAACATCAATAAAAGGAGAAAACGCCTTTGCATTTTCAAAAAGAGTCAATGTTTCCTCATACGATGATGCATCGGACAACATGGCCAGGCACCTTGAACCTTCGGATTCTATATCACGCTTCACAGCCATCAGAGCCTCCTCGGACTGTCTTGCGGTAATGATGCAGTCATAGCCGGCTTTTGAAAATGCCAGGGCGCAGGCCTTGCCTATGCCTCTGGATGCACCTGTGATCAGAACGGTTTTACTCATTTCGCATACCTCTCAAATAAGCGGCTTGTCTTGGCAAATGGGATGAAGCACAAGGAGCCTGGAGCCGATGGCTTCCGTGCGGCGCAATTCTTCCGCCAGGAAATCCTTTGCCAGCTGGTAGGTATTGTCCTTGAAGGAGGCTAGATTGATGATATAGGGAGAATGAACAACAATATTGGACAGTCCCGTCTCCTTCATGATTCGGTGGCCTTCTTCAATCTTCAGTTTCTCTACGGGTTTTCTTCGGGTGTTTTGCGGTGCGCCTGTATAAATCATGAACGTATCCGCCTTGTACGAATCAGCTTCTTTTGCAGCGCCTTCAAGGCCTTTGCTCATGGATACATGGGAGCCTAAAATCAATGCCATTATATTTCCTTTCCAGTCAGTTGCCGTCATATATCTCTACTATACAACAATTAAATGTCGGTGTGTCAATAAAACGTCAAATGTGATATGATGTTTACAGTATGAATCGGAGGAAAGAAATGTTCAAATATTTAAATAAGTTAAGTTTTTTGCTGGCAGCCACATGTCTGATTATCGGACTTACATACTTGGGAAGCGCGTCGGACTCGATTGCCGGCGACACGGAATCAGATACATCGGTTTCATCAGGGGATGAAGGTAACAGCGTGCAGGAGACTGCCGATCAAGGGGAGCAGGAACAGGGTATAACCGTTCCCCCATCCACAGCAGGTCTGCTCATCGGTCTTGATAAATCCGGAGGTCTGACAGATGTGCTTATGGTTGGCTATCTGGATACAGTGAAAAATGAAGTGAAGATCGTCTCCGTGCCAAGAGACCTGACGATTGATTTCAGAGAGCCCTATTTTAAAGATATCAAAGCGAACAATCCGGACAACAATATTCTGTACTGCAAGCTTACGGAATACTATTATCTGACAGGAAAGACAGAACAAAGTCTTCAGGATATAAGAAGCATTATCGAGATTATCACAGGTCTTGATATCCAGTATATGATGGCAATCAACATCAATGGTTTCAAAGATGTCGTCGATGCTGTCGGGGGCATTGATTTCGATGTGCCTCAGAATATGAAATATGACGATCCGGTTCAGGATCTCCATATCCATCTTAAAGCCGGTATGCAGCATCTGGACGGAGACAAGGCCGAACAGCTCGTCCGGTTCAGAAAATACCAGATGGGAGACCTGCAAAGGATTCAGGTCCAGCAGCAGGTGCTGACCGCCATATTCCAGAAAGTCATGACGATTGACAGCTTTGACCAGTGGCTGGCTTTGTCCACGTCTATTTTCAACATGTTTGAAGCGGACTTCGGATTGCTTACAGTCATGCAGTATGCGGAGTATGTATTTGGACTGGACTATGAGACACTGGTGTCTCCTGACAATATGACGACGATTCCTTCCTGGGGTGAGCTCGTCGACGAACGGTGGTTCCAGAAGTGGGACATCGATGAAGCGAATGCCGTTGTAAAAGAACTGATTGAGAATTAACAGCGTATTATACTAATCGATGATGGGGTGATATTGTGTCAAAACGTAAAAACAATACCGGAAAAAGACTACTTAACAAATTCCTGCAGGTATTTCTGACAACCTTTGCCATCCTGGTTTTGGTTGTGGGGGTAGGAACGGCAGGATTCATCTACTTTGCGCGGCAGAGTGTTTCTGCAGTGCCCGATGACAGCAGTTCGCTGACAGGAGAAGTCTCAACGGATGGGACGGCGGGAAATGACGAAGGAAGCCTTGCGGAAAGAAAGATGACGACCTTCGCCATTTTTGGTGTCGACAGGGACGGCTATCGTACGGATGTTACAATGATTGCGTTCTTCAACCATGAGGATGCTTCCTTTGACATCGTGTCTGTCCCTAGAGACACCCAGGTGAAGCTGCCTGACGACCTGTATGCCAAGATATCAGCACGCAGAAGCGATGTGGAACAGATTATGAAGATCAACGAAGTGCCGGCCTATGTCACCAACAAGGTGAACGAAACATCGGTACAGGTGCTTGAGTCAGGTTTCGGTATAGAAATAGATTATTACATCAACCTGAACCTGGATGCATTCAGGTTTATTGTAGATCAGGTTGGAGAAATCGAAGTTGAAGTACCGATGGACATGTATTATCAGGATCCGGTCCAGAACCTCAATATCAATCTTAAAAAAGGCATTCAGACCATCAATGGGGCCCAGGCAGAACAGCTGATACGCTACAGAGAAGGCTACGGCACCGGCGACATTGGCAGGATTGAAATGCAGCACGCATTCATGAAAGCTTTTGTCGAGCAGCTTCTTACGACAAAGAACCGCTTGAATATGGTCAATCTGATGAGCGCATTCATGCTCAAGGTAGACACGGATTTCACAGAAGCCCTTGACTACCTGATATTCCTGGACAAAATTTCGGCTGACAACATCACCCTGCATATGCTGCCGGGACATGCAGAGTCAACAGAGAGATCCTATTACATATATGATTATGATGCAAGCAAAGCCCTGTTTGATGAAATACTCAACAAAGCTTATGCCTCAGAGACAGAAGGGGAGGCAGTAGAGACGGGCGTTGATGTGGAACCGACGGAAATCATCAACGTCAAGAGCCTTGCCATATCAGTGCAAAACGGCACATCCATCATCGGGCTTGCAGGCAGATATAAGGATATTCTGGAAAAGGACGGCTTCAACGTCATTGAGGCAGTCAACTATCCGGACAAACCTGTAAAAAGAAGCAAAATCGTCGTGCCTAATGAAGTTGTCTTCGAGGCGATTAAAGGATACCTGAATGATCCGGAGATGCAGATTGACGAGACGATGATGGACAAGGAAGTACAAGTCATACTTATCCTTGGACAAGACGCGGAGGACTGATAATATGAAGAAACTCATGATGATAATCGGAATGGTATTCGTGGCTGGACTGGCGCTGTTCCTTATGGATGGCAGAGCGGGAGCTGATAGTAGCGCACCCGGCACGGTCGGCGATCCGCTGGCTACAAAATCCTATGTTGACATGAAAGTAAATGATCTGGCCAGCACCCTTGGGTCAACCGCCAGCACGTCGACAAGCGGCACAGCACCCGGGGCAGGCATTGAGGAACTGAATGCTGTCTATGCCTATATTGATGAACAGATTGAAGAAATACCCAGCAGCCAGTTCGTGGTCATAGAGCTCGAACCGGGTCAAAAGCTGATTGCGGGATCGAGTACAGAGCTCATTCTACGAGGTGGATCAGCAACAGCAATCACCAGCAATGTGGACAATGGCCTTTCCGACTTGACGGATTCCAGTGTCGGCATACAACAGAACGGCAACCTGATCAACGGAGAGAATATACCGCTGAACCATCTTCTGCTCGTGCCAAGGGACGATGGCAGAGGCATTCTGGCAACTGCCAAATGCTGGGTGATGGTGAAAGGCGACTACAGAAAAGAATGATGGATAAGATTAATTTACTTGGTGTCCGGTTCAGTTTTACTGACAGGGACAAGGCCTTAAAGACAATACTGGATGCTCTGGAGCAGAACAGGACCTGCAAGGTGTTCACACCGAATCCTGAGATCGTCATGGAAGCATACCATGATGAGGCCTACAGGGATGTGCTGAACAAAGGCGATCTTGTGGTTCCTGACGGTATAGGCATTGTTATCGGAGCCCGGCTTCTCGGAATAAGCCTGCCGGAAAGAGTCGCGGGTTACGATTTGCAGCAAAAATTGTTTAGTACAATAAAGAATATGGACAAAAGCGTCTACTTCTTCGGTGCGAAACCCGGTGTTGCCGAAAAGGCGGCAGGAGAAATGGAAAAGAAGCATCAAGGGCTTAAAATTGCCGGATGGCATCATGGTTATACCAAAGATGACAACAAGGTTGTAGGAGAGATTCTAAAAGCCGATCCTGACATTGTCCTGGTCGGCCTTGGAGCGCCAAGGCAGGAGAAATTCATTGTAGAGAATGGGAATCTGCTTCAAGGCAAGGTGCTGATTGGTGTAGGCGGGTCCTTCGATGTGATGGCTGGGCAAGTCAAAAGAGCCCCGGTATTCATGCAGAAGCTGGGGATGGAATGGTTCTTCAGATTGCTCCAGCAACCGGCACGTATAAAAAGAATGGTCCGTCTGCCCATTTTCTTGTGCAAAATCATGATAGAAGGTAGAAAACACAAAAACTGACAAGCAGAAAGGTCGTTCGCTGGCTGACAAAAAAAGAAAAGCTTGGCTAGATAATATGCACAGTAAATCCGTGGAGTCTGTCAAATGCACAGGCTCCATTTATCGTTATTAGACAGAAACAGGACGTAAAATACAGCTATTTGCAGTATTTTGCTGCCGGAAGGCATATTAAACAAAGGGCCGGGGGATTATTTAGCTATTGTCCCGATGGAGATTGCATGTATTTTCCTGTATATTTGTGTATGTCACAACCAAGCATACAGTAAGGGGGAAATTCCTAATGGCAAGTTTATCCTTAAGAGGAATCTACAAAGTATATCCTGGCAACGTAACAGCAGTATCCGACTTCAACCTTGAAATCGCAGATAAAGAGTTCATCATCTTCGTTGGACCTTCAGGCTGCGGTAAATCGACAACTTTAAGAATGGTTGCAGGACTGGAAGAGATTTCAAAAGGGGAACTCTATATCGGTGACAAACTGGTAAACAACGTAGAACCTAAAGACAGGGACATTGCGATGGTATTCCAGAACTACGCATTGTATCCTCACATGACAGTATATGATAATATGGCATTCGGCCTGAAGCTGAGAAAGACGCCAAAAGAAGAAATTGAAAGACGTGTACAGGAAGCAGCTAAGATCCTTGGTATCGAGCCATTGCTTGACAGACGTCCAAAGGCATTGTCCGGTGGACAAAGACAGCGTGTAGCGATGGGTCGTGCCATCGTGCGCGAGCCGAAAGTTTTCCTGATGGACGAACCTCTGTCGAACCTTGATGCCAAGCTTAGGGTTCAGATGCGTGTCGAGATATCAAAGCTTCACCAAAGACTTCAGACGACAATCATCTACGTAACACATGACCAGGTTGAAGCGATGACACTTGGAACAAGAATCGTTGTTATGAAAGATGGTTTCATGCAGCAGGTTGACACACCAACCAACCTTTATGAAAGGCCTGCAAATCTTTTTGTAGCAGGATTTATCGGTTCACCTCAAATGAACTTCATTGAAGCTGCGGCAGTTCAAAAAGGCGACGATGTGATATTGAGCTTCGGAACGAACCACGTGGCACTCCATGATGCGAAAGCCAAGAAACTCATTGAAGGCGGCTACGTCGGCAAAGATGTCATCCTTGGCATCCGTCCTGAAGACATGTATGATGATGACCTGTGGCTTGCAAAAGATGCAGATGCCAACATCGAGTTCGATGTCAACGTTACTGAGCTGCTCGGCGCTGAAACATACCTTATCGGACAAATCGAACAGTATGACTGCACAGCAAGAGTAAGTCCCCGTTCCGTAGCAAAACCGGGCGACAAGATTAAATTGGCCCTTGACCTTGGGCGCGTCCATGTTTTCGATAAAGACACTGAAAAGGTTATAACAAACTAATATTACCAGCAGTTAAGGGAGAGAATGCATAAACTTTTGCATTCTCTCTTTTATTTTTTGCTAATGTGCATTAAAATAAAGATAATAAGCTGAAATTATATAAAAAAGGAGTGCGGCAATGATATCGAATCAAATCCTACAAAGCACAATAGACGGTCTTAAGACCATTACAAGAATTGAATTGAGCGTTATGGACCCGGACGGGAAAGTGATAGCGACAACAGAAGAAGCATTGGTAGATGAGTCGAATGCGGCAGTGCCTGATTTTGTTAATTCTCAAGCAGAAAGCCAATTGGTACAGGGTTATCAATTCTTCAAAGTATATGACGAAATGAATGTCGAATATGTCGTATCGGCTTGTGGAGAAGCGGAAGATGTCTACAAGATTGGGAAAATCGCTTCCTTCCAGATCCAGAATCTTCTTGTGGCATACAAGGAGCGCTTTGACAAGGACAACTTCATCAAGAATCTTCTACTTGACAATCTGCTGCTGGTCGATATCTACAATAGGGCAAAGAAACTCCATATCGAAACGGACATCAAACGTGTTGCATTTATCATCGAGACAAAAATGGAGAAAGACTCCAATGCCCTGGAAGTGGTAAGAAGCATATTCCCATCCAAGACCAGGGATTTCATTACAGCGATTGATGAGAAGAACATCATTCTGGTGAAGGAAGTCGAAGAGAATGAAACCCAGGCGGATATCGAAAAAGTCGCCAGTACAATTGTTGACACACTGAACAGCGAAGCCATGAGTTCCATCTATGTTGCTATAGGTACAGTTGTTAAAGATCTGAAAGACGTATCAAGGTCATATAAGGAAGCCAAAATGGCCCTTGAAGTCGGTAAGATTTTCTATACAGAACACAGCGTTATGGCATACAGCAGCCTCGGCATCGGAAGACTTATATTCCAACTGCCGCTGCCTCTTTGTAAAATGTTCATCGAAGAGATTTTCCAGGGCAAGTCCCCTGACAACTTCGAAGAGGAAACGTTGGTTACAATCAACAAATTCTTTGAAAACAGCCTGAATGTTTCAGAGACATCAAGACAGTTGTACATTCATCGTAATACGCTCGTATACCGCCTCGACAAACTACAGAAAAACACCGGTTTGGACTTGCGCGTGTTCGAAGATGCAATCACATTCAAGATTGCGCTTATGGTAGTGAAATATATGAGCTATATGAACGAATCAGACTATTAAAGAGGGATTTAATGATCAAGCTGGAACATATCACCAAGGTATATCCTAATGGCGTAAAGGCATTGAATGACGTTTCCTTCAGAATCAAGAAGGGCGAATTTGTCTTTGTCGTCGGCAATTCCGGATCCGGCAAATCAACGCTGATCAAACTGCTGATGAAGGAAATCAACCCCACCGAAGGGGAAATGTACATAGAGGACAGAAATATAACGAAGCTGAGAAGGCGTCAGATTCCCAAACTGCGCAGAAGCATGGGTGTTGTTTTTCAGGACTTCAGACTTCTCAACAAGCTGACAGTCTACCAGAATGTCGCTTTTGCACTGAAGGTGGTGGAAGCGCCGCCAAGAAAGATTCGGCGCAATGTGCCGATGGTCTTGTCGCTTGTAGGCCTGTCCAAGAAATCCAAACATTATCCGGATCAACTATCAGGTGGAGAGCAGCAACGTGTAGCACTGGCTCGTGCAGTTGCAGGCAATCCGCCTATACTCCTTGCGGACGAACCAACAGGGAACCTGGATCCTTCCACATCAATGGAGATTATGAAACTTCTTGTTGATATCAACATGAGAGGTACAACCGTCGTTGTCGTGACGCATGACAGGGAAATCGTCAATGCCATGAAGAAACGCGTGATAGCATTGAAAAACGGCGAGATTGTAAGGGATGTTGAGAAGGGAGACTACGACTATGAAGCCTAGTACGATCTTATACCTTCTAGGCCACGGACTGCTCAACCTATTCCGGAACAGGCTGATGACTGTCGCATCCATTACGACAATATCGGCCAGCATTTTTGTTATCGCAACATTCTATACGGTCGCAGCCAACATTGAATTCATGATGGACAGACTGCAGAACAATATCGGTATCGCTGTATTTTTCGATGAAGGCACGACGGAAGTTGAAATCCTGACGATTAAAGAAGAGATTGAAGCGCGCAGCGAAGTTTTCGATGTAAGCTACATATCACCGGAAAAGGCTTGGGAACAATTTGTTCAGGACAATTTTTCCGGTCATGAAGATTTGCTGGCGGGTTTTGAAGGGGACAATCCTTTGAAAGAATCCGCCTCCCTCCAAATCAGGATGGCCGATATCGATATGCAAAGTGTGCTTGTTCCTTATATCGAAAAGATTCCGGGCGTGCGGCATGTGCGTCAAACAGAAGAAGTAACGCAGATTCTCCAGAGTTTCAACAGCTTTATAAGATACGGAAGCTTTGTTCTTGTCGTGATGCTTCTGATTATCTCTGTTTTCCTGATATCCAATACGATTCGCCTGGCAATTGCCTTGCGCAAAAACGAAATCAATATCATGAAGTACATCGGTGCCAGAGACTCGTTTATTAAGGGACCTTTTTTTGTGGAGGGCGGCGTCATCGGATTGATCGGTACGGTCTTGCCCCTGGTTCTGATCTACTACAACTATGACAGAATCATTGTGAAACTGCAGCAGGACTATGCGCTGATCAGCAACTTCCTGGTTTTCATGGACATCAATGAAATATTCAGTACCCTTGTACCGCTTACCATGGTGATCGGACTGGGTATCGGCATCGTTGGAAGCCTGATTACAGTAAGCAGACATTTGAAGGTTTAGGAGGTGCGGCATGTCAAGAACGTTCATGACAATTATTCTTATACTTGCATTGACAGTTGTCGGTGTTGGCTCGCAGGCCAGCACGCTCAGGCAGCTTGAACAAAAAATGGAAAATATCAACAAGCAGCAAAAAGAAGCGGAAGCGGCCCTGAAATCTTTGGCGAGTGATTCCAAGCAGGTCAACAGGGAGTTGGCAGAGTTGGATCTTGAAATGTACGTCCTCAACGAGGAAATCTATGACTTGGAAGACAACCTCGAAAATAAAAAAGCAGAGATTGCTGATGCCTCTGCCGAACTTGAGGATATCCTTACCCAGCAGGTCGTGCGGTTCGATGAATCCAAAGAACGCATCAAAGTCATCTATGAATATGGCAATACAAGCTACCTGGAGGTTTTGCTGGCATCCTCTGATCTGTCGGATTTCTTCAACAGAATGGAATACATAGGCAAAGTGGTCGATTTCGACAATCAGGCTATGGCTGAGCTGGTTGGTATTCAGGTGGATATCGAGGCGAAACGTGCCCAACTTGAAATTCAGCATAATGAACTGGATGCCATGATGGTCAAAGCTGAAAGCAAGATGGACGAAATGGAGAGCCTCGTACAAAACAAACAGAAAAATAAAGAACAGATTGAAAGCGACAGGCAGGAATATCTGGAAAAAATGGAATGGCTTGAGGAACAGGAAGCCCTCGTTGATAAAGCGATCAAGGAGGAAATCGCCAAAAGCCAGCTGAAATATGCTGGCGGCAAGTTTTCCTGGCCGGTGCCTGGCTGGTACAACCTGTCTTCTGTATTCGGACCCAGATACCATCCGATATTCAAGACGATGAGGAACCATGACGGCATCGATATCCCTGCTTCCTATGGCACGGAAATCCGCGCTGCGGCAAGCGGCAAGGTTATCGTATCCGGATGGAGCAACGGTTACGGCAATTATATTGTCATCGACCACGGCAGCGGTTATGCATCTCTGTATGCCCACTGCTCCAAGTTGCTTGTATCAAAAGGAGCTTATGTTAATAGAGGCGATCTTATTGGCAGAATTGGCAGCACCGGCTGGTCAACGGGCAACCATTTGCATTTCGGAATCCAGTTGAACGGCAAATGGGTTAATCCGGAACCGTTGCTCAAAGCCCAATAACTTAAGCCCGTAAACATCAAGGAGTACATAATGAACAGAAAGAGTTTTATAAGTGGATTTGTTACCGCTGTTGCCGTAATGGCACTGCTGATGACCGTTTATCTTGGAGCGACCGGCGTTATCAACATGCTGGACCAGCAAGGCATCCGTACGACTGAAAGACCGTACGATTCCCCAGATGACAAAATCAATGATATCGTTGGATACCTTGAAGAGAACTATTACGAGGATGTGGAAGCGGATGCCCTGCTTGAAAAGGCATATTTAGGATTGGTTGACGGCATAGGCGATCCTTACACCACGTATTTCACAAAGGAGGAGACGGTGTCGTTCTTTCAGGACATCAACGGCAGCTATGAAGGTATTGGCGTGGTCATATCCTATGGCGAGACCAAAGATGAGGTTATCGTCCTGTCGCCTTTTGAAGGCTCGCCGGGCCAAAGAGCCGGGCTGAAGCCTGGAGACCGGATCCTCAAGGTGGATGGCACAGATGTGGCTGGCATGTCCCTTGAAGCTGTTGTCACGATGATCAAGGGAGAGGAAGGTTCGCAGGTTCTCCTTACAATATCGAGGGATGGAACGGTCAAAGACTATACCATCATCCGGGAGGTTATAGACATCCCGACTGTATACCATGAGGTTGTGGACGGCAATATTGGTTATTTGCAGATTACAGGGTTTGACAGCATCACCTATGAACAGTTTATGGAAGCGATGAAAAGCCTTGAAGACAGTGATATAGAAGGGCTGATCATAGATTTGAGGAACAACCCGGGCGGTCTTCTGCATATAGTTGGAGCCATAGCGGATGAACTCTTGCCGGAAGGCCTTGTTGTCTACACGGAGGACAAGGATGGCAACCGACAGGAACTGACATCCGATGAAGAACGAAGTTACAACAAACCGATGGCAATTCTGGTCAATGGAAACAGCGCCAGCGCTTCGGAGATACTGGCCGGCGCCATGAAAGACCATGGCAAGGCGAAGATCATCGGTACGACGACTTTTGGAAAGGGCCTTGTGCAGCAGACCTTCGACCTCGATGACGGATCCTCTGTCAAGATAACTGTGGCGAGATACTATACGCCCAATGGCAACTTCATTAACGGATTGGGCATTGAACCAGATATTACCGTAGAGCTGCCGGATACAGTGGAAGACGAATTCAGTGTCGAAAGAGCGGATGACACACAGCTTGAACGTGCTATAGAAGAAATACGCAAACAAATCGGAAATTAGTATAGCGAATGCTGTACTAGCAACAAGGCAGCCTTCATTTAGCATGGAGGCTGTTTCGTTCCCGGAAAGAGAGGTGCAGCATGGGACGTTTCACATTGAAATCGGAATTCAAACCGACCGGAGACCAGCCGGCAGCAGTAGAGAAATTGCTGCAGGGATACAAGGAAGGCAATAAGAAGGAAACCCTCCTGGGTGTTACCGGATCGGGAAAAACGTTCACCATGGCAAACATCGTATCCGAGCTTAACAGACCGACGCTGGTCATCGCCCACAACAAGACGCTGGCAGCCCAGCTCTACAGTGAGTTCAAGGAGTTTTTTCC
This sequence comes from Vallitaleaceae bacterium, assembly GCA_963677915.2. Taxonomy (GTDB): domain Bacteria; phylum Bacillota; class Clostridia; order Lachnospirales; family Vallitaleaceae. The sequence continues at coordinate 146,342 of CAXXGE010000007.1, read as the reverse complement.
TGAAAACGCCGTGGAGTATTTTGTCAGCTATTACGACTATTACCAGCCGGAAGCCTACGTGCCCCACACGGATACATATATTGAAAAAGACTCGTCCATCAATGACGAGATCGACAGACTCCGGCATTCTGCTACAGCCGCGCTTTCCGAGAGGGAGGATGTACTCATCGTTGCCAGCGTTTCATGCATATACGGACTTGGAAGTCCGATAGACTACAACAAGATGGTCGTATCCCTGAGGACAGGAATGGAAAAAGACAGGAATGACCTGCTCAGAAAACTGGTGGATATCCAGTACGACAGAAACGACATGGATTTCTCCAGAGGCACTTTCAGAGTCAGGGGGGATGTTGTGGAAATCATCCCGGCATATATGACGGACTATGCCATTCGAATCGAGTTTTTTGGAGATGAAATTGAACGCCTTCTGGAAGTGAATGTGCTCACCGGGGAAGTTATGCGGGAAGTGGACCATGCTGTCATTTTCCCGGCATCCCATTATGTCATTGACAAAGACAGGATGGAAGTGGCAATCAAGGGAATCGAAGAAGAGATGGAGGCCTGCGTAAAAAAGTTCAGGGAAGAGGACAAACTGATAGAGGCCCAGCGTTTGGCTCAGAGAACAAACTTCGATATGGAAATGATGCGGGAAACAGGGTTCTGTTCAGGTATCGAAAACTATTCCCGCCACTTGACGGGGCTTGCGCCCGGAAAGCCTCCGCATACATTGATCGATTATTTCCCGGATGACTTTTTGATTATCATCGATGAATCTCATATGACTGTACCTCAAATCAGAGCCATGTATTCCGGCGACCAGTCCCGCAAACAAACTCTTGTGGATTATGGATTCAGGCTGCCGTCGGCGAAAGACAACAGACCGCTCAACTTCAGTGAGTTTGAAGGCAAAACCGACAAGCTGCTATACGTGTCGGCGACGCCGGGGCCTTACGAAAAAGAAACGGAAGAGCTGATGGCAGAGCAGATCATACGACCCACCGGTCTTTTGGATCCCGAAGTAGAGATACGCCAGACGGAAGGCCAGATTGATGACCTGGTAGGAGAGATCAACAAGGAAACAGCAAATGGAAACAAAATACTCGTTACAACACTGACCAAAAGAATGGCCGAGAACCTGACCGACTACCTGAAGGAATCAGGCATAAAAGTCAGGTATCTCCATTCGGATATTGGAACGCTGGAGCGTATCGAAATTGTACGGGACCTGCGCTTAAATGTCTTCGACGTCCTTGTCGGCATCAACCTGCTGAGAGAAGGACTGGACATACCTGAAGTCAGTCTCGTGGCCATCCTCGATGCGGACAAGGAAGGCTTCCTCAGGTCGGAGACAGCCCTGATCCAGACGATAGGGCGAGCGGCGAGAAATGCCTCCGGACATGTCATCATGTATGCGGACCATGTGACCGGCTCAATGGAGAGGGCAATCGAAGAGACCAACAGGAGAAGGGCTATTCAACAGGCATACAATGATGAACACGGCATCACGCCGCAGACAATCAGGAAAGCGGTACGGGACATCATCAGGATTTCCAAGGCAGCTGAGGAGAAAGCATCCTACCAGCTGGAGAAGGATCCGGAATCGATGGACACTTTTGAGCTTAAAGTATATGTTGAAAAGGTAACAAAAGAAATGAAAAAGGCAGCTGTGAATCTGGAATTCGAACTGGCTGCAAAGCTTAGGGATGAACTTATCCTCTTGAAAGAACAGTTAGTGCAGCGTGCTGCATCAGGCAGAGGATAGCTGGGGGTGAAACAATGTCGAAAGATTCGATTATCATTAAAGGTGCCAGAGAGCACAATCTGAAGAATATCAATTTAACAATCCCCCGGGACAAACTGGTTGTATTCACAGGACTAAGCGGATCGGGAAAATCTTCCCTCGCTTTTGACACGATTTACGCAGAAGGTCAGCGGCGGTATGTAGAGTCGCTGTCCGCCTATGCCAGACAGTTCCTCGGGCAGATGGAGAAACCGGATGTGGACAGCATTGAAGGCCTGTCGCCGGCCATTTCCATAGACCAGAAGACAACCAGCAGAAAACCCCCGGTCCACAGTTGGAACAGTGACGGAAATATATGATTATTTCAGGCTGCTGTTTGCGAGAATCGGGATTCCGTTCTGTCCTGTCTGCGGTAAAGAAATCAAAAAGCAGACGATTGACCAGATTGTCGACCATATTATGGGATTCGAAGAGAAAAGCAGAATCCAGCTGCTTGCCCCTGTCGTCATAGGCAGAAAAGGGCAGCATGCCAAAATTCTGGATCAGGCAAAGAAAAGCGGTTACGTAAGAGCTGTTATTGACGGCCACCTGTATGAACTGAGTGAAGAAATCAACCTGGAAAAAAACAAGAAACACACAATTGAGATTGTCGTTGACAGGCTGGTTGTCAAACCCGGTATCGAGCAGAGGCTGACAGACTCGATAGAAACCGTAATGCATTTGACGGGAGGTACGCTGACGGTTGATGTTATCGGAAACGAGCGCATCAACTTCAGCCAGAATTTCGCATGCCCGGACGGCCATATCAGTTTTGAGGAGATTGAACCAAGGATGTTCTCTTTCAACAACCCGTTTGGCGCATGTCCGGAGTGTCATGGGCTTGGATTCACAATGGAATTCGATCCGGAGATGATTATTGAATCACCGGAGCTGAGTATCCTTGACGGCGCAATCAAGGCGCCCGGCTGGCAATCCGCAGCCAACGAAGAGAGCCATGTGAGAAGCATATTTACAGCCCTGTCGAAGAAATACGGCTTTGACCTGGATGCGCCATTCAAGGATTTGCCGGAAGAGGCACAAAACTTGATCCTTTACGGCACCGGCCTTGAAAAAGTGACGGTGACCTATAAACACGGCAAATCCTTCGGCAGCTATGAAACGGCTTTCGAAGGCATCATTCCTAGCCTTGAAAGGCGGTACAAAGAAACAACATCTGAATACATGCGCGATGAATACAGAGCGCTTATGACAAACAACGCATGCCCGGCCTGCCATGGCCTGCGCCTCAAACCGGAAGTGCTGGCAATCAAAGTGGGCGGCAGGAACATTGCCGAAGTCACGGATTTTGGCCATTACCGATATTCAAGTGTATATGGAGGATCTGGAACTGACACCAAGGCAACTGATGATTGGAGAACTTATCATCAAGGAAATCAAGGCACGTATAAAATTCCTGGTGGATGTGGGTCTTGATTATCTCTCCCTCGCAAGATCGGCAGGCACACTGTCAGGCGGCGAGGCCCAGAGGATAAGGCTTGCAACACAGATTGGCTCCGGACTTGTCGGCGTCGTCTATATATTGGATGAACCGTCCATCGGCCTTCACCAGAGAGACAATGAAAGGCTGCTTGGAACGCTTAAGAGGCTCCGGGACCTTGGGAACACACTGATTGTCGTTGAACACGACGAAGACACGATTCGGGAGGCGGATTGTGTTGTGGATATCGGTCCAAAAGCAGGCGCGCACGGTGGAGAAATCATCGCGCAAGGTACAGCGGATGAAATAGCAGATGTTGAAGCCTCTATAACAGGCGCCTACCTTAAAGGGACGAAGAGAATCAGAGTACCCCATATAAGAAGGAAGCCATCGGATAAATGGCTTGTCGTCAAAGAGGCTGCAGAGAACAACCTGAAGGACATTGATGTCCGTATTCCTCTCGGATTGTTTACTTGCATCACAGGTGTGTCCGGATCGGGAAAAAGTTCCCTGATCAATGAAATCCTGTTCAAGCGGCTGGCAAGAGACCTTAACAGAAGCAAAACGAAGCCTGGGCGGCATGGAGACATTCTGGGCATGGAGCATCTTGACAAAGTCATCGACATCGACCAGTCACCGATCGGGAGGACGCCAAGATCGAATCCGGCCACATATACGGGTGTATTCGATCCAATACGGGAACTGTACGCTAAAACAGCCGACGCCAAGATGAAAGGATATGCCAAAGGCCGTTTCAGCTTCAATGTTAAAGGCGGCCGCTGCGAAGCTTGCCGCGGCGATGGTATGAACAAGATCGAAATGCATTTCCTGCCGGATATCTATGTGCCCTGTGAAGTCTGCCACGGCAAGCGATACAACCGGGAGACGCTGGAAATCAAATACAAGGGCAAGAATATTTCGGATGTGCTGGATATGACAGTGGAAGAGGCGCTTGAATTCTTCGGGAACATACCGAAGATCAGAAACAAGCTGGCATCTTTGGATGAAGTGGGGCTTTCCTATATCAAACTGGGGCAGTCCTCGACAACGCTGTCCGGAGGCGAAGCGCAAAGAGTCAAGCTCGCAACGGAGCTAAGCAAGCGAAGCACGGGGAAAACAGTCTATATCCTGGATGAACCGACGACAGGGCTTCATTTCGACGATGTGAAAAAACTGGTATCTATCCTTCAGCGTCTGGTTGAAGGAGGCAATACCGTCATTGTTATTGAACATAACCTTGATGTGATAAAGACAGCAGATTTCGTCGTCGATTTAGGCCCGGAAGGCGGACACCGCGGTGGTTTTGTCGTCGCAACAGGAAGTCCGGAAGAAGTGGCAGATGCAGAAGGTTCCTATACTGGCAAATTCATCAAAAAAATGCTGTCAAATAAGTAAGTTATTGTTTACAAATTAACGAAGTGTTGATATAATAGGTTATACGTGCGATCAATATTGATAAATTGTTAACAGAAGGGCGATACCCATGAAGCTGTCTTATGATTTTCACATTCATACAGCATTGTCACCGTGTGGAGATGAATCCATGACGCCCAACAATATCGTCAACATGTCCTTGCTTAATGAACTGGATGTCATTGGCATTGCAGACCACCATTCCTGCCGGAATGTGGAAGCGGTCATGCAGGTGGCAGAAGGAACAGGACTGCTTGTCATACCGGGCATGGAAGTCGAATCGAATGAAGAGATACATATGCTTTGTCTGTTCCCGGACATGGAAAGCATCAGAGCCATGGGGGAAGTTGTTGACCGAAGCCGTCAAGGCAAGGTGAACGATGCAGCCCTATTCGGAGAGCAGCTTGTACTCGACAAAGACGACGAAATCGTTGAAAAAGAAGGCAATCTGCTGACATTTGCAACGGACATGACGATGGATACGATTATCATGACAGCATACAGGCTGGGCGGCATCGCCATACCGGCCCATATTGACCGGCCGAGCTACAGTTTGATATCCAATCTAGGTTTTATCCCGCCGGGATTGAACATTCCTACACTGGAAATTTCACAATATGCATCCTATGACGAATACACAAAGAGATACCCCAACCATTTGATGACTCAATCATCCGATGCACACGAGTTGGGCTATATTGGTGTCTGCAGCAGAACCATCGAAGTTGATGAGCGGACCATTGGATCAGTCATATCGTTGCTGAGAAAAGGAAACAGTTAAGCTTGATATTTTATTGAAAGCGATGCTTTCAATGGGTATATATTGTTTCGGGAGCAGATGGGCAGCTGCTCAAGTTGTTAAAAATTTAACCCATACAATTGAGAATGACTATCACGATAATGATAAATATTTAACGGCAGACCCGAGACAAATTTAGAAACATTAAACAATTTCAAGGAGGTTATTTATGGCTGCAAATGCTCAACTATCAGAAGAAATGTTTCAGGAACTTGAAACAGTTTATCGATTCAATGCCTTCTACAAAAGGAGAACTTATCCGCGTACTGCATAAAGCTCAGGGGATCTTCGGATACCTGCCGGCGGAGGTTCAAAAATTTGTAGCAAGGGAGCTGGGACTATCTACCGCTAAAGTGTATGGTGTCGTTAGCTTCTATTCTTTCTTTACAATGACACCGAAAGGTGAACACAGGATTTCGGTCTGCATGGGTACAGCTTGCTATGTCCGTGGCGCCGAAAAAGTACTGAACGAATTGAAATCTGAACTCGGCATCGGTGTTGGTGAAACGACGGAAGACGGCAAGTTCTCACTTGATGCACTTCGTTGCGTCGGTGCGTGTGGTCTTGCACCTGTCGTACTTGTTGGTGAGAAAGTATACGGCCGTGTAACTGTTGACATGGTAAAAACCATTCTGGCAGATTACAAATAATACAGGAGGTATTGAGTAATGGCAAAAATCAAGTCTTTTGAAGAGCTTAAAAAAATCAAAGAGCGCGCCCAATCCGGTGTCAATCTGAGAGAAAAGGGCGACAAGATAGAAGAGCTTATCCAAGTTAGAGTTGCGATGGCGACTTGCGGTATCGCAGCAGGTGCACGTGAAGTCATGACTGGCATCATCGATGAATGTGCTGCTAAAGGTCTCGACAACGTTGTTGTAACACAAACTGGGTGCATGGGCTACTGCTATGCTGAACCTACTATCGAAGTTACACTTCCGGGTCAAGAGCCGGTTGTTTTCGGAGATGTCGACAGTGCCAAAGTGACAACTATTGTCAATGATTACATGATCAACGGCAAGCTTGTTGACGGCATCATCCCTGTAACACACAAAACTATCGAATAGAAAGGAACAGGAGGCAGAAAATGGCTAATAAATATAATATTCTTGTCTGCGGCGGCACAGGTTGTATCTCTGCAGATGCGAATGATATCGTTGCAAATCTTAAATCGGCCCTGGCAGACAACAACCTGGCTGATGAAGTACAAGTACTGAAAACTGGCTGCTTCGGTTTCTGTGAGAAAGGACCTATCGTAAAGATCCTTCCTGACAATACATTCTATGTACAAGTTAAACCTGAAGATGCTGAAATCCTTGTTAAAGAGCACATCATCAAGGGACGTAAAGTTGAAAGGACTTCTGTACGTTGATCCTGATACTAAAGAGCGCGTATCCGATTCCAAGGACATGGACTTCTACAAGAAGCAAATGCGTATCGCTCTCAGAAACTGCGGATTCATAGATCCTGACAATATTGAAGAGTACATCGCAAGAGACGGTTACGCAGCACTTGCGACAGCGCTGACTGAACTGGCGCCTCAAGATGTCATCAAAGTAATCAAAGACTCCGGTCTTCGTGGCCGTGGAGGCGGCGGTTTCCCAACAGGACTTAAATGGGAATTCGCATCCAAATACGAAGCGGACCAAAAATATGTTATCTGTAATGCCGACGAGGGTGACCCAGGTGCATTCATGGACCGTTCCATCCTTGAAGGCGATCCGCACTCAATCATCGAAGCTTATGGCTATCTGCGGCTACTCAATTGGAGCAACCAAAGGACGCGTCTACATCCGTGCAGAGTATCCGCTTGCTATCAAACGTCTTGAGAAAGCAATCCAGGATGCTCGTGACTATGGTATGCTTGGAAGCGAAATCTTCGGAACTGGCTTTGAGTTTGACATCGAACTTACATACGGTGCCGGCGCATTCGTTTGTGGTGAGGAAACTGCACTTATCCATTCCATGGAAGGTGAGCGTGGCGAGCCAACTACAAAACCACCATTCCCTGCTGAAGCAGGATACTGGGGCAAGCCGACAAACGTTAACAACGTAGAGACTTTGGCAAATATCCCTGCAATCATGAACAAAGGTGCAGAGTGGTATGCTGCCATCGGAACTGAGAAGTCCAAAGGGACAAAAGTATTCGCACTTGCCGGAAAAATCAACAACGTTGGTCTTATCGAAGTACCAATGGGTACGACTTTGAGAGAAGTTATCTATGATATCGGCGGCGGCATCAAAGACGACAAGAAATTCAAAGCGGTACAGACAGGTGGACCATCAGGTGGCTGCCTGACAGAAGCCGATCTTGATACACCTATCGACTTTGACAACCTTATTGCCAAAGGATCCATGATGGGATCAGGCGGTATGATTGTCATGGATGAAGATGACTGCATGCCTTCAGTTGCGAAATTCTATCTGGAGTTCACAGAGGAAGAGTCCTGTGGCAAATGCACACCTTGCCGTATCGGTACAAAGCGCCTTTCAGAGCTGCTCGGGCTTATCACTGAAGGAAAAGGTGAAATGAAGCATTTGACTGAGCTTAGAAGACTGAGCCGTACTATCAAGGATACTGCACTTTGCGGTCTTGGACAAACTGCTCCAAACCCTGTTTTATCCACACTTGCAGCATTTGAGGACGAATATCTTGCCCACGTCAATGAGCAAAGATGCCCGGCTGGTCAATGTACATCCATGATGTCCTACTTCATACAGGAAGAGAAGTGTATCGGATGTACTGCATGTGCAAGAGTATGTCCTGTAAACTGCATCACTGGAGCACCTAAGAAGCTTCACGTGATTGATCAGGATAAATGCATCAAGTGCGGTGCATGCTACGACAAGTGTAAATTCGACGCAATCGAAAAACGATAAAACGGAAAAGGAGTGTACAACCAATGTCAGAAATTACTTTAATCATTGACAATAAAGAGGTTACCGTACCTGCTGGAAGCACGATTCTCGACGCATCCAAGCAACTCGGTATCCATATTCCGACTTTGTGTCACTTGGATCTTCATGACACAAAGATGGTCAACCAAACAGCTTCTTGCCGCGTTTGCGTTGTAGAAGTTGAAGGACGCCGCAACCTGGCGCCTGCCTGCGCAACACCTGTTGTCAACGGCATGGTCGTTAAGACAAATACAATCCGCGTTATGGATGCAAGAAAAACAGTTGTTGAGCTGATTCTTTCAGACCATCCAAAAGAGTGCCTTACTTGTGCCCAGTCCGGCAGCTGTGAGCTTCAGGATCTTTCCGAACTGCTCGGCATCCGTGAAATCAGGGTTACAGGTGAAGCTCAATCAACATACAAAAAAGACTTCTCCACATCCATCATCCGTGATATGGACAAGTGCATCATGTGCCGTCGCTGCGAAACGATGTGCAACAAAGTACAGGAAGTCGGAGCCCTTTCCGGAATCAACCGTGGTTTCGATGCTGTTGTAGCACCGGCGTTTGAACTTCCGCTTACTGAAACAGTCTGTACACATTGTGGACAGTGTGTGGCTGTTTGCCCAACTGGCGCGCTTTCCGAGCACGACCAAACTTGGGAAGTTATTGAAGCCCTTGCGTGCCCTGACAAGAAAGTCATTGTTCAGGTTGCGCCTGCCGTTCGTGTCGCCATTGGTGAAGAATTCGGACATGAGCCTGGCACGGTTATGACAGGTAAAATGGTATCTGCATTGAAACAACTCGGATTCGACAACGTATTCGATACTGATTTCACAGCAGACCTTACAATCATGGAAGAAGGTACAGAGCTTCTCGGCCGCCTTGGAAAATTCCTCAATGGCGAAGAAACGGCTCTTCCGATTCTGACTTCCTGCTGCCCAGCCTGGGTTAACTTCATCGAGAGCCAATTCCCGGATCTTCTGGACATTCCTTCTTCAGCCAAGTCTCCTCAACAGATGTTTGGTGCAGTAGCGAAAAACTACTATGCAGATCTGATGGGTGTCAAGCGTGAAGACCTCGTTGTTGTTTCCGTCATGCCTTGTCTCGCCAAGAAGTACGAAGCAAACAGAGACGAATTCAAAGTCAACGGCAATCCTGACGTCGACCTGGTTCTCTCCACTAGGGAGCTTGCGGATCTTATCAAGCAGGCCAATATCGAACTGGATGAACTGCCAGAAAGTGATTTCGACCATCCACTGGGCGAATCAACTGGTGCGGCAATTATCTTCGGTGCTACTGGTGGTGTTATAGAAGCAGCAACCCGTACTGCTTACGAACTGCACACAGGCAAAACACTTGAGAAGGTTGATTTCGAACAGCTTCGTGGATTCGAAGGTATCCGTGTTGCCGAAGTGGATGTAGACGGACTGATCCTGAACATCGGTATCGCCCATGGTCTTGGAAATGCCAAAGCGCTTCTCACAGAAATCCGTGAAGGCAATCCAAGAAACCTGCATGCCATCGAAGTCATGGCTTGTCCTGGCGGTTGCATCGGTGGTGGCGGACAGCCTTTCCATCATGGTGATTCGGAGATCCTCAAGAAGAGGACAGCCGGTATCTATCAAATCGATAGAGATATGCCGATCCGTAAGTCCCATGAGAATCCATCGATCACAGCGATCTATGAGAAGTACTACGGACAACCAGGATCTGAGAGAGCACATCATCAGCTCCATACGCATTACGATTACAAAGATAAAGCTTGATGCTTTAACAGAATCCCGGCTGACAAACAGCCGGGATTTTTTTCGTTCTGTTATTAGGGAAGTTCGACTTCAGCAAAATAAAAGAAATGTTAATTTTCCGACAGTTTCGACAAGATTTGCTTAACAGCTTCTGTATAAGCCTTATGTGAAATTGAGGAGCGGAAACTTGCATGTTTATAGTTCAAGAGTTGATCGCATCTGAATGTTTTACCGAACAGTAAGTTAACATAACATTGACAATTATGCGAGTTATCCACAGGAAAAAAGCTGAAATACGGCCGAAAATCGTTTTGTACACAGAGTTATTAACACTGTCCACAGATTTTATGTCATTATTGCAAGGTGATAGTCAATATCCATTAACTCAAAATCTTGCAATCGTATAAATATTCAGACAATTAAAATGACAAAATTTCAAAAAGTTCTGTATGAAAAAAGGGTTTCCATATATTAGGTAGAATATATATATAGCAGGTTAATTGTGAAATATATAACCTCGGAAGGAGTGGTATCATGCGTTACACATTTACAGGCACGAATATTCATATCACAGAAGCTCTGAGAGATACAGCGATGGCCAAGATAAGCAAGCTGGACAAGTATTTTTCTGATGACACCGAAGTCCATGTGACAATGAGTGTTGTTAAGAAAAATCAAATCATTGAGGTATCAATACCTATCAAGAAATCGGTTATTAGGGCTGAAGAACACGCAGAAAGCATGTATGCGGCCATTGACAATGTTATAGATGTATTGGAGAGGCAGATTCTTAAGCACAAGAAGAAAATTGTCGATCGGCATCGTCATTCCGGTAATCTTTCTAAGGAATTTGCTGAAACAATGCACGAGGAAGATGAAGGCATCATCATTGAAAAGTCCAAGCAGTTTGCAGTGAAACCTATGGATCCAGAAGAGGCATGTATGGAGATGGACCTTATGGGGCATGGTTTCTTCGTATTCCGCAACAGCGAAACCGACCAGGTGAATGTTGTCTACAAGAGGAAAGACGGTAAATTCGGTTGGATTGAACCAAGCTAAATAGAGTATTGATAGAACAGCCGCCGACAAAGCGGCTGTTTTCGATTCTCCAGACTATTGTTTATCCCGTTCAAGAATGGTAAAATGAATTATTGTGAACAAGTGCAGCAAACACTGTGAAAGGTGAAAAGTATGAAGATTTTTGACAAAATATTCGGGACACACAGCGAACGGGAGATCAAAAGGATCAAACCGATAACAGATAATATCGTAGCACTGGACGAAAGCATGCAGGCTTTGAGCGACAGTGAACTGCGTGGCAAAACTGACGAATTCAAGAAAAGACTGGCAGAAGGTGAAACACTTGATGATATCCTCGTAGAAGCGTATGCAACGGTCAGGGAAGCTGCTTCCCGTGTTTTGGGCGAAAAACATTATTATGTTCAGCTGATTACAGGTGTCATACTTCACCAGGGACGTATTTCAGAGATGAAAACCGGTGAAGGTAAGACGCTGGCATGCACATGTCCAGCGTATCTGAATGCGCTGGCCGGCAATGGCGTTCATGTCGTCACAGTCAATGATTACCTGGCAAAGCGTGATGCAGAATGGATGGGTCAGGTATATAACTTTCTGGGCATGACAGTCGGGGTGCTTTTGAACGGCACTGAAACAGAGGAAAGAAGAGAAGCTTACAACAGTGATATAACTTATGGAACTAACAACGAATTCGGCTTCGATTATCTTAGAGACAACATGGTGCTGTACCAGAAGGATATGGTGCAAAGACCGCTAAACTATTCGATTATTGATGAGGTTGACTCTGTATTGATTGATGAAGCAAGAACGCCGTTGATCATATCAGGAAGCAGCGGCAAATCGACACACCTGTATCAACAGGCGGATATGCTTGCCAAGCGGCTCAGAAAAGGACGCGTAATCGGCGAAGTCAGCAAGCTCAGTGCCCTCTTAAATGAAGAAATTCAAGAAGAAGGGGACTTCGTCGTTGATGAAAAGTCCAAGAATGTGACATTGACGGCGGACGGTAACAAGAAGTGTGAAGACTACTTCATGATTGACAACCCTGGCCGATCCTGAGAACATGGAAATCCAGCACCACATTATTTTGGCGTTGCGAGCCCATTATACGATGCACAGGGACAAGGACTATGTAATCAAGGAAAACGAAATCATCATCGTCGATGACTTCACCGGCCGCCTTATGCCCGGGCGACGGTATTCCAACGGTCTCCATCAGGCAATCGAGGCGAAGGAAAGGGTTGAAGTAAGAAGAGAAAGCAAAACCCTTGCCACCATCACTTTCCAGAATTATTTCAACCGATATACGAAAAAGGCGGGTATGACAGGTACAGCCCTGACAGAGGAAGAGGAATTCCGGGAGATTTATGGCATGGACGTTGTCGTTGTGCCGACCAACAAGCCCATCGCAAGGAAAGACCTGCCTGACGAGGTCTACAAAAACCATAAGGGCAAGTTGCAGGCAATCATCCAGGAGGTCAAGAATTCGACTGAAGCCGGCCAACCGGTACTGATCGGAACAATTACAATCGATTCATCGGAAGAGTTGAGCAAGCACCTCAAAAGAGAAGGCATCAGGCACACGGTATTGAATGCCAAATTCCACGAACGGGAAGCCGAGATTGTTGCGGATGCCGGCCAAATGGGATCGGTCACCATTGCTACGAACATGGCTGGTCGTGGTACCGACATCAAGCTGGGTGAAGGCGTCAAGGAGCTTGGCGGTCTTAAGATCATCGGAACAGAGCGGCATGAATCGCGGCGGATTGACAACCAGCTGCGCGGACGTGCCGGCCGGCAAGGGGATCCTGGTCAATCCAGATTCTACCTGTCTCTGGATGATGATCTGATGCGACTGTTTGGATCGGACAAGTTCAAAGGCACAATCGAGAGGCTTGGTTTGCCGGACGATGAACCTATTGCTGCCAGTATCCTGTCAAATGCCATCGAGAATGCCCAGAAGAAAGTGGAGGGCAACAACTTCAGTATCCGTAAGCACCTGCTGGAATACGACCAGGTTATGAATGAACAGCGCGAAATCATATACGAAGAACGCAGCAAGGTGCTGCGCGGCGAGGATATGAGAAACGTTGTCCTGAACATGATAAAAGAAGTGATTACAAGAACAGTCAACGGACATTCGAACGGACTGGATGAAATCGACGAGTGGGATATGCCTGCACTGCGTGAAACACTGGTAAAACTTGTACCGATACAAGTGCTGGATCTGACGGAAGAACAAAAGGACAGCATGGACAGGGAAGGTTTCATAGAATTCATCTACGACAAAGCTGTCAAATTGTATGGAAAAGTTGAAAATCAGTTTGAGGACATTGAAACCTTCAGGGAAGTCGAAAGGGTTATCGTTCTAAGGGCCATTGACCAGCGCTGGATTGACCACATCGACAATATGGATCAGATGCGCCAGGGTATCGGTTTGAGGGCCTATGGACAAAGGGATCCTCTTGTGGAATACAAATTTGTCGGATTCGACATGTTTGACGATATGATCGAAGACATTCAGCAAACAGTTGTAAGGCTGATGTATGGCGTACGACCGGCCAGAAAGATCGAGCGTGAAGAAGTGGCGAAAGTGACCGGAACCAACAAAAACGGCCAGGAAGCGGTTCGTCAACCGGTGGTGAGAAGCGAGAAAAAAGTAGGTAGAAACGACCCTTGCCCTTGTGGCAGCGGTAAGAAATATAAGCATTGTTGCGGCAGATAAGCCGAAACAGAAAAATGAGGTGATTATATGCTAGAGCTAGAGCAAATCAAGCTTGACCTGGCTGCATACGAAAAAGGACTTGAAGAATTGCAGGTGTCTCTTTGACGTTGCTGGCTGTACAAACGAGCTGACAGAACTTGAATCGATGACAATGGAACAGGAATTCTGGAACGATCCGGAAGCATCCCAACAGGTTCTAAAGAAAATCAAGGCTCTTAAAGACAGGATTGAAGCGTACAACGGAGCACAGAACGAATACGAGGAAATCGAACTGCTGGTTGAGATGGGGCTGGAAGAGTCGGACGAGGAAATCCTAGCTGAAGTGACAGAGCGTTTCAACGCTTTCAGGGAACATATGGATGCACTTCGGGTCAGCACATTGCTGGACGGAGAATACGATGGCGCCAATGCCATAATGTCTCTCCATGCTGGTGCTGGGGGAACCGAATCCTGCGACTGGGTCGGAATGCTCCTCAGGATGTACAGAAGATACGGCGAACGCAAGGGCTACCAGGTGGAAGTGCTGGATTATCTGGATGGCGATGAGGCAGGTGTCAAATCCGTGACATTGCAGTTCAACGGATCCAATGCCTATGGCTATCTCAAAGCCGAAAAAGGCGTGCACCGACTGGTGCGCATATCGCCTTTCGATTCGTCAGGCAGAAGGCACACATCCTTTGCCTCCTGTGATGTGATACCTGAGATAGACGATGATGTGGATATCGAGATCGATGAAGAAGAGCTCAGAATCGATACCTACCGTGCCAGCGGTGCCGGTGGACAGCATGTCAACAAAACGGAATCAGCTATCAGGATAACGCACTTGCCGACAGGCATCGTGGTCCAGTGCCAGAATGAGCGGTCTCAGCACAAGAACAAAGACAGAGCAATGAAGATGCTAAAGGCGAAACTGTACGAAGTCAAGCGGATAGAACAGCTCGAGAAGATGCAGGATATTCGGGGTGAAGTCAAGGAAATTGGCTGGGGAAGCCAGATACGGTCCTATGTCATGCATCCGTACAAAATGGTCAAGGATCTGCGGACCAGCGAGGAAACAGGCAATGTCGATTCGGTTATGGACGGACATTTGGATAATTTTATCAATGCCTATCTCAAATGGCTGAAATCAGGCGATGACAAGTAAGGGGGAAAGGATTGTGGCTACGAAACAGCATGTCGTGTTCAGAATTGGAAAAGAAGAATACGGTTTCGATATCATGAAGGTCCATGTTATTGAAAGATATCAGGAAGTCATGGAAGTGCCTAATGTTCCTCAGTACATCGAAGGTGTCATCAACCTGCGAGGGGAAGTGCTTCCAATCTACAACCTAAGGGCCAAGTTCAACCTGCCTGACAGGGCACCGGACAACGCGACCAAAATCATTGTCGCATACTCCAATGGTATGAAGGTTGGCATTGTCGTTGATGCGGTGGTAGAGATCCTCCACATTGATGAAAGCCAGATAGAAGAAATGCCGAAGCTGATTACAGGCATCGACAGGCGGTACATCAGAAGCGTCTCGAAGGTGGACAAGAGGATGATTGTGCTTGTCGACCTGGACCTGCTGGTATCGGATGAAGAAAAGCTCTCCCTGGGTGAAATCCTGGAAAATGGAGAATGAAAAGAAGAAGCCGGAAGCGGCTTCTTCTTTTTGATAGAGGAAAGTTCTTGCGTTTGCCGACTGGGTATGTTATTATCTTTCTAGCAAAAACAAATGTATTTGTAGAGAAAACACAAGGTGGTCGAAATGCCGGATCAAGCAAACTTCTATATTATTGAAAAAAAAGCGCTGCCCGAGGTGTATCTGAAGGTGGTGCAGGCTAAGAATCTTCTTGAGACAGAGCAGGCAATGACTGTCCAGGATGCTGTTGATTCAGTAGGTATCAGCAGGAGTTCCTTCTATAAATACAAAGACATGATTTTTCCCTTTTATGAAAACTCAAGGGGGCGCGCCATTACGTTGGCAATGAAGATGGATGACAAGCCAGGGCTGCTTTCACAGACCCTGAACCTGATAGCTGAATATCAGGCCAATATACTGACCATCCATCAAACGATACCCATAAACGGTGTAGCTGACATCACAATCAGCATAGAAGTGCAGCCGACGACAGGCGACGTGCACGATATGATCGAGCAGATGATGCAACGAGTCGGAATACATCACGTAAAAATACTAGCCAGGGAGTGAGTCAAATGATAAAAATAGCAGTGTTAGGTTATGGTACAGTAGGATCCGGTGTTGTAGAGGTCATCACGGAAAACAGCGAAGTGATTGGCAAGAGAGCGGGGCAGCCTGTAGCAGTCAAGCGCGTTCTTGATTTAAGGGAATTCCCGGGAACGCCTGTTGAACACCTTATGACCAAGGATTACAAAGACATCATCAATGATGAAGAAATTTCAATTGTTGTAGAAGTGCTTGGCGGTACAGAGCCGGCATATACATTCGTTAAGCAGGCGTTGTTGGCGGGTAAATCCGTCTGTACATCCAACAAGGAGCTTGTCGCAGCGCACGGGCCGGAGCTGCTTGCCCTTGCGAGGGACAACAGCTGTAATTTCCTTTTTGAAGCAAGTGTTGGCGGCGGTATCCCCATCATCCGTCCGATGTACGCCTCATTGACTTCTGAAGAAATCATCGAAATCACAGGCATATTGAACGGAACAACCAACTATATCCTCACGAAGATGGCAAAAGAAGGGCTGGATTTCGAACCGGTATTGAAAGAAGCCCAGCGCCTTGGCTATGCTGAAAGAAATCCGGCAGCCGATGTGGAAGGTCACGATGCATGCAGAAAAATCGCAATTCTTTCATCTTTGGCGTATGGCAACAATGTCGATTATACAGAAATCAAAACAGAAGGCATTACAAAGATTACAAAGCGGGATATGGAGTATGCACATGCCCTAAACAAGGAAATCAAGCTTCTAGGCACGTGCAAGAAGACGGAAAAAGGTGTCTACTCGATTGTTGCACCCTACATGATAGATAAAGAACATCCTCTTGCAACTGTTAATGATGTTTTCAATGCCATTTTTGTCAAAGGCAATATGGTTGATGATGTCATGTTCTATGGCAGAGGGGCGGGCAAGCTTCCGACTGCCAGCGCAGTTGTTTCCGATGTGGTCGAATGCGCCAAGAACCTAGGCAAGAACCTGCCGATCCAGTGGAACAACAAACCTTTCGAGCTGATGCCGATCAGGGAAGTATCCGCATCCTATTTCATCAACGTAAAAGTCAGCGCCAAAGAAGCGGCGGCAGCAACAGTATCTGCACTCTTCGGCAGCGTTTCGTTTGTTGATCTGGAAGATTCCGAAGAAGAGTTGGCATTTGTCACCGGCATCGATACGGAGGGTGCGCTTATGGACAAGGTGAAGGCCTTGAAGAATGAAGACACGATTTCGTCAGTAAAAAGTGTGCTCCGCGTTATGATATAGGAAGGTGAGCCTATGAAATATATTGTGGTACTGGGTGATGGCATGGCAGATGAACCCATTGCCTCTCTCAACAACAAAACGCCGCTCGATGTGGCAAAGAAACCCAATATTGACGGACTGGCGAAAAAAGGGATTGTAGGTCTTGTCGACACGGTGCCGGCTGATATGCTGCCGGGAAGTGATGTTGCCAATCTGTCGGTGCTTGGATTTGATCCCCACAAATGCTATTCGGGACGGTCACCGCTTGAAGCACTCAGCATGGGCATTGAAATGAAAGAGACGGATATATGCCTGAGGTGCAACCTTGTGACCCTGTCTGATGATGAAGACTATGAGAACAAGGTGATGATCGACCACAGCTCTGATGAGATAACGACTGAAGAAGCGGCAGAACTCATGAAAGCCATTGACGAAGCTTTTTCCGACGAGATACACAAATTCTATCCGGGAATCTCATACAGGCATGCGCTTATCTGGGACAGAGGTTCCCTGGAAGTCCGAATGAAACCGCCGCATGATATACTGGAACAAAAAATCACATCCTACCTGCCTAAGGGTGAGCATGCAGCTGTTTTCAAAGATATGATGAAAAGAAGTTACGATATCCTTGTCAATCACCCGGTCAATATAGCCAGGGCGGAAAGAGGCTTGAAAAAGGCCAACTCCATATGGCTGTGGGGTGAGGGTGTCAAACCGTCGCTGGAGTCTTTTGAGAAGAAGTACGGCAAGAAAGGCGCGATGATTTCCGCAGTAAGCCTATTGAAAGGCATTGCAATCGGGGCAGAAATGACCAACCTGGAAGTGGAAGGCGCCAACGGCAGCCTGCACACGAACTATGAAGGAAAAGCACAGGCATGCCTGGATGCTTTGAACGATGGGTTTGACTTCGTCTATCTCCATGTTGAGGCGCCTGACGAGTGTGGACACAGAGGCGAGCTGGACAATAAGATTCTTTCAATCGAATACCTGGATGAGCGGGTTGTGAAGCCGATCGTCAAAGGTCTTGAAGCCTCAGGTCTGGATTACAGAATCATGGTTCTTCCGGACCACCCGACGCCGATTGCATACAGAACGCATACGCAGGATCCTGTACCATTTATGATTTACGACAGCACGGTTGCCTACAACTGCAACCGCACCTATAGTGAGATCCAAGGAGAGAAAGCGGGCATTTTTGTACCCAAAGGCCATGAGCTGATGGGAAGCTTTCTCACAGACCTTGCACTGGTAAGATAACATAACTTGATATACAATGAAAACAGGAGGAATCCAAATTGCTTATAGTAAAGAAATTCGGCGGCAGCTCAGTCGCCAATAAAGAGCGTGTCTTTAATGTGGCCCGCCGCATTGTAAAAGACCATGATGAAGGCCATGATGTCGTCGTTGTCCTGTCTGCCCAAGGCGATACAACAGACGAGCTTGTGGCAAAGGCAAAGGAATACAGCAGCAACCCGTCAAGAAGGGAAATGGACATGCTTCTTACTACGGGTGAGCAGATATCCGTAGCGCTGATGGCACTTGCCCTTCAGGAACTCGGATATAACGCAATATCCCTTAATGCTGCACAGGTTGGCATGTATACAACATCCGTATACAGCAATGCCAGGCTGAAGGATATATCAAGAGAACGCATCGAATCGGAGCTTGAAAGACGCAATATCGTCCTGGTCACAGGATTCCAGGGAATCAACAAGTATGAAGATATTACGACGCTTGGCAGAGGTGGATCCGATACGACGGCGGTTGCTCTTGCTGCGGCGCTCAATGCGGACAAATGCGAAATTTACACAGATGTCGACGGTGTCTATACGGCAGATCCAAGAGTTGTGAAATCAGCGAGAAAGCTTGAAGAAATCACGTATGATGAAATGCTCGAACTGGCTTCACTGGGTGCGAAAGTGCTGCACAACCGTTCGGTGGAGATGGCTAAAAAATATGGTGTTGAGCTGGTAGTGCGCTCAAGTATGACGGATGCAGAAGGAACCATTGTCAAGGAGGAATGTAAAGTGGAAAAAATGTTGGTTAGCGGCGTTGCCGCAGATAAAGACGTAGCTAGAATCGCACTTGTTGGACTTAAGGATGAACCTGGCGTAGCATTCCATCTGTTCCAGCTAATGGCGAAGGAAAACATCAATGTGGACATCATCCTTCAATCCATTGGCCGTCCGAACTCCAAGGATATTTCCTTTACAGTGGCTAAAGATGATGCTGAAAGGGCTAAGGCAACAATTGAAAACCATCATGAGGCCCTCGGTTTCTCGTCGGTTTCCATTGACAACAGTGTTTCCAAGGTATCCCTTGTCGGTGCGGGTATGCTTTCGAATGCTGGGGTAGCAAGCAAAATGTTCGAAGCGTTATACGATGCGGGCATCAATATAGACATGATTTCCACATCCGAAATCAAAATCTCCATCCTCATCGATGCAAAATACACAGAAGAAGCTGTGAACGCAATCCACGAAGCTTTTGTGCTTGGTGGGCAGTAAACATAACGAATACCTTCCGGCAGGTGGTTACCATCTGCCGGTTTTTTTGTTATAATAGCAAGAAAAGATTGAACCGAGGGAGCTGCAGGATGGACATATTAAAAGCATTGGAACGGGAATTTTCAATAAAAGCATGGCAGGTTGAGAACACGGTAAAGATGATCGACGAGGGGAACACCATTCCTTTTATTGCCAGGTACAGAAAAGAAAAGACAGGATCCTTGACCGACGAGACGCTGAGAAAATTCTACGACCGTTTGAATTATATGCGCAACCTTGACGAAAAGAAGCAGCAAGTGCTTCAGAGTATAGACGAGCAGGGCAAGCTGACAGACCAGCTGAAGCAAGCCATTGAAGACGCAGGCACAATGGTCGAAGTGGATGATATTTACAGACCCTACAGACCGAAAAGAAGAACACGCGCAACCATTGCCAAGGAAAAGGGTCTTGAACCCCTGGCGGTCCTGATGATGCTGCAAAGGAACCTGGCGGAATTCAGGCAGGAAGCAGCCGGTTATGTCGATGAAGAAAAGGATGTGCCTGATGTGGAAGCGGCCATCCAGGGAGCCATGGATATCGTGGCAGAACAGATTGCAGACGAGGCGGACTACCGCACGAGAATTCGTGAACTGACCGTGAAAAAAGGCAGTATCACAGTCAAGGCGAAAGATGCCGAAGCAGAATCCGTCTACGAGATCTACTACGATTTCAGTGAGCCTGTGGGCAAAATCCAGGGCTATAAGGTATTGGCGATTAACCGGGGAGAGAAGGAGAAACTGCTCGGTGTAAAAATCGAGTCGCCGGTAGAAGAAATTACCAGATATCTCCACAGAAAAATCATCAAGACGAACGATGCAGCTTTCTTTGAGCTTATGAAGACGGTCATTGATGATGCCTATAACAGGCTTATTGCCCCTTCGATTGAAAGGGAGGTCAGAAATTTACTGACGGAGAAAGCGGAGGAAGGCGCCATAGAAGTGTTCGGGAAAAACCTGGTGCAGCTTCTGATGCAGCCGCCGATTTCGGGTCACAGGGTACTGGCGCTCGATCCCGGATTCAGGACAGGATGCAAGGTTGCGGCCATCGATGCGACGGGCAAAGTTCTTGATACCGGGGTCATTTATCCAACGCCACCGAAAAGCAAAATTGCAGAATCGGAAAAGACTCTGATGGGCATGATCAAGAAATTCGACATAGATGTCATAGCCATTGGAAATGGTACGGCTTCCAGAGAAACGGAAAGCTTTGTGTCAGAAATGCTGAAGAAAGTTGACAAAGCTGTCGCTTATATCATTGTCAATGAGGCAGGTGCATCTGTCTATTCCGCTTCCAAACTCGGGACGGAGGAATTCCCGGAGTATGATGTAGCCCTGAGAAGCGCCGTCTCCATTGGAAGAAGGCTGCAGGACCCGCTGGCGGAACTTGTCAAAATCGATCCCAAGTCGATAGGCGTCGGCCAGTACCAGCATGACATGAACCAAAAACGGCTGGACGAGACTTTGGCGGGTGTTGTGGAAGACTGTGTCAACAGTGTCGGTGTAGATCTTAACACGGCTTCGCCCTCTCTGCTGTCCTATATTGCAGGCATCTCAGGGACAATCTCGAAAAATATCGTTGCTTACAGGGAAGAAAACGGCCGGTTTAAAAGCCGAAGGGAATTGCTAAAGGTTGCAAAACTCGGTCCGAAAGCCTATGAGCAGTGTGCCGGATTCCTGAGGATTCCAGGCGGCGTAGAGCCTCTTGACAATACAGGCATACATCCTGAAAGCTACAGCTATGCCGAGGAAGTCAGCAAAAGGATGAACCAGAAGGAAGGTTACAAGATAGATTTTGGGGAGCTGGCGGCAAAACTCGAGGTCGGACTGCCCACACTGAAGGATATCGTCAAGGAACTTGAGAAACCGGGGAGGGACCCAAGGGACGATATGCCGAAACCGATTCTGAGAAACGACATCCTCGAAATGAAAGACCTGGAGGAAGGCATGGTCTTGAAAGGCACTGTCAGAAACGTCATTGACTTTGGCGCTTTCGTAGATATCGGGGTGCATCAGGATGGACTTGTCCATATTTCCCAGCTGGCAGACAGGTATGTAAAACATCCCTTGGAAGTGGTTTCCGTAGGTGATGTTGTAGACGTGAAAGTGCTTTCCGTCGATGAGAAGAAGAAGCGCATTTCACTGACAATGCGCATGTAATAACCGGATAACAACGCGGAGGTTTAGCGATGAACGAACAGACCGTCACGGTGAAAGTGACAGAGAAGGATCTATTCTATTTTTTCCTGTACCATAACTATTCAAGAGTAAGCGGCAAGATGACAGGCGCTCTTGGTGTCATATCACTGATTGCAGCACCTATCGTCATTGGCAAAGACCTGGTAATCGGTCTTCTGCTAGCTGTACTTGCATTCTCATTCCTTGTGCAGCCAGTACTCTCATTTTTCGTTCGAAGCAAGTCCCTGATGAAGCACAATCCTGTTTTCAAGAGCGAAACGATCTTCACAGTCGAAAAAGAAGGCATCCACATCAACCAGCATGAGTCTTCGCAGATGCTGAAATGGGAACAACTGCTCAAGGTTTCTGAAACAACGAGAATGATCCTTCTTTATGTGGACAAGATGCAGGCCTTCCTCATACCAAAAAACAGCTTCGCCTCACTTGAAGACCAGGTGGCATTCCTGAATGCACTTGAGGATATGAGGCAGTGAAGATGACAGGAAGATATGTAAGCTATGCGCCGGAGGAAACATACAATATAGGGAAAGCGCTTGGAAACCAGGCGGAACGAGGTGCTGTCTTCTGCCTGGTCGGAGATCTGGGCGTTGGAAAGACGCTTTTCACCAAGGGATTCGCTGCAGGACTGGGTATTGATGAGCCTGTGACAAGCCCGACGTTTACCATTATCAATGTGTACGACTCGGGACGCCTGCCTTTTTATCATTTCGATGTCTATAGAATCGGTGATGAAGAAGAGCTTGAAGAAATCGGTTATGAGGAGTATTTCTATGGTGAGGGCGTGTCTTTTGTGGAATGGGCGAATTTCATTGAAGACCTGGTGCCGGAAGATGCTGTTTGGATTACTATAAAGAAAGACCTGTCAAAAGGCCTGGATTACAGACTGATAGAAATAAGGTGAACCTATGATATTGGCAATTGAAAGTGCAACAAATACGGCATCCGTAGCTCTCATAGATGAAACAGGGGTACTGGCTGAGATGACACTGAACGGAAAAAGGACCCATTCGCAGACTTTGATGCCACTCATTGAAAAAATGATGGACTTTGCAGAGATATCGCTGGACAGTATTGACGGTATTGCGGTTTCCGGCGGACCAGGCTCCTATACCGGTCTTAGAATCGGCGCGGCCACAGCAAAAGGTCTTGCCCAGGTTATCGAAAAACCCATTATTTCAGTTTCCACACTCGAAACACTGGCCTCCGCTTTTTGCGGCATGGAAGCAACGGTTTGCGCCATGCTTGACGCAAGAAGAAAACATGTCTTCACCTGCACCTACAGGGTGACTGGAGACAAAGTCGAGCCACTGACTGAGAAAGAACTGCTTTCCTATGATGAGACCGCTGAGGGGCTCTCCGATGTGGAAGGAACCCTTGTACTCGTTGGCGACGGTCTGGCAGCGGGAGCGGCGTTCTTCAAGGAGCATTTTTCGGGAAGAGACGTGGTCTTTGCGGATATAAGCCAGCAGTATCCACGTGCCGGCAATCTTGGGAAGCTGGCGTTGTCGAAGATGGAAGATGGAGAAACGGAAGACTGGCTTACCCATACCCCGGATTATCTAAGGCCATCCCAGGCTGAAAGGGAGAAGGCGGGGAAAGGATGATGATAAGAAAAGCGCAAATGACCGATATCGATGAAATCATGGCTGTGGAAACACTTTCGTTTGTCGATCCCTGGTCCCGTGCTTCTTTCGCAGCAGAAATTGAAGATGAAGGCCGTCATTACCTCGTAGCTGTTGAAAAAGGGCGCGTTATAGGTTATGGCGGCTTTTGGTCGATAGTGGACGAGGGCCATATTACCAATATCGCGGTCCATCCGGATTTCAGGGGGGAGGGTGTTGGCAAGGCATTGGTTGCAGAGCTGCTTGAAACAGGAAGGGCCTTGAAGCTGGAGCATTTCACACTGGAAGTCAGAGCGTCCAACACAGCAGCGATTGCGCTTTACGAGAAATTGGGATTTGAGAGCGCAGGGGAAAGGCCTGGATACTACAGCAAACCCAGAGAAGCGGCGCTCATCATGTGGAAAGATATGAAATAAAACTTGTAAAATGCCAGTTTTGTGATACAATACCATTGAAAAGATAGGGTACATCAACTATGTATGTACTAGGAGGTTCATATGCAACAAAAAATCGACAATCTGGCCATCAATGCAATCAGGGTACTCTCAGCGGAGGCAGTACAAGCTGCCAACTCAGGACACCCGGGTCTGCCAATGGGCGCAGCGCCAATGGCGTTTGAGCTATGGGCAAACCACATGAATCACAATCCAAAAGATCCGAACTGGATCAACCGCGACAGATTCATTCTTTCAGCAGGACACGGTTCAACACTGGTATACTCCCTGCTGCATCTGTTTGGATATGGATTGACAACGGAAGACCTGTCGCAGTTCCGTCAATGGGACAGCCTTACTCCAGGCCATCCTGAGCATGGACACACGACTGGCGTAGAAGCAACCACCGGTCCTTTGGGAGCGGGCTTCACTGCAGCAATCGGTATGGCGATGGCTGAGGCGAACCTGGCAGCAAAATTCAGCACTGAAAAATTCAAACCAATCGACCATAACATCTATACAATTGTAGGCGATGGATGTTTGATGGAAGGTATCACTTCTGAGGCAGCCTCTCTTGCGGGTACATTGAAACTTGGCAAGGTGATCGCTCTTTATGACTCAAACAACATCACCATTGAAGGCAGCACTGACATTGCTTTCACAGAAGACGTCGAAGCTCGTTTCAAGGCTTATGGCTGGCAGGTGCTTGAAGTAGCTGACGGCAATGATACAGTGGCAATAGGAAAAGCCATTGAGACCGCAAAAGCCAACATAGAACAGCCAACACTGATCATCGTCAGCACGCTTATCGGCTTTGGATGCCCGGGCAAACAAGGCAAGGCATCTGCTCACGGTGAACCACTCGGTACCGACCATCTTGCGGCAACCAAGGAGAACCTTGAGTGGCCATGCGAGGAACCGTTTGAAGTGCCTGACGAAGTCTATGCACGTTACAATGAAGCTGTCAGCAAGAACATAGCAAACTATGACAGCTGGACCGAGCAATATGAAGCTTACAAACAGGAAAATCCTGAACTGGCAGCTGAACTGGCAAGCTGGTTGAAAGGTTCTGTAGAAGCGTCGAAACTCGATTTGGACGACCTACTTTCCTTTGACGACAAGCCGGCTGCAACAAGGAATCTTTCCAGTGCGACTATTCAGAAACTGTGCAAAGCAGTTCCGAATATGTTCGGCGGAGCGGCTGACCTTGCGCCATCGACGAAAACATATATGAATGGAAAAGGCGACTTTTCCAAGGACGATTACTCTGGCATGAACCTTCATTTTGGTGTCAGGGAACTCGCGATGTCCGGCATCGCCAACGGTATCAGCCTTTATGGTGCACACAAGACCTTCGTTGCCACATTTTTCGTATTCAGTGACTACATGAAACCGATGATGAGACTGGCAGCTCTTATGAAGCAGCCTGTTACTTACGTCCTTACACATGACAGTATTGGTGTTGGTGAAGACGGACCTACCCACCAGCCAATCGAACAACTTAGCATGTTGAGAAGCATGCCTAATTTTGTGACATTCCGTCCTGCTGACGGCAAGGAAACAGCTGCAGGCTGGTACTATGCAATTACAAGCAAGGAGACGCCGACGGCTCTCGTACTTACAAGACAGAATCTTCCAAGCTACGCCAACACAGGCATGGAAGCCTTGAAAGGTGCATATATCCTGTCTGATTCCGAGAAATCCGTACCGGACATCATCCTGATGGCCAGCGGATCGGAAGTTTCCTGCGTAATGGATGCAGCAGATACGCTCAGAAAAGAAGGCGTCGATGCAAGGGTAGTCAGCATGCCTTCCATGGAACTCTTCGATGGACAATCGGATGAATACAAGGAAAGTGTTCTGCCTGCCGCATGCCGTAAGCGTGTATCAATCGAAGCCGGTTCCACAATGAGCTGGTACCGTTATGTCGGCCTTGATGGCGTTGCAATCGGTATTGACACTTATGGTGCATCCGGACCGTTCTCGGTAGTATTCGAGAAATATGGTATTACTGCAGACTCAGTCGTGGATACAGCCAGAAAGCTGATGAACAAGTAACACTAAATTGATAATAGTAGTATTAATGGGCTATCTATCTAGATAGCCCTTCTTTCGAAATGAGGTAATGACATGTTGGATGTCTGTTTGTTGGGGACGGGCGGCATGATGCCGCTTCCATATCGCTGGCTTACTGCGCTGATGACCCGCTTCAATGGCAGCAATCTTCTTATTGATTGTGGCGAGGGGACTCAGATCAGCATTAAACAGCAGGGATGGAGCTTTAAAGCTATCGACATAATCTGTTTCACCCATTACCATGGCGATCATGTCAGTGGGTTGCCGGGACTGCTGCTCACTATCGGCAACTCGGACCGTAAAGAACCTGTAACGCTGATAGGGCCGAGAGGCCTTGAACGAGTGGTGTCCGGATTGCGCGTCATTGCACCTGAGCTGCCCTATGAATTGAAATTCGTTGAATTGAGGGAACCGGTGGAAAATCTGGAGATCAACGGCTATCATATCAAGGCTTTCAGGGTGAATCACAAGGTTGTCTGTTATGGCTATACGATTGATATTCCCCGTCAGGGCAAATTCGATGTGGAGCGTGCAAAAGCAGCGGACATCCCCATGAAGCTTTGGAACCGTCTCCAGAAAGGTGATATAATCACACAAGATGGCATTACCTATTCTCCTGATATGGTACTGGGGCCGGATAGAAAAGGTATCAAGGTAAGCTATTGTACTGATACCAGACCGGTTCAGTCCATAGCCGATAATGTGGCAGAGGCAGACCTTTTCGTCTGCGAAGGCATGTACGGAGAGGAAGAAGACCTAAGCAAAGCCAGGGACTACAAGCATATGACGATGGCTGAGGCCGCAAAACTTGCCAAAGAGGCGAAAGTCCGGGAGCTGTGGCTGACCCATTACAGTCCTGCCCTTGTCAAACCCAATGAATATATGGACAAGATAAGAAAGATATTCGCGAATACTGTCCCAGGCGTCGACAGGAAAACGGCCAGCTTCAAGTTTGAAGACGATTGACATGCCGGAAGGATTTTAGTATGAAAGACACAACCATATTGGCGATTGAGACATCCTGCGATGAAACATCTGCAGCAGTTGTCAGAAACGGCAGGGAGGTCCTGTCAAACATAATTTCATCACAGATCGACCTGCATGCGAAATTCGGAGGCGTCGTACCAGAAATAGCTTCAAGAAAGCATGTTGAGAAAATGGGTCCTGTCGTGAAAGAGGCCCTTGAGGGAGCCGGTGTTGGATTCGGGGATATTGATGCTGTGGCCGTTACTTATGGCCCTGGACTTGTCGGCGCGCTTCTAGTCGGGCTGGCTGAAGCAAAAGCGATTGCTTATGCGCTTGGCAAACCATTGATTGGCGTGCACCATATCGAAGGGCATATCAGTGCCAACTATATAGAAAATTCTGCCTTTGAACCACCGTTCCTTTGCATGGTTGTTTCCGGAGGCCATACGCATCTGGTGCATGTCAAGGATTACGGTGAGTATGAAATAATCGGAAAAACCAGAGACGATGCCATCGGTGAAGCCTATGACAAGGTAGCAAGAAGCATAGGTCTCGGTTACCCCGGTGGACCTAAAATTGACGCATTAGCCAAGGAAGGGAATCCTGAGGCGATTGCCTTTCCCAGGGTGTACCTTGAGGACGGCAGCTATGACTTCAGCTTCAGCGGAATAAAGTCGGCCGTACTCAACTATTTGAATGTTTCTGAAATGAAAGGCGAGAAAATAGTACCTGCCGACGTGGCGGCTTCATTCCAGGAAGCGGTCATCGAAGTCATTGTCAGCAAAACCATAGCGGCTGCCAAGGAGCTGGGAATAGCCAATGTCGCCCTGGCCGGCGGTGTCGCTGCCAATTCCCATCTGAGGAAAATGATGGGAGAAGCCTGCATCGAGAATGGTTTCGAGCTGCAATACCCGAGCCCCATCCTTTGTACAGACAATGCGGCAATGATTGGTGCTGCAGGCTACTATGACCTGATCAAAGGAAAAATAAAAGACATGAGCCTTAACGCCATTCCCAATTTGAAACTGGGTGATGTATAGACAGAAAAAAAGACCAACGCGAGTTGGTCTTTTTTGATTTCGGTATATCGATGTTATGCGTTGGCTGGCGGTACAAAGGTCCTTGCTGCGAATTCATCGTCCAGCTTGTACAGGAAGGCGATATCGGCTTTCGATCTTAAAACCTTTTGCTTGATAGACTTGAAATTGGCTTCTTCCTCGACCTGTTCGTCAATAAACCATTTCAGCATGCTGATCGTTGCATGTTCCTTCTTGTCAGTTGCGAGCTCCATCAGTTTATAGATTCTCTCGGTTACGCCTTTCTCGTGGTTGAGCGCTGTTTCAAACACGTCCAGTATATCCTTGAAGTCATGCTGTGGCAAATCGAATCCAGATATCTGGACTTCGCCATCCATGTCGTTGATAAAGCGGAAGAACTTCATTGCATGGAATCGCTCTTCTTCGGACTGGACAACAAAGAAATTCGCAAAGCCATCAAGGTCAATGCTATGACAGTAGGCTGCCATCTGCAGATATAAATGTGATGATAAGAATTCGAAAGTTATTTGTTCATTAAGCTCGTTAAGCAGTTCTTTTCCTAACATATTAATTCCTCCTTGTTCAGCTAAAGGTCAGCTAAAGATTTTCTTCCATTATAGCATATATTGTACGGTGGATTCATATCTAGTATAATATATGTTATAAATATTAATGGGGGACGAGCTTATGATTAGTGTTGTAATTCCGGCTGCCGGTTCAAGCAGCAGAATGAAATCAGACCAGAAAAAACAGCATATGATGCTGAGGGACAAACCGATTATGGTTGACACAGTTGAAGTTTTTGAAAATTCCGACTCGATCGATGAAATAATCCTTGTTGTTCCTGAAGATGAAATAGAATGGATTAAAAGGGAATATGTAGAACCCTATAGTTTGAAAAAAGTCGCACAAGTCATTGCAGGCGGAGCAAATAGACAGGAATCGGTATACAATGGATTGCAGGCGGTGGATGTCACTGCCGATTATGTACTTATACATGACGCTGTCAGACCTTTTGTGAGTGAGGCCATTGTGGAGCGTGTCGTTCGGAGCCTGTCCGTAAATGACGCAGTGACAGTGGGTGTACGGGTAAAGGATACCGTTAAAGTGGTGGATGAAGAAAACAATGTTGTAAACACGCTTGACCGGTCGTCGTTGATCAGCATCCAGACACCACAGGCCTTCAAGCTTTCGATTATCAAGGAAGCCCATGAGAAACTGAAGGGTTTAAATGCGACGGATGATACGATGCTGGTTGAGAAATTGGGGAATGCAAAGGTAAAAGTGATTGAAGGTTCGTACAACAACATCAAAGTCACTACACAGGAAGATTTACTGCATGCCAGAGTCATTCTAGATAGTGAATTTTCCCGGCAATAAGGCATATTTTCAAAGCCATGGCAGGAGCTGTGGCTTTTTCCTGCTAGTCTGGAAAAAAGTGTTGACACGTATATATAGATATGATATCTTAATTAAGCGCTTCAAGTGCGAAAGCCATATGGAGAGGTGTCCGAGTGGTTTAAGGAGCTGGTCTTGAAAACCAGTGACTCCGAAAGGGGCCGTGGGTTCGAATCCCACCTTCTCCGTTCCAAGACCACCTTTCGGTGGTTTTAATATGAGAAATATTGTGGAGAAGTACCCAAGTGGCTGAAGGGGCTCGCCTGGAAAGTGAGTAGGTCGTTAATAGCGGCGCGAGGGTTCAAATCCCTCCTTCTCCGTTTATAGTACAATGCACCACAAAAAAGTAAAAAACAGGTTGACAGATTTTTACGGTTGTGCTATGATATTCTACGCTGACGAAATAAAGTCAAGCGTGAAAAAATGCTTTTAAATCAAGGGTTTGAGAGCGATGGACAATGAAAACTGAACAGTGAACCAAGTACAAGAATTAATACAATTCAACTCGTACAATTCCAGTAATAAAAAAGACCAGAGTTTTAATGAACGAGATTAAACATGAGAGTTTGATCCTGGCTCAGGATGAACGCTGGCGGCGTGCCTAACACATGCAAGTCGAGCGAGATTATATAAGAGGAAGCTTCGGTGGAATCTTATATATGAGAGCGGCGGACGGGTGAGTAACGCGTGGGTAACCTGCCCTATGGAGGGGGATAACACAGAGAAATCTGTGCTAATACCGCATAAGCGCACAGTATCGCATGATACGGTGTGAAAAACTCCGGTGCCATAGGATGGACCCGCGTCTGATTAGCTAGTTGGTGGGGTAAAAGCCTACCAAGGCGACGATCAGTAGCCGACCTGAGAGGGTGATCGGCCACATTGGGACTGAGACACGGCCCAAACTCCTACGGGAGGCAGCAGTGGGGAATATTGCACAATGGGGGAAACCCTGATGCAGCGACGCCGCGTGAAGGAAGAAGGTCTTCGGATCGTAAACTTCTATCAGCAGGGAAGATAGTGACTGTACCTGACTAAGAAGCCCCGGCTAACTACGTGCCAGCAGCCGCGGTAATACGTAGGGGGCAAGCGTTATCCGGAATTACTGGGTGTAAAGGGAGCGTAGGCGGTGAAGTAAGTTAGATGTGAAAGCCCGGGGCTCAACCTCGGGACTGCATTTAAAACTGCTTTGCTAGAGTGCAGGAGAGGAAAGCGGAATTCCTAGTGTAGCGGTGAAATGCGTAGATATTAGGAGGAACACCAGTGGCGAAGGCGGCTTTCTGGACTGTAACTGACGCTGAGGCTCGAAAGCGTGGGGAGCGAACAGGATTAGATACCCTGGTAGTCCACGCCGTAAACGATGAGTGCTAGGTGTCGGCCTGTAGAGGGTCGGTGCCGCAGCTAACGCAATAAGCACTCCACCTGGGGAGTACGATCGCAAGATTGAAACTCAAAGGAATTGACGGGGGCCCGCACAAGCGGTGGAGCATGTGGTTTAATTCGAAGCAACGCGAAGAACCTTACCAGGTCTTGACATCCTTCTGACCGGTCCGTAACGGGGCCTTCCCTTCGGGGCAGAAGTGACAGGTGGTGCATGGTTGTCGTCAGCTCGTGTCGTGAGATGTTGGGTTAAGTCCCGCAACGAGCGCAACCCTTATCTTTAGTAGCCAGCATTTCGGATGGGGACTCTAGAGAGACTGCCGGGGACAACTCGGAGGAAGGTGGGGATGACGTCAAATCATCATGCCCCTTATGATCTGGGCTACACACGTGCTACAATGGTGGCAACAAAGGGAAGCGAAGCCGTGAGGTGGAGC
Organism: Vallitaleaceae bacterium; assembly: GCA_963677915.2. GTDB lineage: Bacteria > Bacillota > Clostridia > Lachnospirales > Vallitaleaceae. Next base: position 115,003 of record CAXXGE010000007.1, on the reverse strand, counting down.
AAACCCCATAAAAGCCATCCCAGTTCGGATTGTAGTCTGCAACTCGACTACATGAAGTTGGAATCGCTAGTAATCGCGAATCAGAATGTCGCGGTGAATACGTTCCCGGGCCTTGTACACACCGCCCGTCACACCACGGGAGTAGGAAGCGCCCAACGTCAGTGACCCAACCCGTCTCGGGAGGGAGCTGCCTAAGGTGAAATCTATGACTGGGGTGAAGTCGTAACAAGGTAGCCGTATCGGAAGGTGCGGCTGGATCACCTCCTTTCTAAGGAAAAGACCTTGAGCAATTAAGCAAGAGGTTAAAAAGAGCCGGCATCTGGAAGCCGGCGATGGAAGTACGAGGAAAAGCAAGTTTTTGCTGAAAAGCAAGAACTTGCGACTTGGTTCACTGTTGAGTTTTCTTTGCAACTAAATAAAGCATTGGAAGCGAAAGCTTTCGGTGGCGATGCGTCAAGTGGAAACACCCGTTCCCATACCGAACACGATGGTTAAGCACTTGACGGCCGATGGTACTTGGCTGGAGACGGCCCGGGAGAGTAGGTGGCTGCCGAATTTTAAAAAATAACACCACGGACTGCCGACAGGCGGGATGAAGTGGCGGGGGCGCATAGCTCAGCCGGTTAGAGCGCACGCCTGATAAGCGTGAGGTCGGTGGTTCGAGTCCACTTGTGCCCATTAAGAGGAGACAAGAGATTGTTTCCTTTGACAAGTAAAGAGAGAAAAACCCGGGGGTATAGCTCAGTTGGGAGAGCACCTGCCTTGCAAGCAGGGGGTCATGAGTTCGAATCTCATTATCTCCATTCCGCGTTAACTATCTTCGATAGTCATACGCTTCCGAATGACTGGACAGATGTTCATCATCGGGACCTGCACAATGAAAACTGCATAATGTAGAAATATCTTCAAAAATGTATGTACATTGCTGTAACGCAAGTTATGGCAAATAAAATACAACCAAGAAGCATAACCTATATCGAGAAAAGAAAAACGAGTAACAAACGTTCATGGACGACATGGACGCGTAGAATACTACATTTCAACTCTCAAGCGAAAGAAAAGCAAGAGCCGTGAGCCTGTAAGGGGCGAACGAAAGGTCAAGCTGATAAGAGCATAGGGTGGATGCCTTGGCACTAGGAGCCGAAGAAGGTCGCGATAAGCTGCGAAAAGCTTTGGGGAGGCGCAAATAGCCATCGATCCAGAGATGACCGAATGGGGAAACCCGGCTGGGAAGAGCCCAGTCACATTCAGGTGAATACATAGCCTGTCTGGGGGAACTCGGGGAACTGAAACATCTAAGTACCCGAAGGAAGAGAAAGAAACATCGATTACCTGAGTAGCGGCGAGCGAAAGGGTAAGAGGCCAAACCAAAGTACCTGGTACTTTGGGGTTGCGGACTGCATAAAGGACTCAAATTTCTAGCCGAATGGTTTTGGGAAAGCCAATCGAAGAGGGTGAAAATCCCGTAGGCGAAAGAGAAATGAGCCTGGCAGGATCCAGAGTAGCGCGAGACACGTGGAACCTTGCGTGAAGCCGGGGGGACCACCCCCCAAGCCTAAATACTACCTAGTGACCGATAGCGCATAGTACTGTGAAGGAAAGGTGAAAAGAACCCCGGGAGGGGAGTGAAAGAGAACCTGAAACCCTATGTTTACAAGCAGTCGAAGCACGTCTTGTCTGATCAACTTGGAACACAACGATCATCAGGCGGCTGTGATGGCGCCTACACCATTGACTGGAAGTCGATGTACCCACCGGGTACACCATCCTCCCATTCAAAGGCGTAAGCATCCAACACAGACACCAGCTGAAGCGTTGCGTCACAAGTTGATCAGACAGGTGCGACGGCGTACTTTTTGTAGAACGGTCCAGCGAGTTACGATTATTGGCAAGGTTAAGGACTTAAGGTCCGGAGCCGAAGGGAAGCCGAGTCTGAATAGGGCGACAGTCAGTGATCGTAGACCCGAAACCGGGTGACCTATCCATGTCCAGGTTGAAGTTACCGTAAAAGGTAATGGAGGACCGAACCCACGCATGTTGAAAAATGCGGGGATGAGGTGTGGATAGCGGAGAAATTCCAATCGAACCCGGAGATAGCTGGTTCTCCTCGAAATAGCTTTAGGGCTAGCCTTGATGGAGTCTAATGGAGGTAGAGCACTGAATTGCCTAGGGGGCTTCACAGCTTACCGAAGCATATCAAACTCCGAATGCCATATAGATGCTCATCAGGAGTCAGACTATACGAGATAAGTTGGATAGTCGAAAGGGAAAGAGCCCAGACCGCCAGCTAAGGTCCCAAAGTATGTGTTAAGTGGAAAAGGATGTGGGATTTCGAAGACAACTAGGATGTTGGCTTAGAAGCAGCCATGCATTCAAAGAGTGCGTAATAGCTCACTAGTCGAGAGATCCTGCGCCGAAAATGTCCGGGGCTAAAACACAACACCGAAGCTGCGGCTTGTATACTACGTATACAGGGGTAGAGGAGCATTGATAACACGAAGAAGCGGTACCGTAAGGAGCCGTGGAGAGTTATGAAGAGAGAATGCTGGAATGAGTAGCGAGAGAGAAGTGAGAATCTTCTCGGCCGAATATCTAAGGTTTCCAAAGTAAAGCTGATCTGCTTTGGGTAAGTCGGGACCTAAGGTGAGGGCGAAAGCCGTAGCCGATGGACAACTGGTTGAGATTCCAGTACTACATATGAACAGAACTGTGGGGACACAGAAGGATAGGAGAGACCGGGAATGGAAAAACCGGTGCAAGCACGAAGTCAAGGACGGTAGGCAAATCCGCCGTTTGATGGTGAAGTGTGATGCGTAGCGAACTTAAAGTAGCGAAGTCTCTGAATCCATGCTGTCGAGAAAAGCCGCTATTGTTTCATATGTACCCGTACCGCAAACCGACACAGGTAGATGAGGAGAGAATCCTAAGGCCGACGGGAGAAGCGTTGTTAAGGAACTCGGCAAAATGACCCCGTAACTTCGGGAGAAGGGGTGCCCTCTAAGGAGGGCCGCAGAGAATAGGCCCAAGCGACTGTTTAGCAAAAACACAGGTCTCTGCAAAACCGAAAGGTGAAGTATAGGGGCTGACGCCTGCCCGGTGCTGGAAGGTTAAGGGGAGGGCTTAGACATAGGTCGAAGGTCCGAACTTAAGCCCCAGTAAACGGCGGCCGTAACTATAACGGTCCTAAGGTAGCGAAATTCCTTGTCGGGTAAGTTCCGACCCGCACGAAAGGCGTAACGATTTGGGCACTGTCTCGACAACGCGCCCGGTGAAATTGTAGTACCGGTGAAGATGCCGGTTACCCGCGACAGGACGGAAAGACCCCGTGGAGCTTTACTCTAGCTTGATACTGGGATTCGATATTACATGTACAGGATAGGAGGGAGACTGAGAATCCAGGACGCCAGTCTTGGAGGAGTCGTTGTTGGGATACCTCCCTTGTAGTATTGGGTTTCTAACCATGCACCGTGATCCGGTGTTGGGACAATGTCAGGTGGGGAGTTTGACTGGGGCGGTCGCCTCCGAAAGTGTATCGGAGGCGCTCAAAGTTCACCTCAGAATGGTTGGAAACCATTCGCAGAGCGCAAAGGCAGAAGGTGGATTGACTGCGACACCGACGGGTGGAGCAGGTACGAAAGTAGGACTTAGTGATCCGGTGGTATGAAAGTGGGATTGCCATCGCTCAACGGATAAAAGCTACCCCGGGGATAACAGGCTTATCACTCCCAAGAGTTCACATCGACGGAGTGGTTTGGCACCTCGATGTCGGCTCATCGCATCCTGGGGCTGAATTCGGTCCCAAGGGTTGGGCTGTTCGCCCATTAAAGCGGTACGCGAGCTGGGTTCAGAACGTCGTGAGACAGTTCGGTCCCTATCCGTCGTGGGCGCAGGATATTTGAGAGGAGCTGTCCTTAGTACGAGAGGACCGGGATGGACTGACCTCTGGTGTATCTGTTGTCTTACCAAAGGCATGGCAGAGTAGCCAAGTTGGGAAGGGATAAACGCTGAAGGCATCTAAGCGTGAAGCCCCCCTCAAGATAAGATATCCCATCCAATTAATGGAGTAAGACCCCTCGAAGACTACGAGGTAGATAGGTTAGAGGTGTAAGCATGGCAACATGTTCAGCTGACTAATACTAATAGGTCGAGGGCTTGACCAAAGCTCAAGCGATTTTGAGCTTGAGGGTTGAAATGTGAGATTGTACGGTTACTCTCTCGAAAGGTTTGCATTGGTTTTTGAAGATCAAGCGAGAAATATTCCTCGATAGCTCAATGGTAGAGCATTCGGCTGTTAACCGAAGGGTTGTAGGTTCGAGCCCTACTCGGGGAGCTTTTTTAATGTAATTCCATTGAAAAGCATCATAACAAGGCCCGTTGGTCAAGCGGTCAAGACACCGCCCTTTCACGGCGGTAACAAGGGTTCGATTCCCTTACGGGTCACTTTAGAAATACTTATACGCCGACCATGGATCAATTCTAGTAAAATCCTAAGGATTTTACGTGGAGTGAAGTTTTCATAGAAAACGCACACGACCCTAGCAATCTAGATTGAGCAATGTGGAGGCAACACTTATACGCCGACCTGGCTCAATTCAAGCAAATCACGCAGTGATAAGCGGCGAGTGAAGCAACTACCCGTTGCGCACACGAAACAATTGAGCATTGAGGAGGCAATATACTTTATACGCCGACCTGGCTCAATTGGCAGAGCAGCTGACTTGTAATCAGCAGGTTACCGGTTCGAGTCCGGTGGTCGGCTTCATATGGGCCCATAGCTCAGTTGGTTAGAGCAACCGGCTCATAACCGGTTGGTCCGGGGTTCGAGTCCCTGTGGGCCCACTATTATATTCCATATTATGCACGGCTCAGTTCAAGTGAATCACGTAGTGATGAACGGCGAGCGAAGTATTGTGAAGCAATACGCACGCGACAACTGAGACACGATGGCAATAACTGAAATTATTAAGGCCCAGTGGCTCAGTTCTAGTAAAATCCTTAAGATTTTACGCGGAGCGAAGTTATTCGAAAGAATAACGCACGCGACCCTACGTCTGAGACACGGCCAATACTATTAAGGCCCAGTGGCTCAGTTGGTTAGAGCGCCGCCCTGTCACGGCGGAGGTCGAGGGTTCGAGTCCCTTCTGGGTCGCTGAAGTGAAAGCTTCCTTCATATTAATATCCCGGGCGCATAGCTCAGCTGGGAGAGCACCTGCCTTACAAGCAGGGGGTCACAGGTTCGAGCCCTGTTGCGCCCATTATCGTTTACTGAAGTCTCAGTATATACGATATAGTAGCCCGAGTGGCGGAACTGGCAGACGCACAGGACTTAAAATCCTGCGACCCTTAAAGTCGTACCGGTTCGATTCCGGTCTCGGGCACTGTGAAAATAAAATATGTGCGCATAGCTCAGCTGGATAGAGCGTCTGGCTACGGACCAGAAGGTCGAGGGTTCGAATCCTTCTGCGCACGCTCAAAGGTTCATTGACTGCTATTAAGTGGTTGATGGGCTTTTTTTTTACATGATGAGGTGTAATATAAAATTTACTTGTAAGGCAGATTGTGTGGTAGTATTATAGTAGATGTTTGGAATTCATTACAAAGGAGTTGGTTCTGTGGATAGTTATCCGAGTAGTATATACAATTATGACTTGAAAAATCAGATTTGCCATTCCTTTTGTTATGCCGTGAGTTAAAAGTGGGCGTATGACTGAAAATGGCAAACTCATCAGGAGGATGCTATGGAACTGAATGTACTGCTAGAACTTATAGAACAGAGAAAGTTTGCTACAATTAGAGATGTGCTGAGCCTCATGCATGATGCCGATATTGCAGAGTTCATTAATGAACTGGATGCGAAGGACGCTATCATTGTATATCGTTTGCTTGCAAAGGACCAGGCTACAAATGTCTTCTCTTTCTTGACGGTGGACAAACAGTCTGAAATCACGATGCAGATCAATGATCATGAACTTCAGTCGATTATGCAGGATCTCTACTTTGACGATATGATAGACCTGCTTGAAGAAGTGCCGGCTCATGTGGTTAAGAGAATCATGCGCAACGCACCAGCCAATGAAAGAAAGCTGATTAACCAGTTCTTGAATTACGAAGAAGATACTGCTGGCAGTATCATGACAATTGAATTTGTAGACCTTAAGAAATCAATGTCTGTTGGAGATGCTATGGCGCGAATCCGCAGGATTGGTCTGACTAAGGAAACAATCTACACATGTTACGTCATTGATGCCAATAGGAAGTTAGAGGGCATACTGTCATTAAAACAGTTGATATTGAATGATACTGATACACTGATCGGAGACATCATGCAGAGTGAAGTCATCAGTGTTTCCACATCGGACGACCAGGAAATGATTGCCAACATATTTAAAAAGTATGATTTCCTTTCATTGCCGGTTGTCGATATGGAAAACCGCCTAGTTGGTATCATCACAATCGACGATATCGTCGACGTTATGGAAGAAGAGACAACCGAGGACTTCCAGAAAATGGCTGCGATCGGTGCCGAAGAAATTGAATATATGAGTATATCTTCCTTTGACTTGGCCAAAAAGAGAATCACTTGGCTTGTCATCCTGATGTTCTCAGCGATTATCACGGAGCTGATTACAGACAGCAATGATAACCTGACTGCTCAGTTTACCATGCTGATTGGTGTTATGCCCATGCTGATGTCCACTGGAGGTAATGCAGGTGCTCAATCATCAACGCTGATTATCCGTGGTATCACCCTCGGCGACATTAAGTTTACAGACATCCTGAAAGTCATGACCAAGGAAGTAAGGGTTGGTCTTTTGATGGGTGGCACACTGGGTCTGCTGAACTTCACAAGGATTGCTGTGATGGACCGTGATATTAGACTTGCTATCATTGTAGGCCTTACTCTGGTTGGAACGACTGTTACAGCTACATGCATGGGCGGCCTGCTGCCGATCCTGGCGAAAAAGATAAAACTCGACCCGGCTACCATGGCGAATCCGCTTATTACAACGATTACCGATACATTGACACTGATTATATTCTTTGCAATTGCTGCTGCGTTTTTATTGTAGGATCATCCCGGCAGATGGTGTGAGCCATCTGCTTTACTTTTTCAGAAATATTCTGTATACTGAGAATAATTAATCATTCTAATCATTTCAGTTTATCCCAAGTATTTACAATTATATAATAACAAGGAGGTTGATCGATGAGCATCGATTATTCCAAGATGACACTGGCACAGTTGCGCGAAAAGGCGAAGGAACTGGGCATGAGAAGCGTTTCAACATTCAGAAAAGGCGAGTTGGTCAAACTGCTTTCTGACATACAGGAAAAAGAGGAAAAGAAGGAACACAAGAAAACAGACACCGGTGAGCCTCAAAAAAGGGAGCGAAGAAAATCAGACGTTCCCCCAGGAGCCAATGCATTGGACAGCGGCGAGATAGCCTATGGCATTCTGGAGGTGCTGCAGGATGGTTTCGGCTTCATAAGAAGCAGCAACTATATGCCTGGGGATGATGATGTATACGTATCACCATCACAGATCAGACGCTTCAATCTGAAGACTGGCGATATGATCAGCGGTAATATACGTGTAGCCAAGGAAGGTGAAAAATTCCGAGCCCTTCTGTATGTACAGTCTGTCAACAACGATACGCCCGCGAATGCAGCAAAAAGACCGAACTTCGAAGAGCTGACGCCTGTTTTCCCACAGGAGAGACTGCACCTTGAGACTGTTCCTTCCGAGTACGCTACAAGACTGATTGATTTCATTGCACCGATCGGCAAAGGACAGAGGGGTATGATTGTCGCCCCACCAAAAGCAGGCAAAACCACGCTTCTAAAGAAAATTGCCAATGCCATCAACAAGAACCATGAGGATGTCCATTTGATTGTCCTCCTTATAGACGAACGACCTGAGGAAGTCACGGATATCAGGCGTTCGATCAAGGGTGACAATGTAGAGGTCATCCATTCCACATTCGACGAACCGCCTGAACACCACAAACGCGTATCGGAAATGGTGCTGGCAAGGGCGAAGCGTATGGTGGAACAGGGTCAGGACCTGGTTATCCTTCTTGACAGTATAACAAGACTGGCAAGGGCCTATAACCTGACAGTCCCGCCAAGTGGAAGGACGCTTTCAGGAGGGCTTGACCCGGCTGCCCTTCATATGCCGAAGAAATTCTTCGGTGCTGCCAGGAATATTGAGGAAGGCGGCAGTCTGACCATCCTTGCCACCGCGTTGGTTGAAACAGGATCGAAGATGGACGAGGTGGTCTTCGAGGAGTTCAAGGGTACCGGCAACATGGAGCTCGTTCTGGATAGAAAACTGTCCGAGAAGCGCATATTCCCTGCAATCGACCTGGCGCGGTCTTCCACAAGAAGGGACGACCTCCTATATACACCGGTTGAGATGGATGCGATCAACCGCCTGAGGAACGTCACAGCCAACATGCGTTCGGAAGATGTGATTGAGAGCATGCTGAAGGTGTTTGTCGAGACGAAAACCAATGAGGAGTATGCCGAAAAGCTCACAAGACAGATCTTATCCAATTACAGGTAAGGTTAAGAAAAAGGTTGATTCTAATATTAGCCTGTGATATAATGATAAAGCTGTTTAGCGAAAATTGCTCGATATTAGGTCGGGATCTAATTACTTACGGGCGAAAGAGGTGAAAAGAATGAGAGAAGGAATCCATCCGGAATACCATCAAGTGACGGTAAAATGCAACTGCGGTAATGAGTTTGTCACAGGCAGCACTAACGAGTCTATTCACGTTGAGATCTGCTCCAAGTGCCATCCATTCTATACAGGTACTCAAAAACTTGTATCTGCACGCGGACGTATCGATAAGTTCAACCGTCGTTACAATCTTAAAAACGATTAATAAGATATTCGTAGAGTGATGGAGTTGGGGCGTGCCTCAGCTCTTTCTTTTTAAACGCTGAGAAGTCATTCTCACGGAGGTGTATATATGCCAAAACCAAATGTTGGCGGTCAGGCTGTCATTGAAGGCGTTATGATGAAAAACGGCAGCCTTTATGCCACGGCCATACGAAAACCCGATAAGGATATACTGATTGACAAACGCAAGTATGTCAGTCTTACCGAGAGACATAAATTGCTCGGACTGCCTTTTGTCAGAGGGGCGGTTGCATTCCTTGAATCCATGATCATAGGAATGAAGATACTGACTTTTTCCGCAGAATTTTTCGAAGTGGATGAGGAGGAACAGCCATCGAAGCTGGACCTTTGGCTTGAGAAAAAATTCGGCGATAAAGTGGAAAACGCAGTGATTGCGATATCCGTTGTGCTGGCCATGCTCTTTGCACTGGGACTGTTCCTTTTCCTGCCGGCTACCTTGTCTCAGCTTATGAGAGATGTTCTGCCCAGCGGCCGCTGGATGAATCTGGCTGACGGCATCATTCGAATTGCAATATTGCTGATCTACCTGGTTGCCATTTCAAGACTGAAAGATATCCAGAGGGTATTCCAATACCACGGTGCGGAACACAAAACCATCCATTGCTATGAGTGCGATGAACCATTGACAGTTGAAAATGTAAGAAGGATGTCCAGGCTTCATAAGCGATGTGGTACGAACTTCATCTTCATCGTTGTGGCCATCAGTGTCATTGTTCTGACGGTAATCAACGTTCAGACATATCTGTTGAGGCTTGCAGTCAGACTGCTGTGCCTGCCGATAATAGCAGGAATTTCATATGAAGTACTCAAGTTATTTGGAAGAAAAGATTCGGGACTTGTTGATATACTGACATATCCGGGGCTTATGCTTCAAAAAATTACAACCAGCGAGCCGGATGATGCCCAGATCGAGATAGCGATCGCCGCACTGAATGCATCTCTTGAAGAGTCGGAGACGGCTGAAGATGACAATTAGTGAAATCAGGGCATGGGGACTTAAAAAACTGCGGCTGTCTGAAATGGAAAATGCAGCCAATGAAAGCATTTGGATGCTTGAAGCTGTGACTGGATGGGACCGTCTGACGATTCTGACAGATGGAAGCAGGCAAGTGGATGACGAGGTTGCGGCGGACTTCAAGGAGATGATCATGAGGCGCTGCAGACGGGAGCCTTTCCAATATATAGTCGGTGAGCAGCAGTTTTGCGGCTTGACCTTCAAGGTCACGCCTGCTGTCCTGATTCCGCGTTTTGAGACGGAGGAGCTTGTGGAATACCTTGCATCGAAACTTGGAGAATCGTCTGTCGGCAAGCTGCTGGAAATCGGAACGGGCAGCGGATGCATTCCAATAACCCTTCTGCACAGACTTGAAAAATGGACAGGCGTAACGGTGGATCTGTCTGAGGAAGCCCTTGAAGTGGCCAGAAAAAACATGGAACTGCATTTGGAGCCGGGGCAGCTTTTGCTGCTGCATGGGGATTGTTTCGAGCCTGTCGAGGAAACGGATTATGATCTGATTGTTTCCAATCCACCCTATATAGAAAGAGAAGAACTTCAGAACCTGTCAAGAGAAGTGACCGGTTATGAGCCGCATATGGCTTTGGACGGTGGCGAGGACGGGCTGGATTTCTACAGGAAAATTATTGTTGAAGGCAGGGGCTACCTGAAAAAGGGCGGACTGCTTGCCTTTGAGATCGGCTATAACCAGAAGGCCCCGGTTGAGGCTCTACTGGAAAAAGCCGGTTATACAGAGATTGAAACCCTTAAGGACCTTTACGGACAGGACAGGATGGTTCTGGCTGTATGGTAGAAGTGAAATACAGAGGTGAATTGGATGTTTGATAAACTTGAAGGCATCGTCGTTAGAGCAGATGAAATCACGTCGCTGATTAATGACCCTGAAGTCATTGCGGACCAGGAACGCTGGCGCAAGCTGATGAAGGAACACAGTGATTTGACACCGATTGTCGAGTCGTATAAAGAGTATAAGAACACAAAAGCGAATATTGAGGACAGCCTTGCCATTCTCGAAGAGGAAAACGACGAGGAGATGCGGGAGCTGGCCAAGGAAGAGCTTTCAGAGAGCAAAGCAAGACTTTCAGAACTTGAAGACGCGCTGAGAATCCTTCTGATTCCAAAGGACCCCAATGACGACAAGAACGTTTTTGTTGAAATCCGGGCAGGCGCCGGCGGTGATGAAGCGGCACTATTTGCTGCAGAGCTTTACCGCATGTATATCAACTATGCCGACGGGCACAGATGGAAGTGTGAAATCGTCAGCCTGAACGAGAACGGGATAGGCGGCTTCAAGGAAGTCATCTTTATGATCAAGGGTCAGGGTGCCTACTCTCATCTCAAATACGAGAGCGGTGTCCACCGCGTGCAAAGGGTGCCTGCAACCGAGTCGGGCGGCAGAATCCACACATCGACTGTGACGGTAGCGGTGCTTCCTGAAGTTGAGGACGTGGAAGTTGAACTCAACATGAACGATGTCCGTATAGATGTTTTCCGTTCGTCCGGAAACGGCGGACAGTCTGTCAATACAACCGACTCTGCGGTTCGTGTGACACATATGCCTACCGGCATCGTCATTTCATGTCAGGATGAAAAGTCCCAGCTGAAGAACAAGGACAAGGCCCTCAAGGTTTTGCGTGCCAGACTGTACGAGATAGAGCTGGCAAAGCAGCAGGATGAACTGGCACAGGACAGGAAAAGTCAGGTCGGTACCGGTGACAGAAGCGAGAAGATCCGTACCTACAACTTTCCGCAAGGCAGGGTGACAGACCATAGAATCAAGCTGACACTTCACCGTTTGGATGCAATTTTGAACGGGGATCTTGAGGAGCTCCTGGACAGTCTGATTACCGCAGACCAGGCTGAACGGCTCAAAAACATGAGTTGACTTTGAACCACATACATGATAGAATGTGGTAACTCGAAAACGCATAGCTTACTTTAAATCGGTCCGGGAGGCCGAAAAGGGAGGAATTATGATGCGAGACATCAATGCGTGTTCTTTTATTTATGTGAAAAAATATATGTATATAAACGGCAATAAACAATAGATCGGCTATTGTTTATTGCCTTTTCTTTTGTTTACCTTTATCAACGTACAAATAAAGGAGATTTGGATGGTCATATTAGTTAAAAATGGATATGTTGTCAATCCGGCGACGGATACGGAGGGGCAATACGATGTGCTGGTGGAAGACGGCCTTGTCAAGGAAGTGGCTGAGAATATCGATGCGAATGCCGACACAATTGTGGATGCAGAGGGAATGTGGGTCGTGCCCGGTTTGATTGACCTGCATGTCCATCTAAGGGAGCCTGGGTTGGAATACAAGGAAACGGTGGCGACGGGTGCCGTGAGTGCTGTCCAAGGCGGCTTTACAAGTATTTGCTGTATGCCGAATACCAAACCCACTACAGACAGTGTGGAAGTGGTAGAATATATATTGGACAAAGCTAAGGTAGCCGATGCAGCCCATGTGCTGCCGATTGGCGCAGTGACAGTCGGACAGCAGGGGAAAGACCTGACGGATATTGCGGGGCTGAAGGAGGCTGGTATCTGCGCACTGAGCGAAGACGGCCGTTCTGTCCTCGATGCAAAAATCATGAAGGATGCCCTGGTCAATGCCAAGGTACACGGCGTACCGATCTTCTCCCACTGTGAAGACGAGAGTCTGGCTGGAAAAGGATGCATGAACGAGGGGAAAAGGTCGAAAGAGCTTAGCCTTGAAGGGATTCCGAACGATGCTGAGGATGTCATTGCTGCAAGGGACATTGTTTTGGCAGATGCTGCGGATGCCCGGCTGCACCTGTGCCATGTCAGCACAAAAGGCAGCGTGGAGCTGATCGCCTTTGCTAAGCAGAGAGGTCAGAAAGTGACAGGCGAGGTTTGTCCGCATCATTTCACTTTGACGGAAGAGGCTGTCGACGGCGTAGACACGAATACGAAAATGAATCCGCCCCTTAGAACCCAAGTGGATGTGGATGCCCTTAAGAACGCCTTGAAGGACGGCACCATTGACTGCATAGCGACAGACCATGCGCCCCACAGTTTTGACGATAAAAACAAGTCCTATATAGATGCAGCCAACGGCATAATCGGTCTCGAGACCGCAGTACCGCTGACGATCAGCGAGCTGGTAGAGCCGGGCTATCTGACACCTGCACAGTTTGTTGAAAAGATGAGCCTTAATCCGGCCAGGATACTTGGCATAGATAAGGGCGACATAGCACCGGGGAAAGTCGCTGATATCACACTGATAGATCCGAAGGCAGAATACCAAATCGATGCTTCGGCTTTTGCTACCAAAGGAAGAAATACACCGTTCAACGGCAGGCTGGTACGCGGCCGTGTCATGATGACACTTGTTGACGGTGAAATAAAATACAGTTTTGAACAATAGGAGGTTGCCATGATCGATACGCTTGTAAAGAAAATCAAAGAAACCCAAAACCCTACCGTCGTTGGATTGGACCCAAGACTGAATTTTGTACCGGAGTTCATCAAACAGGCATCTTTCGTGGCATATGGGCCTACACCTGAAGGGGCAGCCCATGCCTTTCTGGAATTCAACAAAGGAATCATAGATGCTGTGCATGACCTCGTTCCGGCTGTCAAGCCCCAGGTGGCCATGTATGAGCAGTATGGCGCCCCTGGTATCCAGGCATACATCGATACGATTGCCTATGCGAAGAAAAAAGGCCTGGTCATTATCGGAGACATAAAACGCAGTGACATCGCATCGACAGCAGAAGCCTACAGTGACGGACATATCGGCCGTGTGGCAGTGGAAGAGGAGAGCTACGAGGTTTACAAAGAGGATTTCATTACGCTGAATCCTTATCTCGGCTATGACTCTATTGAGCCTTATGTCGGCAACTGTGAGAAATTCGACAAAGGCATGTTTGTGCTTGTCAAGACATCCAATCCGAACAGCGGAGAGATACAGGACATCAAGGTGGGCGAAGAGTATCTTTATGAATACATAGGCAGGCTGGTCGACAAATGGGGAGCCGACTTGATTGGCGAATCGGGCTATTCCAGAATCGGCGCGGTTGTCGGCGCGACTCACAAGGAACAGGGAATCAGGCTGAGGGAACTCATGCCCAAGACTTACTTCCTTGTCCCGGGTTACGGCGCTCAAGGTGCAACGGCGGAAGACCTGGCGGGCTGCTTCAACAAAGACGGCCTCGGCGCCATCGTCAATTCCTCAAGAGGGATTATCGCCGCATACAAGAACAAGAAATATGCTTCCGAGTTTACGGAAGAAGAATTCGGACAGGCAGCCAGAGTAGCTGTCCTTGACATGAAGCAGGACCTTAACCGCGTTTTATAAGGAGAGGAACAGTAGATGAAAGCGCAACTTATTTTAGAAAACGGAACGGTATTTGAAGGCAAGGCCTTCGGATATCTTAAAGAGGCGGTTGGAGAGGTTGTCTTCAACACAGGCATGACAGGCTACCAGGAAATTCTGACAGACCCATCCTACTATGGGCAGATCGTGACTATGACATACCCGCTGATCGGCAACTACGGCCTGAACCTGGACGACAACGAATCGAACAGCGTCAAGGTGAAAGGCTTCATCGTCAGGGAGAAATCCGACAGACCAAACAACTGGCGCTGCGAATTCGAAATCGACGAATATCTGAAAAGGAACAGAATCATCGGTCTTGAAGGTATCGATACCCGTGCACTGACCAAGATCCTCAGGAACCACGGTACGATGAAGGGGATCATTGCAGTACGCGACCTGACACCGAGCCAGATCAAGACGAAACTGGACGCTTTCAGCAATACAAGCGCGGTCAAAGAAGTCTCAATCAGTGAGAACAAGGTCATTAAGGGAGACGGCATCCACATCGTCGCATACGATTTCGGTATCAAGAACAACATCCTTCGCTCTTTCGAACACAGGGGCGCCAAGATTACCATTGTACCTGCTGCCACAAAAGCTGAAGAGGCACTGGCACTTGAGCCTGACGGCATTTTCCTGTCCAACGGCCCTGGAGATCCGAAGGATATTCCTGATGTGGTCGAAGAACTGAAAAAACTGGTCGGCAAGAAACCGATGACAGGCATCTGCCTGGGCCATCAGCTCCTGTCGCTGGCTCTCGGTGGTGATACCGAAAAGCTGAAGTTCGGCCATAGAGGTGCGAACCATCCTGTCAAGGACCTGAAGACAGGACGTGTTATGATTACGTCCCAGAACCATGGTTATGTCGTTAAAGAAGGATCTCTTCCTGACAGCCTGGAAGTAACCCACTTGAATTTGAATGACTACACAGTCGAAGGCATGCGCTGCAACGAGAAGAACATCTACAGCATCCAGTTCCATCCTGAAGCATGTCCGGGTCCACACGACACAGACCCAATTTTCGACGAATTCATAGAGTTGATGAGCAAGAATGTGGTTAAAGCATAGAAAGGATCGGTGAATAAAGTGCCAAAAGATAATAGCATTAAAAAAGTACTGGTCATAGGCTCCGGTCCGATCGTCATCGGCCAGGCGGCTGAGTTTGACTATTCGGGTACACAGGCGTGCCAGGCATTGAGAGAAGAAGGCGTGGAGACAGTTTTGATCAATTCCAACCCGGCTACGATCATGACAGACAAGGAAGTGGCAGACAAGGTCTACGTTGAGCCATTGACGCTGGGATTCCTTGAAAAGGTCATCAGGGAAGAGAAACCGGACAGTGTCATAGCCGGCATGGGCGGACAGACCGGGCTCAACCTCGCTGTCGAGCTCCATGATTCGGGCATCCTCGATAAATACAATGTGCGCGTCATCGGGACACCGATTCCAGCCATCAAGGAAGGCGAGGACAGGGAATCTTTCAAAGCGCTGATGGAGCGGATCAACCAGCCCGTCATAGAGAGCAAGATTGTCACAACTATGGAAGGCGGCGTGGATTTTGCTGCCCAGATCGGTTATCCTGTCGTCGTAAGACCTGCCTATACACTGGGCGGATCTGGCGGCGGTATCGCAGAGGACAAAGAGGAACTGAAGCGTATTCTGGCTCAGGGACTTCAGCTCAGCCGCGTAGGCCAGGTGCTTCTGGAAAAATCCATCAAAGGATGGAAGGAAATAGAGTATGAGGTTATGCGTGACATAGCCGGCAATGCCATTACGGTCTGTAATATGGAAAACATCGACCCTGTTGGTGTCCATACGGGTGACAGTATCGTTATCGCGCCATCCCAGACACTTTCGGATGTGGAGTACCAGCTTCTTAGAAAGGCTTCACTGGATATCATCAACGAGATCGGGATTATCGGTGGCTGCAACGTACAGCTGGCACTCAATCCTGACAGCTTCGAATATGCCATCATAGAAATCAATCCAAGGGTATCCCGTTCATCGGCCCTTGCTTCCAAGGCTACAGGCTATCCGATTGCCAAGGTCTCCGCAAAGCTGGCTCTTGGCTACAGGCTGGATGAAATCCAGAACGCTGTAACGAAAAAAACGCAGGCTTGTTTCGAGCCTACGCTTGACTATTGTGTCGTCAAGATACCGAAATGGCCTTTTGACAAGTTCCGCAGAGCCAAGAAGACTTTGGGTACGAAAATGATGGCGACAGGCGAAGTCATGGCCATCGGCAATACTTTCGAAGCGGCGCTTCTTAAGGCTGTCCGTTCCCTGGAAATCGGCCAGTACAGCCTGCTCCACAAAAAAGCGGTGACCAGAGACATCGACGAGCTGAAGAAACGCGTCCAGGTGCCTGACGATGAGCGTCTGTTCGACGTAGCGGAACTTCTT
The DNA here is from genome assembly GCA_963677915.2 of Vallitaleaceae bacterium. GTDB lineage: Bacteria > Bacillota > Clostridia > Lachnospirales > Vallitaleaceae. The sequence continues at coordinate 98,307 of CAXXGE010000007.1, read as the reverse complement.
CGCCGCGGCTACAGAATGGAAAAGATATGTAAAATCACAGGCATGGACATTTTCTTTGTCAACAAGATCAAAGGCATCGTCGATCTTGAGGAACAGCTGCGCGGCATGAAGCTTGAAGAAATCGACAGGGACTTCATGAAGGAACTGAAGCAGAAAGGCTTCTCCGACAAGGCGATGGCTGACTTTATGGAATGCAGTCCCGTCGATGTCATGAAGCTCAGGAACGAATACGGCATCAAGGCAGTCTTCAAGATGGTCGACACTTGCGGCGGCGAGTTTGAAGCGCTGTCTCCTTACTACTATTCCACCTATGACGAAATCGACGAAGTGGAAGTGACAGACAAGAGAAAAGTGCTGGTTATCGGTTCCGGTCCAATCAGAATAGGACAGGGTATAGAGTTCGACTACTGCTCGGTTCACAGTATTCTGGCGCTAAAGAAAGCTGGTATTGAGACCATCATTGCCAACAACAACCCTGAAACGGTCAGTACGGATTTCGATACGGCCGACAAGCTCTACTTCGAGCCCCTGACGGAAGAAGATGTGCTGAACATTATAGAAAAAGAAAATCCTGAAGGCATTATCCTCCAGTTTGGCGGACAGACAGCAATCAAACTGGCAGCATTCCTTGACGAAATGAACCTGCCTGTTCTTGGTACCAAACCGAAGCAGATCGACGAAGCCGAGGACAGGGAAAAGTTTGACGAGCTGATGGAACAGCTGCAGATCAACAGGCCCAAGGGTAAAGCGGTCTGGTCCCTGAACGAGGGGCTCGGTGAAGCGGAGAAACTGGGCTATCCTGTGCTTGTAAGACCATCCTATGTCCTTGGCGGCCAAGGCATGGAAATCACATACAATGAAACAGAACTGACGAACTACCTTGTTGCTGCGTTCGAGCGGGACAAGAAGAACCCTGTTCTGATCGACAGGTATTTGACTGGAAAAGAAATTGAAGTCGATGCTATTTGCGACGGCGAGAACATCCTGATACCTGGCATCATGGAGCACCTCGAGCGTGCCGGCGTCCACTCGGGAGACAGTATCTCGATTTATCCTCCAGTGAGCATCGCTGAAGAGCTTAAGCAGAAAATCCTTACTGAAACGGAAAAAGTCGCTATTGCCCTCAAAGTCATAGGCATGATCAATATCCAGTACATCGAGTTCAAGGGCGAGCTCTATATCATCGAGGTGAATCCGCGTTCTTCCAGAACGGTGCCTTACATCAGCAAGGTGACTGGCGTGCCGATGATCGAGCTAGCCACACGCGCTATGCTGGGTGAGAAGTTGACGGATATGGAATTCGGAACCGGCCTGTACAAAGAAGCTGACCAGTATGCCGTCAAAGTACCGGTCTTCTCAACACAGAAGTTACCGGATGTGGAAGTTTCCCTCGGGCCTGAAATGCGTTCAACTGGAGAAGTCCTTGGCGTAGGCAGCACATTTGAAGAGGCTCTTTACAAAGGATTTGTCGGTGCCGGTATGGAAATCCTGAAACCGCAAGGCACAATCCTGGCTACAATCAAGCCTTATGACCAGGAAGAGTTCATTCCATTGGCGAAAGACTTCGCTGAAATGGGCTTTCGTTTTGCAGCGACTGAAGGAACAGCCAGAGTCCTCGAAGCGAACGGCATCAAAGTACAGCAAGTCAAGAAGATCAGCGAGGGTGTGCCGAACATCCTGGATATGATCCGCAGCGGCCTTATCGATGTGGTCATCAATACACCGACAAAAGCGAACGATGCAACCCGTGACGGCTTCGGTATAAGGCGCGCAGCCATCGAGGCTTCGGTGCCGGTGCTGACATCGCTGGATACAGCGAAAGGCATGCTGGATATCCTGAAGGCACGCATCAATGAAGAAGATGTTAACATCTACAACCTGGGAGAATAACCATGTGCCAGACGTTGAAAAGGACACGCGTTGAATGTCCGATTGTTGAAAACAGTATAATCGCAAAAGACATATACAAGATGGTACTGAAAGCGCCCGAGATTATTGCCGAGACGCTGCCGGGGCAGTTTGTCAATCTTTACTGCGGACACAAGGGAAGGCTTTTGCCGAGACCGATCAGTGTCTGCGAAATTGACGGTCAGGAAGGGCTTCTGACGCTGGTCTATGCAGTGGTTGGCGCCGGTACCCGGGAGTTCTCCGAATTGGCTGCAGGCGATACCATCGAAGCCATGGGGCCGTTCGGGAACGGGTTCAAGATGGAGACAGACAAGCCAGCCGTTCTGGTTGGCGGCGGTGTAGGCACACCGCCGATGTTGGAACTGGCCAAACAACTTGAAGGTGAGAAGACCATCGTTGTCGGCTTCAGAAGCGAGCCATATCTGGTTGAGGCCCTTGAGCAATACGGGAAAGTGCTTGTTGCCACCGACGACGGCAGCCACGGCTTCCACGGCAATGTGGTTGCGCTCCTTGAGCAGGAAGGCATCGCGTCAGGGCGTCTCTATGCCTGCGGACCTACGCCGATGCTCAAAGGACTGAAAGAATTCGCGAAAGCCAACGGCATGCAGGCCCAGCTGTCCCTCGAGGAGCGTATGGGATGCGGTTTCGGCGGCTGCGTGGGATGTGCAGTGAAAGTGCCTGCCGACAACAAGGCAGGTTATACCTATAAAAAGGTCTGCAAGGACGGGCCTGTATTCAAGGCGGAGGAGGTGCTGTTCGAATGAATCTGAAAGTGAACATAGCAGGCGTGGAACTGAACAACCCGATCATGACAGCCTCCGGTACCTTTGTATCAGGCAAGGAATATGAACCATACACAGACATCAACCGCATCGGCGGCGTTGTCGTCAAAGGCGTCGCTGACAGGGAATGGATCGGGAATCCTGCACCTAGAATCGCCGAGACCTACGGCGGCATGCTCAACTCGGTCGGGCTGCAGAATCCCGGGGTGGAGGCCTTTGTCAAGGAGGACATACCATTCCTCAGGCAGTTTGATACGAAAATCGTGGTCAACCTTGCAGGCAGGACCATCGAAGAGTACATGACCGTGGCTGAAAGACTGGCAGATGAAGATGTGGATATGCTGGAGCTCAACATCTCCTGTCCCAATGTAAAAGAGGGCGGCGTGGCATTCGGCATCGATCCGGATATGGCCATGAAAGTGACAGAGGCTGTTAAAAAGGTTGCAAAGCAGCCGCTGATCGTCAAGCTGAGCCCGAACGTAACAGATATTGTACAGATTGCAAAAGCTGTGGAAGCGGGAGGTGCTGACGCCCTGTCCCTCATCAACACGCTGATCGGCATGCGCATCGACATCCATCGGCAGAAACCAGTGCTCGAGCGCAAGTATGGCGGCCTGTCGGGTCCCGCGATCAAACCGGTGGCAGTCCGCATGGTGCACCAGGTAAGACAGTACACGGACCTGCCTATCATCGGTATGGGAGGGGTCATGACAGGCGAGGATGTCGTCGAATTCATGATGGCCGGCGCAAACGCCGTAGCAGTCGGTACTGCGAACCTTCTGGATCCTTCTGCAACCAATAAAATACTTGACGAACTGGTCCTTTTCATGCAAAATAAAGGACTGAAAGACATTAATGATATTGTTGGCATCGTTAAGTAACTGTAGGGATGCTTCGGAGGTTGCAAATGCAGGATTATAAAAAAGATTTCATTGAATTCATGGTTGAAAGCGGCGTGCTTACATTCGGCGATTTTACGACAAAAAGCGGACGCAAGACACCTTTCTTCATAAACGCCGGCAACTACAGAACCGGCAGACAGCTCAGCAAGCTGGGCGACTACTACGCCAAGTCGATCAAAGACAACTTCGGCACGGATTTCCAGGTGCTGTTCGGACCTGCCTACAAGGGCATTCCCCTTAGCGTGGCAGCGACTGTCTCCTTGGCCAATTCCTATGGAGCGGATATCCAGTACTGCTCCAACAGGAAGGAATTAAAGGACCACGGCGACGCAGGCATCCTTCTGGGAGCCAAGCTGAAGGACGGTGACAACGTCCTGATTATCGAAGACGTGACAACTGCCGGAACATCCATCGCAGAGACGATGCCGATTCTCAAGGCGGCTGCGGATGTGAACGTGATAGGGCTTATCATCTCCGTTGATAGAATGGAAAAAGGCTCAGGCGAGAAAACTGCCCTGAAGGAAATCGAAGAGACATACGGTTTCGAGACCCATGCCATCGTCACAATGGCAGAGGTGGTAGAATATCTGCACAACCGCCAGATCGAAGGAAAAGTCTATATCGATGATGGCATGAAAGCGGCAATCGACGCTTATTACGCAATCTACGGCGCTTAGGATCGACTTAAAAGCATTGACTGACAAGCGCGAGAAGTCTAAAATAAACCCGAGAGGGTTTATTTTTTTGAGTTCAAGGAAAGCAAAAATCGAGGAGGCATCATGGCCAGTTTATATCAAAAATTAGCGAAATCTTATAAATGCTTCCATTATGAAAGCTACCATATAGAAGAACTGGATGGCATTCTTATGCTCCACTTCAAATATCGCATCGAAGGCAGGGATGCAGAGGACATCCATTTTCATCACCGCATCAAGTACTCCAGAATAGGTGCTGCCGGGTATGCCGGCAAAGACCTTTCCAAATTCGACAATCTGATTTTCCATATTGGGCTGGTAGAATCGATCAACTACTACAAGACCATTTGCCCGAAGGAATTCAAGATCCATTGCGGCGTTCTGAACAAAGACCAGAGGGTATGGTGGAAAAAGCTGTTCTATAACGGCTTGGGTGAATTCCTGTATCTTAACAACATACATAATCTTGTCAGCCAGGATGACTTTGTCGTTTTCATGGATGACGACAGCGACATAGAGATTGGAACCGTGGTGGACATACAGTCGACAGGCAATCTCATTCCTGTCGGCGGCGGCAAGGATTCGGTGGTGACCCTTGAAGTGCTGGCCGAAGAGAAAGAGGACAATCTCTGTTTTGTCATGAGCCCGCCGCAGGCATCCTATGACTGCATAGAAGCCGCCGGCTATTCGGAATACCTTCTTGCGGAACGTTTTTTCGACAAAAGAATGCTGGAAATGAATGATGAGGGATTCATGAACGGCCATGTGCCTTTCTCTGCCATACTCGGATTTATCAGTCTGCTCGGAGCGGCGATCGAGAAGAAGAAGTACATTGTGCTTTCCAACGAGAAAAGCGCAGATGAGTCGACGGTGCACGGCCTCTCCATCAACCATCAGTATTCCAAGAGCTCTGAGTTTGAAAAGGATTTCAGCCAATACGTTCAGGCTTATCTTGTTGCAGATACGACCTACTTCAGTCTGTTAAGGCGTCTGTTCGAGATCGAGATCGCTGAGAGATTCGCCCGTTTCAATCAGTACCACGACGTCTTCAGGAGCTGCAACAGAGGGAAAAAGGAAAACATATGGTGCGGAAAATGCGCCAAATGCCTTTTTGTCTATATCATTCTTGCACCTTTCATGACCCTTGAAGAGGTGGACGGCATCTTCGGCAAAAACATGTTTGAGGACAAGTCGCTGCAGACAATCATGGAGGAGCTGGCCGGCTTCAAGAAGACAAAGCCCTTCGAATGTGTGGGTACCGTCGATGAAATAAGATGGTCCCTTAAAACAGCAATAGAAAAGCATTACCCAGACGTCAAAACAAAGAATCTGCCCCCTCTGCTAAAGGATTTTGCAGGCAAAGTGAAGCTGGAGAGCATTGCGTCGCCAATCGGAGGGAGCGACAGGGAAAAGGTCCCTCACAACATCCCGGAAAGGTTTATCAAGCTCTATGGAGACACTGTTTAGTTTGCTGAACGACTGGCTGATCCGCCACCGTCACAAAACATTTTTGATACTGGGCTTCGGCCTTGAAGGGCAATCGACCTACAGATTCCTGAGCAGATACCTGCCTGAAAGCGATATTTATATCATGGACCTGAAACCGGAGGGCGCCAAAGCTTTTCTGACCGAACAGATGGATGATGAGTCCACCGTCATGGAAGCTTCTGAATACATGGCAATCCCCGACGAAGCGGACTGTATTTTCAAGAGTCCGGGTATCCCTTTCAAGACGCTGCCCCTACTGAAAGAAGGCATCGAACTGCTGTCACAGACAGATGTGTTTCTGGAGGTGCTGGGTCATAAAACCATCGGCATTACAGGTACCAAAGGCAAGAGCACAACGGCGAGTCTTGCGTGGCATCTTTTGAAGGAAAAGGGACTTGATGCTGCGCTTCTCGGAAACATTGGACTGCCGGCTTTTGAGATGTTCGAAGAGGAAGAGGCCGACTGGTATGTGTTTGAACTGTCATCCCATCAGCTTGAGACAGTTGGCCATTCGCCTCATGTGGCCATGCTTCTGAACCTGTTTCAAGAACATCTGGACCATTACCGGTCCTATGGCGGTTACAGGGATGCGAAGCTGAATATAGGCAGGTACCAGCAGAAGGGCGACTTTTTTATTTTTGACAAGGAGAATGAGGATCTTGCAGAAAACAGCAGAACTTTCGAAGGGGAAGCGATCGGCATAGCCGAAGCCACATCCAGAGGCTACACGTATGATACCGTCCTTCCAGGCAGGCACAACCGGCGAAACATCGACGCTGTCCTGCTGATGCTTGAAAAGGTTGGCATCGAGGTGGATTCGGCCCTCCTTGCCTCCATTGCTGGATTCAGTGGCCTGAAGCACAGGTTGGAGACGGTTGGTACCTGGAAAGGGATTACCTTTGTCAACGACTCCATTTCGACAATTCCACAGGCCACCATAGCTGCTATTGAATCTTTTGACAATGTGGAAACTGTGATCTTCGGCGGCATGGACCGGGGGATCGACTACCACGAGCTGGTGGACTATCTTAACGCAAACCAGGAACTGAAGCTCATTATGCTGCCCGACACCGGGCACAAGCTTATGGACAGGATAGAAAACGACAAAAGAAAACACCGGGTGCAGAACATGGAGGAAGCAGTAGAAAAGGCTTATGCAATTTCAAGCCAGGGAACGGTCTGTCTGCTTTCGCCGGCTGCCGCCTCCTACGGATTCTACAGGAATTTCGAAGAGCGTGGAGATGATTTTGCTTACTGGGTCCAAACAATCGGAGGAGAACAATGAACTTAGCGAAGATGATAGACCATACGATACTGAAACCGGATGCAACGAAGGAAGACGTAAGGAAACTGTGCGATGAAGCGAAAAAATACGGCTTTGCATCCGTCTGCGTCAACCAGTACTATACCGACTTTGTTTCTGAACAGCTGAAAGGCAGCGGCGTCAAAACCTGTACCGTTGTCGGCTTTCCTCTTGGAGCTGTCAAACCGGAAGTAAAGGTCTATGAAACAAAGAGAGCAATGCTTGAAGGTGCGGATGAAATCGATATGGTTATCAATGTAGGCGCGCTCAAAGATGATGATGAAGACCTGATCTACCATGAAATAAAAGCAGTCGTGAATACAGCTGCCGGCAGATGTGTGAAGGTCATTCTGGAAACGTGCCTCCTCACAGACAAGCAGATAGACTTGGCGTGTCATTTGGCTGTTTCAGCGGGAGCAACATACGTCAAAACATCGACAGGCTTCAGCAAAGGCGGCGCGACGGTTGAAGCGGTTGCACTGATGAAGAAGGCGGTGGGCAACAACGCGAAAGTGAAGGCTTCCGGAGGCATAAGGGACTACGAAACTGCGATGAAGATGGTTGAAGCTGGCGCGGACCGGATCGGCACGTCTGCAGGTGTAGCCATCATAGAGAACGAAAAAAAATAGAGAAGTAATTACAGCACTTCTCTCAAAGCCTCAAGCAACAGGTCATTGTCTTCCGGTTTCAATATGCAGAAACGGATGTACTCGTTGCCCAGGAACGGGAAGCTGGATGCATCCCTTACCATGATTTTTTTGGCAATAAGAGCTTCGAAGATTTCGTAGCTTTTCTTGCCATTTATTAGTTTCAGAAGGATGAAATTGGCATAGGCGGGGAAAGCTTTCACTTCCGGCCAGCCAGACAGTATGTCCAGAATCCGTTTCCTTTCGCTGTCGATCATGGACCGGGTACCTTCTATGTAGCCTTCGTCCTGTACCATCAGTTCCCCGGCATAGGAAGCGAGAGAGTTGATCGTCCAGGGATTCTTCAGGTTGTTGATCTGGTTGATCAGCTCCATGTTGCCACTGATGCCGTAACCCAGGCGCAGGCCTGGTGCGGCGAAGAACTTGGAAACGCCACGGATGATGAACAGATTATGGTAGAAGTCTGCCAGTGAGACGGCAGTGTATCGCTCCACATCGGTTGTGAATTCAATGTAGGTTTCGTCAATCAGAACGTGGATATCCTTCTGCAGGCAGTCATCCAGAATCTTTCTGAGGGATTCCTTGTCGATAACCGATGAAGTCGGGTTGTTCGGATTGCAGATAACCAGCAGATCCGTGTCGTCTGTCAGCAGATCCTTCAGTTTGTTCACATTGACGGCGAACTGGTCCTCTTCATATAATGGAAAGTAACGGGACGAGCCGCCGTTGAGGAAGATCTCCCTCTCGTATTCGGAATAGGTCGGCCCGATGATATAGGCTTTTTTCGGCTGGACCTGCTTGATGAACAGGGATATGAGTTCGGTGGAGCCATTCCCCACCAGGATGTGCTTGCTATCGGTATTGCAGTAGGTGGCAAGGGCCTGCCTCAAGGAGGTGTATTCCCTGTCGGGATAGCTTGCTATCAGTTCGATGTGCCTTGAAAGCTCCTTGAATATATTGGTCGGCAATCCAAGCGGATTCACATTGCCGCTGAAGTTCTTTATCTCATTTTTATCGATATGGTAGTGGGCTGAAATCTTTTCCAGGTCGCTGCCGTGGAAGTATTGTGAAGCGTCAGTCATGGCCTGCTCCTTTCTCGTTGTCTTTAGGTATACTATATCACAGGGCTGTCGATAAGTCTTGACAAATCTGGGCGCTTGTAATAGGATAGAGTAAATCTATGCACAAATGCTGTGACAAAGAGGAGTAGTCAACATCGGCTTCCAGAGAGAGGGTTCTATAAGCTGCAAGTTCCCTTAAGCAACGAATTGACGAAGGTCGCTTTCGAGCAGCCGGATTGAAACCAGTAACAGTAGGTCCGGACGGGTTGCGTCGTTATTCGCTTTGAGAGTGTCCGGCATGTCTGCCGGAAATAAAGGTGGTACCACGGTCTGATCGTCCTTTGAGATGAGCAGGCTTTTTTTAATGCAATATTAGGAGTTTGAAATGCAGACATTGGGGTTGTTATTGGCAGGAGCCGGTATTTTGGTCTATATGGCCGGCATTGCGATAAAACGAAAAAACAAAGAATCACTGGAACAAATGACAAATGCCGATAAAGACGATCATGCCTATGTGGACCTGATCGGCGGCGGGATGCTCATGGTCAAGCTGATTGGCGCCGTCCTCGTGGCGACTGGCGCATTTTTCATATTCTTCAGATAAGGAGGCAATTATGGCAAAGCAACTGGAAAAACAATATGATCCAAAACAAGTTGAAGACAGAATATACGACGAATGGCTGAACAAGAAATATTTTCACGCAGAGGTGAATCCTGATAAAGATCCTTTCTCAATCGTTATTCCGCCTCCAAACATCACGGGCAACCTGCACATGGGGCACGCCCTTGACAATACGCTTCAGGACATCCTGATCAGATGGAGAAGGATGCAGGGCCGTGAAACGCTGTGGCAGCCTGGTACCGACCACGCCAGCATAGCGACAGAGGTCAAGATTGTCAATGCGCTTCTGGAGAAAGGCATCACAAAAGAACAGCTCGGCCGCGATGGCTTTCTGGAGAAGGCCTGGGAATGGAAGGAAGAGTATGGCGGAACCATTGTTTCCCAGCTGAAAAAACTCGGCGCCTCCTGCGACTGGGACCGTGAGCGCTTTACGATGGATGAAGGCTGCTCCGATGCGGTCCTTGAAGTGTTCATGCGCTATTACGAAAAAGGTTATATCTATAGAGGTGCAAAGCTCATCAACTGGTGTCCTGTCTGTCAGACGACGATTTCCGAAGCCGAGGTGGAGCATGAGGAGAAATCCGGCCACTTCTACCATCTGAGATACCCGGTTGTCGGCGAGGACAGCTTCCTTGAACTAGCGACAACACGTCCCGAAACGATGCTCGGTGATACGGCGGTCGCTGTCCACCCTGAAGATGAACGGTACGCAGCGCTTGTCGGCAAGAAAGTACTGCTGCCGATTGTGGGCAAAGAGATACCTGTCATTGCAGACAGCTATGTCGATATGGAGTTTGGTACGGGTGTCGTCAAGATCACACCAGCCCATGACCCCAACGACTTTGAGGTCGGACTGCGCCACAATCTGGAGCAGATAAGCGTCCTCAACGATGACGGCACTGTAAACAGCAATGGCGGCGAATACGAGGGTATGGACAGATACGAGGCAAGAAAAGCCATCGTCAAAGCGCTTGACGAACAGGGCTACCTGATCAAGCAGGAAGACCATACCCATAACGTGGGTGTCCATGACAGGTGCAGCACGGTCATAGAACCGATGATCAAAGCACAATGGTTCGTAAAAATGGGTGAGCTGGCCAAGCCTGCCATTGAAGCACTGAAAACCGGCGAGCTGAAATTCGTTCCGGAGCGCTACGGCAAAATCTATCTCCACTGGCTGGAGAACATCCATGACTGGTGTATTTCCAGGCAGCTGTGGTGGGGACACCGCATTCCGGCCTATTACTGTGACGACTGCGGGAAAATCACAGTCAAAAAGACGACGCCTGATGCCTGTGCCCACTGCGGTGGTACTAGCCTTCAGCAGGATGAAGACAGTCTGGACACGTGGTTCAGCTCGGCGCTGTGGCCGTTTTCCACATTGGGATGGCCAGAGAAGACTCCTGAGGTCGAGTACTTCTACCCAACCGATGTACTGGTAACGGGCTATGACATCATTTTCTTCTGGGTGGTCAGAATGGTATTCTCCGCAATGGAATTCATGGGCGAGGTGCCTTTCAAGACGGTCCTGATCCATGGTCTTGTCAGAGACTCACAGGGCAGGAAGATGAGCAAAAGCCTTGGGAACGGCATCGATCCGCTGGAAATCATCAAGGATTACGGCGCGGATGCGCTGCGTCTGACCCTTGTTACAGGCAACGCACCCGGCAATGACATGCGTTTCTACACGGAACGTGTGGAAGCGAGCAGGAATTTCGCCAACAAGATTTGGAATGCATCAAGATTCATCCTGATGAACCTTGAAGATAAAACAGTCACTGAACCGTTGCTTGACGAACTGACACCTGCGGACAAGTGGATCCTTTCCAAAGCGAACACGCTGGCGGGCGATGTGACGGACAACATGGATAAGTTCGAACTCGGAATCGCCGTCCAGAAGCTCTATGATTTCGTTTGGGAAGAATTCTGCGACTGGTACATCGAGATGGTGAAGCCGAGACTCTACAACGATGAGGATACAACGAAGAACGCAGCACTCTGGACACTCAAGACGGTCCTGATCCAGTCCATGAAACTGCTTCATCCATTCATGCCGTTCATTACGGAAGAAATCTTCCAGACGGTGGAAGGCGATGATGCATCCATCATGGTGAGTCTATGGCCGGATTTCAAGGAGGAATGGTGCTTCAGCGATGACGAAACAGCCATTTCCCTGATCAAGGAAGCGGTCAGAAACATCAGAAATGTCAGGGCGCAGATGAATGTACCACCATCCAAGAAGGCGAAAGTCTTTGTTGTCTCCGAGGATCCTGAAGTGGTTGAAATCTTTGAAGAAGGCAGGGTGTTCTTCGCCACGCTGGCTTATGCCAGTGAAGTGCTGATTCAGCATCACAAAGAGGACATCGACGACGATGCGGTTTCGGTTGTCATCCCGAATGCGACTATCTACATGCCGTTCAGCGAACTGGTTGATATCGATAAAGAGATCGAGAGGCTGAAAGGCGAAGTTGCAAAGCTTGAGAAGGAAGTAGCAAGGGTCAATGGCAAGCTGAGCAATCAGGGATTCGTATCGAAAGCACCTGAAGCTGTCATCAACGTCGAAAAGGAAAAGCTGGACAAATACATGAAAATGCTTGAGAACGTCAATGAGCAACTGGCACGCTTTGCGAAGTAGCTTGACATTTCCCGTCAATTGATATATGATAGTTGCACAATATCAAGTGAATATTTTACTGTAAAGACTGTGAAGAGGAGCAGTAGCTTGTTGAAGCGTTTCAGAGAGCCGCCGGTTGGTGCGAGGGGGTACAGGACGATAAGTGAACTAGCCTTGGAGTTGCGTGTTGAACATTGAAGTAGGCATAGCCGGGATTGACCGTTATATCAAACAGATATGTTGGTATCTGATTAAGGGCATTCCATCATGGAATGAATTAGAGTGGTAACGCGGAATTAACCTTTCGTCTCTTTTGTAGAGACGAAGGGTTTTTTTAGAGTTAATGGAAAACAGGAGGTAGTCAAAATGAAAAAAGGATATGAAAAGTACAGGCCTTACCCGGCAATCGATTTTCCGGAGCGCACATGGCCAAGCAAGACGTTGAGCAAAGCACCGATCTGGTGCAGTGTTGACCTAAGGGACGGTAACCAGGCTTTACCGATTCCGATGGGTATAGATAAGAAACTACAGTATTTCAAATTGCTGAAGGAAATGGGCTTCAAGGAAATCGAGATCGGCTTTCCTTCGGCTTCCGACACAGAGTACAGCTTCCTGAGAACGCTGATTGAAGATGGCCATATCGACGAGGATATTACTGTACAGGTACTTGTACAGGCAAGGGAACACCTGATTCAAAAAACATTCGAAGCACTTAAAGGTGCCAAGAAAGCGATAGTCCATGTCTACAACTCCACATCCACCCAGCAAAGGGATGTGGTCTTTGGCAAATCCATGGAGGAAATCAAGGAAATTGCCCGTGAAGGCGCCCAGCTCTTGAAAGACTATGCAGCCAAGTACCCTGAAACTGATTTCACGTTCCAGTATTCGCCTGAAAGCTTCACTGGCACCGAGATGGATTATGCAATTGAAGTCTGCAACGCCGTCATCGGGGTGTGGGAACCAACACCGGAGAAGAAGATTATCCTGAATCTGCCGGCGACGGTTGAGATGTCCACGCCGAACGTCTATGCAGACATGATCGAATATTTCTGCAACCATGTGGACAGAAGGGACAGCGTGCTGATCAGCCTTCACACACACAATGACAGAGGCACGGGCGTTGCAGCTACAGAACTTGGCCTGCTTGCAGGTGCGGACAGGGTGGAAGGCACTTTGTTCGGCAACGGAGAGAGAACTGGCAACCTTGACATTTTCAATGTAGCTATGAACCTGTTTACGCAAGGCATCGATCCGGGGATAAACATCCTGTCGGTGAACCATATTGTGGAGATCTATGAGAACTGTACAGGTCTTCGCGTTCACGAGAGACACCCTTATGCGGGGCAGCTTGTCTATACCGCTTTTTCGGGATCCCATCAGGATGCCATCAGAAAGGGTCTGCAGGCAAGCGAGCACAGCGACTACTGGGATGTGCCGTATCTGCCGGTGGACCCGAGCGACCTTGGCCGTCAGTACGAGCCGATCATCCGGATCAACAGCCAGTCTGGTAAAGGCGGTGTAGCTTTCATCCTGGAATCCTTCTTCGGTTACAAACTGCCGAAAGCGATGCATCCTGAATTCAGCAAGCCTGTACAGAAAGCAACAGACGAGACCGGCAAGGAGCTGTCGCCTCCAGATATTTTCGACATCTTCAAAAAGGAATATGTTGAGCGAACAAGCCCGCTGGCGCTTCGCTCTGTTCGAGCACAATATGCAGACGACGATGAAAACAAGGTAACCGTGAAAGCGGACATCCTAATCGACGGCAAGGAAAGAAGTGTCATCGGTGAGGGCAATGGTCAGATTTCCGCCTTCTTCCACGCAATCCAAAAGGAAGGCTTCAAGAATTTCGAACTGCTTTCCTATGACGAGCATGCACTGCAGTCCGGGGAAAATGCGGAAGCGGTGGCCTATATCCAGCTGCAGAACAATGAAGGCAAGAAGTCCTTCGGCGTTGGTATTGACAACAATACTGTCAAGGCAGCAGTAAAGGCAATCATCAGCGCCATCAACAGAATCGAGGCAATGTAAAAGGAGGCCGGATCCAATGGCAAAAGACAAGTGTTGCGGAAAATGGGAAAAAACCGGCGAGTACTGCAAAGGATGTCCTGAAAAGAAGAAGGACAAAGACAAGAAGGACAAGAAGAAAAAGAAAGACAAGAAGAAAAAGAAGAAATAGAAAGAGGCTGCTGTACTGGTGTTAAAAAGTACAGCAGCCTCTTCAATATATATTATTAAAGGAGGAGGGGCTTATTCTTTGACCACATCGCCATAGGCTGTCAATGTGGCTTCGAAGGATATGATGTTTTCGCCGCGGATCACACCGAGCTTGATTGTGTCGCCGACCTGGTGTTTACCGAGCATTGTGACCAATGCCTCGGGATTGGCTACCCGCTTGTCGTCAAGCATGTAGATGACATCGCCTGTTTGGATGCCGGCTTTCTCTGCAGCACCGCCTTCAAAGATGCCAGAGACATAGACACCGAAAGTAGCACCTGTCTGCTGGTAGATTTCACTGGTGATTGCGGCTATCTCGACACCCAGGAAGGGTTTGTCTGCCGTCATCTCGTAGGCAACGTCACTGCCGCTCCTGCTTGCAAGGATGCTGTCGATGACTGGCAGCGCATCGTTGATCGGTATGGCGAATCCCATGCCCTCAACGCTGGTATCCGAATACTTGGCAGTATTGATGCCGATAATCTCGCCCTGGCCGTTGACAAGGGCACCGCCGCTGTTGCCTGGGTTGATGGCTGCGTCAGTCTGGATCAGGTTGACTTGCTCCTGGTCGTTGGAAAGCAGGAGCGTCCGGTTTGTGGCGCTGATGACACCAACGGTAACGGAATTGCTGAACTCCAGGCCGAGAGGGCTGCCGATGGCGACTGCTACTTCACCGACCTGCAGGCTGTCCGAATCGCCGAAAGTAGCGATAACGATGCTGTCAAGCACTTCGTTGACCTTGTCGATTGGAAGGGCCAGCACCGCAATGTCCATCGTAGAGTCAAAACCGAGGGCTTCAACCGACAGGGTTTCGCCGTTCTGGAAGGTGACATCGAGTGACTGTGCGCCATCAATAACATGATGGTTGGTTAGGACGTACAGGTAATCCTTGTCGACTTTGAACAGGATCCCCGAGCCGCTGCCTTCAGAATTGCCGAAGGCATCGCCGAACAAACCATAAAACTGGTTGTTGGAGACTGCAAGGTGGTTGGTGACCGTCACGACAGCCGGCCCTACCTGTTCGGCAATAGTGGACACTGAGGTGCCGCTTCCATCGGTTTCTGAAACAATCGGCTGAATCTGGTTGATATGGATGCTGTTGCCATCCTCCGGTGCCAGGTCGCTGTTGATCAGACGCGCATTGAGCACATCGCCGTATTTCAGTGCTATGAAATATCCGGAACCGAAGGTGATGCCGGAAATGAACACGATGAGTACCAGCATAGCAATCCCTCGAAAGAAACGCCGTTTCTTTTTTGGAGACTTGGCTTCGGGACTCTTTACTTCGTCTATGATAACTTCATTATTTGGATCAAATTGGTTTTCCATGAACATTCCTCCTCAAAAAGCTTTTCTATGATTCTATTTCAAGTATAATGGATGTATATGGCTGTAAAGTGAGTTATTTGTGTCGGATTGTTGACAGAAATGTTAAAAAAATATGAACGGAGGTAACCTATGACCTATGAAGCGTGCGTCAGCACACTGCTGCAATCGCCCAGATTCGGGAAAAAGAACGGTCTTGAGAACATGAGGCATCTGATTGAGGTGCTGGGGTTGGACCTGTCCCGTTTCAAATTCATACATGTTGCCGGGACGAACGGCAAAGGCAGTGTTTGTGCCATGCTGGCTTCGATGTTCGCGGAAGAGGGCATACGGACAGGCCTCTTCACGTCGCCCCATCTTATCAGAATTAACGAACGGTTCAAAATCGATGGCAAGGATGTCGATGACAGTACATTTGTAAGCGCTTATGAAATGGTAGCAAATGCATCTGAAAAGCTTGTGAAGGAAGGTGTGGCAGACCCCACTTTTTTCGAGCTGATGCTTGCAGTCGGTCTTGTGATTTTCGATATCAAGGATGTGGCCTGGATTATCCTGGAAACAGGACTGGGCGGACGACTGGATGCAACCAATGCAATCAGCGGAAAAGAAGCGGCTGTCATCACCAGGATAGGGCTTGACCATACCCTGTATCTGGGCGATACACTGGAAGAGATCACGGCGGAGAAAGCGGGCATAATAGAAAAAGGCAGACCGGTTGTCT
Organism: Vallitaleaceae bacterium; assembly: GCA_963677915.2. Classification (GTDB taxonomy): domain Bacteria; phylum Bacillota; class Clostridia; order Lachnospirales; family Vallitaleaceae. Next base: position 82,021 of record CAXXGE010000007.1, on the reverse strand, counting down.
ACTGGCATACAAACGGCAGGTTGAGCAATATCATCGTGGAAAGATGCAGCGAACTGTCGTCGCAGCATATTGTCGTAGACGGCTCCCTTTGCAATGTTGTAGACAAAAAAATGGATGGCGTTGATTTTTTTTATAAAAAAGAGTACTATAATGGTGTATGCCTAAAGATTGGGAACAGTGCCAAATACATGCTTGAAAATGCAGCCATTGCGTTGGAAACAGCGGCTTTGATTGCGCCCACCCTGTCTATTGAAGCGATAAAAAACGGTCTGGAGAAGTTCCGGTGGCCAGGTCGCATGGAATGGGTCGGGAAGCATATTATTATGGATGGTGCACACAACATCGACGGCGTCAGGGCACTGTGCGACACGCTGGACGCGCTAGACGAAAGGCATCAGGTTCATCTGCTTTTCGCATGCATGCAGGACAAGGCCTATATGGAAATGGTGCAGGCGCTGGCCGAGATGACGGCGATAGAAAAGGTGTGGACCACGACTGTGCCGTCTGATAGAAGTGTCGAAGCCAATGAACTGGCGATGGCTTTCAGGTTTTACGGGAAAGATGCGGAACCTGTCGGCAACACAGCCCGTCTGCTGGCGGAATATGATAGAAGAGACGACCACACGGTCTTGTGCTGTGCGGGGTCTTTGTATTTGATAGGAGAAATAAAAAAAAGCATTGGAGGAGGACATCATGATTAATTTTGAAGAAGAACTGAAAAAATTCAAAACAAGCCTCGAAATTGAAGAAGTAGAAAGTGCAATCGATGAGTATGACACCAGAGACATGGCGGATATCATTAGTGATATGCTCCAGGAGCTGAAAAAACAGGAAGACTGACATAAGACTGGGGGGAAGGCTCGTGGCCAAACGTTGTCCACAATGCGGTGGAAAACTGCAAGAACACAACTATTGTGAATACTGCGATTTGCGGATCGCCATATATGAAAAAATACATCACGTCTCTCTGGCCTTTTTTGAAAAGGGTCTTCAAAGGGCGACAATACGTGACCTTAGCGGTGCAATCTCCTACCTTCGCAGGAGCATCGCCTTTGACAAGAACAATGTGGATGCCAGAAACCTGCTGGGACTTGTCCACTATGAGATGGGAGAGTCGGCTCTGGCCATAGAGCAATGGACGCTCAGCCATAGGGTGGACCAAAACCCGATGGCCATAGACTACCTGAAAAGACTGAGGTTCAAACCGGGAGCGGCTGAAAAGATGAACAGTGTCATCAAGAAGTATAACCAGTCCCTGGCCTACGTCAAACAGGAAAGCTTCGACCTGGCTATCATTCAGCTGAGGAAGGTTGTCAGCCTAAGTCCCAACTATATCCAGGCGCTTAACCTTCTGGCGCTTTGCTATATCATGGTGAATGAACGTGCGAAAGCCAGAAAACCTCTCATGCAGGCCCTTGCCATTGACAGGACCAACTACCCTGCAGGTGCCTATCTTGCCATTCTGAATGGCGGCGTGGTCAGCAAAGCCGATACTGAAGAGGTTGAAGAAGAGCTGCATCCAAAACACGCCCAATTCAGTTATAGTCATTTTAACATGTCGGGTGCCTTCCTGCAGTTCGTGACAATCGTTGCAGGTGTGCTGATTGGTTTGGCCCTGGCATGGTTCCTCATCATGCCGGGACGCATTTCCGACAGGGATGATGAGATAATGGCGCTGACAAGCGAGCTCAATGGATTCAAAAGCAGGGAAAGCGACTATATGACATCCATTGCAACACTTGAAGAACAACTTGCCGCAGCAGAGTCTGCCGGAAGTGATTCGCTTCAGGATGCTGAAAAGTACAAAGTGTCAGCTGACGAGGTGGTCAAGATTTTGAAAGCGCTGCAGGCTTCCCAAAGCGGTAATAGTGCGGATGCCGCCGACTTGCTGCTGACTGTTGACGAGTCGGTGCTGAGCGCCGAAGCGAAAGCCGTCTTGACCAGCTTGAAGGAATCCGTCTTTCCCGGCGTGGCCAACAGCCTCTATATTGACGGTTACAACCGCTATGCGGCCAATGATTTCGATGAAAGCATACGGCTTCTCAACAAATCCCTTCAATTGGATGAAAAAAGCGAACCTCTGTATTTCCTGGCGCGTTCATATCAGAAGGCCGGTGACGAGAGTACGGCTATAAGGCTTTTCAACGAGTTCCTTAGCAAATACCCGAATGTAACGAGAGCTGCTGATGCCAGATACTATTTGAACACACTGCAGTGATACAGCATACTAGACGGCCTGCTGCCCTGGCGTACAAGCCGGGGCAGTCTTGACGAGCGGCGTAAATTGGAGTATATTACCTGACTTTGGTATCAGACATTAAAAAATGGTGCTAACTTAATGAAAAATGATAGGCTGTTGCAGAAATGCAACAGCCTTTTGAATGTCTGGAAGTTTGGGATTCGTTTATACTTTATGGTTGAATATCGATTTTATCTGTGTCTCCGTCAGAAAATAATTCGTTAACGGAAGACCGAATATGTGTGACAAATCATTAATGAAATCAGAGGAAGTTGTCGTGTTGATATATTTTGTCTCGGCTTTAGTGGCCTTGAAATTTCTGATGAAGCCGAAAATTTCCGATGTGGAGTATTGGTTGTCCAGCACCTTGAACTGCAGGATTCTTTCCAGAAGGACAGCGAGATAGCATATAAGGAAATGTCCCTTGATGGTTTCTTCTTTTTGAAGGAAGACAGGACGTGCATCAAGGTCGGACTTCATGATCTTGAAGGACTCCTCTATACGCCAGAGGTTGTGGTAAGTGGTATATATGTCAAGGTCGGTCATTTCAACTTCAGAGGTGACAAGTAGGTTATAACCTGCGAACATCAAATCTTTGTCAATGGCATCCTGATTGATGCTTACAGCAGCCTTGTTCCCTTTGTCATCAGTGAAATTCACGTATTTTCCGGTTTCCCCATAGTCTTTTCTCTTTGCCTGGGATGCGGTTAAGGCTTTGGCCTTTTCAACCATTCTGTTGATTTCGTATCTTTTTTTTGCAGCCAGAGTTGGATTGTAGGTGAGAAGCCTTTTTTCTGTCAGGTGAACAGTGACTTTCTTTCCATCATGTTCCACGGTATAGGGGAACTTGTCGACACAGGATTTGTAACGATAAAGAACCTTGCCGTTCGTGTCTTTCCTCTCTTTGAAATCCTGATCGAGCAGGACCCACACCTTTTCTTTTTCAGAGAGCCCTTTGACAGTTTTTGAAAACAGATAGCCATCGCCGTTACTTTTGGAAAAGGCGATATTCTGGGCGCAGTTGAGTCCTTTGTCTGCCACATGTATCGTCTTTCCGGTAATGTTGTTCTGTTTTTTCAACTGATCGATGACATCTCTAAGGATGGGTTTTTCAGATTCATTACCCGGGTACATTTTCATGCCGACAGGTATCTGATGGCTGTCCAGCAACAGACCAAGTCCCACAATAGGAGAATGTTGGTTCTCCTTGCTTGGACCTTTTTTCCTGAAGTCATCTTCTCTATCGATTTCGAAATAGAAGTTTGTGCAGTCGAAATAGGTTTTTGAAGTATCGATGCCATACACACCTTCTACCTGTGCAGTGAACAGTTCTATGAACTTTTCATAGTTGTTGCCAAGGAAAGACAAGCCGTCAAGAAGCTGGTCATAGGAGTAGTTGTAGGAATGATAGAGATTGGGCAATACCTCGTGGAAGGTTCTGTGCTTGCTGCATGGATGCACACTTCTGGCATAGACAAGGGAAGAGAGTAGTTCGAAAAGATCGTATTCAAAGTCATTGGTGAGCTTGAAATAATCGACATACTTCTTGATCTTCAGCTTCTCCAATATGCTTTTCAAAGGGAAGTAACCCAGATGGAGAATCGGAGACTTGTCGGAAATCTTCCTGACACCGACATCTTTCTTGGCTTTGTTAAGTGCATCGACTTCTTTTTGGAAGTGAGCAACAGGATCTGCAATGCCGTTTTTCATATGGGTCTCAATCGACCCTAAAGATTTATAGCACTTGTGAGCAGTACCCTTCTTGTCATGGTTATAGAAGCTCTCATATATAGCAAGATAAGTCCTGTTTTTCTGTTTGGTTTTTTTAAGGAAATAGGCCATAGACACCTCCATCGAAAACTAGCACCACTAACACCATTATTGTATCGCAGAAAAAATAATTTTGCAAGTGTTTTTAGCAACAAAAAAAGCCTTATTTTAAGGCGTTTGTAGGTGTTTGATATGAGGTTTGCTCCTAAAGAATTATGGTGCTAACTTCGAAAGACGGGATTTCCTGGCGCGTTCATATCAGAAGGCCGGTGACGAGAGTACGGCTATAAGGCTTTTCAACGAGTTCCTTAGCAAATACCCGAATGTAACGAGAGCTGCTGATGCCAGATACTATTTGAACACACTGCAGTGATACAGCATACTAGACGGCCTGCTGCCCTGGCGTACAAGCCGGGGCAGTCTTGACGAGCGGCGTAAATTGGAGTATATTAAGCATAATAGAAGAATAAAAAGCGATGACCGAAAGAGTAGTCCTGAAAAGGTTTCAGAGAGAGGCTGATAGGGTGGAACAGCCTTAACACGGAAGGGATGAACTGCATTCGTGAGCTGAATGTGCGAAAGTGAAGTAGTGCATTCCGTTGGCCGCACGTTACAGCGGATTCGAGTGGGAACAGATCGTTCCAATGAGAGTGGAACCGCGATAATATCGTCTCTTTAGTGTTTAAGAGGCGATTTTTATTTTTCTGAGCGACGAGGAGGGATAGCATGAATATAATCGATTTCATAAAAGAGGAGATTGCGGTTATTAAAGAGCGGGATCCGGCAATTAAAACGACGATGGAGGTCTTTCTTTATCCGAGTTTCCATGCAATACTGAGATACAGGATTGCCCACTGGTTCTTTTTGAGAAAACACTATTTCCTTGCCAGATGGATTTCCCAACGCACAGTGAGGAAAACGGGAATTGAAATCCACCCAGGCGCTCAAATCGGCAAAGGCCTGTTTATTGACCATGGCCATGGGGTGGTGATCGGCGAAACGGCAATTCTAGGCGATGATGTGACAATATACCAGGGGGTGACCCTGGGAGGAACAGGAAAAGAACATGGCAAAAGGCATCCGACTATCGGCAGCAACGTCATGATCAGTGCGGGGGCCAAGATTCTTGGATCCTTTACGATTGGAGACAACTGCAAGATCGGCGCCGGTTCTGTGGTGCTGCAGGAGATTCCGGAAAACTGCACAGTCGTGGGCATCCCGGGAAGAATCGTCAGGCGCCATGACCAGAAGGTCATCCATCCGCAGGACACCTTGGACCAGATCCATCTGCCGGACCCGGTCAAGCAGGAGATCTGCCGACTGCAGATACGGATCGAGCGGCTTGAGCACAAAGAGAAGATTGATCTCAGCGAAGAAGATATTGAAAGAATGGCAGCGAATAAGTGCCGTTTCTGCGACATGGAAGAAGATGACAGTAAGGAGTGCATATGAAGCTTTACAATACTTTGAACAGGAAAAAGGAAACCTTTGAACCGATCGAGCCGGGAAAAGTCTCCATGTATGTCTGTGGACCCACAGTCTACAACTACATGCACATAGGGAACGCGAGACCCTTCATCATGTTCGACGTGGTAAGGCGCTATTTCGAATACAAAGGCTATGACGTCAACTATGTGCAGAACTATACGGACGTCGATGATAAGATAATCAACAGGTCGATCGAGGAAGGAATCACGGCTCAGGAAGTTGCCGAGAAATACATCAGGGAAGTCGAGACGGATGCGAGAGGCCTCGGTGTCCATGTAGCGACGGTTCACCCGAAGGCTACGGAGGAAATGCCGGAAATCATCGACATGATCGAAACGCTGATGGAAAAAGGCTACGCGTACGAGAACGAGGGAACGGTTTTCTTCGATACGTCCAAGTTTGAAGGCTATGGGAAACTGTCGAAGAAGAATATAGAGGAACTCGAAGCCGGTGCCAGAATCGCCGTCGACGATGTGAAACGCCACCCTTCTGATTTTGTCCTCTGGAAACCGAAGAAAGAAGGGGAAGTTTTCTGGGAATCGCCATGGAGCGAAGGACGTCCGGGATGGCATATAGAGTGTTCGGCCATGTCCAGGAAATACCTTGGCGAGACGATCGATATCCATGCGGGCGGCGCGGACCTTGTTTTCCCCCACCATGAGAATGAAATCGCACAGAGCGAGGCGGCCAACGGCAAGACTTTTGTCAAGTACTGGCTGCACAACGGCTTTATCAACGTAGACAACAGGAAAATGTCCAAATCGGAGGGTAACTTCTTCACTGTCAGGGAAATCAGCGAGGAATATCCGTATGAAGTGATACGGTTCTTTATGCTGAACGCCCATTACAGGAGTCCGCTTAATTTCAGCAGAGAGCTTATGGATGCCGCCCAAAGCGGACTGGAAAGAATACGGAACGGCGTTGAAAACCTGAAGCACCTGCTCACGCTGGAACTGACGGAAGACGTTCGGGCGTCTGAAGAGGAAAACCTGGCTTTGCTGCCACAGTACAAGCAGAAGTTTGAAGAGGCTATGGACGATGACTTCAATACAGCTGATGCCGTCGCGGTCATATTCGAAATGATACGTATGTCCAACTCCACTGCGACAGCTGAAAGCTCTAAGGCATACGTTGAAGCTGTGCTGGACGGAATCTCGGGACTGAGCGACGTCCTCGGCATCAGCATCGAAAAAGAGGCAGTCATTCTGGACAACGATATTGAAGCGCTTATAGAGGAACGCCAGACGGCAAGAAAGAACAGGGACTTCGGGCGTGCCGATGAAATCCGTGACGAATTGAAGGAAAAAGGCATCATACTGGAAGATACCAGGGAAGGTGTCAAATACCACAGGATGTAGAATTGATGGAGAATTTGTGGGACTACATGGAAGAACAAATGAATATGAAGACAATGGACCCGAAAAGCTATTCGCCACTGGCGCTGGCTTTTATCGGCGACGCTGTCTATGACTTGATAATAAGAAGTATTGTGATGAGCCACGGCAACAGGCAGACCCACAAATTGCATAAAGATGCACGGGAATACGTAAAGGCAGCCTATCAGGCGACCATCATCAACAGGATCGAAACCATGCTGAGCGAAGAGGAAATATCGGTCTATAAAAGGGGACGGAACGCGAAATCCGGTACAGTGCCCAAGAACACGGACATCATCACATACAAGATGGCCACGGGATTCGAAGCGTTAATCGGCTACCTCTATTTGAAGAAAGACTACAAGCGAATCGTGGATTTGACAGCGAAAGGGCTGGCCGATGAGTAGACAGACGAACCGTTTCATACAAGGTACCCTCATCCTAACGGCTGCAGGTTTGGCGGCAAAGGTGATCAGTATCTTCTACAAGATTCCACTGACCAACCTGGCGGGTGAGGCGGGTTTCGGCTACTATGAAACCATCTATCCGATATACGCCCTGCTGACGTCTATGGCAATCATCGGCATACCGAACACGATTTCCAAAATTATAGCCGAAGAGTGGTGCAACGGTCATTACAAGCGTGCCCATTTCTATTTTAAAAAAGGGTTTGTGCTTTCTGTCGTCTTCGGGGCCCTGATGACCCTGCTCCTGCTTGCGGGAATCCAGGGTATGATCCGGTTGTTCCGCTGGGACAACAGTTACCGCTATGTCATCATCGGTTTCAGTATCTCACCGGTATTTGTCGGGATTTCGGGGGCCATCAAAGGCTATTTCCAGGGCATGCACCAGATGAAGCCGTCGGCATTTTCACAGATGATCGAAAACACAGGGAAGGTCATCATCGGTGTTTCCCTTGTCGTGCTTATGATGAGAATGGGGCAGCCGATCCATATAGCCATTGCCGGAGCGGCGGTTGGTGCATCGTCGGGTATCCTTCTTTCGGCGCTCTATATGTTATGGCAATACAAACGGAGCAAGGCTGAGATCTATGAGATGATGGCAATGGATACGACGCCGGTTGTTCAGGAAAAAAGACGTCATGTGACACAGAAACTGCTAAAAATCGCGATCCCGGTGACGATTGTCGCCGCATCCTATTCGTTGATGCGGTTCATCGACAGTGCGACCATCTACAATGGTCTAGGCGCTGCCGGATGGACCCAGGAGGAAATCAGGATCATCGTTGGAAGGTTCGGAAAGCTGCAAAGCATCATCAACGTACCGATGACAATGAGCCTGGCTATCAGCGCCAGCATGGTGCCGGCCATATCCGGGGCCCATGCCAAAATGGGAAAAGACGGCCTTGCCGAGAATATCAACGTGGGTATACGGGTGTCGATGATTTTCGCGCTGCCGGCTGCTGCGGGCATCATTTCGCTGGCCCAGCCGCTGATCATCTTCCTGTTTCCCAATTCGCCCAAAGGCGCCCATTTCCTCGAAATGTATGCGGTCAGCCTGATCTTCCTGATTGTGGGACAGACGCTGGCAAGCATGCTGCAGGGCATCGGCGATCACAAGGTGGCCCTGGTCGCGCTGGGAGCGGCAGTTGCCCTGAAATTTGCAATGAATGTGACGATGTTGCCTGCTGGATACGGCGCGGACGCTGCGGTCTACAGCACGATCGCTTACTATCTTCTTTTCGCACTGCTGTGTTTCGGCTATATCAAAGTGAAAATACCCCACAAGACACACTGGGTGAAAATCCTCATCAAACCTGTCGTGAGTGCAGCACTGATGGGTATAATTGTAAAAGGCGTCTATGTGGCTGTGCATAATGCAGTCGGAAGCAATGCAGCCGCAACCCTGGCCGGTGTCATGGTAGGCATGGCTGTTTATTTTGCTGGACTACTGCTGCTTAAGGCAATTGATGAAGAGGATCTGGCGCTGCTTCCCGAGAAGCTTGCAAGAAAATGAGGTTGAAATATGAAAAATAATACATTGACGGTGATTGGACGAAATGCTGTGATTGAAAGCATCAAGTCGGGTCACGACATGGAAAAGATATATGTGCAGGACCAGGCCGCCCACGACCAGTCCGTGAAGAAAATCATGGCGATGGCCAAGGACAGCGGTATTCTTGTCAATGTGGTCAAGAGGGAAAAGCTGGACCAGCTAGCCGAAGGCGGCAAGCACCAGGGTGTCGTTGCGGTCGTATCCGCCTTCGAGTATGTCGAGGTGGACGATATTCTGGCGATAGCTGAAGACAAAGGCGAGCCCCCGTTCCTGCTGCTGCTGGATGGTATTGAAGACCCGCATAACCTGGGGGCGATCATCAGGACGGCCAACATCGCCGGTGTCCATGGCATCATCATACCAAAGCGGAGAGCGGTCGGCCTGACGGCGACGGTTGCCAAAACGTCCGCCGGCGCCATTGAATACACACCTGTTGCCAGAGTGACCAATATGGCCAGAACCATCGAAGACCTGAAGAAGCAGGGCATCTGGTTCGCCTGTGCCGACATGGATGGGCAGGAGATGTTCAAGTCCGACCTGAAAGGGCCTCTCGGCCTGGTCATAGGCAGCGAGGGGAAAGGTGTATCAAGACTGGTCCAGGAGAAATGCGACTTCACGGTCAGCATACCAATGAAGGGAGAAATCACTTCCCTGAACGCTTCTGTAGCCGCCGGCATACTGGTTTACGAGGCATTCCGCCAAAGGTTGGAAAAATAGAAAAAAACAGCTTAACAAATAATTCCATTTCTGTTATACTATATTAGCTGTTAAAGGAAGAGGGCTGATTGTCATAGAAAGAATTATCGCATTTAAAGAATTCAAAGATTATCCTGACGAAAAAGTGGTGGACCTGGCCAAAGAAGGCAATGACCACGCCCTTGATTATCTGATGCACAAGTACAAGCTGCTTGTGGAGAAGAAGTCCAAATCCTATTTCCTTATGGGAGCAGGCAAGGACGATATCATACAGGAGGGCATGATTGGCCTGTTCAAGGCGATTCGTGACTACAAAAACGACCAGGATGCATCGTTCTATTCCTTTGCGGACCTATGCGTCACAAGGCAGATGATTACAGCTGTCAAGGCTGCCACACGCCTTAAGCATATGCCTCTCAATTCATATGTCTCACTCAACAAGCCGGCCTATGAAGAAGAGAACGACAAGACGGCCCTGTTGGAGCTCTTGCCGTCGTCCAAGAGGGACAACCCTGAGGATCTTCTGATCGGCGAGGAGAACCTGAGCATCATCGAGCACGAGATGGATGACAAGCTCAGCAGGTTCGAAAAAGAGGTTTTGGCCTACTACATTGACGGTATCGGCTATGTGGATATCGCAAGGAAGCTGGGCAAACCGGTCAAATCGATAGACAATGCCCTTCAGCGTATCAAGAAGAAGGTTGAAGGCATTCTGATAGAAACAGGTCTATAAAAACAAGCTGGTGTAACTCAGTCGGTAGAGTACCTCCATGGTAAGGAGGAAGTCGTGGGTTCAAGTCCCATCACCAGCTTTAGAGAGAACGACGAGAAGGTCCGGTAAGGGACCTTTTATCGTTGTAAATTGCTACGACAAATGCAGCGAAAAGCTTATGAATAAGATTATTGTTGCTGTTGACGGTTCGGAACATGCTATGATAGCGATTGAAAAGGCCAAAGAACGGAGTCGTGTGATACTGGAAGAGGCAAAGAGTCTGCTCAATGATTTTGGTGATAAGGTATGCACTGAACTTCTTGAAGGCGATGCGGATCTCGTTATCATCGGATCTCACGGTGTAAAGGGTTTGAAAAAATATACACTGGGAAGTGTCGTCAGCAGAATTGTGCACAAGATTGACAAGTCGATTTTGATTGCCAGATAGATTATATTTGAAGGAGACTACATAATGAAAATAGTCAGTTTTGAGATTTCTGAGGCAAAACATTGGGGAATCTACGATCAAAGAAGCAACAGTATTTTAACAAATCTTGAGGAAACAGCAGGATTGCTGGATTTCAATCAGGTCATTGAGTATTTCAATACACATCAGACCGAAAAGGAACTGCCAGACAGAATCAGCAGGCAGGATGTCAAGCTGCTTCCGCCTGTCATGCCGACAAAAAACATCCTGTGCGTTGGAAAAAACTATGTCGACCACATCAAGGAATTCGACGGAAGCGATGAGGATGTGGACAGGATTAGGGAAACACCGGTATTTTTCACAAAGGCACTGTCTTCAATGATAACAGATGGCGACACAATCAAGAGTCATCCCGAAGCGACCACTGCAATCGACTATGAAGCGGAATTGGCGATTGTCATCGGGAAAAAAGGTATCAACATTTCCAAGGAGGAGGCCTACGAGTACATCTACGGCTACACTGTGCTGAACGATGTGTCTGCCAGGGACCTGCAAAAGAACCACCAACAGTGGTTCAAGGGGAAAAGCCTCGATACCTTCTGTCCAATTGGACCGTGGACCGTGACTAAGGATGAGGTTCCTGATCCTCAAAACCTGCTGGTGCAGAGCATCGTCGACGGTGAAGTCCGCCAAAGCGCTAATACAAACCTGATGATCCATCCAATCGCCGACCTGGTGGAATGGCTGTCCAACGGGATGACGCTGAATCCCGGGGATGTCATCGCTACAGGAACACCAAGTGGTGTCGGCATGGGGTTTTCACCGCAGCGCCTGCTGAAAAGTGGTTCTACGGTTGAGATTGTTGTCGAAGGCGTGGGCAGATTGAAGAATGTTGTAGAATAATGAAAACCTTACTTGTTTCAATATATAGTATGTGATAAAATGAATAACAACTACATATTGTGTTTATAGGTCATCAGGTGAAAGCCTGATGTCAAAAGGGAAGGAAGTGAGAATCTTCCGCAGCCCCCGCTACTGTAAATGGGATGAAAGCCTACTGCCACTGTAAATTGTTTATGGGAAGGCCGGCGAGTAAAGTGAACATGAGTCAGGAGACCTGCCTATGAATATGATCGGACTTCGGTGGGAAGTGATAGGATTATGATGTGTCTTTGTGACATCGAACAGCCTTTATACCCTCGGGTATAGAGGTTTTTTGTTTCCCATCATATATTATTATCAGGAGGAGCAGGGAAGATGATTAGTGAAGTAAGGAAAAGAAACGGCAGCATCGCGGAGTTCAACAAAATGAAAATTGCCAGGGCGATTTTCAAAGCAGCGAAGGCATGTGGCGGCAATGACTTCGATATGGCCCTTCATCTGACGGATGAAGTGATGGCGTATGTGGGGGAACGGTACAGTGAACCTGTGGACATCGAAAACATCCAGGATGCGGTGGAGAAAGTGCTCATCGAAAACGGCCATGCTAAAACAGCAAAAAAGTATATTCTGTATCGCCATCAACATGCGGAAGCGAGGGAAAAAAATGCCTTGGCCGGTGCAACGATTCAACTGATGAACAACTATCTGAATGACTCGGACTGGCAGATCAAGGAAAATGCCAACGGTGCCGACCGATCGGTGATGGCCCTTTACAACTATACCCGGGAAGAGTTCGTCAAACTGTATTGGCTTAATGATATCTATCCGGTTGAAGTCGCCCATGCCCATGAGAGTGGGGATATGCATATCCATGACCTTGGCTTCCTGTCACCTTACTGCTCCGGATGGGATCTGTATCAGTTGATCATGGAAGGATTCAGAGGAGAACGTCAATCCAGTGCGCCCGCCAAACATCTGTCTACACTGTTGGGTCAGCTGGCCAATTCCATATTTGCCACCCAGCTTGAAAATGCCGGAGCGCAGGCCTTCAGCTCTTTTGACACATATCTTGCTCCCTTTGTTTATTACGATAAGCTTTCCTTTGGGGAAGTTAAAAGACTGATCAAATCCTTTGTGTTTGAAATCAACATGCCAATGCGTGTGGGCGGCCAGGCACCTTTTTCCAATCTGACATTTGACCTGTCCTGTCCTTCCAACCTGAAAGATACGACGGTGGTAATCGGCGGACAGATACAGGATATGTGCTACGGACAGTTCCAGGAAGAAATGGACATGATCAACAAGGCTTTTGTGGAGTGCATGATGGAGGGGGATTCAAAAGGGCGTCTGTTCACCTTCCCCATTCCGACGCTGAACATCACAGCAGGTTTCGACTGGGAAGCGGCCGTGGTAAAGGAGTGGATGGCGCTTACCATGAAGTTCGGGGTGCCTTATTTCGCGAATTTCGTCAACTCGGACCTGTCACCTGAAGACGCCAGATCCATGTGCTGCCGCCTGCGTCTGGACCAGAGGGAACTGAGAAAGCGGGGCGGTGGCCTGTTTGGCTCCAATCCTTTGACGGGGAGTATCGGTGTAGTGACGGTCAACATGCCGAGAATAGGATATAGGGCATCGGATGAGACCGACTTTTTCAAGCGGCTGGGCAGTGTGATTGATATAGCAGTTGAATCCCTGGAACTGAAACGCAAGTGTATTGAAAAGTGGACCGACGAAGGGCTGTATCCTTATTGCAGAATTTATTTGGGAGGCATCAAGGAAAAGACAGGCGATTACTGGTCGAATCATTTTTCGACCATCGGGCTTGTCGGTATGAACGAAGCGCTGATGAATTTCCTGGGGAAAGACATAGGAAGCGAAGAAGGACGGGCTTTTGCCAATGCAATCATGGACTATTTAAGGGAACGGATGGCCGGGATTCAGGAATCGACCGGGTACATGTACAATCTGGAAGCGACGCCTGCTGAATCGACAGCCTATCGTCTGGCCCTGAAGGACCGCAGCATGTATCCGGACATCTATTGCCAGGGGACGAATGAGACGCCATACTACACCAATTCCACACAGCTGCCGCCTATGTATTCGGAGGATATTTTTGAAGTGGTAGAGCTTCAGGATTCGCTGCAGTCCAAATATACTGGCGGAACGGTGCTGCATCTATACACGGCAGACTATATTGAAGAGCCTTCGGTGATCGGCCGTCTGATCCAAAGGGTTTTCAGCCGTTATGAATTGCCGTATATTTCCTACACGCCGACATTTTCTCACTGCAGAAACCATGGCTATATGAGAGGCGAACATTTCACCTGTCCGGAATGCGGCGAGGAAGCGATGGTTTATTCCAGGGTGACTGGGTACTACAGGCCGGTGCAGGCATACAATACCGGAAAGAAGCAGGAATTTTCAGACCGCTTGAAATTCGCCTTGGTGGATTAATGAAGATTGCAGCCTACAACCCCTGTTCGTTTCTGGACTATCCCGGGAAAATATCAGCAGTCATCTTCACACAAGGCTGCAACATGAATTGTCCCTATTGTCACAATGCGGGACTGACGGCTGAAAAGGTGTTGGATGAAGCTGATATTTTCAAACATCTTGAATCCAGGAAAGGCAGCATTGACGGCGTCGTCATATCAGGAGGCGAACCTACAATCCACAAGGACCTTCCGGAGCTGCTGAAAAAGGTCAAATCACTCGGGTATCCGGTCAAGCTGGATACCAACGGATCGAATTCCAGGCTGCTTGAGGAAATCATCCGAAAGAACCTTGTGGATTATATCGCGATGGATATCAAGACAGTGCCTGAAGCGTACGAGGCGATCAGCGGCATGACTTATGATTCGGTGCGTGACAGCATCAGTATCTTAAGGGCATTCGGGAGCTGCGAATTCAGAACGACAGTGTACCCGAGTATAGACATACCTAGTTTGGAAAGACTATGTAAGGAATATTCAAAGGATGCCTTTTATCTGCAGCAATTTCGGGTGAACAGTGTGGATGATCCGGAGCCTTATCCTGTCAGTGTGATGGCCAGCTTGGAGCAGCGGTATGGCGTGAAAGTGCGAGGATGCTGAGGCCAGGCATCAATAAAAAAGGGACCGTCTCATTTTGAGGCAGTCCCTTTTACTGACATTATTTTGATAGTTTACGCTCTCCAGAACTTAGGCGTCAGCAGCGCAAGCACTGTAAACAGTTCCAGTCTTCCCAGTATCATGAAGAAGGACAGCAGCAGCTTGATAGGCGGCGAGAAGGCTGCATAGGTCTGTGTCGGTCCTACGAATCCAAAACCGGGACCGATGTTGCCCAGGGTCGCTGCCACGGAACTTGCCGCGCCGGTAAGGCCGACCCCTTCTGTGGCTACGATGATCGAACCGAAGATGAAGATCATCATATACAGCATGAAGAAACTCGCTATGTTCATCAGGGTGTCGTCGGCCATTGCCTGTCCGTCTATTTTCACTGTGACGACCGAACGCGGATGGAGGATCTTGATGAATTCCCTTTTCACCAGCTTGATCAGTGCCAGGATCCGGATGACCTTGATTGATCCGCCGGTGGAGCCTGCACTGCCTCCGACGAACATGAGCATGAAAAGGATGGCCTGTGAGAAAGTGTCCCACTGCTCGTAGTCGAAGGAGGTATAGCCGGTGGTGGTCACAAGGGAACTGACCTGGAACAGCGCATGCTTGAACGATTCGAACCAGTTGGCATAGACCGTCGCGTTGGTGTTGATGGCGATGGCGATTGTCGATGCGAGGATGACGCCCAGGTAAAGCCTGAGTTCGCTGTTCTTGTAGACGTCCCTGAATTTTCTTTTGAAAATCAGATAGTACAGCGAGAAGTTCACACCCGACATGATCATGAATATGGATATGACGATGGTGATGTAGGAGCTGTTGAAAGCGCCGATGCTGGCATTCCTTGTCGAGAAGCCACCCGTACCGAGGGTACCGAAGGTATGTATCGCCGATTCATAGGCGCTCATGCCGCCGAATATAAGGAGCACGAATTCCAGCAGTGTAATGGCCACATAGGCGGTGTAAAGGATCTTGGCCGTATCCTTGATGCGGGGCGCTATCTTGTCCGCGATGGGCCCGGGACTCTCCGCCTTGAAGATGTGGAAGCCGCTCGACCCCACCATCTGAAGGATGGCGACGGCGACAACCAGGATGCCCATGCCGCCGATCCAGTGGGCGAAGGAGCGCCAGAACAAAAGGCCCATCGGCAGCACTTCGATATCCGTCAGGATGGTGGCTCCCGTTGTGGTGAAGCCGGACACGGTCTCGAAGAAGGCATCGATGTAACTGGGTATGTATCCCGATATGAAGAAGGGCAACGCCCCGAAGATGGAGGCGAACAGCCAGCCGAAGGTGACGATGGCAAGGCCTTCACGGTTCTTTACCGTTGACTTCTCATCGATCTTTATGCGCATCAGGACAAACCCTGTCACAGCGGTGACCGCTATGCTGATCAGGAAGGCCATCATGTCGTCCTGTCCGGTGAACAGTGCGATGAGGAATGGGGGAATCATGCTGACTGCCAGAAGCAGCAGGAGATAGCCCATTATTTTGAATACCAGTTTCGATTTCATCAGCGACCATCCTTCAGCTTAAAGAATTTTTCCAGTGCAGGTACTTCCGACAGCAGCGAGAAGACGACGAACCTGTCGCCTGCATGTATTTTCGAATCGCCGTTTGGAATGATGACTTCGCTGCCATGAACGATGGCCCCGATGATGATGCTCTTTGGCAGATTCAGTTTTTTAAGCGGCTTGTTCAGGATCTCCAGTTTCTCTGAAGCGATGATTTCGGTCACTTCGGCCTGGCCGTCCAGAAGCAGCGAGACGGAGACGACTTTCCCGCCCCTGATGTATTTCAGGATGTTCGATGCGGTGATGTTCATCGGGTTGATGGTCATGTCGATGCCGAGCTTTTCTATGATATGCACATAGCTCTCCCTGGAAATCTTGGCGATGACCTTGGGGATGTTGTGCTGCTTGGCCATCAGCGACGAGAAGATATTCTCTTCATCGTAACCGGTGCAGCCGATGAAGGCATCATAGTCATCGATGTTCTCCTCTTCAAGCAGGTCCACATCGATGCCCTGGCCGTGGATGACCAGCGTGTTTTCGGGAAGCTGCTTTGAAAGTTCCTTACACCTTTCCAGATCGGATTCTATGATCTTGACCTTTATTCCCTTCGGAGCCAGTGCATTGGCAAGATAATAGGAGATCATGCTGCCGCCCAAGATCATGACTTTCTTGATGGGCTTTGTTTCGATGTTCTTTTTCATGATGTCGCCGATGACCTTGATCTTCTCTTTCTTGCCCATCAGATATAGGATGTCGTTTTCCTCAAGGACCGTGGAACCGTTGGGGATGATGATATCGCCGTTTCTGGATATGGCGACGATGACCAGCTCATCGAAATACTTCAGTTCGCTGATCGACTTGTTGAAATCAGGCAGGTTCTTTATGTTGATGTTGACGACCGAGACACGCCCCTTGCCGTAATCACCGAAGAAAAAGGTATAGCTTTCCATGAGGTATCTCAGCATTTCATTGGCCGTGGCCTGCTCCGGATTGATGACGTGGTCGATGTTGTACATATCTTTCATGAATTCCAGTTGTTTTGAATACTCCGGGTTTCTTATCCTTGCGACCGTCCGCTTGCAGCCCAGCTTCTTTGCCAGCGAGCTGATAAGTACGTTGGTATCATCGTTGCCGGTGACTGCGATCGTCAGATCGTAGCTGGCTATGTTCAGTTCCTCCAAGACCGCGACATCTGTACCGCTGGCGTGCACTGTCAGTACATCTATGTGTCCTACAAGATGTTCCAGCAGGCTCGCATTTTGATCGATGATGGTAACTTCGATTTCTCCGTTCAGCATGGCGGAAGCCAGTTTTCTTCCCAGCTTGCCCGCTCCGATGATCATAACCTTCATATTTTAATCAACCTTCTTTCTTTACATGAATGCTCAATGTTACTAGTATAGCGAATAATTCAGAAAAAAGCAAAGGTCCCATATTCGGGACCTTTTGCCATTTCTGGTTATTATTTGTGAGCCTTCTCGTAGGCGGCAATTTTATCTTCTTTCAGAAGGGTAAGGGCGATATCGTCAAGACCTTCAAGCAGCTTGCGCTTTCTGAAGGGATCCACGTCAAATGGAATGACAAGGCCGTATGCATCGCGGATTTCCTGCGCTTCCAGGTCGACTTCGAGCCTGTATCCCTCGATGCTGCAGGTGTTCTCGAACAGCTTGTCCATGATGCTGTTATCTGCAACGATGGGCAGGATGCCGTTGTTGAAACAGTTGTTGAAGAATATGTCGGCATAGGACGGTGCGATGATGACGCGGAATCCATAGTCTTCAAGGGCCCAAGGTGCGTGTTCTCTTGATGAGCCGCATCCGAAGTTATCCCTGGAGAGCAGTACGGAAGCACCGTCATAGCGCTGCTGGTTGAAGACGGAGTCTTCAATCGGCTTGTCGTTCTCGTCATATCTGAATTCGTAGAAGACGAACTGACCGAAACCGCTGCGTTCGA
This sequence comes from Vallitaleaceae bacterium, assembly GCA_963677915.2. GTDB lineage: Bacteria > Bacillota > Clostridia > Lachnospirales > Vallitaleaceae. The sequence goes on along the minus strand of CAXXGE010000007.1, from coordinate 63,853 downwards.
TGCGCTTCAGAAACTGCTTTGGAATGATGGCGTCTGTATCGATATTTGTCCTGTCTATCGGCATGACAATGCCGTTTAGTTTTTCGAATGGTTTCATGGCTATCCTCCTCCTTTACCTGTCCAGTGCGTTAGGGTCCCTGACATCCACGAAGTGGCCGGCGATTGCCGCCGCTGCCGCCATGGCTGGAGATACAAGATGGGTTCTGCCGCCGCGTCCCTGGCGTCCTTCGAAGTTCCTGTTGGATGTGGAAGCGCAGCGCTCTTTTGGCTGTAGGTAATCGGGGTTCATGGCAAGGCACATGCTGCATCCGGATTCGCGCCATTCAAAGCCGGCTTCGATGAAGATCTTGTCGAGGCCTTCCGCTTCGGCAGCCAGCTTGACTTTTTGGGAACCAGGCACGACAAGGGCCGTTACGTTCGGATTGACCCTGTGGCCTTTTGCCACCGCAGCAGCTGCACGAAGGTCTTCGATGCGGCCGTTTGTGCAGGAGCCGATGAAAGCTACGTCAATAGCGATGTCTGTCATAGGCGTGCCTGCTGACAGTCCCATGTAGTCCAGGGCTTTTTCGCAGGCGCGCTGCTCGTTCGCTGTCTCGAAATCAGACGGAGAAGGCACGACGCCGGTGATGCCTATGCCCATGGAAGGGCTTGTGCCCCAAGTGACTTGAGGCTCCAGTGTTGCCAGGTCGAATTCGATCGTCTTGTCATAAACGGCATCTTCATCTGTCACCAGCTGCTTCCAGTTTTCTACTGCTTTGTCGAAAGCTTCGCCTTGAGGTGCATGCTGTCTTCCTTTCAGATAGCTGAAAGTGGTCTCGTCAGGCGCAATCAGGCCGGCTCTGGCTCCGAATTCGATAGCCATATTGCAGACTGTCAACCGGCCTTCCATTGTCAGGTTGCGGATGGCCTGTCCCGTGAACTCGACCACATAGCCTGTACCGAAATCAGTGCCATACTGGCTGATTACGCCAAGGATAATGTCTTTGGCTGTTGCACCGGGTCCGAGGGAGCCTTTGATCGCTACGTTCATCGTCTTGGATTTTTTCTGCTGGAGACATTGGGTAGCCAAGACATGTTCCACCTCGCTTGTTCCGATACCGAAAGCCAATGCGCCGAATGCACCGTGGGTCGCCGTATGGCTGTCGCCGCAGACGATGGTCTTGCCTGGAAGCGTAAGGCCAAGTTCCGGTCCGATTACATGGACAATCCCTTGGTCGTCACTGTCCAGTCCATAAAGGGTGATACCGAAATCAGCGGCGTTTTTATCCAGTGTCTCGATCTGCTTCTTCGAGATGGGGTCTTTTATATTGTAACGGTCTTTCGTAGGCACATTGTGGTCCATTGTCGCAAAAGTCAGCTCAGGGCGTCGAACCTTCCTGCCAGCCAGTCTAAGTCCTTCAAATGCCTGAGGCGATGTGACCTCGTGGCACAGGTGCAAGTCGATATAAATGATGCTTGGTTTTCCTTCTTCCTGGTCGACGACGTGTGCGTCCCAGATCTTTTCATAGAGGGTCTTACCTGCCATTGTCTACAGTCCTTTCATTATATGTTGTGTATGTATTTATTTTACACAATCCTGAATCATAAATAAAATGAAAAATATTGATTGAAGATATAACTATAGGTTATAATATGTCGGGTAGGAGGATGGAATTATGACAATGGAAATGTACAAGGTCTTTTATCATGTGGCGGAAAAAGGAAGCTTCACTGCTGCGGCAAAAACGCTCTTCGTATCACAGCCTGCTGTCACCAAGTCAGTCAAAGGGCTCGAGGAAGACCTGGGTGTCAAGCTGTTCATCCGAAAAGGGCAGGGCATAGAGCTGACCGATGAAGGCCATGCTCTGTACAGCTATGTCCAGACAGCTTTCTTGCAGCTTGAGCAGGGTGAGCGCATCGTTCGGCAGATGAAAGACAAGGATACGGGGATGATCCGGATTGGCATCAGCAACACGTTGTGCAAGTACTACTTCATTCCCCATCTTGAGAAGTTCCATGATGCATACCCCAATTTGAAAATAGAAATTGTAAACAGGACCAGTCCCGAGACGCTTGAGCTTCTCGAGAACGGTGCAATAGACTGTGCGATTATCAGTGAAGTGCCATCGGTAAGCGGATTGGCCTACCATGAACTGATGGAGATACAGGACACATTCGCTGCCAAGGAACCACCGCCTGAAAAACCGATGCCCCTTGAGCGTTTCAAGGATCACCCGCTTATTCTGATGGAAAAGAAAAATGCCACCAGGCGTTATGTGGAGGACTGGTTTTTAGAACACCAGATTCCGATTCAGGCTGACATAGAGATAAGCAGCATGGAATTTCTGATCGACTTTGCCAAAATCGGACTTGGGGTTTCTGCGGTCATCAAAGAGTTTATTGAGGGCGAACTTGCGAGGGGAGAGCTTTATGAATGGCAGGCGGAACCGGAGCTGCCGAAAAGAAGCATTGGCCTGCTGTATCCACAAAAGGGGAATTCGATAGCATGCCTTACGTTTATCGACTTTATGAAGCTTGCTAAAAAGTGATGTTTTTTGTATACTATATATTAATTGCCTATTGGCAACTTATGAACTAGGAGGTTGAATAATGTCAACATATGAACCGATTTTAAAACCGAAGACGCTCGATGTCGATGGCGAAAAATACCTTTATTACGATATCAACGAGCTGGAAGCCTTGGGCTTTGGCGATGTCAAAAGTCTTCCCTATTCAATGAAAGTGCTGCTTGAAGCTGCTGTTAGAAACTATGATGAACATGCGACGACGAAAGAACATGTCATGCAGCTTGGAAAATGGGCAGAAGGCTACGGTAAAGGTCTTGAAGTGCCTTTTCAACCGGCTAGAATCGTTCTCCAGGACTTCACTGGCGTACCTGCTGTCGTGGACCTGGCAGCCATGCGTTCGGCTGTAGACCGCGTGGGCAAGGAAGCGTCGCTGATCAATCCTCTGATCCCCGTAGACCTGGTCATCGACCATTCGGTCATGGTGGATTACTTTGGTACGGATGACGCTTTGGACAAGAACGTTAACCTTGAATTTGAAAGAAACAGTGAACGATACAATTTCCTGAAGTGGGCACAGCAGTCCTTCAAGAACTTCAAGGCGGTACCGCCTTCAACGGGAATCATCCATCAGGTCAACCTTGAGTACCTTGCAACGAGTGTCTTCAAGAAGGAAACGGCAGAGGGCACGGTTGTCTATCCGGATTCGCTGGTAGGTACAGATTCACATACAACAATGATCAACGGACTTGGCGTCGTCGGCTGGGGTGTCGGCGGGATCGAAGCGGAAGCCTGCATGCTTGGACAGCCTCTGTATTTTGTAACACCTGAGGTTGTCGGCTTCAAGTTCACCGGCAAACTGCCGGAGGGATCGACAGCGACAGACCTTGCGCTGACAGTCACTGAAATGCTCAGAAAGCACAACGTGGTCGGCAAGTTCGTCGAGTACTATGGCGAGGGCGTGCGCAATATGAGTCTGGCGGACAGGGCTACCGTTGCCAACATGTCTCCTGAATACGGTGCAACGATGGGATTCTTCCCTGTTGATGATGAAACAATGGAATACATGCTCAATACAGGCCGCGATAAGAAACTCGTCGCACTGGCCAAAGCCTACTACCAGGCACAGGGTATGTACAACGACGAAAGCCAGGATGAGAAGGTTTATACAACAACCCTTGAACTGGACCTGTCGACAGTGCAGCCGAGCCTTGCAGGTCCGAAGCGCCCTCAGGACAGAATCCTTCTTTCTGATATGAAGGAACAGTTCGCTAAGGCGTTGAAAGCACCTATTGCAGAAAGAGGCTTCAACCTTTCTGACGAGGATGCAGATAAATCCGTCGATATCACATGGGAAAACGGTACGGTTGAGCAGTTTAAAACAGGAGCTGTCACCATTGCATCCATCACTAGCTGTACCAATACATCGAACCCGAGCGTGATGCTAGGTGCGGGGCTTGTGGCTAAAAAGGCTGTTGAATTGGGCCTTAAGAAGCCGAAATATGTCAAGTCCAGCCTTATTCCGGGATCCCGTGTCGTTACAGAATACCTGAAGGCGGGAGAAGTTCTGGGCGACCTTGAGAAACTCGGTTTTAATGTAGCTGGTTACGGCTGCGGTACGTGTATCGGGAACTCGGGTCCGTTGCCTGTTCCGGTGGCAAAGGCGATTGATGACAATGACATGACGGTTGCTTCCGTCGTCAGCGGAAACAGAAACTTCGAAGGCCGTGTCCATGCGCAGGTCAAGGCCAGCTACCTTGCTTCACCGATGCTGGTTGTCGTCTATGCACTGGCTGGTACGGTGAGCATCGATTTCAAGAACGAGCCTATTGGATACAACGACAAGAATGAAGCCATCTACCTCAAAGATATTTGGCCGACTTCAAAGAAATACAGGAGCTTGTAGACAAGACTGTCACCTCGGATATTTTTAAAGAACAGTACGCGCATGTTTATGATGCAAACAAGATGTGGGATGACATACAGGTCGAGAAGAAGGCTCTCTACGACTGGGATGCGACTTCCACTTACATCCAGGAGCCGCCATTCTTCGTGGATCTCAAACCTGAAATCAACGATATAGAGCCGATTGAAGATGCAGTCGTGCTGGCAGCTTTTGGCGATTCCATTACAACAGACCATATTTCCCCGGCAGGCAGCATCAAAGGCGACAGCCCGGCAGGCGTTTACCTGAAGGAAAACGGCGTTGAAGCCAAAGATTTCAACTCCTACGGTTCCCGCAGAGGTAACCATGAGGTCATGATGAGGGGTACCCTTGCGAATATCCGTATCCGAAATGCCATTGCCAAAGGTAAAGAAGGCGGCTACACAACCTGCTTCCTGAATGATGAGGTTGTATCCATGTACGATGGCGCTATGGCTTATCAAGAAGCCGGCAAGAACCAAATCATCCTGGCCGGCAAAGAGTACGGTACGGGAAGTTCGAGAGACTGGGCGGCCAAGGGTGTCTATCTTCTGGGCGTCAAGGCGGTTATCGCTGAATCCTATGAGAGAATTCACAGGAGCAACCTGATCGGCATGGGTGTCCTGCCACTGCAGTTCGCTTCAGGTGAAAGCTGGCAGTCCCTTGGTCTGACTGGTGAAGAGACGTATGACATTACCGGTCTCAGCAATGAGCTGCAGCCTCTTGACTCTGTAGATGTCAAGGCTGTAGACAAGGATGGCACGGTGACCGAGTTCAAGGCTGTGGTTCGTATCGACAGTGCCGTGGAGATTGATTACTACAGAAATGGCGGCATACTACACAAAGTTTTGAGAGATATGATTGCTGAATAATTTTCTTCACAGGTTTTTCACATTCTGGTCCTATAATGCAAGTATCAAGATAATACACAACATTTTAGGAGGAATGAAAAATGAGAAAAAAATTAGCAGCAGTATTGGCAATAGCAGTGGTTTTAACAGCCAGCATAGGCGTTTATGCAGCGACCGGTTCGCTGGATGAGTGGAAAGCCAACTTGATTGAAGAAAGAACGGCTGACCTTAAGGAAGCTGTCGACGAAGGACGCATGACACAGGAACGTGCGGATTTGATTCTCGAGCACATGACAGAGAGAATCACGGAAGCCGACCCTGAAGACTGCGCTTATGGCGAAGGCGGCCAGGGTTATGGCGGCGGCCACGCAAGACGCGGCGGCGGCATGATGGGCGGCGGATTCCGCAGTGGATCCCGCGGCAGCTTCGGCGGTTTCGGTGGCCAAGGGCTTGGCAATGACGGTGTTTGCCCGCTAGCCGAATAGAAGCAGTGCCAGAGGGACGGACCTTTTGGCACCCCATAATTAAAACGATAAAGATGTCTCGGATTTGATGCCGAGGCATCTTTTTTTTGTGGTGAGGGGAGCCAAAAGGTCCGTCCCTCTGGCACTGCCTCCTTCCTAGTGATACAATAGGTATATATTAGAAATTTGGAGAGGATGATGATATGGAACGGGGAGACGTTGTTTGGCTCGAAGCAGTGGATAAGAAGAAAATCGCTGCCTACTTTTGGGACAATATACAGAGTCCGGTGGGGATTGTCCAGATATCCCACGGCATGATGGAACATGCCCATCGATACAACCGATTTGCACGCTTTCTGAATGAACACGGCTTCATCGTGGCTGCTGACGACCACAGGGGTCACGGCGTGACGGCCGCAACTGACGACAGCCTGGGCTATGCGGGCAAGGATGGATTCAACAGGACAGTCAAGGATATGCGTATGCTGACTGTCTATTTGAAGAATAAATATCCAGGGCTGCCAGTCATCTTGATGGGTCACAGCTATGGTTCCTTTCTGTGCCAGGCATACGCCGAATTATATGGCGAAGACTTGTCGGGGCTGATCCTTTCCGGGTCGGCGAAGAATTCGAATCCGGCAATGGCTGCAGTAGCAGTATTGGCAAAAGCGGAAATGATAGTAAAAGGTGACCGGTATATCAGCAAGCGGCTCGGAAAAATCGTCTTCGGAGGCAACAACAAAAAAGTCAAAAACCCTGAAAACGGCAGCTCCTGGCTAAACAGAGACGATGAAGAGGTGCGCAGGTATATCAACGATCCATGGTGCGGCAACCCGTTTTCCTGCAGTTTCTATTACGACTTCCTCAGAGGCTTGCTGGATTTGAGTAAAAAGGAGAATAGGGGTGAAGTGCCATCCGACCTGCCAATCTATATCTTCTCGGGTGAAATGGACCCGGTCGGGGGCTATGGCAAGTTTGTCAAAAAATTGTATAGGCAGTACGTAGACCATGAGGTAGAGGATGTCACGATCAAGCTTTACCCCCACGGCAGACATGAAATGATCCATGAAATCAACTATGAAAAAGTTTACGGAGATATTTTGACTTGGATGAGGAGAGTGTTATGGAACAAGCGTGGAAGTGCCTGATTTGCGGCTATATTCATTTTGGAGAAGAACCACCTAAGGAGTGTCCGGTTTGCGGGGCGCCACAGGATGATTTCGAACTGGTAACAAACATCGAGAACAGCAGAATAGAATCTGACAGCAGCCAATCCGGATATACCCAATCGACAGATGAAAAGCCCCAACGTGTGGTGGTCGTCGGAAGCGGCATCGCAGCTCTTTCTGCAATCGAAGCAATTAGAGAAGATGACGACGAGATAACTATCACATTGATATCTGCAGAGGAGGCTCTGCCTTATTACAGGCTGAATCTTACCCGATACCTGGCAGAAGAAGTCACACTGCAGGAGCTTACCATTCACTCCAGAACGTGGTATGACGAGCAGCGTATCGAACTTCATTTGGGCAGTACAGTGACAGAAATTGACAGAAGCAGAAAAGAGGTCATAGTAGAGGATAACGATGCATTTTCTTATGACAAGCTGGTTCTGGCTCTAGGAGCACATCCGTTTATTCCGCCGTTCAAAGGCAGTCACCTCAACGGTGTTGTTACATTCAGGACGGTAGGTGATGTGCATTGGATTCTAAACAGCAAAAGCACCATCAGGAAGTGTATCGCCATCGGCGGCGGCGTGCTGGGACTTGAAGCTGCAGCAGGTTTGGCTAAGCAGGGTATCGAGGTGACCGTCCTCGAGGGTGCAAAATGGCTGATGCCAAGGCAGCTGAATCCCGAAGCTGCGGACTTGCTGGTGGACTATCTTAAGACACTTGGCATCAGAACCCTTACCGGCGTGGACATCAGCCATATCGAGCATGACGGCAGCGGCCACTGCAAAGCGGTTGTTCTGTCAGATGGGCAGGTTTTCGAAGCAGACATGGTTTCCCTTGCGACAGGCGTTCGTCCTAACATCTATCTGGCCAAGGAATCCGGACTGGAAACGGATGTGGGGGTCATAGCGAACAATTACATGCAGTCCTCCGATCCGGACATCTATGTGCCGGGTGACATATCTGAGCACTTCGGCATAGCCTATGGGCTGTGGTCGATAGCCATGTATCAGGGAACAATCGCCGGCAAGAACATTCTCGGCAAGAAAATGCAGTTTGGAAGTGTGCCCCGTTCAAATGTGGTCAAAGTGCTGGGCATCGATTTGTTCAGTATCGGAAAGTTCATGTCTGAAGACGGCAGCTACAAAGAAATAAGCAAGAAAGACGGTCAATCGTATTTCCACTTCGTTTTGCATGATAATAAAATCGTGGGCAGCATTATCATGGGCAACAAGGAACTGGCCGTGAAAGTGAAAAAGGCAGTTGAAAAGGAAATTCCTGTACCGATGCACCTTATCAAGACTGTCGAAGATTTGCTGGAAAAATTGTAGAATATAGATATTGAAAATAAGTTGTACGCATGTTAATATCCCATCTTCGACAGTTAAAAAAAGTTAAGAGGCATGAAACCCTTATGTTTATGGGGTTTCTGCCTCTTGTTTTATTGGATAACTTGTTGTATGTGATTCCTATTTTGAAATTTTTCTGATTTTTTTGTTAAGTTCTTTTGGCTGATAGTATTTTTTGTCCAGTTCCAAATCAAATATAGCATTTAAAGCCGTGCAGATTTGGGATCCGTTATAGGTTGACAGGTAATACATGTCTTGAACATTGGCTACTTGCATATTTTTTAGTGTTTCAAGAATATTGTCAGTTGTAAAATGCATACCCTTTTCATCCAGCTTCACTTCGATGAGCCGATAAATGAGCAAAGCGGTATAGCAAATCATAAAATGGGCGATTATACGCTCTCTATTCTGATGATAAACCGGACGTGCTGAAAAATTGGTTTTCATAACCCTGAAGCAATCTTCTATCTTGTATCTGTTGGAACTAATGGCAATTATTGATTTAGCGTCATCATCGAGATTAGTCGCTATGGCATAATAGCCATCGTACTTTTCTTCCTCATCAATAACTGTCTGGTCAATCACATAGGAATCTGTCACCGTACCTCCGGTGCTTGAGCTGGAGTTTCTTTTGATGAATCGGGTCACATCATGAGGACCTTTTTTGTATGTGTCTGGGTCCATATCCTTGATCAGTCGCTTCGCGCGTTCTATCTGCTTGTTCCTTATATGTCTCTGGTATTCCATCATCTGCCTTGAAAAAGTGACAATAACCTTTTGCTTTAGCAGTGCCTTGGATTTCACCTTCTTGGTTTTGCCATTCTTCAGTTGTTTTTCTTCATAGAGACCAAGATCAACGGCTCTGTCAGCAACAATGATTTTATAAGCTTTATCCTTATACAAAGACAAGTTCCTGGAATCAGTTTTATCAAAGCTTTTCAAACGTTTGATGGTAGTGGGTTCGTCATTAGATAAAAGGTGATAATCAAAGTCGTTGAACACGGCTTGTTTTAGAGTATCTGAGAGTTTTTTTATTGATTGAGTCACGATAAAGGCGCGTCCACCCATGGAATTAAATTTTCGAATGTTCAGAGAACCGAGTCCGGCGTCAGCACAGTAAATGAATTTCTTTCCTTTCAGCATCTGAATCATTTTCTCTTCAAGAGGCAAGGCGCAGGTCTGCTCATTATCAGAACCGGAATTAATACACATCGATAAGGGGATGCCGTTGGAATCCATGAAAAGTCCCATTTCAACCAATGGATTAGGTTTATGGTCTTTTGAGGGTCCGAATTTTCTCAGTCCTTTGATTATTTCGCCGGTAATCTCGTCGATGTAATCATCATCGTTGCTTTCTGTTTCGAAGTAATAGTTTGTACAGTCGAAGTAGCATACCGATGTGTTCCGTGGAAAAATCCGATTGCTGTATTCAAACAAATGACTTATATATGCATCATAATTTTGCTCAAGAATATCCATTGTTCGGAGTATATGCACGTACTCAAACTCAGGTTTTTCATAGTAGGTATGCAGGTGATCATAAGTACCAAGCTTCGAGGCAGGATCAAGAATTCTGGCGTAGGTCATAAAGCGATTGATTAAGTTGGGGTCATAAGTGATTTTGGAATTCTCGGTCACCCTGGTGAAAAAAGAATGTAGACCAAGCTGGTGATAGATCATTTGGATAAAGAAATATCCGATGTTGAGTTGATTGCTTGTTGAGACTAGAGCAGCACTCGATTGAATCTTTTCGTCAAAATCTACGGTCACCTCCATTGTGACTTTGTTATTCTTCATCGCATCATTGTATAAGATGATTTGTTCCTTGGCATAAGCTAAAGGATCATCTGTGATGTTAAGAAGTTCTGAGTGCTTGCCAATCCTTGCGATGTTCTTTGTCGTCGTCTTTTTGCCGTTTCTAAAGCCCTTCTGAATATAGTAGATGGGGTCTTTAGCGCGTTTGTCATAATACAATTTCATACTTCAATTATACACTAACATACAACAACATACAACACATACAACAACATATTTCGGAAATTTGACAAAAAAATAAAGCCCTGTAAGGCTTTCAGCGTTTCCTGGATTGTTAAAGTGTCGAAGACCCGAGTTGAAAAGGAAATTCCTGTACCGATGCACCTTATCAAGACTGTCGAAGATTTGCTGGAAAAATTGTAGAATATAGATATTGAAAATAAGTTGTACGCATGTTAATATAAAACATGTACGTACAACTTATTTTTTTTGACTTGATATGGAGAATGGCATGGCTGCAGAACCTAAGTACCAAACAGTTAAAAATTTCATTATTGAATTCATCAGGAACGGCGAGCTCAAATACAATGACCGCGTCTTCTCGGAGCATGAACTGATGGAGCGCTTATCTGTCAGCAGACATACAGTCAGGAAAGCCATCGATGACCTGGTCAATGAAGGCTGGCTGTACAAACAGCAGGGTAAAGGCACGTTCGTATCCGATCCCCAGGCAGACGAGAGCGGTCATGGCAAGATGGTCGGCATCGTAACGACGTATTTCAACGACTATATCTTCCCGGAAATCATCTCGGGCATCGATGATGAACTGAGTGAACGCGGTTACAGCATCCTTCTTGGAAGTACGAACAACAGGAGTGACAGGGAACGTACGGTACTGACGAATATGCTAAACAGCCAGCTGGCAGGACTCATCATCGAGCCCACCAGGAGTGTCTACCCGAATCACAATGTGGATCTTCTGCAGCAGTTCAGGGACAGAGGCGTTCCGATTCTTTATATCCATGGCAGCTATTCGAATTTTCCTTCATCGTATGTCGTTGAAGATGATGAAGAGGCGGGCAGGCTGGCGACAGAACATTTGATAAGTCTGGGACATACGGATATCGGTGCAATCTTCAAAAAGCGATGACATCCAGGGGCATGGCCGATACGAAGGCTATATAAAAACTTTGCGAAAGCATAATCAGCTGAAAGTCAAAGAAAAGTCGGTCATCTGGTTCAGCACTGAAAACAAGGAAAAGGTAATAAGCGAGGACAATTGGAATGGACTTGAAAAGTTTCTGGATAGCCATACAGCCATCGTCTGCTACAACGACCAGATTGCCGTGGAGCTGATGCAGCTTATGCGGCAGCATGATATAAATGTACCCGGCGACTGTTCGGTAGTGAGTTTCGACAACTCGAATCTGTCACAGAGTCTGGATGTCAAGCTGACCACGGTAGCCCATCCGAAAGCGGAGCTGGGCATCCACGCTGCGAAAGGGCTCCTTTCGCTGATGAGGGAGAAGAGCAGCGTGATTCAGGACGTTATGGCGCCAGAATTGATTATAAGAGATACAACAAAGGAGAAAGGTAGGTAATACAATGCAACTTAGCAAGAACTACGAATTTTGGTTTGTAACAGGAAGCCAGCACCTCTATGGAGAAGAAACGCTTAAACAGGTTAAGGAAAACTCAGTCAAGATCGTGGAAGGCCTCAATGAAAAGGGCAGCTTTGAGTTCAAGCTTGTTTTTAAAGCGCTTCTGACAACGCCTGATGAAATCACAAACCTGATGCGTAAAGCCAATGCCGATGAAAGCTGTGCCGGCATCGTCGGTTGGATGCCACACTTTCTCGCCTGCGAAAATGTGGATCAAAGGTTTCTCGATTCTGAACAAGCCTTTCTGTCACCTGCATACGCAATTCAACCGTGACCTTCCCTGGGAGACAATCGACATGGACTTTATGAACCTGACGCAGTCTGCCCATGGCGGCAGGGAGTTCGGTTTCATCAACGCCCGCATGAGATTGCCAAGAAAAGTCATCGTAGGCCATTGGGCACAGGAAAAAGAGGGTTGATCAACTGAATGACTGGTTCCATGTGGCAGCTGCTGTCGTGGAAAGCAGAACAATCAAAGTAGCACGTTTCGGGGATAACATGAGACAGGTTGCCGTTACTGAAGGAGACAAGGTAGAAGCTGAAATCCAGTTTGGATGGGCGATCAACACCTATGCAGTCGGTGATATCGTCAAGGTTCTGGAAGCTGTTACTGAAGCTGAAGTGGATGCTCTTTACGAAACGTACCTGAAGTTTTACACGATTCCTGAACAGGACGAAGCGAGTGTAGCATCGATCAAGTACCAGGCGAGAATCGAGATCGGATTTGAGAAATTCCTTAAAGAGGGCGGCTTCACTGCCTTTACAACGACATTCGAGGACCTTTATGGTTTGAAGCAGCTGCCGGGCCTTGCCGTTCAGCGCCTGATGGAAAAAGGTTACGGTTTTGCCGGGGAAGGTGACTGGAAAACAGCTGCCATGGTAAGGCTTATGAAGATCATGGGCGACCACAAAGGCAAGGGCACATCCTTCATGGAAGACTACACATACCATCTTGAGCCTGGCAATGAAATGGTTCTGGGAGCCCATATGCTCGAGGTATGCCCGACAATCGCGGAAGACAAGCCAAGCATTATCGTAAGACCGCTTGGCATTGGCGGCAAGGATGCGCCTGCCAGAATCATTTTCAACAGCAAGCCGGGTAAGGCGCTGAATGCGTCGCTGATCGACATGGGTGGACGCCACAGGCTGATTATCAATGAAGTGGATACGATCAGAACACCTCATGAAATGCCGAACCTTCCTGTTGCCAAGGCAATCTGGAAACCGGAGCCTTCCCTTGAAGTCGGAGCTCAGTGCTGGATTCTTGCCGGCGGTGCCCATCATACGATTTTCTCCTATGATGTCTCGACCCAGGATCTGATGGACTGGGCTGAGCTGATGGGTGTTGAAACGGTCGTCATTGACAAGAATACTGAGGTCAACGCTTTCAGACAAATGTTGAAACTGAATGATCTTGCATACTATATCAGCATCAAGTAAAGAGGGGAGACAAAGCATGTTAAGCAAACTGAAGCAAGCTGTTTATGAAGCGAATATGGAATTGCCGAAGCGAGGCCTAGTTGTCTATACATGGGGCAATGTCAGCGGCATCGACAGGGATAAAGGCTTGATGGTCATCAAGCCGAGCGGTGTGGAGTACGAGGACCTGACGCCGGATATGATGGTTGTCGTCGATATGGACGGCAATGTCGTGGACGGCGATCTAAAGCCTTCATCCGATACGGCCACGCACATTGAACTTTACAAAGCTTTCTCCGAAATCGGCGGGGTGGTCCATACACATTCCGAGTGGGCGACCAGCTTTGCCCAGGCAGGCAAGTCGATTCCATCGTTCGGTACGACCCATGCGGATTATTTCTATGGCCCGGTCCCCTGCACACGCCCTCTGACTAAAGAGGAGATCGAGGAAGCCTATGAAAAGAATACCGGAACGGTGATTGTCGAAACGTTCGAGGGAATCAACCCGATCCATGTCCCGGGGGTTGTGGTCAATGAACATGGTCCATTCGCTTGGGGGAAAGACCCAGCTGATGCGGTTTACCATGCAGTCGTCCTGGATGAAGTAGCCAAAATGGCCTTCAGGACCATGGCGATAAGAGGCTTCGAGCATGACCAGCCGATGCAGCAGGCGCTCCTTGACAAGCATTTCCTGAGGAAGCACGGCAAAGACGCCTACTACGGTCAGTAGGCGATAGTGCCAGGGGGACGGACCTTTTGGCACACGTTCAAGGTCCAGTGCCAAAAGGTCCGTCCCCCTGGCACTCTTCTAAAGAATGTTTATTCCGCGCCGGCATCTATTTTCGTACCCTTCTTTTCACAGATTTTGGCGTGGAATCAAATAGAAATGAAACGAGCCTATGAAGCTGCAAAGATGCGTGCAGTTCCATAGGCTCGTTCCTTTGCTGCTTCTTACATATTATGGAAATTACGGTAAACCTTGACGTTAAGACTGCCTGCGTCTATAATGTATAGGATATTATCGTGGCAAAAAAGCGCCATTTTCGTATCCAAAAGGAAGAGTGGAATCATGATAGATAAAAAAGCCATTGAAGAACATATGCGCGGAATCCTTATTGCCTTGGGAGCTGATCCCGACAGAGAAGGCCTGAAGGACACGCCGAAACGTGTAGCCAATATGTATAGCGAAGTGTTTTCAGGGATGAACCATACAAACGATGAGCTGGTTGAACTACTGGACAAGACTTTTGAAGAAGATCTGGAAATCAGCTACGAGACGAATGACATGGTGCTGATGAAGGACATAGAAATCTTCAGCCACTGTGAACACCATTTGGCGCTGATGTACAATATGAAAGCCGCTGTCGCCTATATTCCAAGACACAAGATTATCGGACTCAGCAAGATTGCCAGAATTGCCGATATGGTCAGCCGCAGGCTTCAGCTTCAGGAACGCATAGGTACTGATATCGCTGAAATCATGCAGAAAATCACAGACACAGAAGATGTAGCCGTGATTATCCAGGGGGAACACGCCTGCATGACATCGAGAGGTATCAAGAGGTCCAATGCCAAAACGGTGACGACGACGTTCAGAGGCAGATTTGCAACAGAACCCGAAATGTACAACAAACTCATGTCCCTGTACCATAGGAGATAAATAGATGTTTCTTGTTGTTGACAATTACGACTCATTTGTGTATAACCTGGTGCGGGATTTGAAAGAACTGGGGAAAGATGTCCTCGTTGCAAGAAATGACAGGATCTCTCTTGAGGAGATTGCCAGTTTGGAACCTGAAGGCATTGTCATATCGCCTGGGCCAAAAAGACCTGAAGATGCAGGCATATCCATGTCGATTATTGATATGTTCAGCGGACAGATACCGATTCTGGGTGTTTGTCTCGGGCATCAGGCTATTGCCAGAGCGTTTGGAGCAGAAATTGTCAAAGGTGCAAGGCCGATGCATGGCAAGCTTTCCATGATCGATCATGATGGCGAAGGCGTTTTTGCAGGGCTTGATTCCGGCCTTACGGTTACGAGATACCATTCCCTTGTGGTGGACGAGGCTACTTTGCCAGAATGCCTGGAGGTGACAGCCCGTTCAGAGGATGGCGCCGTTATGGGCATCCGGCACCGGTTGATGTCTGTGGAAGGTATTCAATTCCATTCGGAAGCGGCCTTGACCGAAAACGGACTGGATATGATGAGGAACTTTACGCTGCTATGCAGCCGATACAAAAACAATATCAAGGAAAGCGTGATTGCATGACAGTCTGTCTGATTGAACCTGTGCAGCTGCACCTTGAGCCATGGGAGCTTTACAGAGCATTGAACCTTGGTGAGGATGCGGTCTTCTTGGACAGCTCCAAGCCTGGCGACAGGCGCAGCAGATTTTCAATCATAGGGCTTGAGCCCATATATAAATTCGTATATGCCGGGGATGCAGATAGCGATGCCGGGGATGCCTTTGCTGAAATCAAGCAATTGCTGTCCGAATACGAAGTAAAACCAACAACCCATTTGCCCTTTGTCGGAGGCGCGATGGGTTATTTCAGTTATGACTTTGGAAGACGTCTTGAAGGGGTAGCGAGCTTAAATCCTGCGCTGTACGAGATTCCGGATGTCATACTCGTTTTCTACAACCACGTGCTTGTGTACGACCACGAGATCAAGACTTACTTCGTCACCGGTGTAGGCAAAACCGAAAAGGCCGTATCGGCAGGCATCGACCGATGGATTGGAAAAATAAATGGAGTGCCAAAAGGTCCGTCCCCCTGGCACTCACTGGAAATGAAGTCATACTCATCGCCACCAGAACCCTACTGCACCCGCGACGGCTATATCGCTGCGATTGAAAAAACGAGGCAGTATATCGAAGAGGGTGATGTCTATATCACCAACATGACGCAGACATTCACTGGAGAGTGGCTGGGTAATCCTGTCGATCTTTACGACAGGCTGAGGGCCATCAACCCGGCGCCGTTTTCGGCGTACCTGCCCTTCGGGGACTTCACCGTGCTTTCATCTTCGCCTGAGCGCTTTCTGAAAATCACCAACGGCCATGTAGAAACAAGGCCCATCAAGGGAACCCGCCCGAGAGGCCTGACGCCGGAAGAAGATGAAGAAAACATGGATGAGCTCATGAACAGCGAAAAGGACAGATCGGAGCTGCTGATGATCGTCGACTTGGAGAGAAACGACCTCAGCAAGGTGTGCAAGCCCGGATCGGTTTGTGTCACCGACCTTTTCAAAGTGGAAGACTACGCAACAGTGTTCCATCTGGTATCAACAGTCGAAGGGGAGATGACGGAAGACAACACAGCTGTAGACTGTTTGAAGGCCTGTTTTCCCGGCGGCTCCATCACCGGTGCCCCGAAGATCAGGGCTATGGAAATCATCGATGAACTGGAGTACAATAGAAGAGGTATTTACACGGGATGCATCGGGTACCTGGGGTATGACGGCAACATGGACACCAACATTGTCATCCGCACTATCCTGCTGAAAGACGGCAAAGCCCACATAGGGGTGGGGGGTGGGATCACCTGGGAATCGGATCCTGAAGCAGAATATGAAGAGACATTGGATAAAGCCAAGGCGCTGTTCGAAGCACTTGGGGGAAGGCATCAGATATGATTGTTCTCAATGGAAAGCTGACAGAAGAAGAAAGAATCACCCTCGACGGAGGTTATGCCTTTGGAAAAGGTTTTTTCGAAACGATCCTTGTGACAGACAAGCCGCAGTTTCTTCAGGACCATCTGGACAGGCTCAACAACAGCCTGCAGGTATTTGGTTTCCCGAAGGAAATCACAAAAGAGGAAGTGGAAAAGGCTGCCAAGCTGCTGTCCTGCCACAACGAGGCGCTGAAGGTCATGGTATCGGAAACCCAGACCGTCTGTTCGAAAAGAAATTTCGCATACAAAGAGAGCCAGTATGAGGAGGGCGTTTCACTTGCCAGAAATATAGTGACGGCATCGTCAAGAGACCCGCTCACAAAACATAAATCACTGTCATACTGGCGGTATCTGATCAGCCTTGATAATGCAAGGGAAAACGGCTATTTCGATTACTACAGCATCAATGAAAAAGGCCATATCACAGAGACGTCCACAGCCAATATATTCATCGTCAAGGATGGAAAACTAAAAACCCCTGCCTTCACCTGCGGACTGCTGCCTGGCATTATCAGACAGTGGGTCATTGAGGATTTCGATGTCGAAGAGGCTGATATAACAGAAGAGGAGCTGCTTTCCTGTGACGGTGCTTTTATAACCAACTCCCTGATGGGCATCATGCCTGTCGGAGATCTTGATGGCATTCAACTTGGCCGTCCGGATATCATTGGTACGATTACACAAAAGTATGCAGAGAGAATCGAGGCCGGCGATGGACAGGATTGAAAAACTGGTCGGTCTTGAAAGCTACAAGGCAGCGCTTGAAAGGACAAGGAACCATGAAAAGCACAGGATATTCTGCAAACACGACATGGCCCACTTTCTGGATGTGGCCAGAATCTGCTATATCCTGGCGCTGGAAGGAAACCTTCTGGGCGGACTGCTTATCAAGGAGACCATTTACGGTGCAGCAATGATCCATGATATCGGGCGCTTCGAGCAGTATGAAGGCGGAAGGAAACACGATAGAGCCAGTATCGATATCGGAAAAAACATGCTGCGGGAAGCAGGTTTCAATGAGGAAGAAGTGGCCATGATGCTTGAAATGGCAGCCAACCACCGGAACGATGAAGTGAAAGACGAAAACTCGGCCAGAGGGATTTTCTACAGGGCTGACAAGCTTTCCAGATCCTGCTATACCTGCGAGGCTGAACCACAATGTGACTGGAAGAAGGAAAAGAAAAACAAGCGGATTGAATACTGACGGAGGACGACATGAAAATTGGCTCAAGGGATTTTGAATTCGGAAAAAGAACCTATATCATGGGAATATTGAATGTGACGCCCGATTCCTTCTCCGACGGCGGCAAGTATGATATGGTTGACAATGCAGTCAGACATGCGGTGGAAATGATTGAAGAAGCCGCCGATATCATCGACATCGGCGGTGAATCGACACGGCCGGGACATGAAGAGGTATCGGGTGAAGAGGAAATAAGGCGGGTTGTGCCGGTCATCGAGAAAATCAGGGAAGTATCGGATATCCCCATTTCAATAGACACATCAAAAGCATCGGTGGCAAGAGCCGCCATTGAAGCGGGTGCAGATATGATCAACGATGTCTGGGGTTTCTTGAAAGACCCGATGATTGCTGCTGTTGCCGTACAGGCGAATGTGCCTTGCTGTCTGATGCATAACAGTAACGATACAGTATACAAAGACTTCATACCGGAAGTGCTGGAGGCGCTGAAGGAATCGGTACAGGTGGCAGTCGAGGCTGGCGTACCCGAAGATCTGATCATACTGGACCCGGGAATCGGATTTGGAAAGACGGTGGAACAGAATCTGGAAATGATGGCGCATCTTGAAGATGTAGCAAATCTCGGCTATCCGGTCCTGCTCGGCACATCCAGAAAGTCGATGATCGGCAAGACGATGGATCTGCCAGTGGATCAAAGGCTGGAAGGAACGCTTGCTACAACGGTTTTCGGCATTGTGAAAGGATGCAGCATTATCCGTGTCCACGACGTCAAGGAAAACGAGAGGGCTGCCAGAATGACGGACATCATGCTTGGAAGGAGGGGCTGGAATGGATAAGATCATCATCAGGGACTTGGAATTGTTCGGAAAGCATGGTGTGCTGAGCGAGGAGAGGAGCCTGGGTCAAAATTCGTATTGGACGCCGACCTCTACATCGATCTGAGGGAAGCGGGGCAGACGGACAATCTGACTAAGACAGTCCATTACGGACACCTGTGCCAGGAACTGGAAGAAGTATTCCAGGCGAAGGAATACCAGCTGATCGAAGCCGCCGCCCATGCCCTGGTCAACCATGTCCTACAGAACCATCCGATGGTCGAGAAGATCACCCTGACGCTGAAGAAACCGTGGGCGCCTGTGAAAATGAACCTGGCCTATCCAGCGGTGGAAATCACAAGAAGCTGGCACGATGCCTATATCGCGGTTGGATCGAACATGGGAGACAAGCGGAAACACATCGAAGAGGCCATTGGGCTGATCGATGCAAGTGAACATTCGAGGGTTGTAAAAGTGTCTTCGCTTAAGGAGACAGAACCTGTTGGCTATACAGACCAGGATAATTTCATCAATGGAGCAGTGGCAGTCAGAACGCTTCTGACGCCTGTCGAGCTGATCCGTTTTCTCCTGGATATAGAGCACCAGCTGAAGAGAGAAAGGGATATCAAATGGGGCCCTCGGACAATCGACTTGGACGTCATCTTCTACGACGATGAAGTAACAAGCCTGGATGAAATCGTTATACCCCATCCGAGGATGCACGATAGGCTTTTCGTTCTCGAGCCAATCAACGAACTGGCACCGTTCAAGATGCACCCGGTGCTGAGGGAAAAGAGTATTTGAACTGCTAGAAAGCCTCAAATAATTTTGAGGCTTTCAACTTTTTCTATATAGACTATACAATAACAAGTGAAATTCCCATATATTTAGAACAGGGAATACTACTGAAGTCAAAGGTATAATCATAGTACGATAGGAGATGATTGATTATGAAAATATTGAGAGAAATGGCGTTGATCCTCATGTTCGCCCTTTTGGGTGAAACGATCAACAGGTTGACGGGGATACCCGTTCCTGGAAACATAATAGGCATGGTACTTCTGCTGGTTGCTCTGCTCACAGGTATCGTCAAGGAACAGCATATAGAAAACGTCGCCAATTTCCTGCTAAGGCATCTGGCAATGTTTTTCGTGCCTCTCGGTGTCGGCCTCATAGCCATAGCGGGGGAGCTTCAGAAAGCATGGCTTGCCATTTTGCTCATATCCATCGTGTCGACGGTTGTTACGATGAGCGTGACAAGTCTGACGGTTTCTGCGTTGCGTAAGGTGGTGAAATAAATGAGAGAAATCATGCAATCACCGGCTTTTTCGGTGTTCATTACCCTTGCGGCATTTGAAGCCGGCTTGTTCATCAATAGAAAAACAAAATTGGAGTTCTTAAACCCCCTGTTTGTCGGTATGCTACTCGTGATAGGTTTTGTTTATATAGCGGATATCGACTATGAAGCCTATAGGGAGGGCGGCCAGATCATTACCTTCCTCCTTGTGCCGGCTACGGTGGTTCTGGCGTTGCCGCTGTTCAGACAGTTTTCGCTGCTGAAGCAGAATGCAGGGCCTATCATTGTCGGCATTGTTGTAGGTTCGGCGGCCAATATCGCATTGATCCTGCTGGCTTCGAAATACTTCATTGAGGAAAATGTGACGAAGCTGTCGCTGGTGCCCAAATCGGTCACGACGCCCATTGGGATTGAACTGTCCAAGCAGCTTGGCGGTATACCTGAAATCACAGTCGCTGCGATTATCATTACAGGTATTACCGGTGCAATCATAGGCCGATATGTCTTCAAACTCCTGAGAATAAAGGACAAGGTGGCTATCGGTGTCGCTATGGGTACCTCAGCCCATGCCCTGGGAACGGCCAAAGCAATCGAGATGGGAGAAACAGAAGGCGCCATGAGCGGTCTGTCCATTGGGATTGCAGGACTTGTAACCGTTTTTCTGGCGCCTTTGATGATCAATCTTCTGTTTTGATTTTGTAGATTCTAACTGTACATTTCCTTGACCTGTGCCTGGAGCTCCTCGTTGTCCAGGTACTCGTCGAATTCCATAACTTTATCGACCAGGCCTTTCGGTGTGATCTCAATCACCCTGTTGGCAACTGTCTGGATAAAGCGATGGTCATGGGAAGTGAAGATAACATTGCCCTTGAAGGCAATCAAGCCATCATTCACTGCGGTAATGGATTCCAGATCCAGGTGGTTGGTCGGTTCATCAAGTAGGATGACGTTGGCACCGCTGAGCATCATCTTGGAGAGCATGCAGCGGACTTTTTCGCCTCCGGACAGAACGTTGGCTTTCTTGAGGGCCTCTTCGCCAGAGAAAAGCATTTTGCCGAGGAAACCTCTGACAAATGTCTCGTCCTGGTCCTTTGAATACTGACGCAGCCAATCGACAAGTGTCATATCCACACCTTCAAAATATTCACTGTTGTCTTTAGGCAGGTAGGCTCTTGTAGTCGTCACACCCCAGCTGTATGTGCCGGCGTCGGGCTCGATTTCGCCCATCAGGATTTTCAGCAATGTGGTTCTGGCCACCTCGTTGTTGCTGAGCACGACGATCTTGTCGTCCTTGTTCATCGTAAATGTCACATCGTCAAGCACCTTGACGCCGTCGATTGTCTTCGTAAGTCCTTCAACCTGAAGGATATCCTTGCCCACTTCGCGGTCCTGGGTGAAGCCAACAAAGGGATAACGTCTTGATGATGGCGTTATGTCCTCGAGCTTGATTTTATCCAGCATCTTCTTCCTGGAAGTGGCCTGCTTGGCCTTTGAAGCATTGGAGCTAAACCTCGCGATAAAGGCTTTGAGTTCATTGATTTTTTCTTCGGCTTTCTTATTCTGGTCGTTGATCAGCCTCAGCATCAACTGGCTGGATTCATGCCAGAAGTCGTAGTTCCCGATGTACATCCTGGCTTTGCTGAAGTCGATATCAACGATGTGCGTACACACATTATTCAGGAAGTGACGGTCATGGGATACGACGATGACTGTGTTTTCGTAGTTGATAAGGAATTCTTCCAGCCACATGATTGTCTTGAAGTCCAGGTGGTTGGTAGGCTCGTCCAGAAGCAGGATATGAGGGCTGCCAAAAAGCGCTTGTGCCAGCAGTACTTTCACTTTGTCCGCGCCTGACAGTTCCTTCATTTTCTTATGGAAAGAGTCCTTGTCGACCTTCAGGCCGTTAAGGAGTTTCTCCGCATCGTACTCGGCTTCCCATCCATTGAGCTCGGCAAATTCACCTTCGAGTTCGGCAGAACGGATACCGTCTTCATCGGTAAACTCTTCTTTGGCATAAAGGGCGTCTTTTTCCTGCATGATCTGATAGAGACGTTCGTGACCCATGATGACCGTTTCCATTACCGTATCCTCATCATGTTTGAAATGGTCCTGCTTCAGAACAGCGATACGCTCGCCGGGTGTCACGGCGATATCACCGCTGGTTGGCTCTATTTCGCCAGACAGTATTTTCAAAAAGGTAGATTTTCCGGCACCGTTGGCACCGATGACGCCATAGCAGTTGCCATGAGTGAATTTAAGGTTGACTTCTTTAAAAAGTTGACGGTCCTTGAAGGCAAGGCCGACATTATTCGCACTGATCAATGTGTATTCCTCCGAGTGTTTAAACTAAAAATTGCAATCCTTTTAAGTTTATAGTATCTTGACTGTTATGGCAATCTTAAATTGAGTAATTTCAAAATGAAAAGAAAGGTTGAGGTGTCAAAACTGAACGACAATCCATTTTCGGTTCCATAAGAAAGCCGTATATAGTAAAATGGAGACATATTCGTATGAGAGGTGCGCAGAGATATGTCTTCTAAAACAAACGATTGCCAGCAGATAACTTTGACGATAAATTCAATTCATTAACACCCCGCACGCAGAAGGTTGTACTCAAATCCTGGGCAAAGGATTTCTCGGAGATTGTATTTCCGGCCATTAATGAAGAACGCTTTGCCGTGCTTTACAGCGACCAGCTTTTTTCCAGGATGCTCAGAGAACTGGCACAGGAAGAGGCTGACGGCAGCCTGAAGACTAAGCCGAAGACGGATATCAGCTCCAACAGCCTGCAGAACCCATCCGATCCGGACGCCACTTTCCGAAGGAAAGCAGGAAAAGACCACAAGGGCTATGTCGGCAACATCCTAGAAACAGTCGGCGAAAATGGCTGCTCCCAAATCACGCGCTTTGCAGAAGAAAAGAATGTCATCAAAAAAATAGAGGATGAACTGCTTCCCCTCTACCCGAATGTGGTCGGCCTTGGATGTGAAAAACTGCTGCCTGAAAGGCTCTTCGAAGGCATAAGCGGGGAAAAAGTTGTCATCCTGCAGGACAATGACGGTTTCGATGATATGATCAGCACCCTGGTCGAAAAGTCGAAGCCGATTCTGAAAAGACTGAAAAAAAGGACCCGTCTTTACGGCGACGCCTGCAAGCGACTTCGCCTGCGGCACGCTGAAGCTGGCTGCGGGCATCACCCTCCAAGTCTTCTCCACGGGCCGTGGCACGCCTTACGGTCTGGCCATGGCGCTGGTGATTAAAGTCGCCAGCAGAAGCATTTTGAAAGAAAAATGGATGAACCTGATCGATGTGGATGCAGGGCGTTTGCGATAGGCGATGCATCAATAGAAAGCGTCGGCCAGGAGATATACGAACTGATCCTGAAGATTGCAAGCGGAGAAGAAAAAAACCTGGGCTGACAAATACGGCATCAAGAACGCGCTATGCCTGTTCAACCCTGCACCAGTGACCTGATTGTAAGGAGACTGCCATGTTAGACAACCTAGTATTCAGCATCGGAATTGTTTTGCCGATTTTTCTGGTGATGGCCATAGGCTATTATGCGAAATCAAGGAAAATGCTGGACAAAGATTTCGTCACCAAAGCCAACAAGCTGATTTTCAATGTGGTCCTGCCGTTGAAACTGTTCGGAGACGTGGCAAACACCACGTTCGATGGGGCATTCGACATACCGTTTATTGCATTTGCAATGCTTGGCACTTTGCTGACGGCCTTGGCAGGTGCCGGTGTCAGTGTGTTGGCAGTGAAAGAGAAATTCAGACGAGGTGCATTTGCTCAGGGCGTCTACCGTGGCAACTTTCTATATGTCGGATTCTCGATACTGGAAAATATGACCGGAACCATCGGCACGGCTGCACCACTGCTGGTTGCCTTTGTCACACCGCTTTACAATGCGATTGCAGTGGTCATGCTGACGATGATGGGACCGGAAGAAGACAGCAAAATCGATGTGAGGTCCATCCTGATGAGCATCGTCAAGAACCCACTGATCATTGCCATCGTTCTCGGATTGATATCCTCTCTGTCGGGGATGGCCTATCCGCTTGCGCTTACCCGTACCTTCAAGTACTGCAGCTGCCTTGCTACACCGCTGGCCCTTATCGCAATCGGCGCTTCATTCAGCTTCGGGAAGCTGACGCAGAATTTTGGTGTTTCTGCGCTGGCCAGTGCCCTGAAGCTGATTGTTTTTCCTGCCATCATCATGTTTTCGGCGTCGGCTCTTGGATTCTCGACAGAACAGCTGATGGCTCTCTTTGTTCTTTTCGCTGTGCCGACAGCGGCAACATCCTATATTATGGTTTCTGTCATGGGCGGAGACGAAGATACAGCGACCAATATCATCATGACGACAACCGTCTTATCGGTATTCACCATCACGGCATTTATATTTGTCTTTAAATCCTTCGCCTTGATATAGCATTCGTTTTGGGAAATATTTAACGTATATCCCATTTGTATTTCACTGAAAGGAGATGCCATGGCATTATCACCGGCGAGCTGGTACGGGCGTCATCTGCGTGACGGGTGTGCCTGATTACGTTGCGCCTTTCGCCACATTCGTCAAGAATTCAATAGAAACCATGCTGGAATATGAACTTCAGATGGAAGGCAAGAGGAAGAAAAGAAACCGTCTTGAACAGTTCATGTACTATCTGCTTTTCGAGGAAAATATCGACATGTCCCTGGCTCACAGCCTGGCAGACCAGATGGAACTCAACAAGACGGTGCCACGGGTTGCCATCATCATCAAGTGCCAGAAGAAATACGACAGCCGCGTGGTGATGAAGACGCTTTTGACTTCCGAGCATAATTCCTACCTGGACATCACTACCCTGACAAGGAATGACAATGTCGTTCTATTCAAGGCGATGCCGGACATGAAGACAGAAAATCTGGTGGAATACCGGGAATACATTATGGAGTTCATCGAGAGCTTCCTGGATAATCTTCCTACCAATGAGTGCAGGCAGGATTTTGCCATCTATGTCGGGACAATCCAAACAGCCATTGAACATTACCGGGCATCCTACAACCAGGCCCAGGAAATCAGCATCCATATCAAGAATCCCTCAGGTGTTCATTTCTTCAATGACCATATCCTTGATTACTTTAGAAGTCTGGTGAACATGAATGTCTATGATGATATCTTCAATATCTACAACGACATGTTCTCTGAGGATGACAAGGACATGGTAGCGGAGACAGTAGAGGTGCTTAGCCGCAACAACTACAATGTGGTCAGCAGTGCCAAGGATCTGTTCATCCACAGGAACACACTTGTCTTCAGGCTGAACAAGATCAAGAACACCCTGAACATCGATCCCATCGCTAATGCGAGCGAACGGGAATTCCTTAACGAACTTTCATATTACTTCAGACACAAATGAATCAACGAGAGTCGGTACCCATGGGGCCGGCTCTTTTGTATTTTATGCACAAAACAAAGGGCGACTCGGTCATGTGCAGGTTGAAAAAAATATAACCTTGTACATGAAGTACAAGTTTGGGATTGAATATAATACACAGGCAACATACCCATTGACAAAGTAATGTCATACAATATAGACAATGACATTTGACTAATAGTTTTTCGGAATATCAATCCGAAGAAGGAGGAAGCAATGCTTCAGTTGGACAACTTATACGGGATTATCCCTCCCATCGTCACACCGGTTGACGAAAATGAAAATGTAGACGAGCAAGGCCTAAAACGTGTCATCGACCACGTCCTTGACAGTGGCGTGCATGGCGTGTTTGTGCTAGGCAGCAACGGCGAATTCTACGCCCTTGATTTTGCACAGACAATCCAGTTCATCGATGCGACAAAGGATATAGAGAACTTCAAAGTCCTTGCAGGTACCGACTACTACATTTTCGGGACACTGATGTACTGCGGCTGTGGCGCGGTAGCTGGTACAGCCAATGTGGCTCCGAAGCTTGTTTCGGAAATCTATGACAAATTCAAGTCAGGGGATCTTGAAGGCGCTCTTGAAGCACAAATGAAGCTGATCCCACTTAGAAATACATACTCATACGGCAGTTTCCCGGTTGTCATGAAGGACTGCCTCAACCTGATGGGACTGAATATCGGTTCGCCAGTCAGACCGATTTCCCATTGCTCGCCTGCACGAATGGAAGCGCTGCCTGACGCTGCAGTCAAAAAGGCCCTCGATGGCAAAAACTTCGGCGGCGGCGGAAAAGTGCTCGTTGTAGCCATTGGCAAAGCGGCCTGGAACATGGCATCCACTGCTAAAAGCGTTCTTGGTGACAAGGTCGCTAAAGGACTTGTTGTAACCAAATATGACCATATAAAAGGGCCGATTGAAGGCTTTGAGATGATTGAAGCCGGACACCCGATACCAGACGAAAATTCGGTTCTGGGTGCCGAAAAGGCTCTAGATATCGTATCTGAATTGAAAAAGGAAGATCAAGTGATCTTCCTGATATCAGGCGGTGGATCGGCACTGTTTGAACAACCGCTTCCGGGACTGACGCTCGAAGACATCATGGATGTCACAGACCAGCCGATGCAATGAAAGCGAAAGGCATTCAGCCGGAAATCTATCTGGACAACAACGATTCAAATATTCAATGTAAAAGGAGAAAAACTATGAAAATCGGATTTATCGGACTCGGAATTATGGGAAAACCTATGGCAAAAAACCTGATCAAAGCTGGACACGAGCTTGTTGTCCTAGACTTCAACAAAGACGCAGTCGCTGATTTGGTTTCCCTCGGTGCTGCATCTGCCGAGACACCTGCAGAAGTAGCTCAGCAAGCTAAAGTCGTTGTGACAATGCTGCCAAACTCCCCTCATGTAAAAACAGTTGCTCTGGGCGAGAACGGCCTGAAAGACGGTGCGCAGGAAGGTTCCATCCTGATCGACATGAGCTCGATTGCGCCGCTTGCCAGCAAGGAAATCGCTGCAGGCCTGGCTGAAGCCGGCATGGACATGCTTGACGCACCTGTCAGCGGTGGCGAGCCGAAAGCTATCGACGGTACAATCGCTATTATGGTCGGCGGTAAGAAGGAATCCTTCGACAAATACTATGATGTACTGATGGCTATGGGGGGTCCGCTGTTTATGTAGGTGAAATCGGTGCCGGTAACATCGCGAAGCTTCGCAACCAGGTTGTTATTGCCATCAACATAGCAGCTGTATCCGAAGCGATGATCCTTGCCAAAAAAGCTGGCGTCAGCCCTGACCTCGTCTATAATGCAATCCGCGGCGGTCTTGCAGGCAGCACAGTCATGTTATGGAAATCATGCAGGTGATTCCGGTTGTCGGCAGAGACAGCATGTTGCTGAACCTTAGCGGCGCGCATGCACCTTGTTTCACACGTAATATCGCTATCCCTGACAAACCAGGTCTGGGTATCGAAATCGATATGGACGAGGTGATGAAAGCCCATGAGCTTTACCTGAAGGAAGGCTTGGGTGCAAGAGACGATGCAAAAGGCATGCAGCATCTGATTCCTGGATGGGAGTTCGATAACAAGCGTCCTTGTTTGGTTCGTTAGATAAGGATACAAGAGCCGGTATGCCCACCGGCTCTTGTGCTGTTTCGCATTATGGCATAAAATAAAGATAGATTGTACAGTCCAGGGAGGCGGATTATGCTAAATTTCATTCCAACAGAAAAGAAGCACGTGGAAGCGCTTCTTGATATCTACAACTATTATGTGGTCAATTCGACGGCCACATTCAGCATCGCGCCGATCGATAAGAAGGAAATGAAATCACTGCTTTTCAGTGGATCTGAAAGGTTTCCTTCCTATGTGATGGAAAATGACGGTGAACTGGTGGGCTATGTGATGATGAACCGTTACAAGCCGAGGGAGGCCTACGACAAGACGGCGGAAGTCACCATCTACCTGCATCCTGATCATACCGGACAGGGATTTGGACATGAGGCACTGGAGTTCATCGATGATGTGGCAGAAGGCTATAGTTTTCATGCCCTGCTGGGTGTCATAACCGCAGACAACGAACGCAGCATAGACCTCTTTAAAAAACACGGTTACGTCCAGTGTGCGCTGCTTAGGGAAGTTGGAGAGAAGTTCGACAGAATCCTGGACGTGGCAATCTATCAGAAGTTGCTGTAGCGTGTTTACTTGAACTGGTTCTGTTCAGGGACATAGTGGTAATCGATGGCAGCCAGTTTTTTGACGATATCTTCAGGATGGACCCTGAAGTGGTGGCAAAAACGCTCCAAGGTTTCATAATGGTCCCTCAGCTGGGTGTTGACAAAACTTAGAAGAATTACAGAATCTTTCGGGATATGGGGATGATGCATGGCAGGTGTCATGGTATCTTTCCTTTCATAATCAGGAGGTGAATCAGAATCAATGGGTAATCATAAATGGTTTGAAATGAAACGCTGGGCCATCGTCGGTGCCAGCAACAAAGCAGGAAGCTATGGTTCGAAAATCTATAAAAGAATGAAGTCACAGGGGTATACGGTCTATCCAGTAACACCGATTTACGATGAAATCGACGGTGACAGGACCTACGGCCATATGGAAGAAATTGATGGTGATGTGGATGTGGCTCTTTTTGTCGTCAATCCACGCATCGGCATTCAGGCGCTTCAAGGCTGTAAAGGCAAGTGTGTAAACAAACTGTGGCTGCAGCCAGGATCGGAAAGTGTAGAGCTGCTGGAACTGGCAGAGTCCATGGGCATTGAAATCCAGGAGGGCTGTGTGCTGGTGCTGGGGATATAATTAGTATAAAACGAAAGAATAAAGCAAAAATATAAAACGAAAGAAGGATGTGCACTGCACATCCTCTTTTTATGTTTGTATATAGTGGGCGTGACTGGAATCGAACCAGCGACCTCCTGCATGTCAAGCAGGCACTCTAACCGACTGAGCTACACTCCCATATCTTTGACGCGAAGTAAATTCTAGCATATGAAATATCGGATGTCAACACCAAAAGCCCGATTTTTCACAGGCTTGCCCTTCTTTTGGGGATGACTTATAATTAGGACTATGATTACAGAATACCTACAATCGCTCTTTTTCATCTTCATTGCTGAAATGGGCGACAAAACGCAGATACTGGCGATGATGTTCGCCACAAAATATAAAATAAGAAAAGTCTTCCTGGGCATCTTCCTAGGATCGCTGCTCAACCACGGGCTGGCTGTCGCATTCGGCAGCCTTATGGGATCGTTCATCCAGCCATACATCCTGCAGGTGGTAGCTGGCGCAGCCTTTATCGGTTTTTCCATATGGACATTGGGCGGAGAAGAAGAGGAAGAGGATCTGGAGGAATCCAGTAGAGGGCGAGGCGCTGTTATCACAGTAGCGGCGGCTTTTTTTATAGGTGAACTGGGAGACAAGACCCAGCTGACGGCCATCACACTGTCTGTGGATGCTCTGTATCCGGTGTTTGTCCTTGCAGGCACTGTGTCGGGCATGGTTCTGACCAGCGGCATAGGAATACTCGCCGGAAGCAAGCTGGGCAACAGGATGCCCGGCTATCTGATCAAGCTTTTTTCAGGGACGCTGTTCTTCGTGTTCGGGACGACGAAACTGGCTTCGTCCACGCCGGACAACTGGCGAAACGGGGCGACCTACGGCCTATTTGCCCTTGTCACGCTCGCAGCCCTGTTTTTTATAGGAAGAATCCTGTACAGACAGCGCCACAAGCTGGCACCGACAGCTTTGGAAAAAGCTGCTGAGAGACTCTTCAACTTCACCAATGAGATGAAAAAGAGCACGGATGAAATCTGCAGAGGCATCAACCACTGCGGTGTATGCAAAGGCGATCAATGTGCCGTCGGATTCATCAGGCATATGCTCAGCGACATTGAAAACAGTGAAAGAGCCCATAGCCACGAGAAAATGATTGCAGATATAACTTTTTACCATGACAAGTTCAGCAAAACAAAACTCGACCATGCCCTTGAGATGGCCAACGCTTACCTGAACGTACTGGAGCCGGGAAGCGACGGCTACAAACAGGCAGATACCATACGGGAAGTCCTGGAAAGAATGCTGGTGCAGAAAGAAGAGAAGGACCATGTTTGATATTAAGGAAGAACTGAAAAAACTGCCCAGACAGCCAGGTGTTTACATGATGAAGGACCCCTACGACAACATCATTTATGTAGGAAAGGCGATCAGGCTGAAGGACAGGGTAAGGCAATACTTTCAGAATTCTGCCAACCTGTCGCCAAAAATCGCACGCATGGTCCAGACGGTTGCTTCTTTCGAATACATCGTCACTGACTCTGAAGTCGAGGCGCTGATTCTTGAGAACAACATGATCAAGAAGCATCAGCCGAAATACAACACGATGCTGAAGGATGACAAGACCTATCCCTACATCAAGGTGACGGTGGATGAAGCTTTTCCGCGCGTGCTGCTATCAAGAGAGCTAAGGAAAGACAAGGCCAAGTATTATGGACCTTACACGAACGTAGGTGCAGCCAGGGAAACAATCGATCTGATCAGAAAGGTATGGAAAATAAGAAACTGCAGCCGCATCCTGCCGAGGGACATCGGGAAGGAAAGGGAGTGCCTCTACTACCACATCCACCAGTGCGACGCGCCATGCCAGGGATTCATAGGTGAGGAAGCCTACAGACAGCATATCGAGCCGGCCATTGACTTTTTGGAAGGCCACTATGACCCTGTCCTTAAAATGCTAAGGACCAAAATGGAAGAGGCATCCGAAGCCATGGATTATGAGAAGGCCGCAGAGTACAGGGACCAGCTTTTCAGCGTTCAGGCGATATCGGAGAAACAAAAAATCATCGACGCGGCAATGGATGACAAGGATATAATCGCCTTTGCCAGAGATGAACATGAGGCTGTCGTTCAGGTCTACTTCATCAGGAACGGAAAAATGATCGGTCGTGACCAATGCCGCATGGAAGGCATTGAAGATATGAGCGGCAGGGAAGTAATGACGGATTTTGTCAAGCAGTTCTACTCCGGAACGCCTTACGTGCCAAAAGAGCTGATGCTTCAGGAAGAGATCAACGAGGCATCCATTATCCAGTCCTGGCTGACGGGCAAGCGGGGCAGGAAAGTCTATATCAAAGTACCGAGAAAAGGTGAGAAGTCCAAGCTGATAGAAATGGCATCCCAAAATGCGTCCATGGCACTGCAGCAGTTCGGTGAGCAGCTGCGCAAAGAGGAAAAAAGGACAAAAGGCGCTATGGAGGAGCTGGCGGAATACCTTGCGCTGGATGAAGACATTTCCAGAGTGGAGGCATTTGACATCTCCAATACTTCGGGTATTGACTCCGTAGGCTCCATGGTCGTTTTCGAAGAAGGAAAGCCAAAGAAGAACGACTACAGGAAATTCAAGATAAAATGGAGTACAGGCGCCAATGATTATGCCCAGCTTGAAGAAGTGCTGACAAGGCGTCTCAGGCATGCCATTGAAGAACAGAAGGAAATCATTATGAAAGGGTTGCCCGCAGGTTACGGCAAGTTTACCAGGCTGCCCGATCTTATATTGATGGATGGCGGCAAAGGACAGGTCACTGCGGCGAAAAAAGCGCTCAGAACCGTTGGGCTTGAGATTCCGGTCTGTGGTATGGTGAAGGATGACAAGCACAGGACTAGGGGTCTCTACTTCAACAACACGGAGGTCCCCATCGATACCCGTTCGGAATGCTTCAAGCTGATTACGAGGATTCAGGACGAGGCGCACCGCTTCGCCATCGATTACCACAGGAAACTCAGAGGAACAAAACAGGTCAAATCGGTTCTTGAGGACATACCGGGTGTGGGGCCGGCAACGAGAAAACTGCTTCTTGGCAAGTTCGGGTCGGTGCACAACATCGTCGAAGCATCCAGGGAAGAGCTGGAAAAGGTGGAAGGTTTAAGAAAAAAACAGGCCGATGCAGTCTATGATTTCTTTCACCATCTTGAATCGGAATAAAGCATATGGTAATATTATGGATATTTACGCAAACGGTTGAAGGAGGATTACATGTATACGGTAGGATTGGATGACATCATTAATAGAATGAAAATGAAGGTGCTGAGCCCTGCCAGGGATTTCAGCAAAATCAGAATATCACAGAGTGACTTGAACAGACCCGCTTTGCAGCTGGCCGGTTTCTATGACTACTTTGATTCGGAAAGGGTCCAGATCATCGGCAAGGTTGAATACACCTATATCGAAAAACTCTCTACAGAAGAGCGGAAAAGAAAGTTCTCAAAACTTTTCTCCTATAAAATTCCATGCCTGATCCTCTCAAGGGACCTTGAACCCTGTGAATACATGATGGAGGCGGCCGTGGAAAACGATGTGGCAATTCTTCAGACGCCAATGACAACATCCTACTTCAACTCCGAGCTGAACAGATACCTGAAACTTGAACTGGCACCCAGAATTTCCATCCATGGCGTCCTTGTCGATGTTTACGGCGAGGGTGTTCTGATCAAAGGGGAGAGCGGTATCGGTAAGAGTGAGGCTGCTCTCGAACTGATCAAAAGAGGTCACAGGCTTGTCGCGGACGATGTGGTGGAAATCAAGAAAGTCTCGGATGACACGCTGCTCGGAACAGCACCCGACATCATCAGGCACTTTATCGAACTGAGAGGCATCGGCATTGTCGACTGCAAGACTTTGTTCGGTGTCGAGTCGGTCAAGGAAAGGGAGAAAATCGACCTGATCATCAACCTTGAGGAATGGGACAAGGAACGGGAGTACGACAGGCTTGGACTGACGGAGAATTATGAAGAGATTCTTGGAAACAAGGTCGTCTGCCATGCCATACCGATCCGTCCGGGAAGAAACCTGGCAATCATTGTTGAATCGGCGGCCATCAACCACCGTCAGAAGTACATGGGATACAATGCAGCCGTTGAGCTGAACAACAGGGTCATGAAGAACCTGGCAGACCGCAACAAGGAAAAGCAGGAGCAAGGCGACAAACAAACGAATACGTTGCTCTAAATCAGGAGGTAATTATGTTGAATATAGGTATTGATTTGGGCGGCACAAATATTGCCGTCGCCATTGTAGATGAAAACGGGAAGATTGTACGCAAAGGCAGCACACCGACGATGAATGAAAGAGGTTATGAAGACATCGTCAGGGACATGGCTGAACTCAGTCTAAAACTGATGGAGGAAGAAGGGCTTTCCAAGGAAGACATCCACTCAGTAGGTATCGGAAGTCCGGGAACACCTGATCCAAAAAACGGCGTCATCGTGTATGCCAACAACCTGCATTTCAAGAACACGCCAATCAGGGCCGAGTTCCAGAAATACCTGGATCTGCCGGTCTATGTGGAAAACGATGCCAACGTGGCAGCCCTTGGTGAATACGAGTCGGGTGCCGGTGCGCATTACAACGACTTTGTCGCCATCACACTTGGTACGGGTGTGGGCGGTGGCGTCATCATCGACAGAAAAATTATCGGCGGCGCATGGAACGGAGGCGCCGAACTTGGGCACATCGTTATCAGGGCGGGGGGCGTCCAGTGCACCTGCGGCAGAAAAGGCTGCTGGGAGACTTATTCTTCGGCGACTGGCCTTATAAGGGAGGCGCGTGAAGCGGCTGCTGCCAATCAGGAGTCACTTCTGAACAAGATGGTCGACGGCGATGTGACGAAGATGAATGCGAAGATTCCTTTCGACGCTGCTCAGGCCGGTGACGAGACTGCCCTGAAAGTCATTGATTTCTACGAAGACAACCTGGCTGTCGGCCTCGTCAATGTCATCAATATCTTCCAGCCGGAAATCATTGTGCTTGGCGGCGGTGTATCTGCTCAAGGCGACAAACTGCTTGCTCCTTTGAAGGAAAAGATGATAGCAGAGATCTATGGCGGCGAAGAAGCGTTCAAGACGAAGATAGAAGTGGCCCAGCTTGGCAATGACGCCGGTCTTATAGGTGCGGCTATGCTCCATAGAGTCATGGAGGCCCAGCAATGAAACTGATGTTCATTTCAGACATCCATGGCTCTGTCCACTGGCTGGACAAGGCGATTGAAGCTTTCGAACAAGAGGCGGCGGACCATCTGGTCATTCTTGGGGACATGCTGTACCATGGCCCGAGGAATCCGCTGCCGGAGGGCTACCTGCCCGCGGAGACGGCTGTGAAGCTGAACGGTATAGCGGACAGGATCATCGCCATCCAGGGGAACTGTGAGAGCGAAGTGGACCAGATGGTCCTGGATTTCCCAGTCCTTGTCAAACACAGCAATTTGCTCGTCGATGGCAAGCGGTTTTTCCTGACCCATGGACATGAATACAACAGCTCTAACATGCCGAAACTGCCGGAAGGCAGCGTTGTCTGCCATGGGCACACCCATATCCCTGTCATCGAGCAGGTGGATGGGGTCTGGGTATTCAATCCCGGTTCTGTCGGCTTGCCGAAAAACAGCACACCGAACAGCTACGGCATCTATGAAAACGGTGTTATTCAGGTCAAGGATTTCAATGGCAATGTCTATTTAACGCAAACCATTTGACATGGCGGCCGGCAGGGTTTATAATAATATTAGAAATTTCTAATATTATGAATAAATCGTGAGGTACGGCTATGGATATGACAAATCTTGAAGTGCAGCTTTTCAAGGCACTGGCCCATCCGTTGAGGCTTAAGATATTAAAGAACGTCTGTGAAACAGAAGCGTGCGTCTGTGAACTGCATGACCATGCCGAGTTCTCCCAATCCAATATCTCCCAGCATCTCAGGATACTGAAGGATGCTGACTTGGTGGCACAGCGCAAGGACGGATTGAACGTGTATTATTCGCTCAAAGACCCCAGGTTGAAGGATATTGTAAAGATGGCAGATGAGATTATTCTCAGCAACCTGAAGGAAGTGGAAGCCTTTCTTCATCAGGCTGAATGACCAATCCAGAACATAACAAAGGACAGGCGTTGATGCCTGTCCTTTTGAGATGAGTTTGGTTCGATTTACTCTTGCTCCCTGTTTTCCTTCAGCAGTCTCGCCGTAAGTTTGGACAATATGATCATGCTGAATCCATAGACAAAGAAATAATGGATGATAACCGGTGGGGCCCATGGAATGAAATGTGTCACTTGCTGCCACAGTACGGCCGGCGCATAGGAGAATAGTACGATCTTGTAGATATCCGGGAAGTGCATGGGCAGTCTTGCAATGATCCGAATCACATTAAAAGCAACAGCGGCGATGAAGGTGCTGAAAAGAAGCGAAATCAGACCTGCAATCAAAGTGAACAACAGAACGACAAATATGATGGCAATATCCAGTGTGTTCAGCAGTGTCGAAAGGTCTCTGCTGTCAAAGGAAACCGATTCGAAATCTGAAAAATTGATGGCTCTTGGATCGGTGCCTCTGCTGGAAACGATGACCCTTTCCGGTGTGACCAGATAACCGATATCGTATCCTGCCAGGTCGTTGAGCGAGTAGCTATCGGTTGTATCGATGATGAATATCTGGTATTGCTGGTCGATGACGACCGGCTCGTCTATGTCGATCTCCAAATGACCGCCAGTCAGGTTGAAATATGGAATCTCGCCACTGTCGAGGGCATCGGCCAGCAAGGTGAATTCGCTGTGGGACTGAAGACCCATCAGGGTACCGGTAATGATGCCGAAAACGACGGAAAGTATGACGAGATAGCCAAAGGCGGACCTTAACGGGTCTTCAAGCGCTTTCCTATAGTATTCCATATCGTAAAAGCCGTGTGTAAAACGGTATAATAGTTTTTTCAAGACAGTAGAACCTCCATTCGTTATACGATATTTAATTCTATATTATAATCAGCGACCTTGCAACCTCTCATTGAGATGTGATAAATTGATAATGAAGACTGTTAATGACGGAATTTTATAAATACGTAAGAAGGAGCCTTAGGCCATGACTTATAAACTGACAGCGCCCTGCCTTTTCGGGTTGGAAAGCGTATTGAAAAAAGAAATAGAGAATCTGGGATATGACATCGTCTCCGTGGATGACGGAAGGGTGTCTTTCAGTGGGGACGGCGATGCTGTCAGCCGCACCAACCTATGGCTCAGAACTGCTGAAAGAGTCCTTCTTGATGTTGGGGAATGCAAAGTGCTTACCTTTGATGAGCTCTTTGAAGCTGTCAAAGCGATGCCTTGGGAGGACTATATTCCCAAAGACGGTAAATTCTGGGTCAGCAAAGCGACATCGATCCGGTCTAAACTTTTCAGCGCTACCGATATCCAGAAAATTGTAAAAAAAGCAATCGTAGAAAGACTGAAGGAAGTCTATAACGTGACATGGATGGAAGAGTCAGGTGCGGAATTCCCCATACGCGTCTTCCTGAAAAAGGATATTGCAAGCATCGGCATTGATACATCGGGAGAAGCGCTGCACCGACGGGGATACAGAATCATGACGAGCAAGGCGCCGCTTAGTGAAACCCTGGCAGCCGGACTTCTCCAGCTATCCGTCTGGGACAAACGCAGGCCTTTCATCGATCCGTTCTGCGGCAGCGGCACAATCCCTATCGAAGCGGCCATGATAGGCGCCAACCTCGCGCCAGGCCTTAACCGGGGTTTCACATCGGAAGCTTATGCCCATCTGATACCGGCGAAGACCTGGATGGAAGCCGTGGATGAAGCCAATGACCTCTACGATGCCAAAGCGGACCTGAACATACAGGGATTCGATGCCGATGGCAGGATACTCAAGGTCGCCAGAGACAATGCAGTCAATGCGGGCGTGGACCATTTTATCCATTTCCAGGAAAGAATGGCTCAGAAGACATCAAGCCCCAAACACTACGGGGTCATCGTGACAAACCCGCCCTATGGCGAAAGAATGTCGGACAAAACACAGGTACACAAACTGTATCAGTCGGTAGGAGAAGCTTTTAAGGCGCTTGAAGACTGGTCATACTATATCATAACGAGTTATGAGAACTTTGAAGAGGCTTTTGGCAAGAAGGCAGCGAAGAAACGCAAGCTATACAACGGCATGCTGAAGACGGTCTACTACAGCTATCCGGGACCAAAGCCTCCCCGTTGACGCACCTCATGGAGGCAAAATGAAAAGCACACGCTACAAAGTGATTGCCATGCTGGCAGCACTCATGATTTTTACAACTACATTCAATGATGTTCAAGCTGCTGCAGGGACAGGCGTCAAAGTCACGCTTAACGGCACCCAGGTCATCTTCAGCAGTACTTACGGCTATCCGTTTATTGATGAAAACAATAGGACCCAGGTGCCTTTCAGAAAGACATTGGAAGCTTTCGGCGCGAAGGTGACATGGGATCCTTTGACAAGGACAGCGATCGCGACCAAGGGCACGGTTGAAGTGCGTGTACCGATTGGCGAGAAATATATCCTGAAAAACAAGGAAAAGATACTGATCGATACAACATCGGTGATTATCGGGAATCGGACCTATCTGCCGATTCGCCATGTGATGCAGGCCTTTGGATGCACGGTATCCTGGAGTTCTGCGACGAAAACGGTGGCCATCACTTGGAGTTCAAGCCTGCTTCTCAGCAAAATTCCTTCACGCTACGATGCCAGGGAAGCGAACAAAGTATCGCCTGTAAGGGATCAGGGATCGATCGGTGCCTGCTGGGCTTTTGCAACAGCAGCCGGCCTTGAATCAACACTACGGCCCTTGGAAATCTACAATTTTTCAGAGGACCATCTAAGCCTGAACCACGGCTACAACCTATCCCAGAATGAGGGCGGAGATTTCGGTGTTGCTCTTGCCTATCTGGCGAGGTGGTCGGGACCGGTGCTGGAATCCGCAGATCCATATGGTGACGGCGTTACGAATCCGAAAGCACTGGCGGTCAAGCATGTGCAGGAAGCGTTGCTGATTCCCACAAAGGATTACAGCGCGATAAAAAGGGCGGTGCTGCGGTACGGTGCAGTTCAGTCAACGCTTCATATCAAGGATGTCAACAACAGGGACTTGGGCAGCTATTATAACAGTACGAACGCCGCCTATTATTATTATGGCACGGCAAAAGCCAACCATGATATTGTGATTGTGGGCTGGGATGACAGTTTTAGCGCCAGCAACTTCAATGTAAGACCAAGCAGAGATGGCGCCTTCATATGTAAAAACAGCTATGGTGAATCATTCGGGGACGGCGGATACTTCTATATATCCTATGATGATGCAGTGATCGGCATCGACAATATTGTCTACACGAAGATCCAGTCCAGATACAACTACGACCACATCTATCAGAGCGACTGGCTGGGATGGACAGGACGGCTGGGATTCGGAAAGCCGACGGCCTATTTCTCCAATGTCTATGAAACAGATGGTGCCGAGAGTCTGAAGGCCGTCAGCTTCTATACAACCGACGTCAATACTGCTTATGAAGTATATATAGTGCCGTCTTTCAGTGATGCCGACGATTTCAGTGGCATGACCTTTGTTTCTAGAGGCATAGCTGATTACTCGGGCTACTATACAATAGATTTGAATATGCCGGTACCGGTTGACGGCCGGTTCGCTGTTGTGGTCAAGGTAACAACACCGGACAGCCAGTTTCCTGTAGCTGCCGAGTATGACCTTGATGAAGCCTGGATGGGTGACGTGGACCTGAGCGATGGTGAAGGCTATATGAGTTATGACGGCAAAACCTGGGAGAGCACAGAGAAGGTGCTCAAGGCCAATGTATGCCTGAAAGCTTTTACCGACGATTGATACAGCGCTACTGAGATTAAATGTATATTACAATTGGGTGAAAGCCCTTTTTCCGGTGACTTCTCTTTGGTATACTCTACCTTGAGAAGTCATTTTTTGTAATGTAACGCAGACAGCCTATAGATAGAGGGAGTGACATGATGAAGCGTTTAGCCGGTTTTATAATAGGAATTGCATTACTGATCCAGACGACGGTGCCAGCAGTCTACGCAGGTGAAGTGCCTGGATCTGATTTGTATTTGGAATACGATGGTGGTATTCATAAATATGCCAGCCGCATTGTCGATATCGATGTGGATGGCGAAACGATTCCTACAGGAGACATGCCGGCGATCATCCTCCAGATGGACGGTAAGGGAAGAACGCTTGTACCGGTCAGGGAAGTGTTTGAATCAGAGGCGTTTGGTGCTTCTGTCAAATGGTTCGGAGAGAGTCAGACTGTCTTCATTAGCTATGGCGATACAATCATACAGCTTCAAATAGACAGTAAAATAGCCTATGTAAACAACCAGAAGGTAGAATTGGATGTCCCGGCAAAACTGATTCGGGATACAAGCAAGGCATACGCAAAAACGATGATCCCGCTTCGGTTCGTATCCGAGCAGCTTGGAATATTCGATGTGGACTGGGATCAGACAAGCTATACCGCGCTTCTGACCAGCAAATCCATGAGTTTTCCTGATGAACCGGAAGAAACGACAGAGACAGAGACGTCAGCATCCGATGAAGAGAAGCTGGACTCACTGGTGGCTGACAAGGCGACAAAAGAGCTTCCTACAGCGCTGGCCGACCTGCCTGTGCTATGGGCGGCGAACCAGGACGATGTGGATGCGCTGAACAGATATGCCGCTATACTGGAGGAAGCGCAAAGTGCCGATGGCAGTGAAAGCGCGGCTACCGGCACAGCCTACGCCAACAGCATCACCTATACTGAAACCGATCTGTACAGGGCATTCGTCATCAAGGCATCCGCGACGATTCCATCCTACAAGGAGAACAACTGGAACCAGAACCTGATTATTGACCTTGAAGGCGTCATCAGCCGTCTGGACGGTAACTATGCTTTCGATGGCAATCCAGTTGTAAATTCGGTCAGAACGAGCCAGTACCAGTATAATCCGGACATTACAAGGGTCGTCTTTGATATGAAGGACACATCGTTCACACACATTATCTCAGCCGGTGAGGATGGAAAAACACTGACAATTGCCTTTGCGAAAGACGTAAAGAACCTTGAGAATATTCTGGACAATGTCGTCAATAACGTGATCAAGGAGGTCAACCTACGCCAGAATGATATAGGAGACTACATCGAAGCGATTGGTGCGACAGCGCCGGAAGTCAAAGCGTTCCGCCTTACCAATCCGAATAGGCTCGTTTTTGACCTTTTGAATACAAAGTCAGCACTTTATTCCAAAACCGCCGAAGGCGTCGAAGGCCAATATGTCACCACATTAAGGACGGGACAGTTCGACGACAATACAACACGGATTGTCGTAGAAACCGACGGGCAGGCTGACTATGATGTGCTCCAGTCCGGAAGCAGGACGATCATCCAGCTGCACGAACCAGACTACTCCAATATCGTTTATGAGAACCTGGATCATCCGACATTCACTTTGGAAAAGGCTTCTGAAGAGGCTGGTATTGTTCTGGACAGCATCACCTATATCAACGACTACATTAACAGGAAATACCGCATTATACTTCCTGAAGACTATACGGACCGTTTCGGTGCCGGGGATATCAAAGTCAACGACGGCCTGATCGACTCAGTCAACATCGCCACTAACAAGAATGGCAAAACCGAACTGACAATACTGTCGACCGTACTGCGGGAATACAGAATAGAAGAAATTGATGGCGAGATCAAGATTGTGGCTTATAAACCAAGCGACCTTTATGACCAGGTTGTTGTGCTTGATTTCGGCCACGGAGGCAAGGACCCTGGAGCCAGTGCCAATGGCCTGGTGGAGAAAGTGCTCAATCTTGATATCGGATTGAGACTTAAAGCGCTCATGGATGCGGAGGAATCCGTCAAGGTCTACTATACAAGAACAGACGACAGCTATCCGACGCTTCAGGAACGCTGCGACCTGGCCAATGAAGCCGGTGCAGACTTCTTTATCTCCATCCACAACAATGCTTATCTTGCAGCCTACTCAGGTACAGACGTGCTGCACTATTCCGACACGAGAAACAGCGGTCTGGACAACTATGAACTGGCAGAGATATTCATGGATGAAATTACGACGACAACAGGCATGCCGGAGAGGCGGCTTGTTGTAAGACCTGACCTTTATGTACTCCATCATACAGAGATGCCGGCCATCATAGCTGAAATTGGCTTCATGACCAATCCGGATGATGCTGCAAAACTGGCTGATCCGGAATTTCGTCAGGCAGTTGCCGTTTCGCTGTATCAGGGCATACTCAGAACCTTCAACGAATATCCGACTGGAAGGTAATTAGATATGGCAATGAAAGATAAACTCCTGGAACTGCTTACGGAAAGCGAAGAGCACATTTCGGGAGAATGGATCAGCAAACAGCTCGGCGTATCGAGAACAGCAGTATGGAAAGCAATGAACAAACTGAAAAGCGATGGCTACATCATTGAGTCGATCAGCAACAGAGGCTACAAGCTCATCAGCAAGACAGAAAGAATTACCCGGGAAGGTGTCCTGCTGGCGCTTAAATCCGAAGACCTGTTTGATGAAGTATTTGTCTATGAGACAATCGACTCGACGAACAATGAATTAAAGCGGCTGCATATGACAACCGCTTTTAATTCTGCCCTGGCTATTTCCGAGGAACAGACGGCAGGCAAAGGCAGGCGGGGACGTTTATGGTCTTCTGACAAGGGTGACGGACTATGGATGTCCATGCTGCTGAAGCCGGAGATTGTCCCGGTGCAGGCTCCGATGCTGACACTGGTGGCCGGACTTGCGGTATGTGAGGCCATTGAAGAAATTACCGGCAAGGAGCCGGGCATCAAATGGCCCAATGACATCGTTCTGGATGGCAGAAAGGTATGCGGCATCCTGACTGAAATGAGTGCCGAAATCGAATCGGTCAATTATGTTGTCATCGGTACCGGCATCAACGTCAACCAGGCATCCTTTGATGATGAAATCAAGGATATGGCCGTGTCGATCAGAGAGATGACAGGCAGAGTCATGGACAGGATTGAACTACTGACAGCCTTTGTCAGACACTTCAAGAAAAGGTACGGACAGTTCCTGGAGACGAAGAATCTGATCGGTATGATTGAGGACTACCAGAAGCGGTGCGTGAATGTGGACAAACCGGTAAAAATACTTTGGCCTGACAGAACAGTGGAAGGAAAAGGCCTCGCCATATCTCCTAATGGTGAGCTGGTGGTGGAAGTCGACGGTGAAATCCAGAAGATTTCCTCTGGTGAGGTGTCGGTACGAGGACTTTACGGTTATACAAATTAAGGAGAACACATGGAAGAGACAATTGTGCTGGCAGCAGCCAGTGCCTATGATAAAAAATACTACTTCAATGAGGATTTTGATGTATTGCCCCAATCCATAAAGGATGAGCTGAAAATCCTTTGCGTCCTTTTCACAGAAGATGTGGGAGGCATGATCGAACTTAATTTCGACGAGGCGGGCAATCTGAACATCATTTCAAGGGCGGATCCACACGATCTTCTCTTTGATGAAATCGGCTCCCATCTCAAAATCAAGCAGTTGCAAGTGGAAAGAAAAGAATTGTTTGAAAGCCTTGAGACCTTTTTCAAGGTGTTCTATCTTGGAGAGGAGGAAATGTAATGCTGTTGGCAATCGACATAGGCAACACAAATATCACGCTGGGTATCTGCAAAGGTGAGGAGTGGCTGACGACATTCAGGATGACTACCAAAATAGCAAGAACATCCGATGAATACGGCATGTTCATACTTTCCCTCCTGAACATACACAACATTAAGACGACAGAGATAGAGGATGTTATTGTCGCTTCAGTCGTACCCAACATCATGTACCACTTCGTGAACGGTATCAAGAAGCATCTGAACAAGGAGCCGGTTATCATAGGGCCCGGTGTCAAGACGGGCATCGCCATCCAGACGGATTCTCCCAAGGAAGTAGGCGCAGACAGGATTGTCGATGCGGCAGGTGCCTACTATACCTATGGCGGACCGCTGATCGTGATTGATTTCGGTACAGCAACCACCTACGATGTGGTCAATGGAGACGGTGCTTTTATCGCTGCCGTCACGTCTCCTGGCATACAGATCAGCGCCGATGCGCTCTGGAACAGTGCGTCGAAGCTGCCGGAGATAGAAATAAGAAAGCCTGAAAGCATCCTGGCGAAAAATACGGTGACGAGCATGCAGGCGGGTCTTGTGTACGGCTATATCGGCCAGGTGGAATATATTGTAAGGAAAATTAAGGAAGAAACCAAAATGGACATGAAAGTCGTGGCGACCGGCGGTTTGGCTAAAATCATCTTTGGTGAAACCGACGCCATCGATATCTACGATCCGCTGCTTACTTTCAAGGGTCTGAAAATTATACACGGAAAGAACCAGTAATTATGAAGATAGGCAATTTGACGATTGATAACAATATCATACTCGCACCGATGGCAGGCGTATCCGACCTGCCATTTCGAGTTTTGTGCGCCAGACATGGCTGTGAACTTGCCTATGGCGAGATGGTGAGTGCGAAATCCATCGCCTATGGCAACAGGAAAACGGACAAACTGCTGGAAATCCATCCCGAAGAAAAGCTGGTGGCCATCCAGCTTTTCGGAAATGACCCTGAAATTATAGCAGAAAGCGCGACGAAGATTGATAACGACCGCATCGCCATTTTTGACGTGAACATGGGGTGCCCGGTACCGAAAGTCGTGAACAACGGCGAAGGATCCGCCCTCATGCTGCAGCCAAAGCGTGTGGAAGCTATCGTAAGGGCTCTGGTCAAGGCGGTCGACAAGCCGGTGACAATCAAGATCAGAAAAGGATTTGATACAGCGTCGGTCAATGCGGTGGAAATCGCCCGGATCATCGAAGCGAGCGGTGCGGATGCGGTCGCGGTGCATGGCAGAACCCGCGAAGAGATGTACAGCGGCAAGGCGGACTGGGATATCATACGCCAAGTGAAGGAAGCCGTCTCGATTCCGGTCATTGGTAACGGTGATGTGATTACACCAAAAGATGCGGAAAGAATGTTTGCGGAAACCGGATGCGACGGCATCATGGTGGGAAGAGCCGCTCAGGGAAATCCCTGGCTGATCGGAAGAATGGATCAGTACGTCAAGACCGGTATAGTGCCGGCACCACCGTCAATCGATGAAATCATTGATACCATCAGGGAACATGCCCGACTGCTGGTGGACTACAAAGGCGAATACATCGCTTTTAAAGAGATGCGGAAACACGTGGGTTGGTATACGAAAGGCATGCCCCATTCGGCGATGATGCGGCATCAGGTGAACGCCATCAGCCACATAGATGAGATGGAAAAATTCCTGGAAATGCTGAGGCAGGTTGCTTCTTGACGATTAACTAATCTCGCATTGTGAGGCACTTTATGTCCGATGGGGCACGTTTTTCATGAAAATCAATACTGCCATAGGCAAGTAAATAGATATTGTTAGATATGCGAATCGTATCTTTCAGGCAAGCATCTGGATATGTGATTACAATTCGACTATAATTGAAGTAGGAGGGATTGTGATGAATAAGAATTTACAGAAAGTGAATTTAGTAAGAATGGTGTCTCTCGTGATGCTGCTGTTCATCCTGTCCGGTTGCGTCCACGAAAAGGAGACAGAAGAAAACGTGACACTCGTTGGACAAACGCAGATAGAAAACGAAAACAAGATGGAAGATGTCATAAGGTTGGGTGTATCCCACTTTGGCATGGGGAACGAAC
The DNA here is from genome assembly GCA_963677915.2 of Vallitaleaceae bacterium. Taxonomy (GTDB): domain Bacteria; phylum Bacillota; class Clostridia; order Lachnospirales; family Vallitaleaceae. The sequence goes on along the minus strand of CAXXGE010000007.1, from coordinate 19,217 downwards.
TGATTACATCAATCAGTGCCGCTCAAGAGGAGATGGCCAAGGAACTGGGAGTGGAAATAAGCATCTTTGATGCCAACTATGATATGAACACACAGTTAGCACAGTTTGAAAAAATGATAGTGGAAGACTATGATGCCATCATTTTCTCGCCGGTTGATGTTAACGCCATGACACTTGCAGTCGATAAGGCATACGCTGCAGGCGTTCCTGTCTTTGGTGTCAACACGAAAGTCAACAGCGACAAGTTGGTGTCCTACATCGGTTCCAACGACACAGTAGCAGGCAAGATCGGGATGTCCTATATTGCAATGAAGATAGGCGGCAAAGGCAGCATCGTCATCCTTGAAGGGGTAATAGGTAGTTCGGTACAGATCCAGAGACTAGAAGGCATTCATGATGTCGTTGATTTGTATCCAGACATTGAAATACTTTCTGAAATGTCTGCCAGCTGGTCCCACACAGAGGCGCGGAAACTTATGGAGCTCTGGCTGCAAGCCTACCCTGATCAGATCGACGGCGTTGTAGCTCAGAATGACGAGATGGCTTTGGGCGCAGTAGAAGCGCTCGAAGCAGTAGGTCTTAAGGATAATATACCTGTTATTGGCATTGATGCCAGTTCTGATGCACTCACAGCTGTCAAAGAGGGGCGGCTGGATGCGACGGTTTATCAGAATGTGGGTGAGCAGGGAAGAAAGTCGGTTCAGGTCGCTGTAGACTATATGAACGGAAAGAAAGTGTCATCGGAATATTGGGTTCCATTCGTGCTTGTGACTCAACAGAACATAGATGACTATATTGACTGACTTGGTCGAATAAACAAGCAGGTTCAGTATGGCGTCAGTACAGCCATCATGAAATGAGGAAGCCATAATACTCTCGATAAATGAGTATTATAGCTTCTTTCTTTTTGAAAATAGTTTCACAAACTTAACACAATCATTAAAGGCTATGTGCATAATGCATAAAAAATGGGCTTGGTATGATCTGAATAAGCAACAATATGTGCAGAATGACATAAGTAGCGTAAGGACTTTCTACATTGCTTGAATTTATTGAAAGTTGTTTTTGCAGCAAATATAATAACACCATAACTTGTTGTGCACTTAAATTTTCATAATATCTGCGATGGAGGTGAAGATTTTGCTATAATAATGATTATAATAAATAGGTAAGGAGTTTTGTTATGAATCATTATGTGCAGACCGTTGTGAAACAGATTCTTGATTATTACGATAACTTGACCAAAGTCGAAAAGGATATCGCTGACTTTTTCATCAACAATAACGAGGAACTGGACTTATCCTCTAAGAGTATTTCGGCACGGCTGTATGTCTCTGAAGCCTCTCTTTCTAGATTTGCAAAGAAATGTGGTTTCAAAGGATATCGGGATTTCATATACCAATATGAGCGCTATTTGAGCGAACGACGAAAAGGGATGAGCTTCAATGACTTGACAAAAAAAGCCCTGGCAATATACCAAGAACTGCTTAATCAGAACATCCAGCTAATCAATGAAGCCCAAATGGGCAGGATTTCCAAGATATTGGCTAATAGCGGACGTGTATTGGTGTTCGGTATGGGAAGTTCGGGAATCGTTGCAGAGGAGTTCAAGCTGAGATTCATGAGACTTGGGCTTGTTGTTGAAACGGCCCAGGATTCTCATCGGATTAATATATATTCCTCATTGGTAAACAGCGATATGGTTGTCATCGGTATTTCACTGAGCGGAAAAACAAAAGAGGTCCTTGATGGTCTGAGAATAGCAAAAAAACGGGGAGCAAAAGTCATCATGATAACTGCCAATGAGTCAAAGGAACTGGAGGGATTGTGTGACGAGGTGGTCAGGATTGCCAGTACCAGAAAACTCGAGTACGGCATCGTCGTATCACCGCAGTTTCCTATACTGGTCATGGTGGACATATTCTACGCTTACTTTCTGAATACAGACATGAAGATTAAGGCTGCGCAATACACAAAGACACTATCGGCATTGAAAGCCGGAAACAAAAAATCGGAGGATGAAGAATGAAAAGAATAATTGCCTTACTACTAATTACCAGCATGATTCTTGGGTTATCGGCATGCGGTCAGAAAGATGACACCACAAGCGGGCAAGACATGACTGAATCCCAGTCCCAAGAAAAGGGAAATGTGACGGTAGAAGACGGGAAAGTCTTATATTCAAATGGTGGTCCTGAGGAATTCTTTGAAGCACCGTGGCTAAACCCGGGAACGTTTTTCTACAATAAAGTCATGTACGACCATTTGCTTCTTGCGGATGCTTCGTTGAGCCCTTTAGCTGGTGAAGGGAAAATGGCAGAGAGCTACGAGTTGAGCGGAGACGGCAAATTGCTCGCTTTCACACTCAGAGACAACTTGTTCTGGCATGATGGAGATCCTGTCAAAGCGTCAGATGTCAAATGGAGTATCGAGTACTCGTTGAGAACACCATCAATCAATTCTGTATTCACTTCCACTTTCAAGGCGATTGAAGGTGTTGATGAATACCTTGATGGAACGGCTGACGAAATTAGTGGCATTCAAGTGGATGGCAACATGATAACAATCGCATTCTCGGGAGTTGCTCCGGATGCGCTACTAACATTTACCCAGTTTGCCATCCTGCCTCAAAAGTATTTTGCTGATGTAGACCCACTGAATTTCCAACAGGCCGCCTTCTTCCAGAATCCTGTCGGCTCTGGTCCGTTTACAATCAAAGAGGTCAAGATGAACAACTATACGTTGCTTGAAGGATTCGACAAGTATTGGGATGGAACAGCAGACTATACGATTCATCTAAATCCCAGCAAAGGTGAAAGCGACGAGAATCTTGTTTCCAACGTGAAAGCTGGTCTGATCGACTACGCATACACGAAGAATATTGCCGACATCCAAGCGCTGCAAGGTGTTGAAGGGATTAATATTGAAAAGGTAGACATTCGTTACACCCGTCTCTTCTACATGAACAAATTCCCTAAGGATGACGGCTCTCAATCTCCTTTGTCTGATGGAAGGGTCCGTCAAGCCATCGCTTATGCACTGGATATGGATTCTATACTCGAAGGAGTATTCCAAGGTGCAGCGACAACTGCAAATAGCTTGACACCGAACGGCAAGGACAAGGTCGAGGGACTGAACGACTACACATACAATCCGGAAAAGGCCAAAGAGCTTCTTGCGGAGGCTGGTTGGAACCCTGACACAGAGCTCGATGTAGTATATTACTACACCGATCAGCTTACTGTCGACCTGATGACAATCATCCAGGCATATCTGTCCCAAGTCGGCATCAAAATGAATTTCAGGCTTGTTGAAGGAGACTTGGCAACACTTCTCTGGGCTACGCCTGAGGATACAGAGAACGGACCATCGGCAGTCAAGTGGGATATGGCCTATGCAGGCATCGGTGCACTGTCTCTCCATGAATACTATGATAGATTTAGGGATGGCGCATCTATAAACTCCCACACGCCTTCAGATAATACGCTGAGCGGCTTGATTGATGCAACGAATGCTTCCATGGATACGGCAACGCAGCAGAAAGCATTTTACGATCTTCAAAAATACGAGAACGAATCATTGTTTTGCAAAGCGCTGTACTATCAACCGATCTTCGTAATCACTAGCGACAAAATTAAAGAGGGTGCTTCAGAAATCGGCAATCCTCAGTTCAACTACAACTGGGATATCCAGAACTGGGTCGTTGAATAAAAAGATACACTAGCATAAGGATACTAAGCTGCATATTCAATATCACCTGGGAGGTTGTAACTTGTATGCAACCTCCCGTACTTATTAAAGGAGGCCTCGAATGCTTAAGTTCGTCGTCAAGAAAATAGCCGGGATGATCCCGATGCTATTTATCATCACATTTCTCATTTACTGGCTGCTGGACTTGACGCCGGGCGATGCCGTGTCCCACCTGATGGACCCGGAGGCACTGGCGAGAATGTCTGAAGCTCAGCTTCAAGCACTGCGTGAATCATATGGATTAAACGATCCGTTTGTGGTCCGCTACTTCAAATGGTTATGGCAGATACTGCACGGAAACTTTGGATACAGTTCGTCGAGTGGCGTACCTGTCAGCCAACTGTTAAAAGAGCTCCTTCCTGCAACACTTGAATTGTCAGGTGCGGCGCTCTTGATATCAACGCTCCTTGGAAGTCTACTGGGTGTTTTAGGCGCCATAAGGAAGGGGACGCTGGGTGATCATGCCTTGACAGTAGCAGGAATGCTGGGGGTCTCCATTCCCCAGTTCTTCTTCGGTATGATTTGTATATTGATTTTTGCTCTTCAGTTGGATTGGCTGCCAGTCGGTGGAAGGATGGATCCAAATGCTACTGCATTCATGGACAGAATCAAATATTTAGTCTTGCCTTCGGTTGTGCTAGGTTTGTCCCTGACTGCAGGTGTCATGAGGTACGCAAGGACAAGCATGTTGAATACGATGAACAAGGAGTTCATACGAACGGCAAGAAGCAAAGGGATACCTGAATGGAAGGTCAACCTGATCCATGGTTTAAGGGTTTCGCTTACGCCAGTTGTTGTACTGGTCAGTTTCAGGCTCCCTGCATTGATTGCCGGATCGGTCGTGATCGAATCTGTTTTCCAATGGCCCGGCATAGGAAATGCTTTTAATTCTGCGGTTCGCTCAGCTAACTATAACCTGGTCATGATGATAGCTCTACTCTTTGTCATTATGGTCCTTTTTGCCAGCACCATCGTTGATATACTGACTGCGCTGCTCGATCCAAGAGTTAAGCTTGATGCCTAGGAGGAAGTCCATGATTGCATTTTCACAAAAAGCACGCTTCAATAAAAGACTCGACAGGCTGAAAGCTTTGGAAGAAGCCGGTAAAGCCGGAGGGAGAATAAAGAACCGTACACTGCGTAAATTTTTGAATAACCAATTGGCGGTTGTCGGTACCGTAGTGTTTACTATTATACTGCTTGCATGCATTTTTGCCCCTTTAATTACAGACTATAGTCCTTTGGCAGTCGACATGAAATCCATATTGAAAACGCCTTCGTCAGAGCACCTACTTGGTACTGATAAAATCGGCAGGGATATCTTCAGCAGAATCCTGTACGGAGGCAGGCTGTCGATAGGAATTGGTTTTGGAAGCGCATTGGGGTGCGGAGTCCTTGGCATCCTCTTCGGTGCGTACAGTGGATACAAGGGTGGATTATTCGATAGAGCAATGGTGAGGATTTCCGAAGTGTTCATGTCCTTCCCACAGCTGATCCTCGTCCTGATGCTTGTTGCCATACTGGGGCAAAGTGTCGCCAATATCATCATCATATTTATTATTACAGGCTGGAGCTCCTCATTCAGGATGGTGCGCTCGCAGATACTGTCTATAAGGGAAGAGGAATATGTCCAGTCGCTGAAGGTCTTCGGCCTGAACGATTTCCTGATATGCTACAAGCATATGCTGCCTAACGCAATCGGTCCGGTAGTCGTCAATATCACATTGAGCACGGCGATGTTCATCCTTGAAGAGGCAGCGCTTAGCTTCCTGGGGCTCGGTGTCCCGCTTGAAGTGCCGACATGGGGCAATATCCTTAATGCAGCACAGGACCTCTATACACTTCAAAACAGCTGGTGGATGTGGTTGCCTGTTGGTCTTGTCATATCGCTGTTCGTCATGAGCATCAATTTCCTTGGCGACGGCCTGCGAGATACAACGGATCCGACTCAACAAGGCTAGGAGGAGAGAACATGCAAGAAACAGTAATATCGGTTAGAGACCTTAAGACATATTTCTATACAAACCAGCGCTGCAACAAGGCGATCAATGGCATCTCGATGGATGTCGTTAAAGGGAAGACGCTCTGCATCGTAGGAGAATCCGGCTGTGGTAAAAGTGTGACAGCTTCTTCAATCATGCAGCTGTTGCCTAAGCTTTCAAGAATTGAAGAGGGAGAAATCATCTATCATAGTGAGGAACGCGGCGATATCGGAATCCATGAGCTGGACAAGAACGGCAAGGCAATGAGGTCCCTTAGGGGGAAAGACATCGCGATGATCTTCCAGGATCCGATGACAGCGCTCAATCCTGTCTATACGGTCGGATCCCAGATCAGCGAGATGATTCGAACCCATAAGAAAATCAGCAGAAAAGCCGCAAGGGAAAAGACACTGCAGCTTCTGAAGGACATGGGCATCCCTTATCCGGAAAAAAGGATAGACGAGTATCCTCATCAATACTCCGGAGGAATGAGACAGCGAGCAATGATAGCGATGGCCATGAGTTGCGATCCCAAGGTCTTGATTGCAGATGAACCGACGACGGCACTCGACGTGACAATCCAGGCGCAAATATTCGAGCTGATGGATAAATTGAAGAAAGAATTCAACACAGCAATTATGCTGATTACTCATGACATGGGCGTTGTCTGTGAATTGGCGGACAATGTAGCTGTCATGTATATGGGCAACATCATCGAGAGCGGAACAGCCCGTGAGGTGCTCAAAAAACCGGGACATCCCTATACAAAGGCGCTGCTCAAGTCCATTCCTATTCTGGGTAAGGGCGCCGGTCAGGATATCAATCCAATCAAGGGATCTACACCGGATCCATTCAATCGTCCAAAAGGATGCCAGTTTGCGCCGCGATGCGATTATGCCAGCGAGGAATGCAGCTACGCCATGCCTGAGGAAAATCAAGTGGGCGGTACACACATGGTCCGCTGTATCAAATGCCAGGAGGTGATGGCTGATGTCGAATAACCAAGTGAAAGAACCGCTTTTGGTCATAAAAGGGCTTAAAACACATTTTCCTATCAAAGGAGGATGGCTTGGGAAGACGGTCAACCATGTGAAAGCTGTAAACGATATCGACCTGACCGTCTACAAAGGGGAGACGTTGGGACTCGTTGGAGAGTCTGGGTGCGGAAAAACGACGCTGGGTAAAACGATACTTCAACTGTATAAACCGACTGAAGGTGAGATGGTCTACCATTTTGAAGGTGCCCCGAAAGACTTAGCAAGTCTTAATAAGGAAGACATGGACGAGGCGCGGAAGAAAATCCAGATTGTTTTCCAGGATCCCCATTCATCACTAAATCCATCGTTCACGATTTACCAGTCGCTCTCAGATCCACTAAAGAAATTCGGGGTCAAAACGAAAAATGAACGGCGGAAAATAATAGGTGACATCCTGGAAGCGGTCAACATGCGCAGGGAGTACATGGATCGTTTCCCGCACGAGTTCTCCGGTGGGCAACGGCAGAGGATTGGAATAGCCAGAGCTCTCTGTATAAACCCGGAACTGGTCATCTGCGATGAAGCCGTCAGTGCTCTTGACGTATCAATCCAAGCGCAGGTGCTGAAACTCTTGAAGAAGCTAAAAGAGGAAAAGAATCTTACGTATATCTTCATCACCCATGACCTAAGTGTGGTGGAATACATCAGCGACCGAATCGCTGTTATGTATCTGGGTAGGATTGTCGAACTGACCGATGCCGAGCAACTATACAAGCACACTATCCATCCCTACACGCAAGCGCTGCTTTCGGCGATACCTGTTGCAGACATCGATTATGAAAAGAAACGGATCCTGCTGGAAGGTGATGTTCCGAGTCCGGTCAACCCGCCGTCCGGTTGCAGTTTCCATACAAGATGCAGATACTGCCAGGCAGTCTGCAAGGAGCAAAGACCCGAGTTGGTCCGATATGAAGTTGGCGGTAAAGAGCATTATGTCGCATGCCATTTTGCAGTGGATACTATAGGAAGATTGAACGGTGACAAGGAAAATGAAAGTCGATAAAGTGTATAGGACGGATGTCCTGGTTGTTGGAGCGGGCATTGCTGGAATTATGGCCGCGCTGTCCGCAGCCGAAAAAGGGGCCGAGGTATGCCTTGTCAGCTCAAGGAACATTTTCTCGGGCTCCAGCTTCTATCCTGGCACGTGGGGGTTCGGGTTAATAGGTCCTGAAAATGCAGAAGATATAGACGATCTAAAAGAGACAATCAAGGACGTAGGCATGAACATGAGCGACGATGAGCTTGTCGATGTCTTTATTGAACATATCGATGAAAGCATCGGGGTCTTGAAGGACTATGGCGTGCCTCTTAGGGAAGCAGAAAATAAAGACGAGAAAGCCTTCATACCTTGTTTCGACCATAAAAGCCGCAGCTGGAATGGCATTGTCCAGAAGGGAGCCAAAGATGCGCTTTCGCTTAGGCTTGAACAAGCAAGAGTCAGGCTTATGCCGGATGTGGAAATCATCGATACGATGAGTGCTGGAGGGAAAGTCGTCTCAGCCATAGGGGTACATCTTGAATATGGGATTTCTAGGATAGAATGCAAAAGCATGGTCATCGCTACAGGTGGACTCGGAGGACTTTTCAAATATCGACTCAATACATCAGACATCAAGGCGATGGGACATTACCTTGCATTGAAGGCGGGCGCAGAGCTTGTAAATATCGAGTTCATGCAAATGATGCCAGGTTTTCTGACAAAAGCTCCAAAGACGATATTCAACGAGAAGATATTCATTCATAGCGAGTTTTTGGACCCGTCAGCAGGTGCATCCATATTCGAGGGATATAGTCCAGACGAACTAGACAGGTTGCTTGAAATGAGGTCGACCCATGGTCCCTTTACAAGCAGGCTGGAATCGAAGTGGATAGACTTCGAAATATTCAGGCGATTCAGCAAAGATGAAAGGGGTGTCACTTTAAGGTATAAAAAAACCATTAAAGATAACCCGCAGGAGTTTGTCAGAATATACTTCAACTGGTTGAGGGAGAATAAGCATTTGACGATGGATGAAGAAGTGCAGCTTGGTATCTTCTACCATGCCTCAAACGGCGGAATAAGAATAAACCCGCAATGCGAAACGGGAATCCCGGGTTTATACGCCTGTGGCGAGGCAACTGGAGGGATGCACGGCGCTGACCGTATCGGCGGCCTTTCGACTGCCAACGGACTGGTTTTCGGGAGAATTGCAGGCAGGAATGCTGCAAGATATGCTGAACATCAACAGGAATGTGCTGACATGCCAGAGGACGTCGAGCTGTTTCGTATATCAGAGGCGAGAAAGCTGACAGAACGCGTACAGGAGTTGAATTTTCGTGCGGCAATGTTGGAGAGGACGGAATCTAAGGTTCGGGATTCCTTGGTGGAACTGGATGAAATTGAAAAAGGAATAGTGAAAAAACCGGTCGTCATGTTGAGAGATAGTGTTGAGTACTTTAGAGAAATCAGGGACACATATGAACTTATTGCCTGCATTGAAGTCAGTAAGCACGTGCTGAACGCAATCCTGCTCCGAAAGGAAAGCAGGGGTTCACATTACAGAACCGACTATCCCTTTACAGACAGCGAATGCGGATATCCGATAACAACGTTCAGAAACAGTGAAGGACATATATGCTGCAAGTATCAAAAAGAGGAAAGAACCAGAGGTGGCTTATGACAAAGAGTGAACTATTGAATACAATACAGGGAAAGGTCATTGTCTCTTGCCAGGCATTGCCGGGAGAGCCGCTGTATGTGGAGGATAATTCCATTATGTACCTGATGGCTAGGGCAGCGAAGGAGGCTGGTGCCTGTGCTATCAGGGCCAATGGTATAAATGATATCATCTCGATCAAGCAAGAGACTGGACTGCCTGTTATCGGTTTGATTAAGAAGGAGTACCCGGGGTATGAGTCGTATATCACGGCTACGATGTTGGAAGTCGACCAGCTTGTCGATGCAGGAGCGGATATAGTGGCACTTGACTGTACACTGAGAAAGCGTGGCGACGGACTCGCGGTAGGTGAGTATATTGCACTGATCAAGGAGAAATACCCGGACATCGTTCTGATGGCAGATATTTCTAATTATGAGGAAGGAGTCAACGCCTGGAAAGCTGGGGTGGACCTCGTTGGAACAACTATGAGTGGCTATACAGAAAACTCCCCGAAATCCAGCGGACCGGACTCCGAACTGGTGAAAAAACTGGCTAAAACCGTAACAATCCCTGTCATCGCCGAGGGAAGAATACACTATCCTGAGCAGGTGACAAAAATGTTCGAAAACGGTGCGTATTCCGTGGTGGTTGGCGGTGCCATTACAAGACCGAAGGAAATAGCAAGCCGCTTTATTGCAGCGGAAAAAAAGAGGTGATGGATTTGAATTATCTTGGCATCGATATTGGAGGCACTTCAGTAAAGATGGGCATAGTGAACGGGCATGGCAAAATAAGCCATGCCAGTTCTTATGACGTGGCGTTCGACGACTATGATACGCCGATTCTTGATACTGTCCTTAATTGTATCGACCGTTTTTTGGACGGCCTGAGCATGGTGCCCGGCGACCTCGAAGGTGTCGGGGTTTCGGCTACAGGACAGATTGATGCCTATCAAGGGAAGGTTATCGGCAGCGCAGGGCATATAAAGAATTGGGAAGGCTCTGAAATCAAGAAAGAACTGGAGAGGAAATACGGCCTGCACACAACGGTCATCAATGATGCTAATGCCGTGGCCATTGGAGAGAAATGGGTAGGAAGCGCAAAAGACTTCAGTAACGCTATCGTCATCACTATTGGAACAGGCATCGGAGGAGGCGTGATTATCAACTCGGAGATCCTGCTAGGACATAGGGGGATTGCCGGGGAACTTGGTCATTTCTCAATCAACGATACAGGAAAGACATGTACATGCGGCAATACGGGCTGCTACGAGCGTTACGCATCAATGAAGGCGCTTGTGGAACAGGTACGCGAGGATGCCGGTATTCTTGAAGAACTGGGAATCAAGCCTTCCAATATTGACGGAAGGTTGATTTTTAGCCTTTTGGAACAGGGCAATGCTCAAATTGAAGATGTCATTAATGAATGGATAGGGCATATTGCTTCTGGTCTGGTCAGCCTGACACATATTTTCAATCCTGAAGCGATTCTGATTGGAGGGGGCGTCAGTGTGCAGGAGGACCTGTTTATATCAAAGGTCAGAGAGAAGGTGCTGGCGAACGTTATGGTCGCCTTTAGAGAAAACCTTAGGATTGAAGCCGCAAGTCTTGGCAACAATGCGGGTATTGTTGGTGCAGTATACTACTGTATGAAGTATTGATATTATTTGAAAGTGAAAAATGGCTGTGTGCCGACGTTGCGGCACACAGCCATTTTTAATTTTGACTATTTACTATAATGAACTTGCTGCGTCAACAGCTTTCTGTATATCGCTATAAAGAGAGATGATCGCTGGATCCTTTTCGCTGACAGGCAGGAAAGGAAGCCTTGGATCTCCAATACGACATCCGTCCATGCCGATAAGGGTCTTCACCGCGCCGTATAGAGAAGGGAATCTCAACAGTCGGTAGATGAATTCGGTGATAGTTGCCTGCAGCCCATAAGCTTTGTTAAATTCACCGCGATTGATGAGTTCATCAAGCTTGAGGAACAATTCAGGCATGGCGCCGTAGGTGCCGCCGATGCCAGCGTCTGCACCCATGATCCGTCCGGCCAGGTACTGTTCGTCCGGACCATTGAATACAATGAAGTCTTCACCGCCTGCTTGCTTGAAACGCATGATATCCTGAACCGGCTCGGAAGAACACTTGATTCCTGCCACACGCTCGTTTTCAAGCATTTTATTGAACAGGTCCATCGATAGATTGAAGCCTGTCAGCTGCGGGATGTTGTAGATGAAGAAAGGTAAGTCGGCAGCTTCAGTGATGGCGGTCCAATGGCGGAAGACACCTTCTTCACCCGGGCGGTAATAGACGCTCGGGACAGCAGACGTCGCCGTTGCACCAGCTTGCTCTGCGAACCTTGCCAACTGTGCTGAATGTCTGGTCGATGGACAACCCACATGGACAATGATGTTCATGCTGTCGCCAGCTTCTGTCATAATAGTGTCCACTATTTGCTTGCGTTCCTCGTTGTCCAACAGAAAACCTTCGCCGGTACTTCCGCAGACATACATGCTCTTAACACCTTTTTTTTGGAAATGGCGAGTCAAGGCTTTTGTAGCCTCATAGTCTACGTCTCCGTCCGGTTTGAATGGCGTGTTTAATGCAATTGTTACGTTTCTGAAGCGTGACGTATCGAATTTCATCATAATTGTAATTCCAGATCCCTTCATTTGATTGGTTATTGATGTAATCACAATTATATCATTGACCTATTAGCACAGCAATTAATGTGGGAAACTCTGACAGTAGATACACAAAAGAGGTGGCAGGGAGCTTGCTGGATTAGCTTTTTCGACCTAATGTGAAAGTAATTCCAGAAAAGCTTTGAAAGCTTCATGTTTGACGAAAAGGGTATTAAAATGGAATCAGATAGAATACTAAATATAGTGATTGATTGGATAGGAGCAAAAAGAACATGAAAATCTACAAAGCTAAGGATTACAATGATATGAGCAGGAAGGCAGCCAATATCATATCGGCTCAAGTGATCATGAAGCCGAACTGCGCACTTGGTTTGGCTACGGGTTCTACACCGATAGGTATTTATAAGCAGCTAGTGGAATGGTACAAAAAAGGGGATCTTGATTTTGCTGATGCAAAATCGGTCAATCTGGATGAATACAAGGGACTGGCCCCAAATAGCAAACACAGCTACCATTATTTCATGAACCAGCATCTGTTCTCCCAAGTCAACATAAAAGATGAAAACACTTATTTGCCTAACGGTATGGCTATCGATGACAAGGCTGAATGTGAAAGATACAACAGTGTCATCCACAAATTGGGCGGAATCGACCTACAGCTTCTAGGGCTTGGACATAATGGTCATATCGGATTCAATGAGCCGGATGAAGCATTTGAAAAAGGCACCCACTGTGTGACGCTTACACAAAGCACAATTGCCGCCAATTCCAGATTGTTCGAAAATCAGGAGGAAGTGCCAAAATATGCGTATACAATGGGTATAAAAACTATCATGCAGTCCAGAAAGATACTGGTAGTAGTTAGCGGTGAGAACAAAGCAGACATTGTCAATAGAGCATTCTTCGGTCCGGTTACTCCATCGGTGCCGGCCTCAATCCTGCAGATGCACAATGATGTAGTACTCGTAGGTGATGAAGCGGCTCTATCGAAAATACCTTTGTGACGATGACGAGATCAACACGAGGAGGATTGGCATATGATAATAAAGAACGCTATGGTTTTTACAGAAAAAAATGAATTTCAAGTCGAGGATATTTACATTCAGGGCGAGAAATTTACAGGAAGCCAGCCAGTTGCCGACGATGAAATCGATGCAACCGGTCTGTATGCAATACCAGGCCTTACGGACATTCATATGCACGGGTGTATGGGCTATGATTTATGCGACGGAAGGCATGAAGCTATAAGAGCTATCACAGAATATCAGGCAAGGAACGGTATAACGACGTTGTGTCCCGCGACGATGACTCTCGATGAAGGACGTCTGGAGCATATTTGTGAGACGGTTGCAACATATCAGGGGGAAAATGGTTCGGTTCTTTGTGCCCTGAATATGGAAGGGCCCTTCATATCTGCTGAAAAAAAGGGAGCTCAGAATGCAGACTATATTCATAAGCCGGACGCAGAGATGTTCCGGCGGTTGCAGAAAAAATCGGGAAACATGTTTAGGCTGGTATCAATTGCACCTGAAACCGAGGGAGCGGATGATTTTATATCTAATCTAAAGGATGAGGTCGTCCTGTCGCTGGCTCACACTACAGCAGATTACTCGATTGCGCGCAACGCGTTTGAAAAAGGGGCAAGTCATGTCACGCATCTATACAATGCCATGCCTCCCTTCAGTCACAGAGATCCAGGGGTGATAGGGGCAGCATTTGATGTTGAAAATTCCCATGTCGAATTGATATGTGACGGCGTGCATATTCATCCAAGCGTCATACGGGCAACATTCAAAATGTTCGGGGAGGACAGGATTATCCTGGTAAGCGACAGCATGAGGGCTACGGGATTGGCAGATGGAGAATACGACTTAGGTGGACAGACTGTCAAGGTAACAGGAAACAAAGCCATATTGCCTGATGGAACAATAGCAGGTTCAGTTATGAATCTTATGGATTGCGTCCGCAATGTCGTTCGGAACGTCGGAATACCTCTGGAGACCGCGGTGAAGTGCGCGACTGTGAATCCTGCTATGGCAATCGGTATCTATGAGCACTTTGGCAGCATTACTCCGGGAAAAAGTGCCAACCTGGTGTTGCTTGATGAGAATCTGGAAATCAAGTCGGTGATTATAAAAGGAAAACAGATTAAGATAGAGGGAGGGATTTCGTGATTTTCTCATCGGTTTTCACCAAAGAAGACGTGTACTATTATCCTGAAGGAATCCGCATGGCATTAAAATATATTATGGAAAATGATTTTCTTTCCATGGAACCTGGTAAGTATGAGATTAACGGCGAGGATATCTATGCAATCGTCATGGATATCGAAACAACACCTATTGAAACGAAAAGGCCGGAGACACATAAAGACTACATCGATGTCCAGTTTGTTGTCAGGGGAACAGAGAAACTAGTGTAGTGTATCGTTGATATTTATAAATAAACGCATTTGTATTTACTTGCACTCATCTGCTATCTCAATCGTTGGATATAGTGAGATTAATTTTGTTCTTGCTTGGCTATTTGTAAATTGCCAAGTGACTCCAGCTGAGTTATTGTTTCGCTCTGATTCCCATGTTGACAATTCTGAACGGAGTGTATCAATATTGTCGATTCTTCGTTTAAGACATTGCCTTGTCATCACATTCAGTTCAATTTCAGCTATGTTCAACCAACTTCCGTGCTTCGGAGTGTAATGTACCTCTAGTCGCTTTGCGATTCTTCGTGCTTCTGCTGGCGGAAAGGCTTTGTAAAGCGATGAAATTTTATGTGTATTCAGATTATCCATAATCAATATGATCTTTTCAGCATCCGGGTAGTGAACATCAACCATACATTTGATTTCTTTGGCCCAGTCTATTGAAGTACGACGACTGCAAACGTTCAAATGTCTGACTCCACCCAATGGTTCGGTGAAAACGAATATACTACAGGTGCCTTTTCTGACATATTCTGAATCAATCTTTTGATCGCTGCCTTTTCTCATTGGCAATGGATCTCTTGATTCACCAAGGAGTTGGTAAGGTTTTTCGTCCATACATACGACTGGTTGTAATGGATTATAAGGCTGTTCATAGACATCAAGGACATCTTCCATGCACGCTACGAATTCGGCATTTTCTTTTGGCGGGATGCACCAGTAGTCGTTTTTTGTGAGGTCGCAATTTGTTTTTTTTAAGGCTCTTCTTATTGCATCTTTGCTGACAGGAACATCAAGTTCCACTTTTGCTTTATCCTCCAAAAGACGAAGAGTCCATCTGGAATGACCTTCAGGTACAGGTCCGCATGCTATTTCAATAAGTTTTGCTTCTGCACGGCCATCCAGTTTTCGGCGTGCATTATCAGAGTTAATGTTTCTGCCATACGAAAGAACCTTTTCAAGACCACCATCAACGAAATACTTGATTACATTGTATACGGTAGCTATACAGACACCAACAGAATTGGCACATTGTTCCTGAGTATATGCTTTGCCATGGGCTTCATCAAGATATATCAATATCTGACATCTGCATCTGACAGTTTTTGTTGTTTTTTTCTTGCGTTTTACAGACATTAAAGTCTTTAATTCGTCATCTGTTAATGCGATTACATACTTCTTTTTTCTTGCCATTTTCAATCACCGCCGTTTCTTTTATTATACTATAAAAACGGCTTGAAATCAGCATTTTCAGGCAAAGTATTTACTTAAATATCAACGATACACTACACTAGGGTATGCACCTGATATCGGAGAATCAGTTATCATAGATGAACAGCCTGAAAATGACATATATTTCCACGAAAACATAGGAAAAGAGAACTTTATCGTATCTTCGGAGGGGTGTTACTGCATTTTTTTCCCGAAAGACATCCACAGACCAGGATGTATGGTGGATGCGCCGATGAATATAAGGAAAGTTGTTGTAAAGGTTAAGGCATAGGGGAAGAAGGTGACGTAATGATTACAAATGAGAAAGTTATATAGGATCTAAAAATGGTAGCATTATAAATAGGTTGCACAATATATCTAAAAATTAAAGTATAAGAAAATGGATAATAAGGTGTATATAAAAATAGCGCGCTGATGGTTTTTGGGTGATATTTAAAAAGGTTTCAAGATGCGAGTATTGAGATTTGAGGATGTAAAAATGAATATGCAACTTTCAATATAAAATATGATATAGCTCTCTCTTTGTGCTGTGCATATACACTAGTCAATAATCGATCTAGTTTCCTCTTGTTGATACGAGGTAAACCAGGTGATATACTGATAGACAAAAGGCATATCATTGGTGGTGTTACAGATGGAAACTTATGGTTTCGATATTGAAAAAGCGAATTACATAGTGGACAATTTTGCCGATTCCGCAGACCTGACATGCATGCTGATCGACAATGCAGGAAATATAATGAAATCAGAGGGGCCGGAACCAGGCATCTATCAGGCGCTCGGATTCGATATGACCTACTGAAGGAGAGTTTTCTATATGGTGCCTACCCAGGCTGCTATATATGGGGGAAGCTATATCTTCTTCTGCCCGTACAGCCTAATCTATTTCACTACACCACTCATGAACGACGGCATAGCAGGAGCCATTGTGGCAGGACCGCTGATGATGACGCCGGCCGGACGAGTTCCTTGTCGATAGCATACGGAAAAACAGCCTGATGAAAGACTTGAACGAGCAGCAGATTCTTGATTGTCTGGATGTAATCCCCTTAGTATCAACTAAGCGGGTCAAAGCCCTTGCGAATCTGCTCTTTGCAGGCATGCATTATATCGACCCCTCTCGCATATGAGGGATTCCTGGCAGACAGGAAGGGAATGGAAGTACGCAGCGAAACGACAGGCTATATCAACCGTATCCAGTCAATGGGAGGTTCTGTCGAGGATGGGGCTCTGTATCCTATCGAAAAGGAAAGGGAGCTGATGAACCTGATTGCCATCAGGTGATCAAAAAGGTGCAACCAAGCTTCTGGACCAGATCATGCTTCGGGTTTTCACGACTTTCGGAGGTGACTTCCAATCATTGAAATCAAGGGTGCTGGAACTGGTCGTGCTGCTTTCCAGAGCGGCGCTTGAGGGCGGAGCCCAGGTCGAGGAAGTGTTCGGTCTCAACTACTCCTATCTGGATGAAATCCACAGATTCCGAACTGCCGACGAATTGACCGAGTGGCTGGCCAATGTCTGCAGGAGATTCACGATGTCCGTCTTCAGGTTCGGAGAAGCCAAACACAAGGACGCGATTTTCAAAGCCATGGACTATATCAGGGGAAACTACATGAACAAGTTGACCCTTGAGGAGGTCGCATCGCATGTGTTCTTCAGTCCGCAGCATTTCAGCAAGATATTTGGAAAAGAGACCGGCACGACATTCAATAGGTATCTGAACAAAGTGAGGATCAACAACAGCAAGACCCTGCTCAAAAACAAAGACATCAACATTGCCGACATAGCCAATATGGTCGGATTCCACGACCAAAGCCACTTCACGAAAACATTTACAGCCCTTGTTGCATGAATCCGAAAAAATTCAGAGAATCACTATGACGACTGATGGGAAAACCCCTGGTTCCGCGTATGGAACCAGGGGTTTTCTGTATGGAAAGTCTCAAGACTAAAAATATACAAAATCATTAAGAATATCCAATATGACATTCTGAAAAAGAATTAAAATGGCTATAGACGCAAAAAAATTTCGGTATTAAAAGGAGAAGACAATGACAGGAAAAGAACGAATTATAAAAACAATCAAAGGCGAAGATGTGGATCGTGTGGCATGGCTGCCATTCACCGGCGTGCATGCTGGTTCACTAAAGGGTTACACGGCAACAGAGGTTCTGACGGACGCTGACAAGCTGGTCGAGTCGCTGCTGGAAGCCCATGACCTCTACACGCCCGACGGCATGCCGGTGGTCTTTGACCTCCAAGTGGAAGCTGAGATTCTCGGATGCGAGTTGGTATGGGCGGACGACGCACCACCGTCGGTAAAGACTCATCCACTGCAGGAAAACCGTGAGATTCCCTGTAGATGCGAGCTTCCAGAGAAGGATAAAGGCAGAATCCCGATGGTGCTGGATGCAATGTCGCGGATGAAGGAGCGGTAGGGGCCGACACGGCGCTGTACGGCCTGATCTGCGGACCTTTCACACTGGCCTCCCACCTGAGAGGCAACGAGATCTTCATGGACATGATCCTGGACGAGAACTATGTAAAAGAGCTGATGGACTTCACGACGGAAGTGGCTCTTAAGATGGCGGACTATTACATTGAAGCGGGCATGGATGTCATCGCCGTCGTTGATCCGCTGGTGTCCCAGATATCTCCTGACCACTTCGAGGCTATGTGCCACGAGCCTTTTGAGACGATCTTTGAACACGTGAGGCAAAAAGGCGCCCTGTCCTCGTTCTTCGTTTGCGGGAATGCCACAAGACAGATGGAGGTCATGTGCAAGACGAAACCTGACAGCGTGTCGATCGACGAGAACGTGGACATCATCAAGGCGAAGGAAATCACTGACAGGTACGGCATCACCATAGGCGGCAACATCCCTCTGACAACACTGATGCTCCATGGTACCCAGCAGGAGAATATGAAGTATGTGGTCGACTTGCTGGGCAATATCAGCCATGGGAAGCTGATCGTAGCACCAGGCTGTGACATGCCGTATGATGTGCCGAAGGAGAACGCTATTGGTGTAGCCCAGGCTGTCAAAGAGACTGAGCGGTGCGCGAGATGGTCAAGAACTATGAGAGCCCGGAACTGGACATCGATGTGGAACTGCCGGACTATGACGCGCTCAAAAAGCCGTTCGTCGAAGTGTTTACACTGGATTCAGCGACATGCGCAGCATGCACATACATGTGGGACGCGGTAGTGAAGGCGAAAGAACACTACGGTGATGAAATCGACACGGTGGAGTATAAATACACGCAATTGGAAAATATCGCGAGATGCAGGAAAATGGTGTGACGAACCTTCCGTCGCTTTATATCAATGGCGAACTTAAATGGTCATCGATCATACCAGGCCGTGAGGAACTGTTCGAAGCTATAGAAAGCAAGAAGTAAATCAATCCTGACAGAAGAGGAGCTGTTTTTCCATGAATGAAATCATACTGACAAGCGGATACCTGGGATCGGGCAAGACCTCATTCATTCGGAACTTCATTGAGAG
>CAXXGE010000006.1:0-18874 GCA_963677915.2 Vallitaleaceae bacterium | reverse complement strand
AAAGCCAGTCTCTGGCCGTCCTTCAACGTCATTTGGAAACCGAACTGCTTCTCCTTGGTGGATCCCAGGTCGAAGCTCTCCATTTCATAGCCAAGTATTTCGAACTTCTGCTTGTCCTCGACCAACTTGAAGAAGATATTGTTTCCTTTCACATTTCCATAAGCCTTGCCGATTGTCAGGTTGCAGATAGTATCCAGCTTATCCAGAACATCCCGATGGCCGTAAACTGTCAGATGCCCGTCGTATTGACCCCGATTCACCTGCAGGGCTATGACCCTAAGCACCCAGACAACACCCAAGATATGGTCTGTATGGGCATGGCTCAGGAACAGATGGTGTACGTTGTGGAGCGTAATTTCAGCATGCTTGAGCTGGGCAAGGATCCCATTCCCTCCTCCGCCATCGACGAGCAGATAGTCCTCTTCATCCAACTTGATTGCAAAACAGGTATTGTAGCATTTTGTCACAGCAGCATTACCGGTTCCAAGTATGTGTAGTGTATTCATCGATTTTACTCCCCGGCACCACCCAAAAATTCATATAATTCATGCTATAATGATTATATAGCACAAGAAGGAAGGTGAATCCATGCAATATAAAGCACCAGGGAAGTGCCCCGTATGCACCACAACAATCCAGGGCGACTTCCAGCCATGCGAATTCTGCAGAATTATCGAGGAGGTCCTGAATGGAACACTGGAAGATCCGACCATCGTCGACGTAACGACAACAGACCCGACAAACGGGCTTATGACTGTGAAAGTGTATGTGGAATAATGACAAAACTCGGAGCTAAATACATCGGCATTGTCCTTGTCCTCTATATCATGTCGAGACTGACGGACAATGTAGTCATCCATTCATATGTCTCCCTAGCAGTCATCGGACTGGTGCTGTTGCTGGTCAATATGACAGTCAAGCCACTTCTCATGCTGCTTTCAATCCCGTTTATACTGGTTACATTTGGCCTGTTCGCACTAATCATAAGCGCCGTCACACTGGTTCTTGCAGACGCACTTGTGCCAGGCATAATGATCAACGGCTTTTTTACAAACGTCATTGCAGCAACACTTATAATGCTGACCCAAAGTGTTATGAAGGGCTTGGCCAAAGACTGACCAATAATCGTTATCAAAGGAGTGGATCATATGACATTTTACGAATTATCAGCTATAGACATCGAAGGCAGTAGAATCGGCATGGATGCCTACAAAGGCCTTGTTGTCCTGGTTGTCAACACCGCCAGCAAATGTGGATTCACCCCACAGTTTGCCGGTCTTCAGAAGCTCTATGACGACTACAGGGATGATGGTTTTGAGATTCTGGGTTTTCCGTGCAGCCAGTTCGGCAACCAGGAACCCGGTACGAGTGGAGAAATCGCATCATTCTGCAGGATGAACTACGGCGTCACCTTCACCATGTTCAAGAAAATCGATGTCAACGGCAGCCATGCACATCCCCTGTTCCGTTTCCTGAAAAAAGAAGCCCCCGCCTTGTTCGGCAGGGACATCAGCTGGAACTTCACCAAGTTCCTGATAGACAGAAAAGGCAACGTCATCAAACGGTACCTTCCCATTGTACCTCCGGAAAAGATCCGGAAGGATATCGAACAGGCCTTGGCCTGATGATTAGAGGTGCCGGGGAGTAAAACATTCCCTCCCGGGGAGGAAATATTTTACTCCCCGGGAGGGAATGTTTTACTCCCCGGCACCTTTCCTATCTCAAATAGTCAACTGCTGCCCTTTCTACAGGCAGGCACTGCATATACCTTTGATGGAATGCTTCATATCCGGCTACATCAGCAGGATCCGGATCCATTTTTTCGCCTTGCTGGTCGGCAAAGGCTTTGCGTTTAAGGTATTCATCGAGGGATTCCCCGTCTTTTCCATTGATCATGTAGGAGGCCAGAAGCGCAATGCCCCAAGCGCCGCCCTCTCCTGCCGTTTCCATAACGGAGACCGGTACATTTGCCGCAGCCGCCATAAAGCGCTGTCCAACTCCCTTCGTCTTGAACAAACCACCATGTCCCAGAATCTCGTCCACCTTCACACCTTCCTGTTTCAGCAGGATATCAAGCCCAATCTTCATCGCACCCAAAGAAGTGAACAGATTCACCCGCATAAAGTTCGCCAGATTGAAATTGCTGTCCGATGAACGGGCGAAGAGCGGACGCCCTTCCTCGAAGTGGGTCACATGCTCACCCGATAGATATGCATAAGCCAGCAGGCCGCCGCAGTCAGGATCCCCTTCGAGCGCTTTTGTATACAACGTTTTGTACAGTGTTGTCATATCCACTTCCACGCCCAGTGCAGCAGACGCCTCGGCAAAAAGGCCTATCCAGGAATCAAGGTTGGAAGTACAGTTGTTGGAATGCGCCATCGCCACGAGTTTTCCTGCCGGTGTTGTAACCAGATCGATTTCCTCATAAACACGGGAAAGCTCCTTTTCCAGTACAATCATGGCAAAAACGGAAGTGCCTGCAGAAACATTCCCGGTCCTCACCGCAACACTGTTTGTCGCAACCATCCCAGTGCCGGCATCACCTTCAGGCGGACACATAGGGATACCTGCCTTCAGCTTACCCGCAGGATCCAGCAGCTTCGCGCCTGCTTCAGTCAAGGTCCCCGCATCCTCCCCAGCCACAAGGACCTTCGGGAATACATCGCCAAGACGCCATGAGAAACCTTTTTCCTTCGCTATTTCGTCAAACTGGCCCATCATGCGACTGTTGTAATCCGCCGTCTCAATATCGATCGGGAACATACCGGAAGCTTCGCCTACGCCAATAACTTTCTCACCGGTCAGCTGCCAGTGGACATAGGCTGCAAGGGTCGATACGAACGCCACATCCTTCACATGCTCTTCATTATTCAGAATCGACTGGTAGAGATGGGCCACACTCCAGCGCTGGGGAATCGGGTAGTTGAACAGTTTCGTCAACGCCGCAGAAGCCTCGCCCTGAAGATTGTTTCTCCATGTACGGAAAGCCACCAGCTGTCTGTCGTTCTTGTCCATCGCCACGTATCCATGCATCATACCGCTGAAACCAATCGCCCCCACCGTTTCCAGCTCGATACCGTACTTTTCCTTCACATCGGCCGCCATATCCCTATAGCTCTCCCGCACACCTTTCCACACATCGTCAAGGTCGTAGGTCCAGATGCCGTCGATATAACTGTTGGTCCATTCATGCCCCCCCGATGCAATGGGTTCATCATTCACACCAACCAGAACCGACTTAATTCGTGTCGATCCCAGTTCAATACCGAGAGCCGTCCTCCCACCAAATATCGCTTGTTTGATTGCGTTCTTGTCAAATGTCATTTTTGCTGCCTCCTCATATTTTCGCTATCCCTAGTGCAGCGCTGCACTGAACGTTAAAGAATCTTCTATTCGGCGCTGAAAAGATAGGATACGCTATAGTTAACGTTTGCCTAATACGCTCCATAGAAGATCGCTCTAACATATTTATTACATATTATTGAAAAACTGATCAACAAAGAAGAGCGCCGAGCCTGTAGCTACTGCGGACTTCTTCTTTTTGCACAGATGCAAATAGTCTTTGGCCTTCTCGCCGAAAGGACTTTGCGCATCCAGTTTCTTATAGATGTCTTCCATATAGTCTTCCATATAGACACCTACATAGCCGCCAAGGATAATCGCACTTCCATACATCATCCTCGCATCAATGATTGCTATAGCAAGGTAATCCAGATAAGAATCCCAGACTTCGAGTAGCGATTCATCGCCCTGGACGAGTTTTTCGAAAAACAGATCCAAATCACCGTCTGTATGAACGGATAAAACCTGGGCATTGCAGTAAGAGTCAAGGCAGCCTTTTTGACCGCAGTAACATGGTTTCCCATTAGGTACCAGCTTGATATGGCCGATCTCACCACTGTACAACCCTTCACCCATGAAGATGTTGTCATTGACCAACACTGATCCACCCACACTGTCCCCTAGACTTAAATAGAAGAGCGTATGAAGATCAGTAGCCATCCAGCTTTCAGAAAAGCCCGCGGAATAGGAATCATGAAGCAGTTTGGTTGGATAGTCAATGTACTTCGAGACTTCCTCGCAGGTCATACCCGTGTTGTCGATAACCCTGCCGTCCACCACATAGCCTTCCTCATGGCTGACAAGTCCAGGCATGGCAATGCCTACGCCAAGAATCTTCTCCCTGTCAAGGGAAATGCTGTCAATGATTTCCTCTACCGTATCACCAAGAAGCTTCAGGTACTCCTCGGTTCTTTCGTAATCCTTCCTCTTGTAGATATACTTGACCACATTGCCGCTCAGATCCACAACAACTGAAATGATGTAATGCTTTGCCACATCCAGCCCGATTGCGACTTTGACATCCGGAACATAGGCATGCGCAATTGGATTCCGCCCCCCAGACTTCTTTTCAAGCTTGCGGTTGGAATCAATCAAGCCCTGTTCCGCCAAATACTCGAGGTTCTGGGTGACCGTGGGCAAGCTAAGCCTCAAATCATAAGCAATGTCTTTCGTCGTTGCCATGCCCTTGTCCCGTATATAGAAGTAGATCTTATTTCGATTGTTTTGTTTGATATCTTGAATATTCATAGGTTTCGGTACCTGCTGCCAGCGACCTTCTCTCCCTTCATCTAATGATTTTTATACTTAACACTATTATAAAAGGAAATCCGCTCACTTTCAACAAGTTGTTTTAAAAAACCTTTTTTTAAATAGAAGTATCGAAGAATCCTAAACTCTTAGTTCGCTGCGCGGATTTTCTGATAGCTGTCGAATCCTACAGCAAATGCCAGGACGATACCTTTTACAATCATCTGCATGTAGGTGCTGACATTCATAAGCACCATGCCGTTAGTCAGGATACCGATAATCAGAACGCCGGCGACGACATTCGAAATCTTGCCGAAACCACCCATGATGGACACACCACCGAGGACAACGCATGTGATAACATCGAATTCATAGCCAAGACCCGCTGTAGGCTGCGCCGAATTTGTACGGGACAGCATGACGATACCGGCAAGGCCAGCAAACAGACCGGAAAGCGCATAGACAAGATACTTGGTGCGTCCTACACGGATACCGGAAAGCCTTGAAGCATCCTCATTTCCACCGACTGCATAGAAGTAGCGCCCGAAATAACTCTTATTTAGGATGAAAGAACCGAGAGCGAAGCAGGCAATCATGATGATGACCGGCACGGGTACCGGACCGAGATAGCCTTGCCCTATGATCTTGAATCTCTCATCGAAACCGTATATAGGCGTTCCTCCACTGATCAGGTAGGAAGCACCCTTGAAGATGGTCTGGGTGGCGAAGGTGGCGATGATTGCCGAAATGCCGATGGTGGAGATGAGGAAGCCGTTCAAAAGGCCGACCAGCATCGCCAGCACAAGGGAAACGACAACCGCCGTCACCATGCCTGTACCCATGTTGACCATGAGGTAGGCTGCGATAACGTTGACAAAGGTGATAATCGAACCCACTGACAGGTCGATTCCAGCAATAAGAATGACAAAGGTCATACCGATGGAAGCGATTCCGAAAACGGCTACCTGGCGGGCAATTGTAAACAGATTGCCGGCCGAGATGAACCTTGGGTTGGCTATGGTGAATCCTATGAACAGGATGAGAAAAACGATCCAGATCGCTTTATCCTTCAATATATTGAGTGCGGTGCTTTTCATTGTTATTCCTCCTAAACGCCTGATGCCATACGCATGATGGCATTCTGGTCGAATTCTTCTTTTTGAGTTCTCCAGTCATTCGGCCTTCGGACAGGACGATGATTCTATCCGACATACCCATCAGCTCTTCCATCTCCGACGAGATGAGAAGAATTGTCTTGCCCTGTTTAAGCAGCTGGTTGATCAACGAGTAGATCTCGAACTTGGCCCCGACATCGATGCCGCGTGTCGGCTCGTCGAAAATGATCAGCTCGGAATTGGCTGCCAGCCACTTCCCGATGATGACCTTCTGCTGGTTCCCACCACTGAGGTTCTTGACCAGCTGCTGCAGTGTCGGCGTTTTAATCAGAAGATCCTTTTCATATTGTTTGGCGATGGTCATTTCCTTACGCGAATCAATGACCGACGCTCTTGATATTCTTTTATATATAGGCATGTTGATGTTGTTTTTGATCGAAACCCCCAACAGAGCACCGTGGCGTTTCCTGTCCTCCGGCACAAGGGCAATGCCAAGATCAATGGCTTCCCTTGGTGATTTCGGATCGATCTCCTTGCCTCTGAAAATGATTTTACCCGAATGCTTCCTTACGGCACCAAATATCATTTCCGCCAATTCGGTACGTCCGGCTCCTACCAGACCACCCAGGCCCAGCACTTCCCCCTTGTGCAGCTTCAGGCTTATGTCCTCGTCGCCATTGCCGTAAAGATTCTGAAGTTCGAGGACGACTTCATCTTTGTCGATGCAGTACTCTCTCGACGGGTAGGTTTCCTTGAGGTCACGGCCGACCATCAATCGAATCAGTTCGTCTACATGGGAGTCTTTTGTTATCAGTGTTTTCACATACTCTCCATCACGCAGCACCACAATCCTGTCCGACAGTCTGTAGATTTCTTCCAGTCTGTGGGAAATGTATATGATCGATACACCCTTTTTCCTGAGCAGTTCACAGACCTTGAACATACTTTCAACTTCAGCGCTTGTCAGGGGCGCCGAGGGCTCGTCCATAATAAGAATCTTTGCATCTAGCTGGATTGCTTTTGCGATTTCCACCATCTGCTGGTACCCAACCGTCAGGTCCCCAACCAGCGTCTTCGGGTCTATCTTTATGTTCAGTTGCTCAAATGCTTTCCTTGCTTCTTCCTCCATCGCCTTCTTGTCGACAACGATGCCTTTTCTTATCGGGTTTCCAAGAAACAGGTTTTCTGCAGCCGAAAGCCCTTTGACATTGTTGAATTCCTGGTATATGATCGCTATCCCGTTTTCCTGGGCCAGCTGCGGCG
The DNA here is from genome assembly GCA_963677915.2 of Vallitaleaceae bacterium. Taxonomy (GTDB): domain Bacteria; phylum Bacillota; class Clostridia; order Lachnospirales; family Vallitaleaceae. Next base: position 11,906 of record CAXXGE010000006.1, on the reverse strand, counting down.
TCATATGCTCGAATTCCTTGCCGTTTACTATGATTCTTCCTGAAGTTGGGATGACAGCGCCGGAACACGTCTTGATCAAGGTGGATTTTCCGGCGCCGTTCTCACCGATCAAGGCAAGTATCTCCCCTTCCTTAACTTCGAGGGACACATCGTTGAGGGCCCGAACCCCTGGATATTCTTTTGTTATATTCTGCAGTTGCAGCACATACTTTTCGTTCATCTTTATCACACCATCCTCGTAACAAATGTGGAGCCGCTCAGCAGCAACTCCACATCATCATTCAGTTTCCCTACATAGAACTTATTTGTAGTCTGCCAGATACTCTTCTGCGTTGTCAGCATCGATAACCAGAAGCGGTCTTACAAGGTCATGCTCCGGGAATTCCTCACCGTTCATCAGTCTTTCGTACAGGTCGACAACCGCTTCTGCAGTCTTCTTGTTGGATCCTTCGAAACCAACGGATGCTCTTGTCGCCTGTCCCGCTACGATTGCTTCAAGCTGCTGCTGTGTTGCGTCTGCAGAGAAGATACCCATATCTTCAGGGATATTTCCACCAGTAGACGTCATGAAAGCTTCGTTCGCACCGATGTCGCCGCCGGCACCGATGGAGCAGACGATTTTAACGTCGGGATTCGCTTGCATGATAGTTTCCATATTTGTCAAAGCTGTTGCCGCATCAAGTGCAGGTTGCTGTGCTACCACTTCGTATTTACCAGCCGCGATATCTTCAAGTGCTGCAAGGATACCAGTCTCCCTTTCGAGAAGAATCGGTGTTTGCGGGTAGTTCATAATTGCAATCTGCGCCTTGTTCTCTTCTGAATAGTGAGTGTTGACGAACTCGGCAGCTTCTGTTCCGATTGTGTAGCCCAGTTCAGTGTTGTCGAGAATCCAGTTGAGATCTGAGTTTTGCATCGCATCGTCCCAAACCATGACTCTGATGCCTGCGTCCATAGCAGTTTTCAAATAGTCTTCGATTGCGTTAGGATCAGATGGGTGAACCATGATAAGATCAACCTGGTTTGTGACGAAGTTTTCGATCTGCTGGATCTGTGTTGCTGAGTTGTCGTTGCATGCAAGTATAGTATACTCCCAGCCTTTATCTTTCATCAAGGCTTCCACTTCGCCGAAAACGCCTGCCCAATAGCTGTTCTCAAGGGACTGGATTGTGACACCGACTTTAAATGGACCTTCTTTTTCAGTTGCTGATTCGGATGAGCTTGAGCTGCTGTTCTCTGTGGATGCAGATTCGTTGCCTGTTCCCGGTTGTTGTGTTGTGCAGCCTGCCAGTGTTGCTGCGAGTAGTACCCCTACGATAAGTGTTGCCAATAACTTTTTAAACATTTTTCATCCTCCATATGATTTGATTGTTTTTATATAAACAGCTGTTCCTTAGAAACAAGTGAACGCGCCGTCTATGACGAAGTCGGATCCTGTCGTGAAATCGCTGCTGTCGCCGGCAAGGTAAACAGCAATCGCCTGAAGCTCTTCCGGTCTGCCCATACGCCCAAGGGGCGCCATTGCATTCCACTGCTCAATCAACGGTTTCAGTGTTGGTGACTCAAGTGTCAGTTCTGTTCCGATATAGCCCGGACTGATGCTGTTGACTCTTACACCGCGCTTGGCAAACTCTATCGCCATCGATTTCGTAAGCTGGATGACGCCTGCTTTTGATGCGTTGTAGGAGCATTGCGGCTGTGGCACGTTAACAATATGCGCTGACATGGATGCCGTATTGATGATGGATCCTTTGCCCTGTTTCAGCATGACCTTCGCAGCCGCCTGCGATGTGAGGAAGACGCCTGTCAGGTTTATATCGATCACTTTTTTGAACTGCTCGACTGTCATTTCCTCGGCCGGGATGTTCATGCAGATGCCGGCGTTGCAGAAGGCCGCATCGATTCTGCCGAACTTCTCCATGATTGTGCCGATCATCTTGTCGACATCCGCCTGGTCTGTGACATCTGCCTTGATAGCGATGGTGCTGACGCCGGTTGCTTCTGCAAGTTCTGATGCTGTTTTTGATGCTTCTTCCAGGTCAAGATCAATAATGGCAACATTGCTTCCCGCTTCAGCTATTGCTGTTGCTATGGATTTCCCAATGCCCCTGGCGCCGCCTGTTATAAAAGTTGTTTTTCCGTCTAGTCTCATTTTTTCCAAAATTCCCATTGTACTTCTCCTTAAATTATAAATCTAAATATTTATGTTGTCTAAATTCGTTCAGTTTGATGACTGTCTTGCCGCTGCCGCTTTTTCTTGTACCGTCAAATACGCCTGTACTGTCCTCAAGATCAACGATGTCACTGATGAGCTCCTTAATATTCAGTATGCCTGATTCGATGATAGCGACCGCTCTTTCGAATGTGTATGGGTTGATGAAGGAAGAGGTCAGCTTCAGCTCCTTCTTGAAGATAAGATCCGGCTTGACAGAGACTGTGGCTTCAGGTCCTGTCAGACCGAACATCATGACAGTTGCACCCTTTCCCGCCCAGTCGATTGCGTTTTCGATGGTCCTTACATTGCCGACACATTCAATGACCGTGCTGATGTTTTTTGTCTGTTCCTTCAATACCTTCGTTGCATCTTCATTGATTGGATCTATTGTCAGGTCTGCACCCATTTTTTCTGCCAGCGCTCTCTTTTCAGCAACTGGTTCTGACAGGATGACTTTGCTTGCGCCGGCGCTTTTTGCCAGCTGCATCATGATCAATCCAATCGGTCCGCCGCCGATGACGAGCACTTCGCTGCCTGGCTTGATACCGCAAAGGTCAATGCCGTGTACACAGCAGGAAATCGGTTCGGCCATGGCAGCCTCAAGCGGATCAACACCCTCCTTGAATTTGAAGACCTGTTTTTCAGTTGCTACATTGTACTGGGCAAAACCACCATCGATTGTTGTTCCGGTGCCTGTGACGTTTTCACAAAACTGCTCCATGGCGTTCTTGCAGTAGTAGCATTCACCACACATGTTGTTCGGGTCCACCGAAACCAGATTGCCAGGCTTCACTTTCGTGACTTTGCTTCCCACTTTTTCCACGATGCCTGAAAATTCATGCCCCATAATCAACGGTGGCGTAACGTCGAAGGCGCCACCTTCTCCGCTGTAGATATGCATGTCAGTGCCGCAGACGCCGCAATAGAGAAGTCTGACAAGTACATCTTTCTCTCCTACGCAAGGCACTTCCACATCCTGTACACTTACATTCTTTGGGCTGTTGTAAACCAGTGCTTTCATTTCCAATGCTGTATCACCTCGTTTTTTCATCTTCAGAAATGTCACTATTAAATGATGACATTTTTTATATTGTTTTTATGTTTTAGTTTTATAAATACGTTTTATATAACTATTTATAACATAGTATTTTCTGCTTGTCAACATCCATAATGAAAGTTATTTATTTAACGTTTTTTTGTTTGTATTGACGGAAGGGCCGATAACGGTAAAAAAACGGTGCCGGGGAGTAAAACATTCCCTCCCGGGGAGGGAATGTTTTACTCCCCGGCACCGTTAACACCAAAAAGAGACGGCTTCATAAGCCGTCTCTTAATCTAACAATTACTTTTTATTCTGTACTTTTTTCTATTCTTTCTATTCTGCAACCAGCTCGTATCCTTTGTTCGTCCATCCGAATGGCATATTGACTGCGCCGTCGATCATGGCTTTCAGGTCGTCTTCGGAAATCTTATAGTTCTTGTAAGTGGTATCAGCCACATCGGCAAGGTTCAGCGTCATGACAGCTTGACCGGCTGTCTGATGGGTGGTGCCAAAAGGTCCGTCCCTCTGGCACGCCTTACACATAATTCAGTACAAAATAGATGACCGTTGTTACTGACAAAGCGCTAAGCACAGTCGAAGTGAAGACAGTCTCCGAGGCATATGCCACATCGCCGTCGAACTCGACTGCCAGCAGAACGCTGTTGATAGCCGAGGGCCCCGCCAAACCAACAATCAGGACCTGGGCCATCAGGCCTTCAATACCGGCAATACGTGTCATTCCGAAGGCCAGCAATGGCGCTACCATCAACCGGAAGAAATTGGACAGGTACAGACTGGGTTCTTTGATACGCACCTTCGTCTCGGCCAGCTGAGCCCCCAAAGTCAGGAGTGCCAGGGCGACGAGGCCGGTGCCCGCGACACTCATCGACTGGATGATCGGCCCGGGGACAGGTATTTTGAAGCCTTTGAATACCAATGAAAGTATAATCATGTATATCATAGGCAGTTTGAATACATTCATAACCGCATCCTTACCACTTAAGTTGCTGCTGCTGGCGTTGTACAGTCCGAAACTGTTTGTCAGGAAATTCCCCGTCATCAGGGAGATCATATGGATGGACATGGCTGTCGCCGCATGCTCCCCGGCAAAGGCCAGGGCGATGACCGGTATACCAAAATTCGCCTGATTGACAAGCACGACCGAGTTGACAAACGCCTTCTCTTTAGGCCGGTTGAACCTGAGAAGCTTCGAAGCACCCGTACTGAACATGACCATAAAGAAAAAGAGCACCACCCCAAAGGCAGCTATGCTGCCGATCATCTCACCGCTCAGGCTGCTCTTATAGATATTGACAAAGAGCAGCGACGGAATCATGAAGTAAATCTGCAGACGCGTCATCGTCTGGATCGATAGGGAGAATTTCTTCTGGAGCATAAAGCCTCCCCCTATAAGGATGAACGTCGGCAGCAATATGTTGACAAATATGTGTAGTAAATTCATCTACTTCTCCCCTGTGCAATGATTTACTCTCATAGTAGTTTAACCAGTCGGCGTTGTCAATAGTGCCAGGGGGTCAGACCTTTTGGCACCGCCAGCGAGACAATAATGAAGCCGATGAGTCAGCAATCAAGCTGCTCATCGGCCATTTTTCATTGTCTATAGCGTGCCAAAAGGTCTGACCCCCTGGCACTAGTCCAGCCTTATTTTTCTGATGTCATCCTTCAGACGTTCGATGTCGTTGATGAATGCCTCGATATCCTCTTCATGCTCCAGTTCATCATTGAGGATCTGAGTGACAATCTGGTGGGTGGCATGGTCTTTTCCATAGGTCATTTGAGCCAGATTCTGGTACCTGCTGATGGCACAGCGTTCACCTTCAAGGTTCTGCTCCAAAATCACTTCAACATAGGGATCCGTCGGCTCGTTGTAGCCGCATTTCGCCTTCTCCATCCAAAGGGTCGGGCTGGTCAGCGGTGTCCCGCCAAGCTGAATAATCCGCGAGAGCAGAAGTTCTGCATGACCCAATTCCTCTGTTGCGTGGATCAGGAGCTCCGCTTCCACTTCATTCCTCATCGGCCCTTCCATCAGTCTCGACCCAACCCAGTACTGGTAGTAGGCAAGCCACTCTTCAGCCAGCGCTTCATTCAGCGTATTAATCAGCACATTCACATCCAGGTCCAGAATTTCTACTGCTCTTTTTCCCATTCTTTTAACCTCCTTGATTGAATTATCATATAGCGTTCTCTAGAACGCTATATGATAATTATACCACTTTATGCCTCCTTGAACCAACCCACCAGGTATGGCAGAAAATTCAGCCCACCCGATCCAAACGCTATACTATAATTTCACCCTGCCCACCTTCTTATAGGCAAGCTGCAGGAGCACAATACCAATCAACCAGACTGCAATGGCTCCCGCTCCCGGAAATACGACCATTTCCTGATACAACGGTTCAAGGAATCCACCCCGCGCGCCATAGATAAAGACTGCTGTCACACCGACGACAATAAGCACAGCCGCAATCATGTACAATGCCGCATGCTTCTTCGCCGATCCCAGGTTCAATATCGGCAGCGCAACCATGACGATGATGCCATAAGCTACATGGGTCATCAGCAGAGTCGGTGTCTCAAAAAAACCAATCCCTTCAACCTGACGGCTCATCATCCAGGTGATCATCTGCAGAAACAAAGCATAGCCCATCAGGAACTGGGCACCTCGGATGATTGCTGACAAAACAGACCGTACGCCGCCATAAGCACCAATCAAATTGTCGGCAAATCCATTGCAGTCGCCGATAGCTTCTCCTACCTCTTTTTGCTCACGTCTGGCCTCGGTAAGAATTTCCATGACCTGTCTAGTCGCTTCCCTTTTATCTATATAAGAAAGGTTGCTTGTGCCGATTCTTTGGACGACTTCATCATAAGCCTCAAGATAACTGCCGGACAGATTCTTTTTCTCATTTCTTCTTTGTACATATAAGAGTACCAAGGAAGCCACTGCCAAGACTGCCACCACACTTACTACGATACCGCCACCTGTATCCTGTTTGCCTGCTGCTGCATAGTAGAAAAACGCCAGTACGCCTAAAAGCACCAATAGAACGAATATGCCAATCATTTTCCCTCTTCTATTCATCAATGCCATCTCCTTCCAAGATCTTATCCACATTATCGCGCACTTCCATCCATGAAGTTTCAAATTCCGTCAGACGCTGCGTGCCTTCCTTGCTCAACCGATAGTATTTCCTGCGGGGCCCGAGGGGTGAATCCTTCAGCTTGGACACCAGGAGCTTCCTCTTTTCCAGCCTGACCAGAACAGGATATACACTCCCTTCGTTGAGTTCAGCGAAACCGGACTGCCTGAGCTGCTCCGCCACCCTGTAGCCATAGGTTTCTTGCTTCTGGAGTATTTTAAGGATACAGCCTTCCAACAGGCCTTTTATCATCTGGGAATGATATGCCATGGTCCCACCTCCTCTACTCTACAATGTCAAGTAGTTCCCCTTACATTATACCTCCACTACTCTATATTGTCAAATAGCATGCACAGAAACATAGAAATATTGAGTTTTCTTCGACTCTGTAGTATTCTGTTGTCAATAAATATACGAATCGAACAGCCCAATGATGAGCTCTCTTGAGACATCATTGGGCCTTTTTATTTTTCAGTATAGTTTGGAGGCGGAAAGATGAGAACAGTGAACAGGAAATCCAGAGGATTCAGCCCATGCTGATAGACAGCATCATCGAGGATGATGAAAAGACCTTGCTCCCTGTCAAAATTCGCTTTGAAAAAGACAGTGTCGTTTTTACAGATACTAGCGTTCGTCGGTTCACAACCAGGGACAACCGATTTGAAATCTATGCCCCTGCCCTTTGCGAAGCTTCCAAATGTACCAGTTGCAATGGATGTTCCGTCTAAGGAATTAAAACAGAGAAAAGCACCTCACGGTGCTTTTCTCTGTTTTATAGGTAACCTGTTATTTTTCTATTAGTATCAAGTCTTTATTAATTCTAAAGATCACTTTTTCATTGAATGTTTCAGAATCCATCTCTGCAAGCGTATCAATGCTCATGCCTTCCATCATGCCGTACATCGGCTGGCTTTCCACATCACCCAGATATTTGTTGATGATCAGCTTGGCTTCAGGAACAGCCATCAGTTCGCCAAAGGATACATTCGTAGAAAGGGCCCCTTCAGGGATGACCAGTTCTTCGACCTCCACATCTTCCATATCCTCAGGCATATCGAACCAGTTGGCCACGACACTTCCCTTGGCTTCCGGCGCTTTGTAAGCAGGGTTCTCCTCTGTTACCAGTTCGAAGAACGCCTTGTCGGTGCAGACAGTGCCGTCTTTTGATTCAGCGACCACACTTATCGTGTTCGCACCAGCGCCCAGCTTCACCGATTCGAAGACGGTGACAGGTTCTATGCCGCTCTTGGTTTCAACTACTTGACCATTGACAGTCAGAGTCGCTTTGTCGCAAGTCGTATAGATCTTGATATTGACAGTGTCTTGTGCACGCTCTACGAATCGCTTCGAAGCGATATGCACGAACTTTTCATCGGACCAATGGGCTTTGTACATATAGAAAGCGTCTTTCTTCACTTTCCTGTCGTAGGTGGCAAGGCCTTTGTTGTTCCTGCCTTTGACACCGCCTTCGTCGCGGATATTGGCGCCGAAGTCGAACATGTTCCAGACATAGGTAGCCCATAAGTATTTTCTCTCCTTGAAGATATTCCATACGGTTTCATGGTAGAGTGCATGGTATTCTTCCGTGTAGTCCTTCACTTCTGGCGCTTCGCTGTGGTAGCGGATGATACCTTCTGCGCCGTACTCGGATATGCAGAGGGACACCTTAGGATTGGTTTTGTGGAAACCGTCAAGCCATGGCTCGAAATCTTCCGCCTGACCCTGATACCAGCCGTAGTATTTGTTGTAACCAACAATGTCGGTTGTATAGTTGTACTCGTCCTCATCTGGTACGAACATGACATTGGCCATCGTTGTCAAACGGGTCGGATCCTCTTTTTTCGTCAGATCATTGAGTTCCTTGACCAGACGCCTGACTTCCGGTCTGTCGCCGCCGATCTGAATTTCGTTCTGGACACCCCAGAAACAGATGGACGGGTGGTTGAAGTTCTGTCTGACAAGTTCAATCATCTGCTGCTTCGGATTGATGCCTTCAAGTTCTGTTTTGGACATGACTGAAATGAAAGGAATTTCAGCCCAGATGACCATACCCTCTTTGTCGCACAGGTCGTAGAAGTACTGGTCATGCTGGTAGTGGGCCAATCTTATGGATGTAGCTCCCACTTCCTTGATCAGCGCCATGTCCTCATCATGCTCTTTTGGCGTGATGGCCCATCCCATGTCCTTTCTGTCCTGGTGTCTGGAGACGCCGTTCAGTCTCGTATACTCTCCATTGAGGATGAAACCTTCCTCGGGATCCACAGCAAAATAACGAAGGCCGATCGGGATGTCGATGTTGTCTACAGTATCGTTGAAAAGCTGTACAGATACTTTTGCTGTATAGATATAGGGATTTTTTCTTCCGTGCCAAAGAACAGGATTATCAACAACCATAGGCATGACAACCGCTTTGCTTTCTTTTGCTTCCAGTAGCGCTTCTTTTGCAGCATAGCCTTGTATGACACCCTCTGCATCCGCAAAATCGATCCAGACCCTGACTGCAGCAGCTTCGTCCTGGTCGTTCCTTAAAAGCACTTTAGCGGACAGTTCAGCTTTCTTTTCGCTGACGGAATCCTGGGAAATGTAAACGCCCTTAGATCCGTAATCCATTAGTTCAATGTGGACCGGTTCGACCACGACCAGGTTGACGTTTCTGTAGAGTCCGCCAAAGAAGGTGAAATCGGCCATCTGGGGATACACATCCTCCACAACCGTATTGTCCACTTTTACAGCAACCTTGTTCACGCCAGTCTGGACCGCTTCCGTTGCGTCGAATCTGAATGTTGAAAACGCGCCTCTATGCTGCCCAAGATGGACGTCATTCACATAAACGTCAGCGACACTGCCCGCCCCTTCGAACTCAAGGAAAATCCTTTTTCCCGCATCATCCTGTTTGAGCAGGATGTCTTTCCTGTACCAGCAGGCTCCCTTATAGTAATCGAATCCGTTTGCTCCGTCATAGGCGTTCCATGTATGTGGCAGGTTTACGGATTCCCAGACAGTTTCATCCTTGCTGAACTGCCAGTTTGCATTTATGTTTCTGATGTCTCTCATGATTACCTCCTCATATGCCCCGATTGATATTTTATTTATTCAACCGCAGGCTGCAGGCTGACTTTTCTTTTTCTTTCGTGCAGCGTCTTCTGCACTTCGTGCATCTTCTCGCCGTCAAGGTCATAGAACTTCATTGCGATGAGTGAAGCGATCCACCCAAGCATCGGTATGCCGATGTAGAAGAGCATGCCCATCCAGAAGAGCGCTGGCGTTGCAGCTGTATCAACGGTCGGCAGTGTTTCCTTGAAGCCGATCATCGCGACCATAAAACCGATTAGAGCTGTTGCTACTGAGGAAATGAGCTTATCTATGAAGGAGAAGATCGTACCCAGCATGCCGGGGATGAACCTCCCGCTTCTGGCTTTTTCATAGTCTGCACAGTCTGCTATCATTGGGATGACGATGTTGCCGCCGACAGCAACCACGCCGCCAAGCAGTGACAGGATTGTCAGGAACACGATAGTCTGTCCGTTGACCGGTGCGATAGACATCTTTGTCATGTCAACCGATTTCAGGAATATGAACAGGACCGTGCTGAGGATCAGTGAAAGCCATGTCGCACCGACGTACGCCTTCTTGATGCCCACTTTCTTTGCAAAGCCGATACCGAAATAGGTGATGATGATGGTAGGAACAGCTGTAATCAGCATAAGTTTCCCGGACAGGGCGTAATTGCCCATCAGGACGCCGAAGATAATGACGGTCGTTACTGCATTGGTTTTTGTCAGATTAGCCAGTTTGTCAGTGGATGCGGAAATGATCAGCATCTGCAAAGGCCTGTTGCCTTTGATGATTGGCCAGTAGTCGCGTAAGCTGGTTTTAACGACTTCTTCGCCCCAGTTTTCCTTGACGTCCTTTTTCCAGATGGAAATGACTGCAAGTGTTGTGAAGATTGCGGATACAACCGCTACAGTAGCCCAGAATTCAGCGAAGAATCCCATATTGAAGCCGCCGTTTTTAGGAACCAGGTATGAAGCGATGTACATTTGCCCGCCTATGAAAAGACCTGTGTTGTAGATACCGTCGAACAAGGTGAACATCGGACGACGCTGCGGATTATTTGTAAGGACTGTCTGAGCCGCCTTCGTGCAAGCGGTCTGGAATGTGTAGCCGATGATGTAAAGCGCGTACAGCAGGATGAAGTAGATCAGCCTGAATCCTTCAGGCACAAGATGTGTCGTAAAGATAACAAGTGCACTCAGTGAAAGCAGGATGGCATTTCCAGCCATCATGAAGGGTCTGAATTTACCAATCTTCGTTTCTGTCCTGTCGATCAGATAGCCGATAATCGGATCTGTAAAACCGTCCCAGATGCGCGAGAAGGTGATGATTGTGCTGACGATGACGACCAGAAGTCCTGCAACGCCTGTTGCGTAGTAAGCGATGAACATGAACAGGAACATATACAGGTTTGTCGCTGTGTTGTTCAGTGCAAAAAAGCCGATTTGCCAAGGTTTCGCGTCATTGTACGAAACGTCGCTTGTGTTTTGTTGCATACCTTTTTCCTCCTAGAATAACTATAATCAAAAACATAATGGATGTTGACTACACTCGAGCTGTTGTATACATTATAGTATGGACCTAGGAAATGTGTTATACTTATATTATGTTTTTTAGCACTCATTTTAATCAGCATGAAAGGCGAGGTATATTTATGGAACTCATAAGCTTTCATCAGCTCGTCATGCAGGGTATGTACCATCTCAATGCAATGACTCAACTCGATGTCGTCTGGTATGATGCAGTCTTCCAGAAGGTCCACGCTTTCCAGAGCATGGATATACCAGATGTCCTTGACTTCGATATCGAAAAAGATTATCCCGTCATCGACGACCGTTGCCGCAAGGGTGGCACACTGCGCTACTGCGCCGCTGCTACCTCCTCTTTTTTGGAATTCGTTTTCATTCCTCTGGCATTAAACGGCGAGAACCAGGGGATGGTACGCATAGGCCCATTCCTGACTGGTCCTCTCACCGAGCAGCAGTTGTCCGCCTTCATCGTCTCCCTTTCCCTTCCGATTTCCCGCTGCCAGGCGCTGAGAAACTACTACGAAAGTCTGCCTATGTACCAGGCTGACACTGCCAAAAGCCTCGGCCATATCGGTCTCAATCTTTTCGGGCAGACGATACCCCGGACACATTCCTGCCTCTATCAATCCGAATTGATCGATACTGGTAGCATCGAACTCTATGAGAGCACCTTGGAAGAGGATATCGCCAACATCGAACGTCGCTATGAATTCGAGCGGCAGCTAACCCAGGCGGTCGCCAGCGGTGATAAGAATGCCTTAGAGGAATCCATGACTTTCTTCAACAGTTCCGACGGCATGACCAGCCTGATGAACCGCTTTCCCGAAAACCCGCTCCGTTCCGCCAAGAACATTGCTATCGTTTTCAACACAATCCTCCGCCATGCAGCAGAGAAGGGCGGCCTCCAT
>CAXXGE010000005.1:0-56478 GCA_963677915.2 Vallitaleaceae bacterium | reverse complement strand
GGGGTCAGGCGCTTTTGTCGAGTGAAGCGAGACTTGATTGTCCAGCATTTGTGCCGGGATACAGGTACGGTTTTCGTTAACCGATAACTGGAGGATTTGATATGACCAAGCGAAAAGCTAAAGCAAGATTGCATATTCTTCTGTTGTTATGCGTTGCCATCATCGGCTGTTATAGAATCACGGATACCACGACACAAAAGCATGATCCAGACCTTTTCGAAGGCTACCGGCTGATAGAAGTGGATGGAGGAGACCTGTCCGGCTACAGGGAACCGAATGTCGTCGTGGATATCGGGTTCGGAGACAGGGAATACTGGGCCTTTACCAATGAGCATGGCCAGCTTGTAAAAGTGATTGCCAAGGAGATTGTATTGCAGAATGATCAGCGTGAACCGGTGTTGGAATCGGGAAGATATTATCCTGATGAGGCGAAAGTACCTGGTGTTGAAAGTCCGACCCTGGATGAAGGACATGTCATTGCAGATTCTCTTGGCGGCGTTTCCAATGCATACAATATAACGCCTCAGAAGAGCGGACTGAATGGATATGGCGATCAGGCGTATATGGAAAAAGCCATACGCGATGCAGGCGGTTGTACAGACTTCGTTGCTATTATTACCTACCCTGATGCCACGACTCAAACACCGAGTCATTACAGCTACACCTATACCTTGAAGGGAAATGTCATAAACGATGAGTTCGATAATGTGGATCCGGAATTGGAAAAAGATTGACTGAACCACTGTCATCGGTGAAAGGTACGGATGCCTGCAGGCGAGTACATCAGCGCTCTTTAAACCGGATACTACAGCGGTATTGTTGAGTCTATGAGAAGAAGAGGTTTGGTTCACAGTCTTATTGTCGGTATACCGATTGTGATTCGATGAAGGTTTGATTGGAAAAGCAAAGGACAAGAGCATTGAGGAAAGGACTTTTGAAGAGTATATCAGTGCTGTTATGGAATTAAGGGTTCAGTTGATCAAAGCTCTGAATCAAGAAGATATTGAAAGCAGCAAGACACTTGCATTTGAAATGAGGTTGATTTTGGATGCAATGGAGGAATGAGGAGTAGATAAAATGCAAAATGCAGATGTCCTTTGCGGAAAACTACAGTCAATCGACGGTAGGGATTACGGCTTATCAATCACTGAGAGGCTCCTATGCGCCGCTGCATACAGGCATTTACTGGATTCAAATACCTCATGGTACAATTGAAATCTACACCTACAAGGGGTCAGGCCCCTGAAAATTCATGGAACAGATTGAAATGACAAATGAAAGAGGAAAACAATGAGTGGTAAAACAAGAAATGATATTCAAATAGGGAGAAAAGTGAAAGTGGTCCAGAAACAGGACCAAAGAACAGGAAAGCTGACGGAGGGAGTCGTCCAGAAAATCTTGACGAAATCCCAGTTTCATCCACATGGTATCAAAGTGATGCTCGAAAGCGGCATAGTGGGCAGGGTAAAGGAAATAGAGTAAAGGAAATAGAGTAATAACTGTAATAGATATAGGTTGTTATATTTTATCCAAAGAAGTATAATTTTACCAAGGGGAGAGAGAAAGTTCATATTGTTTTTTATTTTTGGAATGTATATCGCACCCCAAGTCTATCTTGAGGTGCTTTTTATTTTATTAGATGGCAAAACGAACAAGCATTAGTTGATGTCAGAATATTCACGTGTCAGGCACCTCAATGTCGTCGGTCACTGTTACGTTCGTAAAAATGTGTTAAACACACCTATATACGTTTGTATAAATGTAGAGAGCGGTATATAATTGATATGAACGGAGGTGTTGAAATGCATAGAGATGCGATGAGAGATTTGTCTGTCTGGAAGGATAGAAAGAACAAAAAGCCTTTGATTATTCGAGGAGCCAGGCAGGTGGGCAAGACCTGGTTGATGAAGCGCTTTGGAGAAACGTCATATGAAAAAACGGTCTATATCAATTTCGACAACAATCTGCAGATGCAAGAATTATTTCAAATGGATTTGAGAACAGACAGAATCATCACAGGACTGGAACTGTATTGTGGGCACAAAATCAGTCCCGAGGATACTCTCTTGATTTTCGATGAAATACAGGAAGTGCCAAAGGCATTGACGTCACTGAAGTACTTCAATGAAAATGTGCCGGAATATCAGATTGTCTGTGCAGGTTCATTGCTTGGCGTAGCTTTGCACCAAGGCACATCATTCCCTGTTGGAAAAGTTGAATTCTTGGATTTGTATCCTATGAGTTTCAGCGAATTTATGCAGGCAATGGGAAAAGGACAGTTTGCAGATCTGTTGCAGCAAGGGAATTACAGCATGGCCGCAACATTCAAACAGGAATTCATAGAGTATTTGAAGTACTACTACTATGTCGGTGGCATGCCGGAAGCTGTTGCCGGCTTTTCGAAAAACAAGGACTTCAATGAAGCAAGGGCAATTCAGAATCGTATTTTATTGGCTTACGAACAAGATTTCTCAAAACATGCTCCGATGGAAACGGTTCCAAGAATCCGCATGCTGTGGAACAACATTCCCTCACAGTTAACCAAGGAAAACAGGAAATTCATCTATGGCCTTATAAAAAAGGGGGCGCGAGCAAAGGAGTATGAGCTGGCGCTGCTGTGGTTGACGGATTGCGGCCTCGTGCATAAAGTGAATCGAGTTGCATCACCAAGTATACCGCTGAAGGCCTATGCAGACTTGAAAGCCTTCAAATTGTTCATGCTTGATGTCGGGCTGTTGGCGTGTATGGTAGGATTGACACAACAGGCTCTACTAAATGGCAATGACCTGTTCAAGGAATTCAAAGGCGCATTAACCGAGCAGTACGTACTGCAGCAACTTGTAGCCTCGAGACAACTGGATACTTACTATTGGACTAATGAGAGGGGTATGGCTGAAACTGATTTCCTTGTGACTGATGGAGAGAGAATCGTGCCCATTGAAGTCAAAGCAGAAACAAATCTCAAGTCAAAAAGCCTGAAAAGTTATTATGACAAATACAGTCCGTCCATTTCTGTTAGAACAGCCATGACAGACTATAAACATGAAAACTGGCTAGTCAATGTGCCTTTATGGGCGGTAGGGAACCTGCATGAGATAATCACAAAACTTGTATAAGGGGTTGATGGGAGTGCCAAAAGGTCCGTCCCTCTGGCACTCAATGCCGGAATATGATCCTATACGGATAGATGAAGCTGTCAGTGAAGCAGATCTGTTTTTTTCTTTTGTTTCCTGTTCATGCCTCTGACGCGCCGGAACCGATGTATAAATGGATTAATAAAACGCAGGCTAAAAATGACAGAACCATTGTAATCTCAATATCTGCGGGAGGAGAAGTCTGGCCCAACACCCGTGTTAGGTACAATACGATGCATGCATTGGAAAGAAAAGGATTCGAAATTATCTATGAAGAGATGTTCGTCATGCCGTCCAGATGCTAGATCGAATACTTACAGGAGAAAAACGCATCATAACGAAAAAACCGAGTCCGAAAAGCCATAATTGGATAGCTGCCAGAGAAAGACTTGGGGCTAAGCATTTTGCAAAGAACTATCACATCGATGATCGTTGTATACGCTGTGGCTTGTGTGCAAAAGAATGTCCTAAGGGAAACATCCGCATGGTGGACAACCGACCCGTCTTTGATGAAAACTGCATGTTATGCTTTAGCTATTACGGTTGTCCGACAGGTGCGATTGACTGCAAGAGTTATATGGTTATCAAGAGCGGCTATGACTTGGATGCGTTGGAACAAGAAGCTGTAGGTGGCATGTTGCCGTCTATAGAAAAGTATAGAAACAGTTTTATAATGTGATATACGAAAGGGGAAGTATCATGAGCAATCAAAAAGATATAGTGCAGTTAAGGGAAGAATTATTATTACAATCCAAAAGCTCCAAAAAATGGTGGAAGATTCCAATTAAAATACTAACACTGCTTATTGCTATTGCTTACACCATAATGCCGGCTGATTTGGTATTAGATAGCATTCCTATTATAGGTACAATGGATGATGCCGGCGTTTGGATTTTGAATCTGTCGATGTATATACGTGAAATCAAAAAGAACAAGACAGAACTTGAGAAAATTATTAGTCAAATCAGTGAATTGGTTAAGTAGTATTATTGTGGAGAAGCATTTTCAGTTTACTGCGGTGATTTACCAACTACAGGTCATCCCGTAAAATAAAGTTTGAGGATTATTGAAAACTTAATAGTGATCATTTCATGAGTTGCACTTATAACAGATCTAATGTTTTTCAGTCGATTTTGGTAGGTTGTTATTGATTCTTTAGAAGGAATGCACAAAGAGGGAAGAAGTATGGATAATAGAAAGATCCTAAAACTACTATTGGCAATTGCAGTATTGATGAGTAGCATAGTCTGTATCATGTCATATCTGATAGACAGTTATTTTGATTTCAAGGAATTTTTAATTACAACAAGGGAAGAGAATTGAAGACACGTAGAGTGTGGAAATCCTTCTGTCTTGTTGTATTAATGGGACTAAAGCTCTGGTCCCGAAGCACTGTTAAAATTTGACTAAACCACTAAACGGTGAGATAATAAGAGAGTAGATACAACAACTGAATATTCCTTATCAAGAGTGACGGAGGGAATAGGCCCGATGAAGTCCAGCAACCGACAGCAATGCACGGTGCTAAATCCTACAGACAATGTTCTGAAAGATGAGGTGGAATTATGGCTCTTCTATTCAGGAAGGGCCTTTTTCGTTGAAAATTATGAACCGGACCCTTCCGGTTGGCCTCCTAAATCATCTATCAGAGATGACAAAGGAGGTCATTTTTATGAAACGATTTTACACATCAGAGTCCGTTACAGCCGGACATCCAGACAAACTATGCGACCAAATATCGGATGCTATCCTTGACACGGTGCTTTTGTCCGATCCATATGCCCGAGTAGCTTGTGAGGTTGCTATCAAGCATAATCTTGTGGTCATTATGGGAGAGATTACGACTACAGCCCAGATATCAAAAAAAGGCTTCATCGACACTGCGAAAGATGTCATCAGAGACGCGGGCTATACGGGGAGGAATCTGGGCTTTGACCTTCAAGGCGCCGAATATCGCATAGAAGTGAACGAGCAGGCGCCTGACATCAAGTCTGCCATTGACCGGGAAGCGATGGGTGCGGGCGACCAGGGTATCATGATTGGCTATGCCACGAATGAAACACCTCAGATGATGCCGCTGCCGATTGTCCTTGCCAACAGGCTTTCCAAAAAGCTCGACGATGTACGTAAGCAAGACCGGTCAGATTTCTTCCGTCCAGACGGAAAGACACAGGTGACTGTTGCTTATGAAGACGGTATCCCGTTGTATGTGGATTCGGTGGTCATTTCTATACAACATAGGGAAGGTGTTGAACAGGGAGAATTGGAAGAATTTGTCATCGATCAGGTTGTCAGGAGTGCCATTCCCGACAAATATCTGAGGCAATATGAAACGAAATACTATATCAACCCTGGCGGACGATTCGTCATGGGCGGCCCTGAAGCCGACTGCGGACTGACAGGAAGAAAAATCATGGTGGATACTTATGGAGGACGTGTGCGGCATGGAGGAGGTGCATTTTCTGGCAAGGACCTAACCAAGGTAGACCGATCCGGTGCTTATATGGCAAGGTATGCAGCCAAGAATCTGGTAGCTGCCGGATTAGTAGACAGGTGCGAAATCGAGCTTGCCTATGCTATCGGCATTGCAAGACCAATCAAGGTTCAGGTAGATAGCATGGGAACCGGTGAACTACCTGACGATGTAATCTCACATTTGCTTGTGAATACTTTGGACTTCAGGCCGGAACAAATGATCAAGAAAATGTCTCTAGTAGAGCCAAATTACAAAAGTACTGCTATATATGGCCATTTTGGATGGGAGGCCAGTATATATCCTTGGGAACGCACGGATATGGCAAATGTACTCGCCCTAAAGGCAAAGCCGCTTATAATGCCTATAGGACAGTGGTTTATGTACCTTAATCCTGATAACATTGGATGTCTGTCAAAACAGGAATTCTTCGGCTATGTGATGGAGAGACCAGGACATCCAGGGACTTATGGATTCCTGATTCCAGGGGCATTAGTATTAGAGCATCCTTATGGAAATGAAGTTATGGTGAAGCTGATGAAAATGCTAGGAAGATATCCAGTAGAGGAGGTTAAAAGAGCAGTCGATGAGCATAGGGAAAGGGTTAGGATGATGAGAGAGTTATAAAGAGAATATTATAGTATATTTTGATTTGTTTATAGGCAAGAATTCAGAATCATCAGGGATCAGGCACCTTTGGTGTGGGGGTTCCCTTGTCGTTGTAAAAGAATGTAATATGCGATAAAATTATATTATCTAATTTGTTGTTTTTGTCAGAAAGGCATTCATTATTAATGCCATATAGATGGGGAGGCATTTATGAATAATTATTCCAACGGTAGCGATAAAAAAAAGACACCATATCAAATAATCAAGAGAAGGTTATATCCTTATATAAATTTATACGCGATTTGAGTTTGGCCAAGCAAAAAGTTGTTCTGAATGTCAAGTCCTATGATTGGTATATAAATCTTTCAGACATACCACAAGATCCTGAGAACATAAAAGTATTCTATCGTGACCGTGTGGAAGAAGAAAACACTGACACAGATACAAGATTATTAAGCGTGCATAAACCGGAGTTCCAGAAATGTCCTGAGCCGGATTCTATTCTTTTGGAATGGCTGATTGAAGGATGGTCGTCATTCCGTAATGATGTGCATGTTCGAGTAAGCTTAGAACGTCATGTAGAAAACAACCTATCAAATTCTAACATTCAGAAAACAACTTCCGATTCGAATACCTTTTCCTTTGAGCATCTTGAAGAAAATCCTAAAGAAAAAGAAGACAATGTTATAATAGAATACTTTAAGGATGATGATGTACGTGTTAAAGCCTACGAAAAGTGGATGGCAATTCGTGGAAAATGGGTGGAAAAGCAGAAGATCATTGACAAGACACGCAGTTTTTTCACCGAACTTTATCAGATTCACGTTGATTTAGAACGGGATTCAGAAACTATAGAGCTGGTTGTTGCAAATGGATTCCTGCGTGACAAAACCAATTGGGATATTAATCATCCTATTATAACCCGTCGCATTAAAATCCAGTTTAGTCCAAATACCAATACGATAAGCGTTGAAGATACAGAGGTAGTGACTGAGTTATATACAATGCTGTTCCATGCGATTGATGGTATTAATCTTGATGCTATCACTATTTTGCGGGATGATCTCTATAAAAATGACTATCACCCGATGGACCGAAATGATACGCCGGTATTCTTGAAAACACTTATTCATCATCTGTCTCCAGAAAGTGTGTTTTCAGAAAATGGTGAACCCTCTGAATGGTATAACGGCAACCGCCTATTAATGTATTTCAACCCGGCCTTAATAGTGCGGAGACGCGTTGATGGTACTCTAAAAGCCGTTGAGAAAATCATTGAAAACATTGAAGAAACCGGCCAGATTCCACCGCATTTAAAAGATATTGTTAGTGGTGGACAAATTGATATTATTGATGATCCTCACGAGGAGACAATTGAAGAACTGCTTGCTGCTGTTGGAGGTGAAAGCATTGATATTCTACTTTCCAAAGAAGCAAACAAGGAGCAGCTTGAGATTGCAAAACGTATCCAGCACTATAATGCTGTACTTGTCCAAGGTCCTCCAGGAACTGGAAAAACACATACTATAGCAAACCTAATGGGGCATTTTCTTGCTCATAATAAGAGTGTCCTTGTAACCAGCCATACTAAAAAAGCTTTGAGCGTTCTTAAAGAACAGGTTGAGCCAGGTCTTCAGAACTTGTGCGTTTCCGTTCTTGACGATTCGAATGTAGACATGGAGAAGTCAATTGATGGTATAACTGATGTTATGGCAAAGTATACTTCCAATGATTTAAAGCGTGAAATGGAAAGCGCTAATATTGTGCGCAATCAAATAATTAGACATCTGGGTGAAACTCGTAAAAAGCTATTTTCCATTATAAATCGTGAGCAAAACAGTATTGTCTTGAATGGTGAAGAGATATCGCCATCAAAAGCCGCTGCATTTGTTTTAGAGCATGAAATGGATTTATCCTATATTCCTGGAAATGTTCGTTTGTATTCACCCTTGCCAGTCGATTATTCAGAACTGATGGATGTTTATAGAAGCAATGAAGGTATTACGGCACAAGAAGAGTCTGAACTAGCTTGCGAACTGCCTAATCCGACTAAGTTGCTTTCACCGACAGAATATATGAAAGCATGGCAGGCGCTAGATAATGCAAATCAACGGATCACTTCTATCGCCAAGGAAAATGAATGGTCAATAAAATATGATAAATTGGGACATGCAATAGCTTTTACTACAAAACTCGATACTTTTCAAGTAAAAGAAACTACTGATGAGAATCTGCGCTTGTTAGGGTCCTATATTGCCTCATTTGGTAAGGTAGATACATGGATGAAACATGCTGCAGTAGATGGGAAAAAAGGCGGTCAGTTTAAGCAACGATGGATTACGCTTATTGAGCAGATTAGGAAGACTTGTGATTACTCAGAGTCTATCGTTTCTGAGCAGTTTGGCAATAAAATTGTATTTTCACCCGATGCTAGGTTCCAAGAACTTGCCTCAATACTTGAGAATTTGAGAAAACACTTCGTTAAGAAAGGCAAAGTGACAAAGTTTGATTTATTATTTAACAACACTTTCGAGAAGGGCTTATCAGCAGTAACTATCAATGGCATTGAGGTTCAATCTGCACATGATTGTGAGATTGCATTGCATATAATTGAACTTTCCAATGAGCGTGATAAATGCGCAGTTTATTGGCATGATTTGCTTACAGTGCATGGGGTTCCTGAATTCTTTGCTTTGGATGCATCCGAACCCGAACATATTGCTGAAAAGTGGATTGAGCCAATTAATTTGTATTTGAATTGGTATGAGCAGGGATATAAACAATTGATTAATTACCTTGAAATTGCAAATATTCCCCTTGATTTCGTTATACCACAAAACAAGCTTGATTCTGATTGGTCTGCTTTGAATAGAATTTTGATGGCAATTACGGATAGAATTCCTGTTGTGATTGATTCCTGTCAAAACATACTGATAATTAAGGGACTACGGGATTTATTAAGATCAACTGAGTCTGAACTGCAACAGGACAGGCGTACCGGTTCTTCTATATGCAGAGACATGCTGCAAGCTTTGCATTCTGGGAATTTTACTGCCTATGCGACATCTTATACAGCTCTTCAGGTGCTTTTCAGCAAATACGATTTACAGAAAAAGAGAGACACAATACTTGAAAAAATTGAACCTATTGCTCCTCAATGGGCAGATGCTATAAGAAACAGAACTGGTGTTCATGGGGAAAATACTGTCCCGAGCACAATTGAAGATGCCTGGAGGTGGAAGCAATATCAAGGCATTGTTGCCGAGATCATGAAAGAGCCTTTTAATGAACTCCAAGCAAAGAGTTTTTTGCTGAGCCAAAAATACCGCAAAATAACAGCTAAGTTTGCAGAAAAAAGTGCATGGTATCATCTGTTAAATAGAACAGAACGAGACATCGATATGAAGCAAGCTTTACAGGGTTGGAAACTAACCGTAAGAAAGATTGGTAAGGGGACTGGCAAAAATGCTCCATTATATAAAGCAAAAGCACGTGAACTCATGGCAAAGTGTCAAACGGCTGTGCCTGCATGGATTATGCCGATGAGCAAGGCATTGGAAAGTTTGGATCCGAAGACAAACCGCTTTGATGTTATCATAGTTGATGAGGCAAGCCAGTCCGATGTTTGTTCTCTTGCTATTGCATATATGGCCAAAAAATTGATAATTGTTGGGGATGATAAACAAGTAAGTCCGATGGCAGTAGGTACAGAAATAAATAAGATAAATGCGTTGATAAAGTTGTATTTGGATGAAGCTATTCCAAATGCACATCTTTATACACCAACAACTTCTCTTTATGATATTGCGGGCATGACTTTTCAGCCGCTTATGCTTAAAGAACATTTTCGTTGCGTACCGGAGATAATCGGTTTCAGCAACGGACTATCATATGATTTTAGAATTAAGCCGTTGCGTGATGCAAGTAACAGCCTCCTTCGTCCAGCTGTTGTAAACTATCGTGTTGCAAATGGCGAAAGACAAAACAATCGAAAAGATAATCCAAATGAAGCAAGATCAATCGTGGCGTTACTTATGGCCTGTATGGAACAGCCAGAGTATAACGGAAAAACATTTGGTGTGATTTCAATGCTTGGCGATGAACAAGCGAAGTTAATCCAAGCCCTAATCCTTGAGCATATCGATGCAAAGGATATAGAGTGCAGAAGGATTCTATGTGGCAACGCATCCAATTTCCAAGGTGATGAACGTGATGTTGTGTTTTTGAGCATTTGTGATAGTAATTCTGAGATTGCTCCCTTAAGGATGCTGGGTTTTGGTCCTGACGATGCATATCGAAAACGTTACAACGTTGCGGCGAGTCGTGCAAGAGATCAACTATGGGTTGTGCATTCTTTGGACTCAACAAATGACCTGAAACAAGGCGATCTTAGGAAACGGGTAATTGATTATTCGCTAAATCCATCAGCATCAGAATATATCAATAAAGAAATTGAAGAAAAAGCCGAATCTGTATTTGAAGCTGAGGTTGCAAAATCACTTGTCGGCAGAGGGTATCATCTTGTGCAACAGTGGCATGTTGGCTCATATCGTTTGGATATGGTAGCTGTTTGTGGAGAAAAGCGCGTTGCTATTGAGTGCGATGGAGAACAATGGCATAGTGGTGAGGCAAAGATTCGTGAGGATATGGAACGTCAGACTATTCTAGAACGCACTGGCTGGAGATTCATTAGAATACGAGGTAGCGAGTATTTTCGCAATCCCGATGTTACTATAAAGAGAGTTATATGTGAACTTCGAGAGTTTGGAATAGAACCTGAGGATCAACACCAGGAGCAGGAAGCGAAAAAAGCAACAGAATTACTACAAAGAATTAAGTTGCGTGCAGCAACGATACTGGGTGAATTTGATACAACGTATTCAAATAGTGTAGATTTTAATTCAATAGCATATGCTTTGAATGCAAAAAAAATGGAAAACAAGGATGTTCCTTCAATTAAACATGATTATATGAATAACAAAAATGAGATTGAGTCTCCAGCAGCTTTGTCGGGACATATATCTGATAAATTGACAAAAGAGTCAGATCAGATGTCGCTTTTTGAGGATGTGAATCAAAAAGGAGTAGAAAAGGAATCCAATATAAGTCAATCAGAACTTGCATCGACAGATATAGTATCAGAAGCAAATGATGTTATCAAGTTAATTAAGGCTGCAGAAATCGAATATGTTGATATGCGCAAAAAAGGTGGAGCTTTGTGGATAATTGGTGGACGAGATGAATTGGCCCAATTAGTTCAGGAATGCAGTGAAATTGGTTGCAATTTTACTTTTAAAAAGGGTGGTGGAAGAGCAACTAAACACCGAGATGGTTGGTGGGCAAATTAATATAATACGAAAACATCGGAGGGGTTAGAATGAATAAAGACTTATATAATGACTTAATCAATGAAATTAATGAACTTTTTCCTGAAATAAAAAGTACTTCAAGAAATAGCAAAAACTTCTCTGATGAAACAGTGTATGAAATCATCAAATATTTTCGAGGTCAAAAATATAGCTCAAAAAGGGAGCTGTATGATAAAACCGAAAAGCATATTAATGAATTGCTAAAGGATTGTGAATTTGTGTACATTGCAGAGAATGGTAAAGTTATTCACTCAATACGCTATTGTGGAGGAGTACTGTGTAGGCACGCACACATAGAGCAAGCGATAAAACATGGATATAACAGAATGTGTCCAAAATGTGGAGCGGGTTCATATGCAGAGGTTCTATTTAACAATTACAATAATATCAAAACTTGAATGAGCAATTATCAGTAACTGGATGGCTTAAAGACAACCTTGCCGATAAAGATCAAGAAGTAGAGAAGGATCCGCATAACCTACCTTTTATAGTACATGTGGGTCCTTCTGCATTTACACCATTTTTGTTTTCAAACCAGTATGTCCACCACCACCTATATACTAACAATTCCCATTTATGGTAGAATATAGTCAACACGCAGAAAGCGCTGGGGAGCGCGCAAGGGGTTGCATATTTCTGCTCTTTTTCCTATTTCCGACATTCAGCAATTTTATATAGCGACAAATGTAATGCAGTACAAGGGGGTACTCTACATGAAATTCATCCACACCAGCGACTGGCACATCGGCAAGGTGGTCGACGGTTTCGACCTGCTTGACGACCAGAAGCACTTTCTGGTCCAATTCATAGACTACGCAAAACAGAACAAACCCGATGCCATCCTGATTGCAGGAGACATCTACGACCGCTCTGTACCGCCGGCAGATGCTGTGGAACTGCTGGACAGTGTACTGACAGAGCTAGTTCTCGTGCTCAAAATACCGATCATCATCATATCCGGCAACCATGACAGCAGCGAGAGGCTCGGTTTTGCCAACACGCTTTTGGAACGCCAAGGCCTTTATATATTCAGCAGCATTGAACAGATCGGGAAGCCGGTCATCATCGAAGATGATCATGGGCCAGTCTATATCTATGGCATTCCCTTTATCCATCCTGCCCAGGCGAGAAGCCATTACAGTGATGATGAAATCAGGAACTACAACGATGTATACGCCAGGGTAATGGTTGAGACAGGTATGGAAACCAAAGCGGGTATCCGCAATATCTGCATCACCCACGGTTATATCATCGGTACGGAAAGCCTGGAGGAATCGGAATCGGAAAGAAGGCTGAACATAGGCGGTACCGAGCAGGTGGACGTCTCACATTTCGAAGGCTTCAACTATACGGCTCTTGGACATCTTCATGGGCCCCAGAGGGTAAAAAGGGACTCCATCCGCTATGCTGGATCTCCCTTGAAGTACTCTTTTTCAGAGGCAAGGCAGCACAAGAGCATTGCTGTGGTTGAATTGGACGAGGAAGGAAATGCTGCAGTCGAAACGGTATCTTTCGAGCCGTTAAAGGATATGCGGGTCATTACCGGTACCTTGGAGGACCTGACAAGCAAGGACATCTATTCGCTTGCCAATACAAACGATTACGTTAAGGCGGTTCTGACAAATGAAGGTGAGGTTTTCGATGCCATAGGTACGCTGAAGAAAGTGTATCCCAATATCATGCGCTGTGAGTACCAGGCCAGGAAGATCGGACAGGAAGACGGGGACGCTATATCTGCAAAAGATTTTGAAACGGCAAGTCCGCTGGAATTGTTCAAGTCATTCTATGAGTATACGGAAGGTGAAGCGCTCGGGGAACTTCAGAGCGAAGTTGTCGAAGCTGTCATGGATGAAGTGAAGCAGGAGGTGGAGAGATGAAGCCGATCAAGCTGACGATGAGCGCCTTCGGGCCCTATGCGAATACACAGGAAGTGGACTTCAGGCAGCTGGGCGAAAGGAAGCTGTTTCTGGTAACAGGCCCTACAGGTTCGGGGAAAACGACGATTTTCGATGCCATCAGCTATGCTCTCTATGGGGAAGCCAGCGGAGAGACACGTGAAAACGACTCCTTCAGAAGCGATTTCGCTGATCCGGAAGTGATGACTGAAGTAACCTATGAGTTCCATCTAAAGGACAGGAAATATATCGTGACAAGGGCGCCGAAGCAGACCAGGCCCAAAAAGAGAGGCGAGGGAACGACCGACGTGCTGGCTCAGGCCATTCTTGATGTCTACGCTTCAGCGGAACCGGATGCCGCGTGTGAAAAGACATTAACTAAAGCACATGAAATAAGGGAAGAAATCACGAAAGTCATCGGTCTGGACGAGAAACAGTTCAAGCAGATCATGATGATTCCCCAAGGCGAGTTCAGGAAGCTGTTGACGGAAAACAGTGATGACAGGGAAACAATCCTCAGGCAGCTGTTCAATACTGCCTATTTTGAAAAGGTTCAACGCAGGCTGGCTGATAAGAGCAGTGCTATAAAAAGGGAGCTTGAAGCTGACAGTATACGGGAAACGGATCTGGTCAAGAGGATTGCCTGTTCCGGAGAAGAGGAGGATGAACTGACCCTTCAGCTTCAGCAAATTGAGGACAGAGGCACCTATCTTCTGGAGCCCATATTCGAGGCAATGGAAACGGCTGAAAAGAAAGACAATGACGCTGTAAAGGCTTTTTCGGAGGAACTAAAGGCTTTTGGCGACAAACAAAAGGACCTGGTGGAAAAAAGAACGAAGGCCATCGAGTTGAATAGCCGTCTGGCTGCTCTGGAAAAGATCGGGCTGGAACTTAAAGAGCTGGAAGATAAAGCTGCACAGGTCGACCAGCTGAGGCAGAAGAGGAACGATGCAGAAAAGGCGTCCGCCATCAAACCTTATGAAGAAGCCATGGTTGCTTCAAAGAAAAGCCTGCAGGAAAAACAAGGGAAACTGGAAGAGGAACAGAAGCACCTGGCCTCATTGAAGGAGCGTCTTGGCATTGCAGAAAAGCACCTTGCAATATTAACGACTCCCGAAAAAGAAGGGGAAAGACAGGCTCTCGGTCAGGAGATTGACAGGCTGGCTGGACTGATTGAAAAGGTATCTTCTTTATTGTCGCTAAAAGAAGAGCGAAGCAAGCTTGAAAATGCCAAGAAGGAAAATCAGATTGATCTGGAGAAGCTTCAGAAGCAAATGGAGCAGTTAGCTTCAGAACTTGAAAGGGATAACTTGCGCAAGGCCGAACTGGCCAATGTAGAAGGAAAGATCTCGGAGAAGAAACTGGAAATGAAGAGCCTGGAATCTGACTTGTCTACGATAAAAGATATTATTAGGTATCTGGAGGATAGGGACAGCCAGGCCAAAAAGGTGGAAGACGAACGCATCTTACTGAAGGTTCAATCGGACAAGCATGATGAAATGATGAAGTCGCTGACTGAGCTTAAGAAGAATTACCATCTGGGTCAGGCAGCACTCCTTGCCAGAGAACTTGAAACAGGCATGCCGTGTCCGGTCTGCGGCTCTGTTGAACATCCGAATCCGGCAACGACCACGGAAAAGCTAGTAACACAGGAAGATGTGGAAGCGGAAGAAGCGAGGGTTGCCAAGGAAGGCGAAGGCGTGGAGAAGTTGCGCCGCAAGCTGGCGACTTCAGAGGAAAAATTCTCTTCAAAGAAAGAGCAGCTGGATGAAGCGGCCGCCAGGCTTGAAGATGAGAAAAGGACAAGCCTTTTGAGTGACGATGGACAGATTGACGGGGAAGCAGTACTTAAAGCGGAGACTGATTTGGAGAATGCCATATCAAATGCGGAAAAAGCTGCTGCCCAGCTTGATAAGGAACTTATTGAAAAGGACAAGCTTGAGAAAGAGATTCTGAAAAAAGAAGAAACCAATAAAGAAATTGGACAAAAGCTCGAGCATTCAAAGGACAAAAGCCAGCAGCTGTCGGCTGAACTTGCTGCAAACAAGGGAAAACTCGATATGATCTCTAAGGATGTTCCCGAGGCATATGAACAACCGGGTATGCTGGAGAAAACGATTGAAGCCAAGAGCAAGACTTTGCAAGCCGGTAAAAAAGAATTGAAGGATGCAGAAGAAGCTTACAGAGATTTGAAAGACAAATCAATACAATCGGAAGCGACGATTAAGTCGTATGGAAAGGATGTTGAGCAACTTGCAAAGGATGCTGAAGCTTCCGAAGTCAAGGTCAAGGAAACAATTAGGGAGCAGGGTTTCGATTCCATGGAGGGCTACAAGGCTGCGTTTTTGGAAAAGGCTGTCATTGACCAGTACAAGAAGGAAATCAAGGAATATGAAGATGCACTGATTCAGAAAAGGCAGTCAGAGAGGGACCTGAAGGAAGCAGTCAAGGACAGTGAGAGACAGGATATCGAAGTCTTCGATGTGCGGATCTCTGAAGTAGAGACTCTTGTATCCCAGACAAGAGGAGAAACAGGAGATGATTAAACGCCGCATTGATACGAATACGGCAATCAAGACGGAACTCAAGAGGATGGCCGAGAAGAACCTTGCAAGAAAGAAGGAATACGAACTCTACAAGTCGGTTTCAAATGCAGCAAACGGGACAAACAGCAAGAATATCACCTTTGAACGCTTCGTTCTGGCAGCCTTTTTGGAGGATATCCTCAAGGCAGCCAACATGAGGCTTGAGAAGATGACAGGCAACAGGTACTACCTGCAGCGTACTGAGGAACTGAGAAAATATGGAAGAACAGGTGGTCTGGAGCTGGAGGTTTTTGACAACAACACTGGCAGAGCCAGACAAGTTAAGACATTGTCAGGAGGCGAGACCTTCATGGCTTCCCTTGCCATGGCCCTTGGTCTTTCCGATGTGGTGCAGTCAACGGCAGGTGGTGTGAAGCTGGATACGATTTTTATAGATGAAGGTTTCGGTAGCCTGGATCCTGACGCACTCGAGCAAGCTATTGAGGTGCTAGTGGAACTTCATGAAGCCGGCAGGGTTGTGGGCATCATTTCCCATGTGACTGAGCTTAAGGATAGGATCGATGCCAAACTTGTGGTTGAGGCGGGGCCTTCTGGAAGTAAAGCCAGGTTTGTTGTGTAGGGGAAGGATCCGGTCCATGATAACTCAATATAAATCTAATCAATTTTCAGAAAATGAGGTTAAAATTGTTGACTATTGTCAGGGGTCAGGCGCTTTTGTCGAGTGAAAGCGAGACTGATTATTGATCATAAGTGAATAGTCCCTGATGTGAAAATTTTATTTGAAGATTTGATAGTATGAAAGTTGTTTTGTTTTGGATTCACTATCCAAATAGAATATGATGATATTTTCCTACTTGTAGGATTATGGTTATATTTAATTCTTGTACGGTGAAGATGCCTTAAATTATCGATTCACACGATAAGAACTTGCTTGCCACGAGATGATAGGAGAGCTGTTTTGAACATTTGGTTGCCAATTTCTCATGACTCGGCATAATTAATTCGTTATTGACTGTGGAGACATTGGGGTTGTTTAGATAGTACCGTAGAAGTATAATATTTACAATGGCGGGGAGAGCAAAAATAATCATATATATATTGATTTAGTATCATACCCTGCTTTGATGAGTGGGGTATGTTTTTTCTTGAAAAGTCTTATCAACAAAAGGGAGATACATCATGAAACATTACATCGTAACAGCAGCAATCATAAAAAACAATGACCATATTCTATGTATGCAAAGAGGGCAAGGTAAGTATGATTATGTTTCGTACAAATATGAATTTCCAGGTGGAAAAGTAGAGCCTGGAGAATCTTATGAAGAAGCCCTCAAAAGAGAACTGAAGGAAGAAATGAATCTGGATATAGATATCGGTAAAGACGATTTGTTTATGACTGTGAATCATACCTATCCTGATTTTTCTATTGAGATGCATAGCTATTTGATCCATGCTGATGATAGGTATTTTGATATGAACGAGCATAACCATCATGTTTGGTTGTTGCCTGGTGAATTAGACACTTTGGACTGGGCGCCAGCAGATATTCCAATTATGAAAAAATTAATGAAAATCGAAGGATAACATTTTAGGGGGAGAATATGGAACTACGTCAAGAGTTAGAAAAAGGAATTCATACTGGTTTCTTTGATCACGAAGGAATCTCTCTTGAACAGTATAGGCCCAAGCTTCTAGTTAATGATCCGAAGAAGGGTCAGAAAGTGCTAACAAATTTGATAAAAGAGCTACGCGCTTGTGATGAATTCTTTTTCTCAGTGGCATTTATTACTGAAAGTGGCGTGACTGTTCTTTTAGATGTGCTTAAAGAACTGGAAAATAGAAACATCAAAGGGCGAATCATAGCTTCCAAATACTTGAATTTTACTCATCCAAAGGCCTTGAAGCGTCTAATGAAGTTTAGTAACATCGATCTTCGTATTATTACTGACCGAAATCATCATGCGAAGGGTTATATTTTCAAAAAGAAGGATATCTATAATTTGATAGTTGGAAGTAGCAACCTGACTCAGGATGCACTCGGATACAATAAGGAATGGAATTTGAAAGTAGCTTCCCTGGATCGAGGATCTATTGTGCATGAAACGCTTCAAGAATTTGAAGAAACCTATCAAGCAGCCGTGCCAGTAACTGAATCATGGCTACATAGTTATGAGACAATTTACATAGAACAGAAAAATGCTGAGATTCGAAAAGAGCGTGATGTTGAAACGCTTCCTTTGCCATATATAGCAGCTGATCCAGAGAATCCGTATATTGTAAGATCTAAGACTTTCCAATTTGATCGAGTGATGCCGAATAAGATGCAAGTACGCGCTCTAGATGGAATTGAAGCTATCCGAAATTCTGGCGAGAAAAAATCGTTGCTCGTATCTGCAACAGGGACTGGAAAAACCTATTTGGCTGCCTTTGACGTTAAAAGATTTGATCCAAAGCGAATGCTATTTCTGGCTCATAGGGAGCAGTTGCTAAACCAGTCTATAGAGAGCTTTAAACATGTAGTGGGAAACCATATTAAGGCAGGGAAATTAACAGGTTTCTATCATGACCACGGAGCAGATTATCTTTTTTCTACGGTTCAAACAATGTCAAAAGATGACATTCTCGATAAGTATGACAAAAAAGCATTTGACTACATCATTGTAGATGAAAGCCATCGTGTAGGTGCAAAGACTTATCAGCGCATCTTGAATCACTTCGAACCTGAATTCCTTCTAGGTATGACAGCAACTCCTGAAAGAACAGATGAGCATAATATATGCGCTGATTTTGACTATAATATTGCCTATGAAATCAGACTTCAAGAAGCAATGGAAGAAAACATGCTATGTCCCTTCCACTATTTTGGTGTGTCAGAAATAACTGTTGATGGAAAACTGGTAGATGACACGACGGCCTTTAATCAGTTGGTATCAGATGAACGTCTTCGCAATATTTTTAATAAGATATCTTTCTATGGGCATCAGGGTGATAAGGTGAGAGGCCTGATTTTCTGCAGCAGCAATAAGGAAGCTAAAGCCTTATCAGAGCGCTTTAATGAAAATGGGTATAAGACTGTAGCACTTTCAGGGAAGGATGACCAGGAAAAACGTGAATTAATGATTGAACGTCTGGAATCTGATGATGAATTTATGCGCTTGGATTATATCATAACAGTAGATATTTTCAATGAAGGTGTGGACATACCTGCAGTTAACCAAATCGTAATGCTGCGCCCGACACAATCAGCAATTATTTTTGTACAGCAGCTTGGTCGTGGATTAAGAAGAAATCCAGGAAAAGAATATGTTGTCATTTTGGATTTCATCGGGAATTACAAGAACAACTTTTTGATTCCTATGGCACTTTCAGATGACCGTAGCTACAATAAAGACACGATTAGACGTTATACTGTTGAGGGATCCAGGGTTATACCAGGATGTTCCACAATAAATTTTGATGAAATATCAAGAAAGAGAATTTTTGATGCAATTGATGAAGTTAATTTCAATAGTATCGCATATATGAAAGAAAGTTATAAAAACCTAAAGTTTCGTTTGGGTAGAATTCCCATGCTTATGGATTTTGAGATTCATGATTCCATGGACCTGGAAGTTCTTTTTAATGCTAGTGTAGGCTCTTATCACGAATTCTTGGTCAAATATGAAAAGGAATATAAAATCCGATTTGAGGATATAAAAAAAGAATATATTAAGTTCATATCTAAGAAATTAGCGATAGGGAAACGACCTCATGAGTTGTTGGTGATAAAAGCAATATTAGAGGAATCTTTGTTGCCATTGGCCGATATGAAATATGAATTAGAGAGAAAATATAAAATTGTTGTGGAAGAAAAAACGTTTCGGAACGTAAGTAATATATTAACGAATGAATTTCCTTCAGGGACTGGAAGAAATACTTTTAAGAATGCAATTTTTCTTGATGGAGATCAGCCTTCAGAACAATTTCTTACACTGCTTGAAGATAAAATTTTTACTGAGACTGTTAAGGAACTGGTCGAATATGGTTTGTATAGAAATGACAAGTACTATGGCGAGCGATATAAGAATACGGCCTTGTCTTTGTACAAAAAATACTCTTATGAAGATGTTTGCCGCTTGCTAGAGTGGGAAAAAGGCGAAGTATCATTGAATATCGGTGGATATAAGTATGATGAAAAGTCAGAAACCTATCCTGTGTTTATCAATTATCATAAAGGTGATGATATTGCAGACACAATCAGATATGAGGACAGGTTTGAAAGTCCGAATAGGATCATCTGCATATCAAAATCAGGAAGAACAAAAATGTCCAACGATGTCCAAACCGCATTGAAATCTCAAGAGCTAGGTGTGCGGATGGAACTGTTTGTAAGAAAGAACAAAGACGATAAAACTTCGAAAGAATTTTATTATCTTGGTTCTATGAAGCCAACGGGATATACTCATGAATTTGTAATGGAAGGTACAAAGAAGAATGCAGTGGAAATTGGCTATGTGCTGGATGAAATGGTTCGTGAGGATATTTTTGAGTATATAACTGAAAGCTAAAACCACAAAATTGGAAATAAGACTTGTTAGAGGCTGAGGTGACAACATGCGCAGCAAGGGCAATAGTATCAAGACTGATCGACGAACTAAATGTTGATCTGAATAATATCAAAAGCATAGATATCGTTGTATCTTTCATCCAATTGTCAGGATTGAAATTGATTAAGGATTTTCTCGACGACGCCATAAATCGTGGTATTCCCATTCGTTTTATTACTAGTACCTACATGAATATCAGTGACCCAACAGCACTGATGGAGCTGTACTATCTCTTGGGTGAAGAACGTATCCATTTATATAACGGAGGTGCACCAAGTTTTCATCCCAAAGCCTATTTGTTCGTAGGGGCAAGAGGGCAACGGCTACATCATTGTCGGAAGCTCCAATATTTCAGGACCTGCTTTGACAAATGGTATTGAGTGGAACTATCTCTTGTGTGAATCCGAAGATCCAATTGCATTCAGTCACTATTTCGATGCTTTTGAAAATATGTTCTTATACGATTCTTATCCGATGACGAAAGCTGTTGTTGAAGAATATAGAAATGGCTATCGGATATCATCAGATAAGAGGGCCAAAGAGCGGATCAACAACCATTATGATTCTTACAACAAAAGACTAGGTAATAAGGCCACGGACCTTACTGGCCAAGTGGCTGAATCGACAGCCAGCTATATGACCGATAGGAAGCGTCAGCTTTTCACACCCAATCCGGCACAGCGAGAAGCCTTGATGGAGCTTGAAAATACAAGACTCGAAGGGAACGAAAAGGCACTTGTTGTAGCTGCTACAGGCATTGGAAAAACATATCTGGCAGCTTTTGATTCCCAGAACTTCGAGAACATACTTTTTGTTGCTCACCGCGAAGAGATCCTGAATCAAGCCAAAGCCACCTTTGCATCAGTACGGGGTGAAAAAGGATTAGGAAGGCTGTATGCTGGATACAAGGAATATGATGCCGATATTCTGTTTGCATCAGTTCAATCCTTGAAAAATGCCACCGCGCTTCAAGCTTTTGACAGGAACCGCTTCAACTATCTGATTGTTGATGAAATACACCATGGAACGGCGCCTTCCTATAAACGGATCATTGACCACTTTGAGCCAGATTTCATGCTCGGATTAACGGCAACGCCATACAGAATGGATCAGCAGGATGTATTCGAACTGTGTGACTACAATTGTGTATATGAAGCCAATCTGTTTTCAGCCATTAACCGTGGATGGCTGGTGCCCTACAGGTATTATGGTATCTATGATGTTACTGTCGACTATGGGAAAATATCGTACATAAACGGCAAATATGTAGAAAAGGAATTGGAACAGGCGCTATCGATCAATACGAGAGCAGAATTGATTTTGAAACATTACAAACGCTATCGGCGCCACAGAACTCTGGCCTTCTGCAGCAGTATTGAACATGCGGAATATATGGCCGGCTATTTCAACGGACACGGCGTAAAAAGCATATGCATTCACAGCAACCAGAACACGACTCACTATGAAGACAGGAACCTGGGTCTTGCATACCTGGAAAACAATGACATCGATGTTGTCTTTTCAGTTGATATGCTGAACGAGGGTGTTGATATTCCGTCCCTCGATATGCTTCTGTTTCTTAGACCGACAGAGTCACCTACCGTCTTTCTGCAGCAGCTGGGAAGGGGACTTAGAAAACATAATGGTAAGCATGATGTAAGGATCCTGGATTTTATAGGTAATTTCAAGAAAGTAGATCTGATTCCGTTTCTTTTGAGTGAAGGCTGGGATGGAAAAAAGGGAGTAAAGGACCTTGAAAATCAAGAACTCTTGCCGGAAGGTTGCCAGGTGGATTTCGAATTCGAAGTTGTCGACCTGATTGATAGGGCAATAAGAAGCCAGATAGGAATCAAAGATCGCATCAAAACACTGTATCTCGAATGCAAGGAAGAAAATGGCAACATACCGCCAACCAGAATGCAATTTTTCACGTGGTTGAGCGGCGGTCAATTTCTTCAAGTAAGAAAGAATGCCAAGATAAATCCATTTAAGAATTATATCGGGACTACCAATGAGTGGAATAACCTGGAAGCTGATCAGGCATTCCTTGTATCAACTGAATATCAAGTGATTCAGTACGTAGAAAAAACATCCATGAGTCAGCTGTATAAGTTACCAGTGCTGCTGTCATTTATTAAAGAGGACCGTTTTGAAGACCACTGCAGCAAGCAAGAGCTAATTAATACATTCAAGGATTTCTATAAAAACAACAGGAACAGGATGGACATCGAAAGAAATAAATCGATGACAGGGCATAGCACATTTTCTGATGAGCAGTGGTGGAAGGTAATAAAAGGAAATCCGATTCACTTTATGTCCAGAACAAACAGTGAACTGTTCGAATTGAGGGAAGACACTTTCTGGATTAAGTCAGACTTTGAATGGTCAGCAAAAAGCATAGAACGGCAGAACTGGTTTGTGGAACAGGTAAAGGATGCGATTGACTTCAGAAGAAACGAATTTTTGGCGATAAGGTTGGAAGACAAGTTATAGGTGGGATTATTCTGAATATTAGGAGGCAAAAGTATGCCACTTGAAATTATACGCAACGATATAACAAAAGTACACGCAGATGCAATCGTCAATGCAGCAAATTCGTCCCTGCTTGGTGGTGGAGGAGTTGATGGAGCCATCCATCGTGCTGCAGGACCAGAGCTGCTTGAGGAATGCCGTACCCTTGGAGGCTGTGAAACCGGACAGGCAAAGATAACAAAAGGGTATAAGTTGCCTGCCAAGTATGTCATACATACGGTTGGACCTGTCTGGCATGGAGGCAAAAGCAACGAAGAGAAGCTTTTGGCAGATTGCTATAAGAATTCGCTTTCGCTGGCCAAAGATCATAACGTTGAAAGCATTGGCCTTCCCGCTGATATCAACAGGTGCCTA
The DNA here is from genome assembly GCA_963677915.2 of Vallitaleaceae bacterium. Lineage (GTDB taxonomy): Bacteria > Bacillota > Clostridia > Lachnospirales > Vallitaleaceae. The sequence continues at coordinate 32,980 of CAXXGE010000005.1, read as the reverse complement.
CAGATATCCTAAAGACAAGGCGTTGAAAATAGCCATTTCGATAATAGAGGATTTTCTGATGAACAACGACATGACGGTTTACTTGGTTATGTACGACAAGGACAGAGCGGCAAACTGATGAGGACTTCAAAAAGCGCAAGGGCAGGAGGTAAACATGCTTGGGGCAATCGTTGGAGACATAATTGGCTCGGTTTACGAACACAACAACATAAAGACAAAGGACTTTCCGCTTTTCGACAGGGGATGCTTTTTTACCGATGATACGGTGATGACCCTGGCAGTTGCAGAAGGCTTGATGAATGGCGGCAGTGAAGATGCGTTTGTTCAAGCAATGAAGAAGTATGGCCGCCTCTATCCCGCGGCAGGTTACGGTGGGCATTTTAGAATTTGGCTGTCTTCAGAGTCAGACCAACCGTACAACAGCTGGGGAAACGGGTCGGCCATGAGGGTTTCACCGGTGGCATGGTTCTTCGACACGCTCCCGGAGGTGGAACGATATGCCGAAGCCAGTGCTGCGGTGACGCACAATCATCCTGAAGGTATCCGGGGTGCACAGGCAACTGCCGCAGCCATTTTCCTTGCACGGGAAGGAAAGAACAAGGATGAGATAAAAGACTACATCGAGAGCAAGTATGGTTATGATTTGAACCGTACACTCGATGAAATACGTCCTTGTTACCGCTTCAGTGGGAGTTGCCAGGGAACTGTACCGGAAGCAATCATTGCGTTTCTCGAAAGCGTGGATTTCGAGGATGCAATAAGAAATGCCATTTCCATTGGCGGAGACAGCGACACCCTTGCTGCAATAACCGGCAGCATAGCAGAGGCAGCCTACGGTATTCCGGAAGAAATAAGAGAAAAAGCACTTGCTGTCCTTGATGAGCACCTTCGTGATGTGCATAGGCGATTCTGTAAAAGACTGCAGGGCGAATAAAGGATTGATGAATAATGATCTATATTATGGCTGATATACATGGCAGGTATGATTTATACATGCAGATGCTGGAGAAAATAAAATTCAACAATGATGATCGACTTTTCATTCTTGGCGATATAATTGATAGAGGCAATAATCCTCTGGATATCATAAAACATGTTATGAGCCATGATAATATTAATATGCTGCTTGGAAACCATGAACAGATGATGCTTGATTATTTTGATACCAGGGATGATCTATGGTTCTATAATGGTGGACGCGTCACATTTTCCCAATTGCTTCCTCTTGGAGAAAATGAAATAAGACATATCATCAATTGGATAAGTAGCAGAGAAATGCACTGTACAATAAGGGTGCATGATGTCAACTATAGACTTGTACATGCTGGACTGGAATATAATCCCTTTAACGGTGAATTGCTAAATCCTCAAAACAAAGACTATATGATATGGGCCAGAAATGATTTTTTAGTTGAGCAAAAAGTGCCGGTTGGTGATGTAGTCATATTTGGACACACCCCGACGCCATATATACATGGCAATTCCCGTATATGGTATGGAGAAAATAAGATATGCATCGATTGCGGAGCGTTTTTTACGGGTGTTCTCGGTTGTATACGGCTTGATGATATGCAAGCGTTCTATGTAGGACTGGAGTGAACATGCTGACAGGGATCAAACGCTTCAGATTACGAGGCACTACGTTTTGCGTAAAATATAGCAATACAAATTATAAAAAGACCGGAACAGAGCCAAATAGCATATTGCCCGAGATACTTGATGGCAATGGCTCCAATGGAGCAGCCGATGGCAAAAAAGCCAATAATCATCAGATAAAGCAGGCCTCTTTTCAAATAGGCTTTGTCAAGGTTATTGAGGTATTCATACAGAGAGTCGGCGGAAGAACGAAGCATGCCGGTACACATGGTCGTTGCGAAGGGCAATCCCTTTATCTCCCTGAAGGCACTGTATTGAACGGCCGTGATGAACGAGATGGAAAATGTAGATGCATTGTGCCATGACGCTTTATCCGGTATGAAAGCGATAATGAACACAAAGAGGGCTTCAAAGAGCAGAATGATGACTTCCCAATTGTATTTGATATGCGCTTCAAACCATCTTCTTGTTTCTGAAGCCAAAAAGCCACCGAGAATAAACGCACAGATAGGAAACAGGTAGTGAAAAGCCTTCATATCCCTGTTTGCTAGATGAATACCGAACAAGACGACATTGCTTGTCTGGGCATTTGCAAAAACCTGTCCTTTCAAGAGATAGGTGTATGCATCAAAGATACCCCCGGTTATGGTCAGCAATATGCTTACTGAAAGGAGCTGCGTTGGATATTGTATTGATTTCAATGTTTTCTCCTGATGGTATGTGTTGTTCTATGACATCTATAATTCTAAATGTAAGCATTGAACTGTGCAAGGATAAACCTCTGCAAAAATGACAGGTACATGAAAGAGCTGATAATTATATGACTTCAATCGACTACTACAACACCAACGTAGAAAAGTACATAAAGGCAACCAGCTCCGTCGACATGAGCAATATCCTCTACGACTTCGAAGACTACCTGCCTCCGGGCGCAGCAATTCTGGATGCGGGCTGCGGATCCGGCCGGGACAGCAGAAAGTTCATGATCGATGGGTTCGATGTCCGGGCTTTTGATGGATCTGAGAAGATGGTGGCACATTGCCGCAAGTTCATGGGCGACAGGGTTGTTCAGGCTGATTTCAGCCAATATGAGTCCGATATCCAATTCAACGGCATCTGGGCGTGTGCCAGCCTGCTCCATGTCCCAAGATCTGAGCTGGCACCTACCATCAACAGACTGGCAGGATTCCTTAAGAACAAAGGCGTTTTTTATATGTCATTCAAGGAAAAGGAAACGGATGAAGAGAAGGATGGAAGACTGTTCACGAACTTCACCGAGGCCGGATTCAGGGCATTTGCTAGGGAACTGGATGGACTTGAACTGTTAGAGCTGTTCAGGACAAGAGATGTGCGACCGGATCGGCAGGATGAAACCTGGATCAATGCGATATTCAGGAAAGCGTGAGAGAAGGATATTTTGAGAAACCCTGTCAATGATGAAGACAATAGGAGGTGGCCAGATGCAAGATTTTGAAAAACTCGGTGTGTTCTATCTAGGCAAGGAATACGATTTGACACAGGACCAACTGCAAGAGGAGCTGGTTTTCTACAAGTCCAAAGATCTGACGACCCACGCCGTTATCATCGGGATGACTGGCAGTGGAAAGACCGGACTTGGCATCGATCTTATCGAAGAAGCCGCCATTGACAATATACCGGTGATAGCCATAGATCCAAAAGGGGATATGGGCAACCTGGCCTTGACTTTCCCGGGGCTTCGCGGAGAGGACTTTCGACCTTGGATAAACCTCAGTGAGGCAGCGAATAAGGGTATGTCTGCCGACGACTATGCACAGGCACAGGCGGATTTGTGGCGTAAGGGACTGGCAGACTGGGGACAGGACGGAAATCGCATAGAGAAATTCCGCAGCGCTGCCGATGTGAAAGTGTATACGCCGGGAGGATCGGCCGGACTTGGGGTTTCGCTGCTGAGTTCGTTCAACGCACCGCCTGAAAAAGCCCGCAGCGACAGGGACGCATTCACGGACTGCATCAATGTCACCGCCACCAGCCTGCTCTCGTTGATAGGCATGGAAGGGGATCCATTTACAAGCCGCGAGCACATTTTACTGTCAAACCTTCTTGAGCATACATGGAGTACAGGACAAAACCTCAGTCTTCCGGATCTGATTGCCGCGATACAAACGCCTCCAATGGACAAGATCGGTGTTATGGACATGGAAAACGTCTATCCATCCAAAGACAGGTTCGCGCTGGCGATGAAGTTCAACAACCTTCTGGCATCGCCTGGTTTTCAGGTGTGGATGGAAGGCGAACCTCTGGATGTCAACAGATTCCTTTATGACGAAAAGGGCAAACCCCGCGTTTCGGTCTTCTCCATTGCCCACCTGTCGGACAGTGAACGGATGTTCTTTGTCACCATGCTTCTCAACGAAGTATTGTCATGGGTCCGCAGCCAGCCGGGAACCGGCAGCCTGAGGGCGATCCTCTATATGGATGAATTGTTTGGCTATCTTCCGCCTACGGCAAACCCGCCTTCGAAGGGGCCGCTTCTGACGCTTCTCAAACAGGCGCGTGCCTATGGTTTGGGCCTGGTGCTTTCGACGCAAAACCCGGTTGACCTCGACTACAAGGCTCTCTCGAATGCGGGCACATGGTTTATCGGACGGCTTCAGACTGAAAGGGACAAGGAACGGGTGTTGTCCGGCTTGGAAGGGGCGGCTGCAGGAGGCAGGTTCGACAAGCGTCAAACGGAGCAGATACTGGCAGGGCTTGGAAAGCGCGTATTCTACCTGCACAACGTGAATGAAGACGAGCCTGTCATATTCAGTACCAGATGGGTTCTTTCCTATCTGGCGGGACCCCTTACAAGGGACCAGATTGCTTCTCTGCCAGACAACCGAATAATCAGCAGGGCTCAGGAACCCTCCAGTCAGCAAACAGAACAGGAACCGACAGTCGCGAAGATGAAGGAAGGCCGGGAAGACGGTCTTGTTTCCGAGGCGCCTATCCTGCCACCGCAGATACAGCAGGTGCATCTTCCGCCGAAAAGCGGGTCCGCCCGGGATTTGGTGTACAGGCCTTCGGTGATCGGCATTGCCGACGTGTTCTACAGCAATGCAAAACATGGGGTGGCAGTCTCCAAAAGCTATACACTGCTGGCACCGCTACATGAGGGACCGGTAGCAATGGATTGGGATGAAGCGGAGTCAATCGATCTCGACGTGCGCGATTTGGATGCCGGGCCGATCGAGGGCGCTGCTTACACCGACTACCCCGCAGCTGCAGCCAAGGCAGGCAGCTACGATACCTGGAAGAAGCTTTTCGCCCAATATATCCGTACAAGCCTGAAACTTAAGCTGTTTTCAAGCCCTTCGCTGGAAGTGGTCTCTGAAGTCGGGGAGGATGAGCGTGATTTCCGAATTCGTTTGCAGCATATAGCCCATGAGCACCGGGATGATGACCTGGAAGCCTTAAGAAAGAAATATGCTTCCAAAATAGATACCCTCGAAGATCGGCAAAGGCGGGCAAGACAGGCGCTGGAGAAGCAAAACGCCCAGGCAAGCCAAAAGAAAATGGATGCGGCTGTTTCTGCTGGAACAGCAATTTTGGGTGCGCTGTTCGGACGAAAAAGCATCAGCGCGACTTCGATTTCCAAGGTCGGGACGGCTGTGAAAAGCACAAACCGTGCGATGCAAAGCGGTCAGGGAGTCGCACAAGCCCAGGAGACGCTCCGGTCGGTAGAAGCTCAGCTTGAAGAGTTGAAATTGGAACTGGAACAACAGGTGGAGAAGATATACGACAGCTACAATATGATGGAGGAAAAGCTTGAGGAGCTGGAAATAGGTTGTACCAGCGGGAATATTGCGACACGTCTGGTGTGTTTGGCGTGGGTTCCGAATGAATAAAGCGATTAGGAATATGCAGTGTTACTGAATGATAACTTGCTTGCGGTTGCTATATCTGAGAAACAGCAGCTAAAAGGCCAGTTTAGAATTGGAGATCACATCTCGGGAACGGCAAGGACAAAGAAAATCAGTTCCATATAAAGGCAGAGATTCTCCTCTTGATACTGGTTGGCTGGATTATATATGTACTGAAAATAGAGGATGGGATGATTGAAAAGTGTATAGGAGGAACTGCAATGACTAGAAGTTCAGCAATAAAACTACTGGAAAAATACAACAGTGAGGCTTTTCATATACAGCACGCCCTGACGGTAGAAAACACTATGAGATATTTTGCTGAGAAATTGGGCTATGAAGACGACGTGGATTTCTGGGGGCTGGTCGGGCTGCTCCATGATGTCGACTATGGGCAGTGGCCTAATGAGCATCTTCAAAAAGCTCCAGAACTTTTGGCTGAGATTGATGCACCCCCAGATATGGTTCATGCCATCGTAAGCCACGGTTACGGCATCTGTTCTACGGTTGAGCCTGAACACATGATGGAGAAGATCCTTTGCTACCGATGAATTGACGGGTCTTATTGGTGCGGCTGCACTCATGCGCCCATCCAAAAGCTGTAGTGATATGGAGCTGAAATCATTGAAGAAAAAGTTCAAGGACAAACGATTTGCCGCGGGATGTGACCGTTCCATAATCGAGAAGGGTGCAGCGATGTTGGGCTGGGAACTGGATCAGCTCCTGCAGGAAACTCTTGATGCGATGAAATCTTTCGGTGGATATGACGGGAAGGGGTGTTCATGAAGGAAAAGCTTGATGAGGAAGAAGCCTATTAGGTGCTTTCGGATTGTTTTTCCGATGTCTTGAGTAAAGCGATGAGGTTCATCATGGAAGATCGTCGAAAAGACCGGAAAGGTTAGATAACCATGAGATACTGCTGTTGATAGTGTTATATTGGAAAGTATCTTCTTTGGATTCTCTGCCTGAAATGATTTATTCTGGCATCCACCATCAACAGAAAGGAGAAGTTGAATGATTGATATGACGCATAAAATCGGAAGGATCGTATCGGTGTATTTTGCAATCACAGGCATAGGTTTTTTGGTGTCTTCTGGTTACTATGAAGGTATGATTGCTACTACAAATTCAGATCCCATACTGATTAATCTTTCGGGTATGGTCCATTTCTTCATTGGCATGACAATCTTGGTCAACCATTTCAGATGGAATAAACCACTAAAAATCGCTGTCAGTTTATCGGGGGTTATGTTTTTCATGAAAGGTGTATTTCTTATAGCCCTGCCTGAATTGACTCTGCAAACGGGGGGCAATCCGGCACAGCAACCATGGGTTATGTCTATCGGATTCATTGCAGCGGGGCTTGTTATGGGGTATTTTTCCTTTTTGGGTAGACCATATAACGAGTAATAGAGGGAGATTTTTAGAAATGCGTGATGCACAATGGAACCTTCAAAAAAGGACTGGAAACTTTTTAGAGAGAAGATAGGTTCATGGCAAGAGTGTTATATGGAAAAGCTCGTTAAGGAATATACTATCTTGTTGGATGATAACTTGGCGGCATCAAGTAAGTTCTGGGCGTTGGAACAGCGAATTAAACTGGACAAGAAAAAGCCTGGAGTGATCATAAAGCTAAGTAAGCAACAGATGGTTTTTGATATTGTCTGCCTGATCAATGATGGTGTGATAACGATGGATGATCTTTCGGATTTTAGTGATGAACTAAGAGATTACGTAAAGTTATCGCAGGAGAACATGAAATAAGAAGCAGGTGTTGATGCTTATGGATTACAAATAAACGTATCATACACTCAGAATGCTTATGAGTTTTTTGTTGGCAATAATGAAACGGATAAGTATATTGCGTTTCGGGAAAGAAATAAAAAATGCTGCGGCAAATAGGAGACAGATGGAGATTAGAGATTTTATAGACACCAATAAGGACTTACAAAACTGGAAGGACTTCCTGATGGAGCATCCGAAAGAAGAACTAGCGGAACTGATACTGGACAGGATGGCAAGGGATGCATGCTTCTGCAGAGAAATATATCATAAACTGGTACAGCAAGGCACAAATAAGGATGAAATCGTTCAATGCTATGTAATAGCTATAGATAATGAAATGAATAAGAGAGTACCGGATGTGAACTTCCTGTCATTCTGAAATTGGATAATGCCCTCAACCATGGCGCGGGATATGAGAATGGAGACGAACACATCCTGTTTGACCTGCTGAATGGGTGCCGCGATCAAATGCTGATAGATGTTGAAGAAAAGGGCGCTGATTTGTCGGTAGAGGATTATGAAAAGGTATATGATCTACTGAAAATCGAATCTGAAAGATATAGTTCTGTAGATGGGGACAATCGAATACGAGACGTATTCGAGAAATTAGTGTCTACGACAAAGGGCAAAACCAGAATCACAGAAAATGGCGCCTATGTACGAGGTGCCGACTATTATGGCAATCTGGGTAAATGATGGAGGTGAAATATGCTATACGACAATCAAGGTAGGGAAATGCTTTCAATGTTTGGTTTGACTGCTGAACAAACGAGAATTCTTTTTTCGATTCAACATCTATTGGTTCAAGAAGACATCGAGAAATCCAAAGATTCAAAAGAAATGAAAAAAATATGGTTGGATGAATGGGCTTCAGGTATTGAGGCGTATTTTAGAAACATAGCCATGGACACAAGGAATGTTTTCTTGTCAAAAATGGAAGTGGTTGACGCCATAGCTGATGAGTGCGAAAAAAGCAGTAATCGATCATGGTACTATTTGGTGATACTGGAAGCTGTCCTGTTCAGGCCGTATATACCATTAAACGAGGATTCGAATAAAAATAAGGAATACTCGAAATTGAAGTATAAGAAGCAGAATGAATATATCAAGACACTGGTAGTCAGAAACGACATCATGGAAATAGGCTTTGTCGATAGTTTCGAGAAAACCTACATAAAATCATTCAAGGCTATATTAGGGAAAAAATTTAGATTTGGCTTGAACATTGCTAAGGCAATGGCAGCCGCTAGCGTTGATGCGGCAGCTGCTAAAATATTCACTGGACCGGTTGCTGTAGCCACATTTGGTTCAAACTTCGCTGCTCTCAGTGGAGAGGCACTGGAAGGTGCATGTCTGGCGATGGCAGGAAATGGTGCAATTCCTGCTGGCGGTACTGGAATGGCAAGGGGCATACTGTCAATTGTCGGAGGGGGCGCCTTGCTTGAAACAGCTGCTGATGGAACGACAGTTGGGATTACAGCAAACCTAATAGCGTCGGCATCCAAGCTTTCATTGATGCAGTCTGCAAAACTTGAAGTTTTTTTTAAGGAGATCGTTGTCTTTCTACTGGAAGATATTGAGAGAGCTCAAGCCATTATGAAGGAATATAACAATCAAATATCTAACCTATCTAATGAACTTGCAAGACTGAAACTTGAAGAAAAGAGTAATAAGAAAAGGATTAAAAACCTAAAGAAGAGCATCGAATACATGGAGAAAGCTTACAAAGATATGTTGGAATTCGTTTCGGGCTTTGAAAGCGTCGAGACGGAAGAGGGAGGAGACTAAACTATGAACCTTATCGGCAACCTTATTTGGTGGATATTCGGTGGTATTATCCTGGCTATAGCCTGGGCAACCATCGGACTCGTCCTCATCGTTACAATCATTGGCATACCCTTTGGAGCTCAATGCCTGAAAATAGCCGGCTTTACCCTGTTTCCCTTCGGGAGGGAAATCAGGCTGGGTGACTTTGGTGTCGGCGGCTTGATATTCAACATTATTTGGGTTATTTTCGTCGGCTGGGAGCTGGCCGTGGGACATCTGATTGCTGCCTTTTTATGTGCGATTACAATCATTGGCATTCCTTTTGCCTTTCAGCATCTGAAGCTGGCCCAGTTGTCCTTTATGCCCTTCGGTGCGAGAATAATTTGATTGGGGGTGATGCCACTACTGATGGTTGTGCTGGGTATGGGTTTTATCGCTGCGCCGATAATATTAAGACGATTGGAGTAGAAGCTGAAGACATTGGATGTATGATAGCCATAAGGAGGGAACCGTATGAGAATGTGTATAAGATGCCAATGCCAAATGATCGAAGGATTTGATGTCAAGGTTGAACGTGCAGTTTTTGGCATCACTGTGGCCAAAGGGACCGGCATTTTGGCAAAGAGGCTGGGAAAGCCAAAGGTGGCAATATGTCCGAAATGCGGTGAAATTTCACTCTATATGCCGGGAGAGAATGAACTGTGATTTTTCAATGTAAGAAAGATATGCTAAGAGCATTAAAAAGGGAACCGGAAGCCAAACCGGATATATACAATGACTTGTTTTCCTGGAACGTCAAGCTGATGAAGGTAGGTAGAAGAAACCTCGTTTATCTTATGAATGATGTTTCGAAATTAAGTATCATCCTGTATGGGATGACGGCAAAGGAATTCAAGTCTTTTGAGTATCATGTTGAAAACGGCATCAGAAAAGTCCTTGAAGACTGCAGGGTGCCAAGCCCGAATATTCACCAATATCTTGAGCAGTCAGTTGAGAGTACGTTTTGTTTAAGCGGCACCAGAAAGCAGCTGGGCGTATTGAATCGTGCGGCCATGGAGATGGAATACTATTTTGAAAAGTTTGCAGAAGACGCGCTGCTGCAAAGAAGGCTTTGCGGGCGTCAGAACAGCAGTATAGTGAAAAATGACAACGGCGACTATGTGACACCGAAAGTGAACATGAAGAATCTGCTGGAAAAGGCTTATAGCAACAGTATGGTTGCTTTTGACCTTGGAGAAATCGTGATTCACATGTTTGTAGATGACAGGATGGGTATCGAACCGTTCCTGGATATCCGAGACGGCAGTATTCGTGCTGTAGAACAAAGAACTGAAGAATACGAAGATATCAAATGCAATGATGATTATGTTCGCATAGGGTCAAAGCACTTTGATTTCTTTCACAATTTTAGCCGGTTTGCACGAGACATAGATAATACGGACTTTTAACAGGAACTGGAAGAAAAGGGACATGGAAAAGCAGATAGCAGTCAAACTGAGGCTAGAGTCTTTGGGACTGATGTAAACTAAGGAGACTGAAATGCGTTTGATGGGTAAGATAAAAACAAGAGAACTGACCCATATGGGCATCATGATTGCCATCGCCGTCGTTGCCAGCAGACTGAATGTGGACAATCCGGCGCTAGGTTCGTCGTCGAGGTTCGGCTTCTCCTTTGTCATTTTTCTCGGCGGTATATGGTTCGGTCCAGTAAAAGGCGGGATTGTAGGCATCATTTCCAACTTGATCAGCTTTGTACTCTTTGACGTAGCCACAGGTCCTTTCCTGATCGGCTTTGTCGTCAATGCCTTTTTGGCTGGATATATCCCGGGCCTGTTCTTCCTGCTTGTCAGGAAATACAAGGTAGGGTTTAACTTTATGGCGCCTTCAGTCGTACTGCTTGTCCTGACCAGCATCCTATCTATCTGGTATGCATCGGAGGCGGGCTACTATAGTGAATTGACGAAGCAGCTGATCATTGCAGCCCTGATACTGATCGATATCCTGATGGTTGTACTGTATTTTGTCGGCAATAGAAAAGGACCTGTTCGAAGTGGCGCCTATGTTACATTCGACAAGATCCTGTTTGTAAGTATTATCTATAAATTCATCAATACGGTTGTCCTGGCGCCGCTGTGGCTGTCCATGTTGTTCGGTTACAGCTACCGGTATTACTTGCTCATCCGTTTCGTCAAGTATCCCATAGAAGTGCTGCTGGTTTCTGTGGCTGCCTATACGCTGCACACCAGGTTGAAAGGAGTTTGATGAATGTTAATATTCTGGGGATTCTTTTTCAGTGTAATTGGCATGGCATTTTTTGTATATGGCAAAAGAGCCGCTGAATTCATATTTCTGATTTTTGGCGCGCTTTTGATGGTCTTTCCCTATCTGGTCAAAAGCTCACTGCTGATGGTTGTGCTGGGTGTGGGGTTTATTGCTGCGCCGATAATACTAAGGCGGTTGGAGTAGCAGCGTGATTTCTGTCAAAACAACAGGTGCCGGGGAGGAAATGTTTTCTCCCCGGCACCTGTTGTTCGTCCCCGGCATCGGTTGTTCGTCCCCAGCACCCTTTGTCTTATTCTTGTCCGTGTTCCTGGATCACCCTCAGAAACACGTCGCCATAATGTTCGAACTTGGTTTCGCCGACACCATGGACCTCCAGCATGTCACTTCTGCTGACCGGCATTTTGTGGCACATGTCCACCAGTGTCTTATCGGAAAAGACAACGAAGGGCGGCTTGTGGATGCGGTCGGCGATTTCCTTGCGCTTGGCCCTGAGTTTTTGGAAAAGCCCCTCATCGGCATGGCCTGCAAGGCGTGACTTTCTGCCCGTGGATTTGGATGCAGACGTTTTCTTCTGTATTTTGGGAAGCTTGGTGATGAAGACGGCTTCTGGATTCTGCAGAAACGCCCTGCTTTTTTCTGTCAGCTGCAGCACCGGATAGTCCCCCGAGCTCACGGCAATCATCTCTTCCAGCAGCAGATCATTCAGTATGGCCCTGAGGCGGGCTTTGGATTCCTGCTTCATGGTGCCGTACAGGGGCTGGGTATGAAGATGGAGAGCCTGGAGACGGGCGGTCTTGGCTCCCAGAAGGGTATCCACCATTGCTGTCATGCCATAGCGCTCGTCGGTTGCCCGGACCAGTTCGAAGAGGTTGCGGGTGTACTCGGTGGCATCCACTGTTTCGAATTCAGTCAGGCAATTGCCGCAGGTACCGCAGTGGCTGGTGCTTTTCTCACCGAAGTAATTCAGAATGAACTGCCTCAGGCATGCATTGGTATGGCAGTAGAAGGTCATCTGCTTCAGTTTCTCCAGCTGACGTTCCTGGACCTGGGCCAGGGTCTCGCCATCCAGATCATTGTTGTATAGCTGGCGGATCATGAATTCCTGCAGCTTCACATCGGATGCGGCATACAGCAGGACGCATTCCGCCTGCTCGCCGTCCCTGCCAGCACGGCCTGCTTCCTGATAGTAGCTTTCAAGGTCTTTGGGCATGTTGTAGTGGATGACGAAGCGGACATTGGATTTGTCAATACCCATACCGAAGGCGTTTGTCGCCACGATCAGCGGTATCTCGTCATAGACGAAAGCTTCCTGGGTCGCTTTCCGCTCCCCGTCGGACAGGCCTGCATGGTACTTGGCCACTGAATACCCTTTCTTCACCATCTTCTCGTGGATGGCATCCACAAGCTTGCGGGTGCCGCAATAGATGATGCCGCTCATGCCTTCCTTTTCCCTGAGCATTGTCCACAGAGCCGATTCCTTCTGAGGGGTCCTATCCACCTTGAAGAAGAGGTTCTCCCTGTTGAAACCGGTGACAAGCACTTTAGGACTCCTCAGCTCAAGCAGCTGTTCGATGTCTTCCCGGACCTGGGTCGTGGCAGTCGCTGTAAAGGCCGCCACCACAGGGCGCTGTTTCAAGCTCTCTATGAACCGGGCGACCTGCAGGTAGCTGGGACGGAAATCCTGGCCCCATTGCGAGACGCAGTGGGCCTCGTCTACTGCAATGAGCGGGATGTGAATCTGGTCGGCCAGCGCTGCGAACTGCCGTGTCAGCAGCCGTTCCGGCGCCACATACACCAGCGTGTAGACGCCTTTTCTTATATTGTCCATGGCTTTTCTCATCTGTCCGTCGGTAAGGGAGCTGTTAATATAGGCTGCCCTGATCCCGGCCTCGTTTAATGCGGCCACCTGGTCCTTCATAAGGGAAATCAGGGGCGATACAACCAGCGTGATTCCCTCAAGCTGGATGGCCGGAATCTGGAAGCAGATGGATTTGCCGGCGCCTGTAGGCATGATGCCCAGAACATCCCGGCCGTTCATAATGGCATCGATGAGACTTTCTTGTCCCTCCCTGAAGTTGTCATAGCCGAAGGTCTGTTTTAGTATTTCGTGTTTGTTCATTCCTGTCTCCTCACACTCCTTGTGGTCTATATTGTAAACGATAAGCTGTTTCTGTGAAACCCCAAAAAAATATTCGGAACATATCGTACGATGTGTTACAATATAACATATACAATCGTGCGAAAGGAGTGGCGCCATGTACAAAACAATAGACAAGGTGATTACGGCAACGGAACTGAAGAAGAATCTGGGTCACTATATGGATTATGTGATGGACAGCCACCAAATAGTCATCAGCAAGAACGGTCGCCCGATCGTAAGGCTGTCGCCCTATATTGACGAGATGGAGAGGTACTGGTCGGCAAAAGAAGAAGCTGCAACCTACGATTATGGCAACAGCCGTATTTCCTATGAGGAGTTTCTGGCCATTACACAAGGGACCGAAACCGGCAAGCAGTATGAGTTCCTGAATGGGGAGGTCATTGTGATGGAGTCCCCTACAAAATACCATCAGGAAATATCAGGGAATCTGTTTGTATTGTTCAGAAGCGCCCTGAAAGGGAGCAAGTGCAAGGTGTATTATGCTCCTTTTGATATCACGCTGAAGAAATACGATGTTAAGAGGAAAGAATGGTTGAAAACACCGGACGTGCTGCAGCCGGATTTGGTGATTGCCTGTGACACGGATGAAAAGACGAATGAGCGTGACCGGTATATGGGTGTGCCTTCACTGGTTGTTGAAATCCTGTCGCCAGGCACCAGGTCAAGGGATATGGTTGACAAGCTGAACACATACATGATTTCGGGGGTTCGGGAAGTATGGCTTGTGGATCCGGAGACGCAGCAGATCATACAGTACTGTTTTGAGGTGTATGCCATTAAGGCATATAGAGTCTACAGGTCAGATGAAGCGGTAAGCAGCATGGCATTCGAGGACATGACATTCCAGTTGAGAGACGTGTTTGAGTCTTGATTGCGATCAGGACCAACAGGCACGTGAAGTCCTTGCAAATATGATACAATGAATATGGAGAGTAAGTGTAGATGAAGGAGGAACGATGATGATTGGAATCTTGAAACAGATCTTTCTCATGAAATCGGGACCTGTCAATCGACTGCTTGGCTTTGCCGCTTTTTTTACCATCCTGCTGGGTGGGGTCTTCGGTGCTTTGTACCTTGCAGCCACACTTAAAGTGCTATCTGGTGCGGCATCGGTAGTGATACAGATTGCTGCTTACCTTGCAGGGGGCGTTGTTCTTTACTATGCCATCATCAGACTGAGAACGGATGACAGTCAGGATGCATCAAAGAACAGCTTGATCCCTTTCCTGCTCAACTTCCTGGTTGGCCTGTTTTTTGCGTTTTTGATGCGTGGGTCGGCGCAGGTGCTGATGCAATTCGGATTGGACCTTATATTCTACCTGAACATCATTCTGATGCTGGTCGGTATATTCGGCATTGGAGTTTCTGCGCTTTCAGCCTGGCTGATTGCCAACAATTCTGCAGGCAGACATCAGATGCATCTCTATCTGTTCAAGAGCCTGTCACTTTACTTCGGGAAAATAAAATTCCTGATCATCAGTTTTTTCGTCATACTAGTCACAGCCCTGGCAGTCGTTATTGTCGATGACATACTCTGGCCGAATTTCCAGGCCTTGAATTTCACACCGTTGCTCCTGATCTTTTACAAAACAACTGCAACAGCATGCATTATGGCTGCAGCTATTCTTTTCCTGATGAAAGCAGCTTATGTCATTCATGCCGATAACATTATTTATGAACCTGAGGGAAGGTCACTGGTTGGCTTTGTCCTCTCGGGCTTGATTTTGGTGGGAATCATTTACGTGTCCTTTCCAAAGATGACGAACCTTGTGGAAGAAGAATACAGCCGGATAATCAGCCAGGCAGAGCAATATAGGGAAGAGGGTAAGCTATACCTTTGCGGCAATGCCTATAAAAAGGCCTATGCGCTGACCAAGGCCTATAACGGCTATTTGATGGAAATTCAAGTAGCCAAGGACAAGGATGCCACCGATGAGCAGAAGAACAGAATCAGGAACGAAGCGAATACGCTTTTCAGAGAGGCCTATGAATTCTATCCCAATGCCGGTCTGATTTATTATCTGGACGGTTTAAGGATCCTTGAAGAGAACCAGGGAGCTGCCATCAATGCGTTCAGTTCGGCCAAACAGTATGAACCTGACTTGTACCAGGCGGATTTGCTGGTGCTTGAACTGGCCAATGCCATGAATCATGAAGAGCTAATGCATCAGACAGCCGATTCCTTGATACAAAGCGAAGTGTATTCAAAGGAACCTATATTGAATGCCCTCAGTTCCCGGAAGATTGAAGCAGCCCTTGAAAGCGTGGCAGTGTACCAGCAGGTGGCAATGGAAAACATCACGACCATTGCCTATGACTATTACGACAATCAATTATACAATGAAGCCATGGGAGAACTGCAGGCCATCAAAGAAATCCTGCCCAAGGATATTGTCACCAATTATCTGATTGCAATGACCGATCTGGCGCTCAAAGCAGACAACAAGACCTACACGACGGCGATTGAAGCGGCCGAAACCATTCTGAATGAATACCCGGATGAAGCATGGGCACAGGATCTGTATACGGGCGTCACCCTGCGGGCAGGGAACCAGGCGGTTATGGATGAAGCGCTTAAGGAAGCCTATGACAGAAACCCGGATGATTTAGATGTTGCTGAACAGTACGCCTATGCACTCCTTAGGAAAAACTACAGCTCCTCCTACTATGACGTGACAGAGGAAGCGGAAACTGTCGTCGACAGAATTCTTGAGAAGGACGGCGAGCGGTGGTTTGCCAACTATTGCAAAGCCCTGATCGAGCTCTATAAAGCTGCGTACGATTCATCGATCAATTATTTCAACCGGTTCAACTCTCTGATCATTGAGGACAGGGATCTGTTTAGTATTCAGGATGAACTGTACAATATCTATGTGCTGAAATATGCAAGAAGAATGGCTATGGACCAGCAGGCTGCAGAAGTGCTGAACGGTAGTGACAGCGTTACCGGTTTCGCCTACAACTATATCATGGGCGCCTTTGGAACGATGAGCAACCAGATCGACAACATGGGCACCATCGACTATCTGAAACGTGCCGTTGCCTTCAACCCGAATTTCTCAAAACCATACTATATGATCGGCAACGCCTACATTGAATACGGCTATCGCAACAGCGAGCTCCAGTCTTATTTGGAAGCCGAGCAATATTATGATAGGTCGATACAGATATTTGAAGAGGACCCTTATGCATGGTTTGCCATGGGTCACTGCTACAAGAAACAGGAGAGGTATGAAGAAGCGAAGGGGGCCTTCCAGAAGACCCTGTCCTATATGCCTGCCCAAGACCATCAGTCGGACCATTTTGGCGTATCGATCCATTCAACCCTGCAAATTACCGAGATTGAAAGAATCTTGGCAGAACAGGAGGGACAGTAAATGATGATGATATTTGGAGTATGTCTCATACTTGGCGCGTTCGCCGATATTTTCCTGGCGTCTTTCAGTTCTGTTCATCTGTTGCTCATAGCGCTAGGCGCCGGCCTTATCGCCATCGACTTTCTGGGCAACCGAATCCCTTTCCTCAGGGGTATGGGAAAAACGGTCATATCCCTTCTGGCCATTGGACTCGTTGTATTCTTCATGGCGGGTGTCTCAACCGGTGCAGACCCGGTTGACAAGGAAACAGCTGACATCCTCAGTGAGGCTGATGTGCTATATGAAGAAAAAGGCATTGAAGCGGCAGTCAAGCATTTGGAAGACAAGAACACGGACTTGGGCTGGCACAAAGCTTTCGGCATGAGAATTGCGGAACTGTATGCCGGGGAAGAGATGTATCCGGAGAGTGCCGGAGCCTATGGCAACGTACTCAGGAACCTGCCGGATGACCTGGCTGTCAGACTGACTTACGCCAATGCCTTATATCTTAGCGGCGACTACAACGGCGCTCTTCGTGAAGCGACCTACATAACCAGAATAGAACCCGAATATGCAGAAGCGTATATTCTGATGGGCGATCTGTACCGGGTTTGGAACGATCATTTCCGGGAACAGTACTACTGTAAAATTGCTGTCGGCCTGGATGAGACATCCGTCGAATACAGGGTCAGGCTTGCGGAAGCTTATGGACGGAGCCTTTCCTACGAAGAAGCCGTCACTGAATATGAACTGGCTAAGGAATACGCCGAAACGCCTGAGGATGAACTAACGGTCTATGAAAGCTACCTGCGTTTTTCCGACGCCGACAGTCAAGAGAAGTAAGGAGGTATGGAGATGAAGAGAATTCTATGTCTGATATTGATGATTGCAGTGATGCTTCCCATGACCTCTAGCAACCTCACTGCGTGGGATGATTCAAGAGCCGTTTTCGATGATGTCAGCAAAATGACTTCTGAGGAAATTGTCGCCGAGATGAAGTATGCCGTCTCAACGGGGCAGGATGGCAATTATTATCCCAAGGACCGGCTGCACCAGTTGGAACAGCAGTTGGCAAAGAACCAAACGCAGGAAATCGAGCGGTTTGAGCAGCAGCTGAAGAATGATGCAGATGTGGCCAAACAGATTGAAAACCTGAAGCAGAAAGCCCTGGATAAAGCGCAGGAAAAGGGCGACGCATGGATCGAGCAGAACCAGGAGGCCATCCAGCAGCAGGTTGAGGAACAAGCCAGAATCAGCCTCGGCTTCTCGCCAGATGAGTGGAACCAGAAAAAGGCTGACTTCAATGACATGTATGAAAGAGGCTCAAAGTACTACGAAGACAATCTGCAGTCCTATGTGGAAGATGCGGAATATGTCATCGATCTCTACAATACCTATCAAAGCGGCAAGGCCAATCATCCCGAGGCCCCTGAAGCCGCCCAGAACCTTGTTGGCTTTCTGAACGCCACGGGCAAGCTGCTGAACTCTGCCGGTGAAAAGATGGACAAAACACCCCTTCGGCCTATCGGGGAAATACTGAAAATGTACGGTGCAGCCACAGGCCTTGGCGACACGGCAGCCAAAGCTGCATGGAACTACGCCCACAGAGAAGGCATCAGCGGCATCTACAATACCCAGTATTCCGAAGGCCTGGAAAAGGCGGGGATGTCCGATTTCGACCTGGGCGGGATCGAAAAATCCAATCTCATGATGTTCGACAACAATCTCAGGATACTGAAACTCAGTGACGGGTATCTTGTCTTCAATGACAAGTTCGAGATCGTTCCCGGCGCGTCGGGAAACAAACTGACCCAAGCGGAATACGAAAAGCTGGAACAGATCTTCACCGCTTTCCAGAACGGAAAAGAAGACGGATGGCCGAACCTGAATGCGGAGCAGCTGGCTCAGCTGGCCAGAGGCGATAAAATCAAGGTGACGGTGGATGACAAGACATGGCCGTTCAGCGATGATATCCGGGAGTTCGACAGCACCTCCGTTTTGGCGATGGGCGAGAAACATGCGGACCAAACCATCAGAGAAGATGTCTTGACGTCGATTGACAGGATCATCAACGGGGAGCTGAATCTCCTCACCGGACTCATCGATCCTTTCACGAGACTGGGTCGCAGAAGGGAAATCAATGAACTTCTGACAGAGTTCTATAAAATCAATGGCTATGAAGACAGCTTTATCCATAACCGGGAGGCTTTCCTTGAATGGGTGAAAGCCCTGAAGGAAGCGAATAAAGACCTGTCACCGGAAGAACTCAAGGAGAAAATCAAAGAGGAACTCCGGAGAATGCTGGAGGAAAAAGAAGGAAAGCAAGAAGAGACGGGCGAAAAAGGGGATGCGGAAGAGGAAAAGAACCCGCTTGAAGAGGCGATGGAAGCAATCGATCCTGAAATCACGGGTGTTGACGCATCTGGTGTGAAAAAGGGTGAAGGCGGCGGCGGTGGCCATTGGACTGAAGAAACACCTGAAGATTTCAACGGCGTGAAAGACGGTGGCTTTACGAATACCGGCGGCACCAATCGTCCCATGCCGGGAGGCGGAAGTCCTCAAAGCATAGGCATCCCTGTTCTGAAGCCCAACATATACCTCTATCCCGAGGAAACCCAGGTGATGGAAGTGATGTTCAGGTGCCCGTGGCAGCTGACGACGGTCATTCCTGACTACAGCGGTTCCTGGGAAGTGACAGCGGAACCGGACGGCACGCTGGATGGCGTCTACGGCTTCCTGTTCTATGAAGCCCTCGTCCAGCCGGTATTCTTCCAGACAGAAGAAGGATGGAAGCTAGTTGCAGACAGTAGGGAAGAGACCTTCGAAGCGATTCTTGACCTGTATGGGTTCAACAGCCAGGAGAAGAAGGATTTCATCGAATTCTGGCAGTCGAAACTGGATCCGGACACCGAGTACATCATGTACCCTCAGGAAACAGCAGTCATCGACAGGGTCATGCCCATCGATGTCGACCCGAAACCGGCGTCTGCCTACCGGATCTGGTTCTATTTCATACCGGACGAAGGCCTCAATGTCCCTGAGCCGGAAGACACCGAAACAATCCTGAGGAACAGTACAACCCTGGTCGAATGGGGCGGCATGTATAAGTGAATCAGGACTAATAAATCAAGGAGTTGTTCGGAATGATCCTAAGTATAAGCAGAAGGACGGATATACCTGCTTTCTATTCGAAGTGGCTGGTCAATCGATTTGAAGAGGGCTATGTACTTGTCCGCAATCCGATGAACTATCATCAGGTGAGCAGAGTGGATTTGAGTCCAGAACGGATAGACTGCCTTGTTTTCTGGACAAAGGATCCTCAGAATATAATTCCCGAGCTGGAATCATTCTCGAAGTATCAATATTATTTCCTGATTACTGTGACGCCATATGGCAAGGACATCGAAAGAAACGTAAGGCCGAAAAGGGATATTGTGGAAAGCATTAAGACGCTCAGTGGTTTGATAGGTCCGGACAGGATTATCTGGAGATATGACCCAATCATTCTGACAGAGAAATATAATCTGGATTATCATGAAGAGCATTTCTGGAAGCTCATCGAGAAGTTGAATCCCTATTGCCACAAATGCGTTATCAGTTTTCTGGATGTCTATGCGAAAACACGAAGAAATATGGTTTCGATAGACTACAAAGAAATTGACGAATGTGATATGAAAAATATTGCTAAGAGGTTATCCGGCATAGCGGCAGAATTTGGGATGCCTATGGAAACATGTTCAGAGGCGGTTGATTTGTCTGAATATGGCATTCAACATGGCAAGTGCATTGACGACCGATTGGTTTCGAAGCTGAATAACTATGAACTGGCTGTTGATAAAGATCCGAATCAGCGTGACAGCTGTGGATGTGTCAAGAGCATCGATATCGGGGCATACAATTCCTGCAGGCACAACTGTCTGTATTGCTATGCGAATTTCAGCGAAAAGGCCTTCATGAACAACATTTCAAAGCATGACGACAATTCGCCGTTTCTAATAGGTGCCAGTGAACCTGAAGATGTAGTAAATGAAAGAAGGATGGTAAAGGATTACATATGAATATACAAATATTTGGAACGACGAAATGCTTCAATACAAAGAAAGCCCAGCGGTATTTCAAGGAACGGGGTATTAAATTCCAATTCATTGATATGAAACAGAAAGGTATGAGCAAGGGAGAATTCACTTCCGTGCTTCGTGCGGTAGGTGGGCTTGACAAGGTAATCAACACGAAATGCAAGGACCAGGATACACTGGCACTGATCAAGTATCTGCATGAGGATGCCAGAGAAGAGAAGGTCATGGAGAATCAGCAAGTGATTCTGACGCCTGTCGTGAGGAACGGCAATAAAGCGACAGTCGGCTATGCGCCTGATGTATGGAAAACGTGGTAATTATAAGGTATTCTGAAGAAGTATGAGAACAAAAATAAAGGAGTTGATTTTATGGACCTTGAACATCTTGATGTGGAGGTGGGATTCCCTGTGGACAAGCTGCTTGCGGCATCCGGAGATATGGTCCCTGTGATCATTCCTTCCGGGCTCAAGGCGGTGTGCCTATATAAGGGGCCTTACAGCGATATGGAGCCTTTCTACAACGAAGTGTTCAAATGGCTCGAGGAAAGGGGCTACCAGCTGAACGGTGCTGCATATGAATACTATCTCAATTCACCTGATGAAGTGGACATTTCGGAACTGCTCACTAGAATCGTTTTATGCGTGGGTCAAAAAGCGAAGGGGGATCAGTGATGATTAGAACAACTGTTACGATTGCCAAGTCGGTCGCGATCAAGACGACGCCGGAAAAGGTCTGGGAGATGCTGGCGGCAGACAGATTGATGGAATGGCAGCCATATATGGCAAGGTCTGAGACGTTCGAATACCTTACGCCGGTTGAATCCGACGAAGACAAGTACAAGGTCGGGACCACCGCGCTGTTCTTCGACACCTGCCACCACGAAATCATACAATCTGAGAAGTTCAGGAAACTGGTCTACAGGAAGTTCGAACTGACTTTTCTGGGCATGCTGGAATTCCAAACGGCTTTCAAGATAAATCCGACCGAAGACGGGGTCAGGTTTAGTTATATTGCCAGGTTCATCATACCTAAGGGCATCAAACATCATCTGTACATCAATGTATTCACAAAGAGATGGATGGAAAGTCAGATAGCCAAGGAAACAAAAGAGCTTAAGATGCTTCTGGAGCGAGCTGAGTTATGATCAAGAAGCTATTGCTTATCATTATCACAGCGCTTCTGATTACCGGCTGCAAACCTTCGGAGGAAGTTGTCGAGCCGGTGCCAAATGAAGAGGAGGAATCGGATATGGCATCCATTGGTACTTTAACATATATTGGAAGATCGTCCATCCGGATCGAGTTTTCAAATGGCATTGTGCTGTACATCGACCCGGCGGAAGGCCACAAGAAGGAATACAAGGTGCCGGCCGACCTGGTTCTGGTGACACATCAGCACAGTGACCACAACAAGGTGAAGCTGATCACCTTGAAGGAGGGCGGACAGGTCATCCAGTGCCCCTACGACATTCAGGCGGGTGAGAGCACAGAAGCCAAAGGGCTAGAGATTACGGCTGTGCAGGCATACAACAGCAACCATCCGGCAGAAGCCGGCTGCGGCTATGTCATCAGATACCAGGGCGTTGTCATCTATCACTCCGGCGACACATCCCTGACTGATGAAATGAAAGACATGGCCGGTTTCAATATCGACTACGCCATGCTTTGTATGGACGGCTACTACAACATGGGGCCGGAGGAAGCGATGGAAGCGGCGGCATTAATCAGTCCCAAAACCGTCATCCCCATCCACACATCGAAGGAAGGGCTTTTCGACCATAAGAATGCGGACGCTTTTGAGTATGAAAGCAAGATTGTACTGAAACCGGGAGATGAACTACCGCTGCGATGAATTCTTGGAGATATTGAAGGAGGCGGTCCTTATAATTATTGAAGGAAAATACAATACCGCAGTCGTGTTTGCAGAAACCGTTGAGGAAACGGCTTTCAGTCAGATCAAGACCCTTCTGGACCAGGAGGCTTTTGCTGACTCTAAAATACGAATCATGCCGGATGTTCACAGCGGCCAGGGCTGTGTCATCGGATTGACTGCTTCCCTGGGCGACAAGGTCGTGCCGAACATCGTGGGTGTCGACATCGGATGCGGCATGCTCACCATTCCCCTTGGCGAGATGGAACTCAACCTGGCGAAACTGGATGCCATCATCAACTGGAACATCCCGAGTGGTTTCGATCTGCACAAAGTTGCCAAAACCGAATTCAGCAGGGAGCTGAACGACCTGGCTGCTCTGAAAGCACTGACGCATCAAGGGTGGTCCGTAGCCAAATGGAACAGGCAGATCGGCACCTTGGGCGGCGGCAACCACTTCATCGAGGTGGATGTGGACAGCGCCGGCAACAAATATCTGGTCATCCATTCCGGCAGCCGGCATTTGGGCAAGCAGATCGCCGACTACTACCAGCATCTGGCCCTCGAGACCTGCAGAACCGATGAAGACCTCCGCAAGCTGCCGCGTGATCTGTGCTTTCTAAGCGGCGACTTGATGGACATGTATCTGCACGACATGAAGATCGCACAGGCCTTCGCTAAGAACAACAGGGAAACGATGGCTAGGATCATTTTTTCCAAACTGCGTCTGAATCTGGAAGATTATGGCAGCTTCCATACGATCCACAACTATATCGATTTCGACACGAACATCATCAGGAAGGGTGCTATACGGGCAGGCAAGGATGAAAAGATCCTGATTCCGCTGAACATGCGGGACGGTTCCCTGCTCTGCCTTGGCAAGGGGAACGAGGACTGGAACCTTTCGGCGCCCCACGGCGCAGGACGGGTCATGAGCAGGCACAAAGCCAAGGCGATCCTGTCGATGGACGAGTACGAGAAGTCCATGTCGGAAATCTACACCACATCGATCAGCAGACGGACGCTGGACGAAGCGCCGATGGCATACAAGCCGATGGATGAAATCATAAAAAACATCCATGACACGGCACAGGTCGTTGAACGGCTCAAGCCGATATACAATTTCAAGGCAGCTGAGTAGAGCTGCCTTGAATAGGTTAACTATAATACATCCGGAACAATTTGACAACGAGCCTGTCGATGATCCGAGAGGGCATGAGGACTGTCAGCTTTGACACGGGGACGTTGCTGGCGATGATGTACCTGGACTTCGGATGCTTCAACCGTAAGATTGATATGATCCTGGCCGCGGCAAGATCCGGAGCCATCCCCTTTCTGCCGCCTTCGATAAAGTTCTCGCTGAATGCCTGCATGCTGTCAAGATACTTTCCATCGATGAACGACGTGTCCTGCTCTAGGGCCTTGTCCCATATCGGTGTAGCGATGGCGCCGGGTTCGAGCAGTATGGCTTTCACACCGAAGGGATTCATCTCCCGTCTCAGGGAGTCGCAGAACCCTTCAAGAGCGAACTTCGACGAGGCATACGGAGACAGGAAGGGCATGGCTACCTTACCAGCCATGGAACCGTTCACGATGATCCTGCCCTTGTCCGCAATCAGTTCGGGAATGAGCGCCTGGATGGTCTGCACGGCCCCGAAGAAATTGATTTCGAAGCTGTCCCTGTAAATCTGCATCGGCAGATTTTCTATCGGCCCTCCCAAGGCGACGCCTGAGTTGACGACCAGGGCTAGCAGTTTCCTGTCTGCACAAGCCTCCTTGGCCTGTCTGCAGAAATCAGACACTTCATCGGGATGCCGCAGGTCCATTTTTATGGCTTGGACCCTGGGATTTGATTCGAAGGGATTATGATCAACGTAGGAAGCCACAATTGTGAATTTGGTTTTGAGCAGTTGCTGGACCAGGCATTTTCCGATGCCCGAGTCGATACCGGTGATAACGATGAGGTTGTTTTTTGAATTCATTGTGATTCACTTCCTTCCTCTATGTCAAGTCTATCACGGATGGGGAAACCGGTAAATGAATACTATTGATTTAAAACCACCTTGGGTGTAGAATTGCAGGGTATACAAAATACATTTTCAAGAATGAGGTATGATGAAAAACTATAGAATAACAATGGCCTATGAAGGCAGACGCTATAAGGGATTCAAGACGACAAAAGGCGATGAAGCGGAAAAAAGCATACAGGGTAAAATGGAAAATGTGCTCGGCAAGCTCTACGGCAGTGGAATCAACGTGATTGCTGCTGTCAATACAGCGCCGGGTGTGGATGCAGATATGCAAGTGGTTAATTTCAAGGTGGAGGATGGGCAATTCAGTCCCGAGGAAATCCGGACCTATCTTGAGACCTATTTACCGGATGATATCATTACTTACAGTGTGAACGAGGTAGATGAGAAGTTTCACAGCCAGTATCAATTGAAGGACGTTACCTACAGGTACCGCCTATGGAAAAAGGAAGCTTCAAGAAGGCCTTTCAAAGAGCGCAATGATGTGAAGGTAATGGACCAGCACCTTGATGTTTCACTCATGCAAAGGGGAGCGGCGCTTTTTCTTGGTGAGCACGATTTCAGAGCTTTTACTAACAACCGCAAGGTGAAAACACCGGTAAAGACCATTGAACATCTGACAGTAGAAGAGACCGAATGCGAGATCACCATCACCATGACAGCCAATCAGTTCCTCCTTAACATGGAGCGGTTCATCGTTGGTACACTTATCGAAATCGGTTTGGGACAAAAAGAACCCGACACCATTACCAAGGCTTTCAATTCCTACAGTGAGAAGTATGTCGGACACAAAAGCATGGCTGGAGGGCTGTGTCTTCAAAATGTAACGCATCAGTAAGTCAAGGCTAGCAAAGTCGTAACTTTGCTAGCCTTGACTTTGCTAATTGGCTCTAATATCATGAAGTAAAGAACGTAGAGGAGCGATGAATCATGAAGCTGTCAGTCAGCAAAATCAAAGTACTCAGTTTCATAGCGATGCTGGCCTTGGTTTATGCCGGGCGCTGGCACAATCCGTCCGACGGCATCTACTTCGGTATGACCGCCGGGGCGGTTTCTGTGTTCGTGGTCGACTTGGTCCTTGCAAGAGGCATGCTGCAAAACAAGATCCGGTCGCTGAAGGTCGTGTTTTTTCTTTTCATTCTTGGTATTCTGCCGTTCCAAGCTATCAAATTGGCCGTCGGTATCGTCGTAATCGCAGCCCTGCTGATTACCGATTCAAAGCAGGTCGATACAGCCGTCCATGGGGATGTCTCCGACCTGCCGCTGAAATACCTGAAGAAACGCCCTGTGAAGACGCTGTTTGAACTGATGCTTCGTCTTTTTCCCAATCCGGAACCTACGGGTCTGTACAGGATAGGAGAGGCTGATGCGTCATCGCCGGTCTTCGTCACAGGCAATTTCGAACTGACTGTCAGACGGGTGGCGAAAGCGCTGGCAGGGACGGACTGCTGGCTTCTTGTCTGCGACAGCAGGGGCATCAATATCTGGTGTTCCACCGAGGCCGGCCATTTCGGAACGAAGCATATCGTCGATGCAATTGTACGTACGGACCTGGCTTCCAGGGTCGATCACAGAAGGATCATCCTGCCCCAGCTGTCCGCCTCCAACGTCTCCGTCGGCAGGATCGAGGATGAGACGGGATTCCGCTCGGTGTTCGGACCGGTGCATATCAGGAACATCGCTGCCTATATGGAAAATCCGAAAGACATGGGCATTCGGAAGGTGACTTTCAATCTGAATGAGCGGATCGAAGCGGGCATAGGCAGCCCGACCCTGCTGGCAGTGCTGCTTCTGATTGTCTTCAATTTCATCGGCTTGCATCATCTGGCTGTCATCCTGCCGGCCGTCTACTTCTATACAGTCATCCAGGCGATGATCTTCCCGAAACGCATCATCAGGAATGTCTGGCTGTGGGCGCTGTTTTTTGGAGGTTTTACGTTCGCTCTGAATTACCTTTTCTTGTATAATGTGCTAAAGGTCGGTTTCTGGATCGACAGCCTGGCAATCAGCATCGGGGTGGCCTATCTTGTGCTGGAATTCCAGGGGTGGTCGCCGCTGGTCAAGTTCAATTATATCGGATACAGGAAAGTCGGTATATCTGTTGATGAAGAGCTGTGCATCGGGTGCGGAGCCTGCATGACGGTCTGCCCGAAGGCCGTTTTCAAGGTGGAAGGCGGCAAATCCAGGGTGGTCGATAGGGCTGCCTGTGTATCGTGTAGAGCCTGTATGGTGCAGTGTCCGGTGAATGCGATTGATGTTTCATTAAATTTCTAAACATAGAGAAGGAGAAATAATTTACATGCTGACACACCTGGATATCAAACAAATGGCCTACCCTCAGACATACAGTAAGGGCATCAACCTATACAAAAAGGGACATGTCCTTCAGAGTAGTGTTGCAGAGGAAGAGGGCATGGATCATGTCATTGCGTATGTTCGTGGAAGCGGGCAGAATCTATACACCGTTAAGTACGGCTATGATGTGGAATCCGACAACTTGGTCTACGGAGACTGCGACTGCCCGGCCTTTGAGAATTATGAAGGCCTGTGCAAGCATTTAGTAGCGGCCCTGCTGGCATATGCTGCGTCTGACGATTCAGTGAAGAGTCCTGTTGTTGTGAAGCGAAGTACGACACCCGGCATCAAGGACCTGCTCAAGACATCCTCAAGGGAAAGGATCACACCTCTGTTCCAGGAAAAGTTGACGGATCCTGTGAAGATCGAGCCCTGTATCCATATACAAGACTATTCGATCCATATGGATTTCAAAATCGGAAACGTGAGGATGTACGTGCTGAAAGATCTGATGCTTTTCTATCACAACATGAAAATGCACTTGCACCATGAGTATGGAAAACAGCTGGCCTTCATACACGGATTCGAAGTGTTTGATGAAGAATCGAAGAAGGTGGCGGAGTACATCGTAAAGACAGTTGAAGCCAACCGCAGACACTATGAATACGGTTACAGCAGCAAGCGGGAAATCAAGCTGACAACGGACACGCTGGCTGACTATCTGAAGGAATCGGGCAGCGGACATATCAGGACGAACATCCGTGGAAGAGAAGCTGTTTATGAAGTCAGCTACGAGAATGTGCCACGAAGCCTGCAGATTGAAGCCAAGGAAGAGGGCCTGGAGCTGAAGGTGAACAAGCTGTCCGGCCATGCGGGGGACAACTATTTCATCTATTTCCATAAAGGGAAAGTGCATATCATCGATATCGCCACGATAGAACCGATCAAGGACTTCCTGTTGACGATGGGAAGATACGATGACAGGACCGCTTTCATAGAAAAGGAAGACGTCAAAGGCTTCTGCAGGTACCTGCTGCCGGCCCTGAAAGAGCACTTCAAGGTGAGACGCATCAACTTCAATGAAGAAGACTACGGCATGGAGCCGGCCGCTTTCAGGTTCTATCTGGACGCGCCTGAGAGGGACCACATCACCTGCAGGACGATGGTCCAGTACGGCGATTTGGAAGTCAACCTCTATTCCCGTGAGAACAGCGACCTTCGGGACCTGGCTGCTGAAAAGAAGGTGAACAAGGCGGTGTCGGCCTATTTCACAGCATACAACGGGTGGCAGGACGAGCTGGTGCTGGCCCAGGATGACGACCGTCTTTACGAACTCCTGGCAAAGGGCCTGGCGGACCTCGCCAATTATGGTGAGATCTATTTGTCGGAACGATTGAAGAAGATCAATGTCGTATCCAGGACGACGGTGAAGCTTGGCGTTTCGATTACGAGCAACCTCATGGAACTGACCCTCGACAGCGGGGACATGAGTAGAGGTGAACTGATCGAAATCCTGTCCAACTACAACCCGAAGAAGAAGTACTACCGGATGAGGAACGGCGATTTCGTCAATGTTGAAAACGATGAGCTGGAGATTCTCCACGGTTTGAAAAAAGGGCTCAACCTGACGGAGAAAATGCTTGAACAGGATGCGATCGAGCTGCCCAAGTACCGTGCCCTTTTCGTGGACGAACAGCTTAAGAAGGCCGGCAGCATTCCAGTTTCCAAGGAGAAGAACTACAAGGCGCTGATCAGGAATTTCAAGACGGTGGAAGAGAATGAGTTCGAGCTGCCGACAGCCCTGGAAAGTATCCTGAGGGGATACCAGAAAAGCGGGTTTTTGTGGATGAAAACCCTGCACGCAAACGGCTTCGGGGGCATACTGGCCGATGATATGGGACTCGGTAAGACACTGCAGGTCATCTCCTTTTTGAAAAGCGAAATGGAAACTAATGGGGAGATGGGGAAGGCGCTGGTCGTGTGCCCGGCATCCTTGGTCTACAACTGGAGAAGCGAGTTCGAAAAGTTCGCCCCTCAAATGAACGTGACGACGGTGACGGGTCTTCCGGAGGAAAGGGAGGCGCTGATTGCCGGTGCGGCTGAGGGGGAAATCCTGGTGACGTCCTACGACCTGCTGAAGCGTGACATCCGTTGCTACAAAGAGACGGTTTTCGGCTATCAGATCATCGACGAGGCCCAGTACATCAAGAATCACAATACCCAGGCATCCAAAGCGGTCAAGGCGGTACGGGCGGGTTTCAAGCTAGCGTTGACCGGAACACCTATCGAGAACCGTTTGAGCGAGCTGTGGAGTGTGTTCGAATATCTGATGCCGGGATTCCTGTTCCCTTACAACCATTTCAAGAAGGAGATGGAGCTTCCCATAGTCCAGGGCAACGATCTGGCTGCGGTTTCAAGGCTCCAGCAGATGGTGTCGCCCTTCGTGCTGAGGCGGCTGAAGAGGGATGTGCTGACGGACCTTCCAGACAAGATAGAAGAGAATGTCATCGTGCCCATCGAGGGGGAGCAGCGGCATATCTACGACGCCCGGGTTGTCCAGCTTCAGGAAATGCTGTCTGGGCAGACGCCGGAGGAGTTCAACACTTCGAAGATCAAGGTGCTTGCCGAGCTCACGAGACTGAGGCAGATCTGCTGCGACCCGCGTCTTGTCTATGACAATTACAAGGATATTTCGGGGAAGATGGCCATATGCCTGGATCTGATCAGCGAGGCGGTGGAAGGCGGACACAAGGTGCTGCTTTTCTCCCAGTTCACTTCCCTGTTCGAAGCGATACACAGGCACCTGGATTCAATGAAGATCAGCTATTTCACGCTGACGGGGGAAACGTCGAAAGAAAAACGTCTCGAGCTGGTCGAGGATTTCAACCAGGACGATACGTCGGTCTTCTGCATTTCGCTGAAAGCGGGCGGGACGGGGCTCAACCTGACGGCAGCGGACATCGTCATCCACTTCGATCCGTGGTGGAACGTGGCGGCCCAGAACCAGGCGACGGACCGTGCTCACCGCATCGGACAGCAGAATGTGGTCAACGTCTACAAGCTGATTGCAAAGAACACGATCGAGGAGAAGATTGTGCAGCTCCAGGAGGCGAAGAAGGAACTGGCCGACCAGGTGCTGTCCGGGGAAAACATCGGTTCTGCTGTGTTTACGAAGGAAGAGCTGCTTGAAATATTGAAATGAGAGTGCCAAAAGGTCCGTCCCCCTGGCACTGTTAGTGCCAGAGGGACGGACCTTTTGGCACCGCATCGGAATATGTGAGGAGCGATCAAAATGAAGAAATTCAAAGTAAGCCCGAGGGAAATGAAGTCAATCAAAGGCTATATGGACCATTTTGTCGATCAGGGTATCGTTTCGTCGGAACAGGCCGGCCGGATGGTCGATACATTCGAAGCGCACAGCCTGAATTTCGTTACGGTCGTCACAGCCGTGGGAGCCGTTCTGATCGGTCTTGGCATCCTGTCGTATATTGCAAGCAACTGGGACCATTTCACGGCAGCCGTCAAGGTGGCCGTCATCCTGGTGAGCATGGTTGCTTTCTATGTCGCGGGACTGAAGCTGGAGGATAAGTATGTAAGGCCTGGGAAATCGCTGCAGTACATCTCGATTTTCATCTACGGCGGCGGACTGTTCCTTGTCGACCAGACCTTCAATCTGAATCTGGCGGTATCCGAGCATTTCGCCCTGTGGATTCTGGGGATCCTGCCGATCGTATGGCTGCACAGGGACTATCTGATCTATGTCTTCGCCCAGCTCCTGACGGGGGCTTATATCCTGATGCTGATGGAACGGACGGGAGACCTTGACTTCGCCCTGACATTCGGCCTGGCTGTGCTGCTGACGGCCATCTGGATATTTCTGGATGAAAAACAGTACAGGGCTGAGCTTTCTCTTTTCCTCAACAATGCCTATCCGATCCTGCTGCTGATTGTTCTGTTCGTCTACTTCGACTGGAACATCCTGGCTTTCACCGGCATCATGCTTGCCTATGGCGCCTTCATGCTTTACCGGCCCATGCAGGGTCGGTTCGCACCAGTCCTGAACCGTGTTGAGGGCATTCTGGTGATGGGGATTGCCGGCTTCATGCTGTCCTTCGAGGATCTATGGGAAGAATGGCCGGGCGTCTCCGACGGCACCGTATTTGCCATCGTATTCTCTATCGTCTTTGTAGGCTGCCTGTTCTGGCTAACGCGGCAGGGCAGCATGACGAGCCTGATTTTCATCTTGGCCTTCATCCTGAAGTTCTACTTTGACACGCTATACGATTTTATGCCGAAATCCGTGTTCTTCCTTATTGGCGGCTGCATTTTGCTGGCCTTCGGATTCTATATGGAGCGGATGGCACGCAAGAAGGGAGTGATCGGCGATGCGGAAACCAAGAGATAAGCGTTACCTAGGGCTGGTTCTGCCGGTCCTGATCCTGCTTCTAATGATCAGCCGGCCCTACATGACGGTCATGCTCGGGGATGAGATTCTTCTGGAAACCGTGCCGGTGGACCCGACGGATATCTTCAGGGGCGACTATGTGCAGCTCAGTTACAAGATCAGCGAACTGGATACTTCCTATATACGCGACGCTGGAGACGAAACTTATTTTGAAGAAACGATGTATGCGCTACTCAAACCAGAAGGAGAGCTGTATACGGTCGACTATCTGACAAGAGAAAAGCCGGCATCGGGAATCTATTTGAAATGCTTTGTCAGAACAATCGAGTTCTATGCTATCGATTTCAAACCTACGAAGGTCCAGGTGGACTACCGGATCAACCGCTTCTACCTGAAGGAAGGGACCGGGCTGGCACTTGAGAATGCGGCCCGGGAAGGTACACTGCTAGGAAAGGTTAAGGTGTATAAAGGGACGGGTGTCCTGACGGATATACTGATGGAAGAATGAGAGGGGGGGACGGGAATGTTTAAAAAATTGTTTGTGGCAGTCAGAGGCAAGCTGTATTTCGTACCTGGTCTCTTCGCTCTATGCTTCACTGTCCTGGCTGTCGTCTTCATCTACCTCGAGGTTTCCATGCACGATGTACTGGCGCGGAGCCTGCCGGTCTTTCTTTTCACTTCAAGAGGCGACGGCGTTTCAATCCTTTCCATGGCAGCGGGCAG
Organism: Vallitaleaceae bacterium; assembly: GCA_963677915.2. Taxonomy (GTDB): domain Bacteria; phylum Bacillota; class Clostridia; order Lachnospirales; family Vallitaleaceae. Next base: position 750 of record CAXXGE010000005.1, on the reverse strand, counting down.
CCTGGTTGCGATGATGACCTTCACCTTCTCCATCATGATGGTGGTTCTAACCCTCTACGGCAGCCAACTGTCGCCGCGGACCCTTCAGGACTTCCTGGAAAAGAGGATCACCCTACGGATTCTGGGATTCTTCATCGGGGCCCTTGTCTTTACGGCGATATCCTGACCCCGGCCGTCGGTATCTTCCTGCTTATCCTGGCGGCGATCATATTCGTCTATTTCATACACTATATAGCCAAGTCGATACAGGTGTCCCTTTATATTCAGAACCTGGTGAATGAAACGGTCCGACTGGTGGAGAAGAAGCAGAAGATTGTCGAAGACTCGCCCGAGATAAGCAGCGGCAATCTGGATGAACTCAAAGGAGACCTTGAAGGCGAAGCGGTTGAGCTTAATGCGGCGCGCTCGGGTTTCATCCAATACTATGATGAGAAGAAGCTCTTTGCCATTGCCAAGGAGCTGGACGTGACAATCTACTGCGCCAACATGGTCGGCAAACACATCCAGGAAGGCGAGTCTCTTCTTGAAATCCATGGCCTGAGCAGATCGGTTTTCTGCTTAATAAGATCGCAAAGGGACTTGAAGCCAGGATCTATACCGACGAGAACAAAAAGGTCAGGCTGATCGTACAGAGCCTCACGTTCGAAAGGCTGCTGTATGACCATTTCTATCAGATCAAGCACTACGGCATTCAGGACCTTTTTGTGCTGGACGCCATGGTGGGTGCGCTGATCATGATTGCGAAGGACA
>CAXXGE010000004.1:0-68346 GCA_963677915.2 Vallitaleaceae bacterium | reverse complement strand
ATCAGACACGGCTGTTCCATTGCTTTTCACTTTGAACAGATACTCCTTGTAGATGCCTACACCGACCAAATCTTTGTCTTTGTTGGTATCGTATTCCTTTGTTCCTGCAAGTTCAACGACCGCTTCATTGTCTATAGATACATCCCACTGGTATCCTGTCGTTCCATTTTTTCATCATCGCCACCTCCTCTTACTTAACTACCAGCACCGGTGCTGCTACATGATGGATGACCTTGTTGGTCACACTGCCGATAAGAAAACGCTTGATGCCCATCATGCCGTGCGAGCCCATCCCCACCATCTCGACTTCTCTGTTTTCTATGAACTCGATGATTTCCTGGTATGGCACCCCTTCGAGCACCACCGTTTCCACTCCACATCCCTGCTTCTCCAGCAATGCTTTGGCTTCGTCCAAAATCAATTTGGAACGTTCCCTGGCCTGCTGCATTTCTTCACGGGCTTCTGGCTGGGTCATTTCCGCATGCTTGACCGGTAGTGGTTCCACCACGTTGACAAGAACGATATTGCTATTCATCGCTTTTGCGATGTCCTTGGCCTTCTCCACTGCTCTCATTGAATGCTCTGATCCATCAACCGGTACAATAATTTTCTTCATAGGCCTGCTCCTTCCCGATGGGGGGTCTATTCCTTGCTGGATAGCTTCCATGATAATATTCTATCACTTCTGTTAGAGGATTGAAAAGAAAATAGGAAACTTTGATTTCCCCCTTGAGTTGGTGTATAATTATGTATGAGAGTCATTATCAATTGTTGATTCTAAAAGGAGGCTCAATATGTTGAAATCATTGACCATTGTACTTTCCGGCCAAGCAGGACAGGGACTGGCTACTATAGAGACCCTCGTCGGCAAGGCTGTCAAAAAAGATTATCTGTTTTTCAGTACCAAGGAGGTCATGAGCCGTGTACGCGGTGGTAACAACACAGTGGAGATACGTATTGCATCCGAGCAGGTCTATGCATATAAGCATACGATCGATCTTCTTTTCCTGCTGAATGACCACGCTTTCTACAGACTGGATGACCGTATTGACGGAAACACACTTATCTTCGGTGAACCGTCTTTTATCGACGATAATGTTGTTGAAAAAACCGGTTCAACCTTCATACCTCTCGACCTGACCGAACTGGCATCCTCAGCAGGCAGCGTCCTCTATAGTAACACTGTCCTGTTCGGATTCATTTCCGGACTCCTTGGCTTGGATACGGATGTCTGCCATGGTCTGATCGAAGAACGATTCAAAAACAAGAATGAAAAAATCATATCCGGCAACCTGGATGCTTTTAATAATGGCTTCGACTTAGGCAAATCCCGAAATTATGAACACGGCATCAGAAAGACTGAAACTGCCTCCGACAGCAAAACCATTAGCGGAACTGAAGCCATCGGTATCGGTGCAATTGGAGGTGGTGTCAATTTTGTTGCAGCATACCCTATGTCGCCATCTACCGGCGTTCTTCAATTCCTGGCTGAAAAAGGCGAGGCTTTCGATATAATCGTCGAACAGGCTGAAGATGAAATTGCCGCCATCAACATGGTTGTCGGAGCATGGTACGCAGGCGCCAGAGGCCTTGTTACAACCTCCGGCGGCGGCTTGGCCCTGATGGAGGAAGGCATTAGCCTTTCAGGTATTACCGAAACCCCCTGCGTTGTCCATATCGCTCAGCGGCCGGGCCCTGGCACCGGACTACCGACCCGCACGGAACAAGCGGATCTAAACCTTGCCATATATGCAGGCCACGGGGAATTCCCAGAATCGTACTGGCACCCGGTTCTCTGGAGGATGGTGTCCTGCTGACCCAGAAGGCCTTCTATCTTGCTGACAAGTACCAGGTGCCTGTCATCATTCTTAGCGACCAGTTTTATGTCGATTCAAAATCGACCATCAGGCCTTTGGTATTGTCCGGCGAAGCCCTTGAAAGCTTCGTCGTCAAGTCGGACAAGGCGTATCTGCGCTACAAGCATACCGATTCAGGCATAAGCCCACGAGCTGTACCAGGCAACGGCGATGGACTGGTCAAATGCGACAGCGACGAACATGATGAACGTGGCGGCATCACGGAGGATTTCAAGGTCCGGATTGCAATGAACAACAAGCGGCTCGGCAAAGAGCAGTCGATTATGGAGGATTATATTCCGCCAGAATTGATCGGTCCGGCGGACTTTAAGAAGCTTGTTGTCGGCTGGGGCTCCACATACGGGGTCCTGAAAGAAGCAGTTGAGGGCTCACAGGTCAGTAATTTGGCCTTCCTGCATATCAAGGAGGTCCATCCTCTCAGTCAAGATCTTGTCAGGTATCTTGATCAAGCCGAATCCATTGCGGTATTCGAGAACAATGCCTCGGGCCAGCTGTCTAACCACATTGCACGCCAACTGGGCAGACGCATCGAACACAGGATATTGAAATACGACGGTACCCCCCTTCTCCATTGAAGAAGTGGACAACCGATTGAAGGAGGTTTTCCAAATGAAACCTTATGAATTCGACTACGAACTCGATATGGCCTGGTGCCCTGGATGCGGCAACTTCCAGATCAGGGAAGCCATCGTAAACGCACTTAGGGAGTTGGACATACCGCCTGAGAAATTGGTTATGTGCTCCGGTATCGGACAGGCTGCCAAAATGCCACAATACATAAACACCAATTATTTCAACGGCCTTCACGGACGGGGACTTCCGGTGGCTGTAGCAGTGAAAGCGGCCAATCCCGAGCTAACAGTCATCGCCGAAGGCGGCGACGGAGACATGTATGGCGAAGGCGGCAATCATTTCATTCACAATATAAGGCGCAATCCGGACATCACCCACATTGTCCACAATAACATGGTCTATGGCCTGACCAAGGGGCAGGCATCACCAACCAGCCAACTGGACTTCATTACACCGGTGCAGGTTAACGGTGTACGGAACATTCCTTTTAATCCACTCGCTGTTGCTCTCAGTCTTGGTGCCACCTTTGTAGCCAGAGCCTTTTCCGGCAATCCGGAACACACTGCAGACATCATCAAACAGGCGATACTGCACAAAGGATACGCTCTGATCGACATCTTCCATCCCTGCGTCACCTTCAACAAACTCAATACTTTCAGCTGGTTCAAGAACAACACCTATTACCTGGATGAAGATTATGACCGTACCGATCTTTACAGCGCCATGGAAAAAGCACTGGACATTCAAAAATATGCTCTGGGCGTCCTGTACGAGGATACGACTAGAGCAACTTTCGAGGAACAACTTAACGTCTATGCACAGGATAAAACGCCTGTTATCAGCAGGAAAAGAGATATAAACAAAGTACGTTCACTGCTGGTATAGAGTGGCTGTTACACCATTAAAAAGAAAGCATCTGTATTTAGAACAGGTGCTTTCTTAGTCTGCGTAAATAATAACTATATGGTTATCACATGGTATCCCTTTTCTATATAAGGCGCCATCGGTGGATGTCCGCTCATGCTGCCGACGACCGGGATGCCGACCGTGCTGTTGAACTCCAATACGCCCATTGCTGCCGAACAATTCTTGCAGATGGCTGTAATCAGACCTTTTTCCTTAACCTTCAAATAGAGGGCGTTTAGTTTGTGATCCGTCTCTTCCACTTCCTTGATAATCTTTACCGCTTCTCCCTCAATGACGACTTCCACTTCCATACCTTTTTCATTCATGTCCCAGGCATTCTTAAGAACGTGGACAAAACAGGTCGGGTTTCCTTGAAATGCGAAAATTACAACTTTCTTCATGATCAACCTCCTTGTATCAGACCTCATTTTTCTATACTTATATATTCATTATTACACTATTATCGCTCAAGCGCAATACGTAATGAGCTGCCCATGGGAACAGCTGATTCCTTGAAAACAGGGATATCGAGTTGTATAATAAAGTTATGGATACATGAAGATGAAGCAAGGGAGATGGCAAAACGAAATGAGGAAATTAACTAGTATCATACTCATCCTTTCACTCCTATTGTTGACTTGCACCGGGTTGCAGGCAGACGCACCCAAAGACGCACCTAAGGTTTTCCACGGAAATGAGCTGAAAAACACACCGGCATTCGTTCAGGACGAAGTGATTGTCAAGTTCAAGAATGACAAGCATTTCAGGGTAATGAAAGTACCGGCTGGATTGGTGTTGGAAAAGGTATCTGAATACAGCAGGCTTCTTTTATTGAGTATGCTGAGCCGAACTACTATTTCAAAGCGTATGCAACGCCAAACGACCCTTTATACAGTTATCAATGGCATTTCTCAAGTATTAATATGGAACAGGCATGGGATGTCACAGCAGGCAGCGAATCAGTCATTGTAGCAGTCGTCGATACAGGGATCGCCTATGAAGACTATGGCAGCTATATGCTGGCACCTGATCTTGCACAAACAGCCTTTGAACCAGGGTATGATTTTGTAAATAACGATGCACATGCAAATGATGACCATAGTCATGGCACACACGTGGCCGGTACCATTGCCCAGAGCACGAATAACGCAACAGGCGCAGCCGGTATTGCGTACAATACTACTGTGATGCCTGTGAAAGTACTGGATGGTTCCGGTTCAGGAAGTTTGGCCGATGTAGCGGATGGTATATACTACGCTGTAAACAATGGCGCCAAAGTCATTAATATGAGCCTGGGAGCCTCCCAAGGTACTGTCACACTGCAGCAGGCTGTACAGTATGCATATGATCAAGGCGTGACGATCGTTGCTGCTGCCGGAAACGACGGTACTGGCAATGTCGGATATCCAGCCAAATACGATGAAGTCATAGCCGTTGGTGCGACACGCTACGACAACCAATTGGCACCTTATTCCAATTATGGAGATGACATTGATATCGTGGCTCCAGGCGGGGATATGAATACCGATCTGAATGGAGACGGCTTTGGAGAGAACAGCAACAGACCTGGGTGCTCCAGGATGGGATTCCACTTACGGCTGGGGCCTGTTGAACGCAGAAGCCGCACTGGGCGGAACGCCTGAACCCAATGAGATGCCTGTAGCCGACAATCAAACCGGCGTGACTGTAGCTGAAGATGGATCTGTCGTTATCACACTGACAGGTTCGGATGTGGACGGAGATCTATTGACGTTCAAAGTTAAGAGCGAGCCTTCCCATGGCATTCTAACCGCTGCAAGTCTGACGGTATCACCTGCCAGCGTGACCTACATACCAGATCCGGACTATAACGGCTCTGACAGTTTTGGTTTCGTAGTGAATGATGGAAAAATCGATTCTGCAGCGGCAACAATCGGAATTGAGGTCACTGCGGTCAATGATGCAGCTGTGGCTTACAGTCAAACCGGCGACGATGCAGTAGTTACGGATGAGGATGTACCAGTCGACATCACTCTGACCGGATTTGATATAGATGAAGATGCTCTGGCATTTACGGTCACGAGCGAACCGGCACATGGCAGCTTGTCAGGCTCAGCACCAAACTTGACCTATGAGCCGAATTCAGGTTATGTTGGTCCCGACAGTTTCCAATTTGTTGTAAATGATGGAAAAGTTGACTCGGCAGAGGCAACGGTTGAAATTACAGTTACTGAGGTATCGATAACACAGACAGTGACGCTAAGTATCGATATTAGTACTAACAGCAAGAGGACTGGCAAGTCAGGCACGATGGTATGGGCGGAAGCTAAAGTCAACGTCATGTTAGACGGAAAGCCTGTAAATGACGCCGTGGTTGTAGGCCACTGGGAAATCGATATGTACTTTGACAACAGTGTTCCTTTCTCAGGTATTACAGACAGAAAAGGCAATATCGTCTTCAAGTCGGAAAAAGAATCCTATGACGGTCTCCCTTTAGGATTCTGGATAGTTATCGATTCTGTACAGATTGACGGCGAATTCTGCATACTGGATGGAACCACCTCTGATATTGTATTTTATCCTCCAATATACTCACAGTGATAAAGAAGGGCAACATCAGATTTTTTCCGATGTTGCCCTTTAAGTGCTAACGAATGCCTGCCACCTGAATTAACAAGTACCTGACACCTGAATATTCTGACATTTGAAAGGGGGCGATACCATGTCGAATAATGTCGTCGTGAGATTCTACAGTGAACTGAACGATTTCATACCGATAGAAATGAGACATCAACCTTCAAGCCAACCTCTCAAGGAAAGTTGCTCTGTCAAGCATTTCATCGAATCTTCGGGCGTTCCCCATACAGAAATTGCACTCATACTGGTAGACGGAATTCCTGTAGATTTCGATTATACCTTGCACAGAAACGAGAGGCTGTCGGTTTATCCCCATTTCACCAGTTTGGACGTTTCAGATATCAACAGGATATGCCCCTTATCCCCGGCAGACATAAGGTTCACCCTCGATGTACATCTGGGCAAGTTGGCTTCCTATCTGCGTCTTCTTGGTTTCGACTCCCATTACCGCAATAATGCATCCGATTCTGAACTGGCTGCAGATTCCTCAAAGGAGCAAAGGATTTTGCTGACCCGTGACAGGCTACTATTAAAACGTTCTGAAATCTCCTACGGCTATTGTGTTCGAAGCAGCGATCCTGAATGGCAATTGTCTGAAGTGGTACAAAGATACAGCCTTTTACCGCTGATCAAACCCTACACTCGGTGCCTGAAATGCAATGGGATCCTTAATGAAATCAGTAAAAATGAAGTGCCCCTGCGCATACCGAAGTATGTCAGGGACACCTACGAAGACCTTCATTTGTGTGAAGGCTGCGGTCGTATCTACTGGCCAGGCACCCACTATAGTAGGATGAATGCATTCATCCATAAGATTATGGATTAGGTTCCAATCACGTCTCCCAGCACCTTCCCAATACTGTCATAAATCCGCAAATCCGCCATATCATCCGCCATCGTTTCTCCTTTGTTGATGAGCACCAAAGACCTGCCGTCGAAATACTGTATCAATCCCGCTGCAGGATAGACGCTAAGCGAAGTCCCTCCTACAATAAGGACCTCTGCTTTCTGTATGGCCTTGATACTTTTCATCATTATGGCTTGGTCCAGCGACTCCTCATACAGAACCACGTCAGGTTTGATCAGTCCGCCGCAAGACATGCAGTAATTCCTGTGAACCGAACCGTGTATTTCATATACATTCCTGCTGCCTGCAAGCTGATGCAGCCCGTCTATATTCTGTGTAATGACCGCTTTCAGCTTCCCCTTTTCCTCCAGTTTCGCCAAAGCTATATGGGCAGAATTGGGCCGGGCACTGCTATGTATGATTTTCTTTCTGTAGAAGTCGTAAAACAGTTCCGGATCCTTCATGAAAAAAGTATGGGACAGAATCCGTTCAGGGGCTATGCCATATTCCTTAACGGTGGCATAGATACCGCTCTCACTTCTGAAATCCGGTATGCCGCTCTCCGTGAGTTCACCTTCCGATTGGGCGGTGCCAGGGGGTCAGACCTTTTGGCACACCTCTCGTCCGCAGTGCCAAAAGGTCTGACCCCCTGGCACCACGTCAACTCTTCTTCAGAATGAATCCAAGCAGGTTCATGTACTTACCGGCACCTGCTTCCATAGACGCCCTGTCGCTGACAGCATATTCGTTGTCACAAACTAGCCAATCGTTCCAGCATTCATCGAAGCCCTCCAGCTCGAATTTCGAGACTATTTCAGCGCCCTTCGAACTCTCGAAAATTCCAGTCCAGTACGCCGTGCTCCGCAACATCTCAATCTCCTCCTCCGTCCATGAAAAGAGCATCTCCTCAGGGATATTGTCATCGAAGTCCTCTTTGATTCCCGGGATTGCAATCAGCAGGAACCCGCCTTCTTTCACGAAGGGAAGCAGATGCTTGTCAAGGAAGTCCGGATCGGCCCCGAAATAATGGTAGGCATCTATACAGACGACCGAATCGAAAAACTTCTCGGCAAAGGGAAGATTGTGTGCTTCAGCATAAATCGGGACAACCTGTTTGGAATCCAGTCCCATTTTTTTGAATCTTTCCCAGTTCTCAGAAGGGGAAATCCACAGGTCAACTGCAAAGACTCGCAGACCGTACTCCTTCGCCAGGAATACAGATGTAACGCCTTTTCCGCACCCTAGGTCCATCACCAGGGAATCCGCCGGTATCAGATGGTGCGCCAGCAGTTCCTCTATCATTTTCATAGGATTGGGGCCCATGATGTTGTTCCTAATGAAGTCCTTGTTTACCATATTGAATTCCTTATCCAGTAGGTGGCAGCGCTGACACTAGCAGTCAGTACACTTCCCCATACCAGGTCGATAACGGTAATCGCCACGGGCCAGTCCCGGATAGTCGCCATATTCGTCAGGTCATAGGTCGCATAGGCAATGAAGCCGAAAAAGGCGCCCGCAAAGACAGCATAGAACAGGCTATGCTTTTCCAGAGCCGGGGTGACGACAAAGAAGGCGATGCCGGCGACAAAAACCAGATAGAACAGGATGGCTGCCGTCCAGTTTCGGTGAAGGGCTCAGCAGATATCCGAGGTACCTATTGTAGAGTTTTTTTGCTGCAATACCCAGCCAGACAAGATCAATCAGAAGAAAAACGATAAAACTGCTGACATATGTTTTGATGAAATCCATAAGCGCCTCCTCTTCATTTGCTTTTTGGAAACCAAGGTATGAAAATCGACGTCGACTTAGCATACGCCTGGTATTCAGGGTTATTCTCATAATGTTTCTCGAGCAGGGGGACACCAGACACAAAAACAAGAAGATACGTAATTGTAATCGGGCCGACCACCGACACTTGGGAGCCGCTGATAGGATAGGCTGCCACGAATATGCCCCACCAGCATAGAGCCTCTCCGAAATAGTTCGGATGCCTGCTGTATCTCCAGACGCCGCTTTTCATAATTTTCCCCTTGTTGCCGGATTTCCTCTTGAATGCTACAAGCTGTCGGTCGCTGACAGTTTCCAGAACGAAACCGCACGTCCATATGAGAATCCCGGGTACCATGGCAGCGCCGAGACTGCCTTCTGAAAAGTTGGCCATAGAAATCGGCAAAGCTATGATGAACATAAAAAATCCTTGAAGCATGAAAACCTGGAAAAAGGAACGCACTAGGAAATACCTGCCCCATGCCTTTCTCCACGCTGCATATCGGAAGTCTTCGCCTTTTCCTCTGTTCCTGCGGTATATGTGCAAGGATAGCCGAACGCCCCAGATGGCTGTCATCGCTGCAAGAACGATATTGCCGCTTCCGAAGTTTCCAGAGAAGAACAGGCTCACCAGACCGATGCCCGTAAAACCCATGCCCCAAGCGATATCGACGATACTGTTGTTTCTCAGCACCTGGGCGGTGACGAAAAGTGAGCATATGTAAATAAAAACGAAAAGTGCTGAAGCAATCATTGGATTCATGTCAGGCCCCCCTCTCCTTTTGTTTGAGCAGTCGTAAAAGAAACCGCCACAGTACCGATGCCGGCGTTCAGTGCGACAACTGCGGATATTTCCGTGATGTATTCCGGGTCCTTCCCTGTAATCCCCTTCAGTCTCGTTGCGACCATTTCTGCAGTCTTCAGATTGTCTGCATGAACAATGGAATAGGCAAGGATGCCGCTCTTTTCATTGGCGTCCGACACCAGGTCGATTATTTTCTTGAGGTTGCCCCTTGAACTGAAAGCCTTTCCGTAAACAATGCCCTTGCCCTGCTCATCGATGGACACGATCGGCTTCAGGTTCAATAGCTTGGCGGCCAGTCCTTTTATTGGCGATACACGTCCGCCTCTTACCATGTATTTCAGCGTATCCAGACTGACCAAGATTCTTGTACTGGACCTATTCAGTTTCACCCAATCCACAGTCTCCTTAAAACTTCGACCTTCTGCAAGCATGCGGGCGGCCTGAAGCACCAGAAGTCCCTCAGCACCCGAGTTGAGTCTTGAGTTGACCACCTCTATGGGGTATCCGCTCTCAGCCAGTGATTCCGCAACCTGAAGAAATCCATTGTATGTGCCGCTCATTTCCTTCGATACGGTCACAGCCAGAATGTTATTGTAGATACCTGCAAGGTAGGACAAACGGTTCTCGATGTCTCTTATTGAGGGCTGTGATGTTGAAGGATAGCCTTCCGTCCGGTTCATGAATCTATACAGCTGCCCTGTTGTGAGCGTGGTTTTATCGAGGTACGCATCACCATCCACACTAATGGGCAGGGGGATGACGTGGATCTGATAGCGGTCAATCAGCTCCTGGGATATATCGGCGATTGAATCCGTAACGATTGCCGTATCGCTAAGCCTTGACTGCATAATCCTGTTCTGGAACACCATGTCGTCCACTTTCTGCTGGTATACGGAACCCATGCCGGCCAGCATTTCCATTACTGATTCCGGTTTGTTCGAGTGGATGTGTATGCGCATATGGGAAGGGTTTCCTGCCACGATGACAGAGTCGCCCATCTCGCCTAATTGCTTGCGTATGACATCCGCATCCAGTTTCTGTCCCGACAGCATTGCTTCTGTACAGTATCTGTAATGCACTTCGTCATGATAGTCCATATGCGGCAATTCAATGACGACCTGCTTGCTCGGGCGCTTCAGACGACCGACATCCTTGTGCTTCAGAAAACCGGCTGCACCTTCCAGAAACGCAACGAATCCGGCGGCACCCGAATCCAGTACCGACGCTTTTTTCAACACTTCCAATTGCTCGGGTGTCCTTTCCAGGGACTTTCTCGCAAACTGAAGCGTCTTGGACATCAGTTCCTCAAAACTTCGCACCTTGTCTTTCATTATATAAATGCTCTCCACCCATTCCCTTATGACAGTAATCATCGTCCCTTCGACAGGGCTCATGATACCGCTGTAAACATATGGCACCGCATTTTTCAGTATTGCAGCGAAACGGTGGATACTGAGCTCTTCCTTGTCATCCATTGCCTCGTTCACACCATTGATGAACTGGGCAAAAATAATCCCCGAATTCCCCCTTGCACCAGCTAGCGCCGCATCTGCCATCGATGCTACCGTAGCTTTAACGGTGGTATCAACCTTGGTCTCTTCGATGATCGAATTCAGCGTCGACATGAGATTGGTACCGGTATCGCCGTCTCGAACGGGAAATACATTGATTCTGTTTAGATATTGCTTCTGGTCATCGACGGCAGCAGCACCGGATAGGAATGAATAGTAAAGCATTTCGCTTGCAGACATTGAAGCATTCATAAAGGACACCTCCAATTATGATTATCGATGAATTTCCTGATACCGTCAGTCCAGTCCGTTTGCTGCCCTGCACATCTTTTCGTACAGTCCCCTGAAGATATTGTCCGGATCAGTCCTGCTCTTGACCAGGTCATAGTTCTTTTTATTCCATATCTTCCAGAAATCCTCTTCGGAATACAGATTGGTCGATATGAGCGTCTTGATGGCCCCCAGCTCGTACAGTTTTTTCTCAATGATTCTGTAGTAATACTCTTTGTTCTCCGTCTGCATGTTATAGATGGCGATGTCGATCATGAGTTCATCATCAATCTTTTCCAGGAATTCATTCGCCACCCATTCATACCTGCGCACAATCTTGTAGGGCACACACCACAGCGGAAAATGGCCGACTTCTTTCCTGTGCCATTCCATGAACGCATCCATCTTCGAATAGGGTATGAATATATCGACTGTCAACGGAATGATGTCAGGAGATATGAACTTCCTGAATGTTTTGGCGAATTTCAGTGTATTGCTGGAATTGATGAACCATCCGAACAGCAGCCTGCAGATAAATGATTTCGGCCGCACACTGGTTCCGCCGCTGTTGTATCTGAAGAAATAATCGGGTGTCTTAAGGTAATCCTCTTTCCGCTTGGAGGTACTTAGGTAGTATATTTTCAGCCAGTCATAGCTGTGGGTGTAGGGCGCCTTTTCGACAAAATTGCCCGCGCAAAGGACATACGCTTCCGGCGAATGGATGATGCCGTCCATGAAATCGATGTCCCTATTTTCATAATGACGCCAGATCGCTTCCATGTATTCTCCAAGCGTGCCGTATTTCTCATAGGTTACCTTGACAAAGGGCTTGACGGAAATGAGCCTGAAGGTAAGGCGCGTGATGATTCCGAGCGTGCCAAAAGTGCCGTGCACCATCTGGAACACCAGGTGGTTCTCGTTGTCGGGTGAGCATGTCAATACGTCGCCTTTGGCAGTGACGACCTCGTATTCCAGGCAGTTGTCATGGAATCCACCGTATTTGAAAGACATGGATTCGATGGAACAGCCTGCGACTGCACCTCCGATGGTGATTGTCCTTTGTTCTGGCACTACGACAGGGGCAAGGCCGCATTTGATTGTCGCCTCGACGACCTTGGCGAATGTCGCACCTGGTTCTGCAGTGCATATACGTTTATCCGTATTGATACTGATAATGCCGTCCAAATCGCTGATGTCGATTTTTTCGTCCGTATGTCTTTTATCGTTCAGCTTGGGAACTTCATGGGAAACAGCCTTTTTTTTAAGACTCACCGGCTTTGTGCTTGAGCGTTTTGCCAGTTGTTCGGCGATTCTATTCACTTTCAGTTCATGGAGTATCAGTCTGTTGTCTGCATGCATACGCGAGCCCTCCATTTTTTTCTTCACTTTTACTTTATTGTACCACAAAAGCACCTCCTAACAATAAGAAGGTGCTTAGCGGAATTCTTATTCCTGCAACCAGCCGTTCAGCAGTGCAATCAGATGTTCGTCAACAGTTATATGTACTTTAAATGCGTCAAGCACATCTTCAAGCAGCTCGCCTATCCGTTCGCCGTCGCCTTCTTCTACAGCATCCTTCAGGTCCCTGAACAATTTCTTCATTTCGTTCTTCTTGTTGCCGTTTTCCTTGATCCATTCCTTCATTTCCTTCTCGATTTCCTTGCGGATCTCCTTCAGCTCTTCCTCCGAATAGGCCTCCCTGATTTCGCCTTTCAGTTCGCGGATTTCCACATGCAGCTGACGATGCTCATCGATAGCATCCCTGAAATCATCTGTCAGTTCCGGAGCATAGGTTTCGACCAGTTTCATGATTCGTGGCCCAATCAGCCTGAACTGAGGTGCCCTCTTGGCGGCCTCTATGTTTGTTGCATCAGCCTCCTGACGTACTGCTGCATAAGCCGGCACCGCTACGACTGTCAGCACCATCACAACTACCAAAATCCTTGTTAACGCTTTTTTCATTTTACAAACCTCCTTTGTATCTTTATGTTAGCAAGAGGATGTATGAAAGCCTCGGAAAAAGTGTAAGAAATGTGTATAATGGATGTAACGGGGTGATAAAAATGAAGCATTTATTCGTTATAGACGACGATCTGGAAATACATCAATTGATAAGAAAATACCTTGAAAACGAAGGCTACAGGGTTACCTGTTTTTCAAACGGAGAAGGCCTGGTGTCGGAAATAGGTCGCCTCAGACCGGACCTGCTTGTCATGGACATAATGATGCCTGGCATGGACGGACTTGAGCTTTGTAAAGCCATAAGGAAGAAATACGAAGTCCCTATCGTCTTCGTTTCAGCCAAGGATGAAGAGATTGACAGGATCATCGGGCTTGAAATAGGCGGGGACGACTACCTGACCAAGCCCTTCTCCCAAGGGAGCTGACGGCGAGAATCAGGAACATCTTCAAACGGATAGAAAATACGGACAGTCGGGCCACACAGGACGAATCCCTTGACATCGACGGGCTTCTTATAGATATGGAAACCAGGCAGCTTGCTTGGAACGGCAATGAAATCCGTATGACCGGCAAGGAACTGGAAACGCTGTATTTTCTGATGAAGAACGAGAACATAGCCATCAGCCGTGGACAGATCCTCGAGAAAGTCTGGGGCTACGACAGGGAAACAGAAGGCCGCATCGTCGATGATGTCATCAAGCGCATCAGGAAGAAGCTGAAGGATGCAGGGGCTTCAGTCGCAATTGCGACGGTTTGGGGGTTCGGGTATAAAATTGAAGGAAAATAGAAAAAGTTCGATAGGCAAGAAAATCATGTGGGGATACGGCTTGACACTGGTTGTCATCAGCCTGATCATCGTCATCCTGGCAGGCACGGTGCTTCGCACGTCACTGCGCAGGGCGACAGTCAGGGAGCTGGAAAGCCAGGGCCTAGCCATCGCAGATCTCATCGGCAAAGCCGGCCTCCGACAGGAGCTCTGGCTGAGCAGCGATGCGTTCAAGCGGAATATCCACAACATCGATGAAATCACCAATGCAGACATCTATATTCTGAACGGAAAACAGGAGCTGCTGTATAAGACATCCGACAGCCTGTCGCTGACTGAGCTCAGAAGCTTGAAATCCCTCGCTTCCTACACCTTCAGCATCACACCGGTCACCGGCCCTTCGGGTCAGCAGCTCGGGCGCATCATCCTGGTAAAGGAAAGGGCAAGCGACCTGAATATTATCAGGACGACAATGAAAGTCATCCTGCTGTCACTGCTGATATCCGGAGCCATCGGCTTCATGGTATTCTATTTCATACAGCGCGGCATCATAGGCCCCTTGAAAAAGATGCGGGATGAAATCGACAGCATCGACACTGTGGACGCTGAATTGTCGGTCATTGACAAGACAGACGAAATCGGCGACCTATCGAAGGGTTTTGGAAAGATGCTTGAAAGGCTGAAAGAAAGCGACGATGAGCGCAAGCGTTTTTTCCAGAACAGCTCCCACGAACTGAAAACGCCCCTCATGTCCATCCAAGGATACGCGGAAGCCATCAAGGACGGCGTCGTCAAGGGAGATGAAATAGATGGTGCACTGAATATCATCATCGACAAGTCCAAACAGCTGAAGGATACCGTCGATAAAATCATGCTCCTTAACAAGGCGGAAAACCTGCAGATCGACTACCAGATTGAATTGCTGGATTTTGACAGGCTGATTGACGGATGGCACAGGAACTACCTTGATGCAGCCAAGAAACAGGGCATCGCCATCGAGTATGTAAACAACACGGAGGACGACACCACTTGCCATACCGACGGCGAACAGTTAATAAAAGTGCTGGACATACTTCTGGACAACGCTTTACGCTATGCTAGGAGCAGGATTGTCATCACCCTCGAAAAATTGGACAGCGGTCGCAAAGCCATCAGCATATGGAACGATGGAGAAAGCATAAGACCAATGGACATGGATAAGATCTTTGAACGCTTCTATTCCGGCAAGGACGGCAGAAGCGGACTGGGCCTTGCCCATCGCCAAGTCGATTGTCGGCGGCATGGGCGGCCAAATCGTTGTGGAAAACGGCAAGGAGACCGGCGTCTGTTTTAGTATTATACCCAAGTGAAGCAAAAGGTTTCTATTATCTGAAAAATTTGTTAAAATGTGTATAAATAGAAAAAGAGGAGGATATTTGGATATGATGAGAAAAAAATGGATCGTTCTGATTGTTGCTGTATCGCTGATGCTTGCTGCATGTTCTTCAAACAAGGATGAAGGCAAGGGCCCTGTGACCGTTGCCACGATGATTGACTCGGAAGGTGCCATTCTAGGCAACATGCTTCTGCTGCTGCTCGAACAGGATGGATTTGAAACTGTGGACAAGATCGGTCTCGGCACACCTGACATCTTGCGTAAAGCGCTTGAGTCCGGCGAGGTGGATCTGGTCATCGATTATACAGGATCGGGTCAGTACTACGGTGTGCGATGGCCGATGAAGCGACTTGGTCGGACCCTGAGAAAGGCTATCAAGCGACCAGGGCATTCGATCAGGAGACAAACGATATTATGTGGTTGACGCCATCACCCGCCAACAACACGGAAATGCTGGCCGTCAAGAAAGAGTTCGCCGATTCCAACGGCCTGGTCACCATGAACGACTTCGCCGACTATGTGAACGCCGGAGGCGAGGTCAAGCTGATCTGCGCCGCAGCTTTTGCAGAGAACAAGCTTGGCCTGCTGGGATATCAGGAAACCTATGGTTTTACGCTTAACAAGGACCAGATGATTATCCTGTCCCATGGCAATACGGCTGAAATGCTAAAGGCCCTTGATGAGGGAACCAACGGGGTGAACGTCTCGCTGGTTTACGGCACCGACGGCTCCTTACAGGAAATGGACATGGTCCTTCTTGAAGACCCTGAGAACGTACCGCCGGTCTAACCTGCCCTGTCCGGTTCTACGCGGAGAACTTGCCGAGAAGTATCCGGAACTCGAGAACCTGTTTTCGGATGTCTTCAAAACACTTGATATCACGACGCTCCAGTCCCTGAACGCCAGGGTGGCTTTCGGCGGAGAGGATGCCAAAGAAGTGGCTAAGGAATACCTAGAAAAGAATGGATATTTGAAATGACATGGAAACACACAAAGAAAACCGCATCACCTACTACATAGGACTCATCCTCATAGCTGCAGGTTTGCTGGGTGGCAGGTTCATGGTCATCCGCCCAAACCGTATAGTGGATGGAACCGTATTGGATGCATCAGCCGCCATGGAGGGAAGACTTTTCCTCCTTGCGGCTGTTTTTCTGCTGGCCGCCGCCGCCATCTTCCTGTACATCCGCTTCGGCAGGCTCACGCCATCCGTGCAGTTGCT
This sequence comes from Vallitaleaceae bacterium, assembly GCA_963677915.2. Taxonomy (GTDB): domain Bacteria; phylum Bacillota; class Clostridia; order Lachnospirales; family Vallitaleaceae. Next base: position 51,849 of record CAXXGE010000004.1, on the reverse strand, counting down.
GCTGATGCTGGGTGTGTTCGGCATCTTCCTCGCGTTGACCGGTTCTGCCGCCGCCCGCCAGCTGACAGGCCTTCCTTCCGCTGCCCGGGTTTCCCTGGGCATCGGTTTCTGGACGGTTCTGGGCCGGCCTTGCCCTGCTAATTGCGCGCTGCGCCAAAGACTCGGGTATTCATAAGGAAAGGATGCAGCTCTTTGCCATGGGTGTCTGTGTGTTTATTCTGATTTTCTTCTACAGGATGGGCTGGGATCGAAGATATCTCGATCATCCGGGAGCTGTCCGCCCGCTCGGACAGAATTTTCGGCGAACTTCTGCGTCACCTCCAGCTGACGCTCTCAGCAGCGATGACCGGTCTTGTCCTTTCCCTGCTTATGAGCTACGGGGCCTACAGAAATCCCGGTATGGAGCGGATTGTATCCACGTTCGCCAATTTCGCCCAGGTCGTCCCCACTCTGTCGCTGCTGGGTCTGGTCATGATCCCCCTTGCCCTGCTCGCCAAATGGCATCCGTTTCTCAGGGAAATCGGAATCAGCGGCATCGGCTTCTTCCCGTCCTATATCGTGCTGACCGTCTACACCCTGCTTCCCATCACCTCCAACGCCATCGCAGGCCTTGCCTCCATCAATCCGAGCATTATCGAAGCCGGAGAGGGTATGGGTATGAGCCGCTGGCAGATGCTGCGAAAAATAGAGCTCCCCATGGCCCTTCCAGCTATATACACCGGTTTCAGGACCGCACTGGTTCAAACTGTCGGCAACACGATTCTGGCCGGCCTTGTGGGAGGCGGCGGCCTCGGCGCTATTCTTTTCCTGGGTCTTGCCCAGTCGGCGCCGGACCTTGTGGTCGTCTCGTCGCTGATGGTCGTAGGCCTCGCAGTCATTCTGAACGTCGGGATGACAAGCCTTGATACAATCCTCAAGAAACGTTTCAGAGGGGAGATTGCCCATGATTGAACTGATCAATGTTGAAAAATCATACGGAAACCACAAGGTCCTGGAAGGCATCAGTCTGTCTATTGATAAGGGTGAAATCTGCATGCTGCTGGGTCCGTCGGGCTGTGGCAAGTCCACTACACTCAAGCTGATCAACAGACTGCTCAAACAGGATGCCGGGCGTATCCTCATCGACGGCAGGTCGGTTGAAAGCTTCAAACTGGAATCGCTCAGAAGGAACATCGGGTACGCCATCCAGGGCGTCGGCTTGTTTCCCCACATGCGGGTGAGGGACAACATCGCCGTGGTACCGACTTTGCTCAAGTGGCCGAAAAGCCGGATCGAAGAACGGGTGGACGAACTGCTGGACCTTGTCGGACTGCCGTCCGGGTACAGCCATAAATTCCCCAGCCAGCTCTCCGGTGGCGAGGCCCAGAGGGTCGGCGTCGCAAGGGCTTTGGCTGCCGATCCTGAAATACTGCTGATGGACGAGCCTTTCGGCGCTCTCGATCCGATTAACCGGCTGCGCCTGCAGCAGGAGTTTTTTGAAGATCCACAAAAAACTCCATAAGACCGTCGTCTTCGTCACCCATGACATCGGCGAGGCCGTCCGGCTTGCGGACAAGCTCATCATCATCAATAAGGGCAGTATCGTGGCCAACGGCGATCCAATGGCCATCGCCGGCCAGGCGGAAGCTGTTGCCCGTTCTTTCCTCGGCGACAGCTACGCACTCGAGCTCCTTGAAAAGCACCAGCTGAGGGATTACCCTGGACTGTTCGCCGGCCAGGGGGAAGCTTTCGATTCTCCTTCCTCCACGGTCCTGACCGATGAGGCTACATTCAAGGAGGTACTGTCGCGCCATGCTGATGTCCGGTTCAGACAGCATCCAGGTGGCTCGGGGCCAAGAATCCTATGACATAGACTTCGACGGCATCGTGAAAATATTCGGAGGTTCGAGGCCATGAGGAAAAGTATGGAAAGATTGTGGATACCGGAAACGGTCCTGCTGCTGCTGTTCCTTCTGTTCAATTTTTGACTTCCAGCTGTTCGCAACGCTCCTTGAACCTGTCATCGGCCAGGAAAAAGGATGCTGTCGAATGGGCACCTCTGTATGAGCTGGCATTCCAGTATCTGCTGGTCGTCGCCGCCTCCTCTGCCAGCGCCTTCCTCTTCGCCTTCACCACGGGATCACTGGTCCATCTGTTCCGCGCTGAAGGGATGAAGGAGCTCCTTTTGACCCTTGGCAGCTTCGGCACCACGTTCCCGACCATCGCAGTCATCGCCCTTCTGGTTCCGGCTCTGGGATACGGATTCAAGCCCGTCATCGTAGCACTGGTCCTGTACGGTATCCTGCCAATCCTCATGAATACGATCCATGGACTCGAGGATATGGACGAGGACATACTGACTGCAGCAAAAGGACTCGGCATGACGGATTTTCAGAGATTCAGGAAAGTGGAGCTTCCTCTTGCAATGCCACTGGTGATTGCAGGGGTACGGACCTCTTTCATCATCAATATCGCAGCTGCAACAGTCGGCTCCATCGTCGGTGCAGGCGGTCTGGGCATGCCCATCGTCAGCGGCATCCGGACAGACGACCCGGTGCTGATCCTGAAGGGAGCCATCCCGGTGGCACTTCTGGCATTGCTTGCCGACAGGCTGTTTGCGCGCGCGGAAAGGAAACTTCAATGGATAACAAAATAATGCGTTCGAATATAGAAGCCATGCTTTACAGCTATCTGAGGCTCGAGAAAAGGGTCATCGGCGTCAAGCTATACCATGACAAGGCCGAATTCGAATCGCTCGAAATAAGACAACTGAGTACCGCTTCCTACTACTGCCAAATGGTGAAGATGGGTGTCAACGGCAAGCTCATAAAAGCAGGACCGGATAATTTCGCCTGCGATACATCGGCCAAACTCCTCGGCATCGAACCCTTCTATGAAGAGGATGAAGGTATCCGCGGGTGGTTCGACAGCGGACTCTATGCTGACTATCCTGCAGCAGCCAGGCAACACCAAACGGTTAGACCTGTTGCGGATATGACAGCGGGCATCGTCGTCGGCCCACTGACAAAACTGCCGGAAGACCCGGATGTGGTCATCATCGTCTGCAAGCCCTATCAGGCCATGCGCCTGATCCAGGCCTACACCTACCACGAGGGCTTCAAGAAGGATTTCAAAATGTCCGGCATGTGCGGCGTTTGCTTCGAATCCACCGCCCTCCCGCTGACAGACCAGGAATTCACTGTCTCGTTGCTTTGCTCGGGCACACGCTATGTCTGCAAATGGCCCGAAGAGCTTATGATGGTATCCTTCCCCTTTGCGATGGCGGAAAGGCTCCTCGACGGACTCGTCGAAACTGCAGATCCCTGCGAGCCAGACAATCTGAAGCATGAGATCGTACACCGGCTCAGACGGCACGGCCTCTCTCCCGGGAACAAGCTGCACAGGGGCAAGGGCTATTTCTACAAAGACAACGGATAGTAAAAAATCCGCGGATTCTACTTCGCGGATTTTTTGCACCTTCAATATAAATTTATGACCGCCATAAAGACGAGGTCTGCGTTCCCGGTATTTCTTATGGAATGGCTGGCACCGTCTCTCGTTAAAATGGCATCGCCCTTCTTTACGGCAACCGGTTGGCCATCGTCGATCACTTCACCTTCACCTTCAAGGATATAGTAGACCTCTTCCTCGTTTTCATGGATATGGGTGCCAATCGACGCATTCGGTTCAAGCGTTATCTGAGCACACAATCGTGTATTGCCTTTCAGCTCATCGCCTTTATAGATATGCTTGATTTCAGCGGTTCCATCTCCGTCTCTCATCCTTTTTCTGAATTCAGTAACCATTTCTTCTGTTCTTCTTACCATATCTACCTCCCATTTCCAACTATCGATGCAGCTATGAGAGTGCTTTGACTGCTGCCAAGGCTGTATCATAATCTGGCTCAGTTGATACCTCAGGAACGATCTGTTCATAGACTACCTTTCCATCCCTGTCTATAACGATGACACCACGGGTAAGCAACTGTGTTTCCTCCACGACCAAACCATACTGGAGTCCGAATGAAAGTTCCCTGTAATCTGAAAGCATCTTGACTGCATCGATACCTTCTGCTGCGCAAAAACGTCCTTGCGCGAAAGGCAGGTCGCGCGTAATCATGTAGATGACCACATCGTCGAGTTTAGCAGCCTCCTGGTTGAACCGTTTGGCTTGAAGCTCGCAGACAGATGTATCTATGGATGGCGAAAATGTAAGAATGACCTTCTTGCCTGCCACATCCTTGAGGGTTACAGGATTCAAATCCTTGTCCCAAACAGTGAAATCAGGAGCCTTGTCTCCGACCTTGATGGGCTTTCCAACCAGTGTTTTTGGTTCCCCACCGATTGTGATGATGCCTGTTCTTTTTTTCATGTTCGCTTTCTCCTTTCAACTAATAAACTAGTCCTTCTTTATGGCATATCTGTTTCTTCCAGCATTCTTAGCTTCATACAGGGCCTCGTCAGCTCTGTGCAGCAGTTCATTCATCGCCAGGTGTTTACCACCCATTTCGGTCAAACCCATGCTGATGGTATAGCTATAGTAAATATCTTCAACCTTAGCGGGTTCGTTGTTCACCTTCTCAAGTATACGCTCCGCTACCCTAGCTGCTTCATCAACAGGTGCGGATGTAATAATAATGGCAAATTCGTCACCGCCGATCCTTCCGAAAATATCGCTAGCCCTTAACTGTTTGTTCACCTTTTCAACGAAGTCTTTCAGAATTTCGTCGGCTTGGAAGTGTCCGATTGAATCATTGACCTCCTTGAATTTATCGATATCGACAATAATAAGTGTGGACATGTGTCCATATCTTCCGAGTCTGTCAATTTCGAGTGCCATCTCGTTCAGGAACCCTCTCCTGTTATAGGCATCCAACATGGGATCCTTGACAGTCAGCGCCTTGCTCTCCTTCAGCTCAGCCGTCCTGCTTTCCACCAGTTCCTCCAGGTCCTCCCTGCTCACATGGAACAGCTTGAACGTCCTGGCCAGAAGGATCAGTACGGAAACGGCAAGTACGGAAATGGCTATTATAAACAGACCTGCATATAGCGTCGATTTCTTTTCTGCTTCTTCCACCTGTGCCTGCGTCCGTGCATTGATCATGGTGTAGAATTTCTGTATCAGAGACACGATGCTTGCTTTGCTTTCGATATATCTCTGGTCGTTCAGAATGCGACGTGCATAGGCTTCATTGGATTCGCCTTGAAGCATGCCTTTTCTGTCATCATCTGTCAGTATTCCTTCCATTGCCCGGATTGCTGTAAGTTCAATGTATTCAAGATATTTCGACTCATCTTCTGCCATGGACAGTATCTCGAGTTCGTCAGGCGTAAATCCAGCATTGAGCATGAGCGTCAACAAGGAGACTTTTTCACCTTCCTGACCCGCCCTCCCCTTATGAGGCAGCATCAGATCCCAGTAGATTTCTTTGTAGTATATAGGTCTCGGCAGTGTGCCGTCCCTGATACCCATAACGTCATTGTACAGATCTTTGTAATAGGTGTCCCCGGTTTCGGTATACATCCTGATGAATTTCGTCATGTCGTCGGAAGACTGCCTTAGTTCATCGACAAGGATATAGGACGTATAACGGTTCATATTGCTTTCAACAAGTTCCCCTTTGGCCGCAAGCATCATATACCCAAGCACAGCAAGTACGACCACCGCGACAGCGAACAGGATGACCAATGATTTGACGTATTTATTTGTACTGTTCTGACTTATCATACTCTCACTTCCAGTGCCTGTGTCTTATAAATATTATATCTCGAATCTATCCAACTATTCAATTGCTATTTCCATTATTTTACTGGATAATAAACTTATGGAACCACCCCTGAATTTTCAGTGATATTTCCGTATATATATAAATGGGAAGAAGGAGGTGCACCGTGGGAATCATAGACGAAAAAGCTGTACAGGCCGCTGAAGACGATAGGTTTTTTTCCGAGTTCGTCGATGAAATGAACCATTTCATTATCCACTGTGCCTATCAGACGTGCCACAAATATATAGACAAGAGCGATGATGAATGGTCTGTTGCTCTGATCGCCTTTTCAAACGCCGTGAAAAAATACGATCCCGACAAAGGCAGTTTCATCCCCTTTGCTGAACTGGCTATCAGACGGAGTCTGATTGACCATTATCGCTCAGAAAGAAAGCGCGATCCTGAGCTGTCTGTTGACCCGGTGGTGTTTGGTGCAGAACATGAGGAAGATGTCAGTCCCGGCATCCGGATTGAGTTGTCTGAGAAGCTATCCGTACAGAAGGATACTTCTATTAAGTATGAGATCGAAGCAGCCAACAGCGAATTCAATAAGTTCGGCTTTTCATTTTTCAATCTGGCGTCCTGTTCCCCCAAGACCGAGAAGACGCGTAATGCATGCAAAAAAGCTGTCCTTTACATTCTTGAAAGCACTATTATCCGCAATGAACTCGAAAGCACCTGCAAGCTGCCAATAAAAAATATTTGTAAAACTACCGACCTACCCCGGAAATTATTGGAACACCACCGTAGATATATTATAGCAGCAGTGGTGATACTTTCCGGAGAGTATCCTGCACTTGCTGAGTACATGTCATTCATCAGAAAAGGAGGTCATTGATATGAAAGGAATTGTTGTTGAAATACGCAGGAATATCGCCGCCATACTTTCTGACGATGGATGTGTCACCAAGGTAAGAAATCAGGATTACCTAATCGGACAGGAGGTAGAAATCAATATGAAAAACCAAATCAAACCCAAAAGGATGTATACTTTAGCATCGGTCGCCGCAAGCTTGTTATTGTTCATCGGTATAGGTGCCTATGCCTATTACACGCCTTATACCTATGTAAGCATGGATGTGAATCCTTCGCTGGAATTCACACTGAACCGCTTTGAAAGGGTTCTTTCCGCCGAGGGTGTCAATGCCGACGGCGAAGCGATTCTTGAACGCCTTGAGCTCAAGGACATGAAGCATGATCGTATCCAGTTGGCACTTTCGGAATGCATCGATGCCATTGCAGAAGAAGGCTATCTGGACAGTGAGGACAGCGGTATCGCTATCGCCACGTCGTCCAAGAACATGGAGAAGGCAGGCGCACTTGCACAAATCCTTGCACAAGTCGCCAACCAAGGTGTCGAAAAGAACAACCGCGAAGCCGTTGTGAACGCTGAAGCGGTCGGGGCTGAAAGAGTCGCAGAAGCCAGGGAGCTCGGTGTCACACCCGGCAAGCTGAACCTGGTGGAGAAACTCATTGAAAGCTCAGATGATCTGGATGAAGACGACTTGGATGAATGGCTTGACAAACCGGTCAGAGAGATCATGTCACAGACACAGATGAATCAGGAACAAGAAAAAGAGCAAGAACAAGAACAATCTCAGGAACAGAACGCTGGCGAAGATTCTCAAAATCAAGAGCAGAATCAAGAGCAGAATCAGAACCAAAATGATGCCGGTTCCGATAACGGTGCTGGCCCTGGTCCGGGTTCAGGTTCGGATTCCGGTTCGGGTTCAGGATCGGGTTCAGGATCTGGTTCAGGATCTGGTTCAGGATCTGGTTCAGGATCTGGTTCTAAAGGAAAGAATTGACGGAATAATTGCAATGCCAGAGGGACGGACCTTTTTGGCACGGGTATTCAACCTGTGCCAAAAAGGTCCGTCCCTCTGGCATTAAGATTTGCCATCAAAATACGATGATATTTGTCAGCATCAGGCCACCTCCTCCAGCTCAACAAGTCTTCTGTTGTCTTTCCGCAGCATCATATAAACGATGATGCCAGTAATTGCAGCGACGCCTGCAAGTCCCGGCAGTGCTGCCTCTCCGAATCTGCCTGTCGTCGCAAGGGTCCCGATCTGGTAGACAAAGTAGGCTACCGTATAACCCATGCCCAGCTGGAATCCGAGTCCGGCCCAGAGCCATTTCCTGCTTTCCATCTCAGCGCTCATGGCGCCGATTGCCGCAAAACACGGCGGTGTAAACAGGTTGAACATCAGGTACGACAGTGCCGCCACCGAAGACAGTCCCATGACTGAAGCGACGTTTTCCGCACCGGATACAAGAGCAAGTTCCTCCGTGTCAATGAAGTTGGCGATGCTATAGACAACAGCCAGTGTGCCGACCACGTTCTCCTTGGCGATGAAGCCCGTAATAGCCGCTGCCGCCAGCTGCCATACACCGAATCCGAGTGGGATGAGTATGACCGCAAAAGGCCCCGCCAGGCTTGCTAGGATGCTATGGCTTTCCATCCCTTCACCGACGACTTTAAAGCCCAAGGTGAACGTCTGCATAATCTGAATAACCGCATTGCAGACCATGATAATTGTAAACGCCTTTATGATGAACGCCTTGGCCCTTGAAATCATTGAGACGAAAGCACGCTTGATGCTCGGCAAGCGGTACTCGGGCAGCTCGATGATAAAATAGGACCTCGATGCTTCTTCCTTCGTAATCTTCTTCACAATCAAGGCTCCCGCAATGACAATGAGGATTGCTGCAAAGTACATGGATGTGCCCACCCAAGCCGAATCCTCGAAGAAGACGCCGGCAAACAGGGCGATGACAGGCAGCTTCGCACCACACGGCATGAAAGGTGTCAGCATGGCAGTTGTCCGGCGTTGGCGTTTGTCCCTGATTGTTCTTGTGGCCATGATGCCCGGAATGGCACAGCCAGTTCCGATGACCATCGGTATAATGGACTTGCCGGACAACCCTACTTTCTTAAGGTATCTGTCCATGACAACCGCAACCCTTGCCATATAGCCACTGTCCTCAAGGAGAGCAAGCAGGAAGAAGAGCACCATGATAAGGGGCAGGAAGCCTACGACCGCACTGACACCGCCGATGATGCCGTCAAGAAGAAGCGCACGCAGTACTGGCGATACATTGTCCGTGAGCAGACCCTCTACAAAGACATAGGCCGCATCGATCCAGCCAACGAAAAAGTCCGCTAGCAAGGGACCAAGATAGCTCTGCGAGATGGAAAAGACAGCATAGATTACAGCCGCGAAAATAGGAATACCAAGCAATCTGTGAGCAATGACTCTGTCTGCTCTGTCCTGCCATGTCTGCTTGCTGCTTTCTGTTTTTCTAAGCTCTACATCCCTGACAATGCCGTCAGCAAAAGCAAACCGTTTGCGGTCCATCGCCTTGACAGCTTCTTTATCGGCCATGTTCACGCCCGAACCGTCAAAGGGCGCCGTCTGTCCCTCTTCTTTAAGCTTTGCTGCTGCAGCAACAAGCTCCTTAAGGCCGGTTCCGAGAACAGGTGATGTTTTCACAACCGGACATCCCAGCTCGGAGGATAGTTTTTCAATGTCAATCGACAGGCCCTTCTTCTCCATCAGGTCGCTTTTGTTAAGTGCCACGACCACAGGAATGCCAAGTTCGAGAAGCTGGGTAGTGAAAAACAGGCTCCTGCTCAAATTGGTCGCATCCACGATATTGATGATGGCATCCGGGGCTTCTCTTTTTACATAACCGCTGGTGATGCTTTCCTCAGTCGTGTAGGGAGACATGGAATAGGCTCCTGGAAGGTCCACGACACGAATTCTCTCTCCGCCAGTCTCATATACGCGCTTGATATCACTTTCCTTCTTGTCGACGGTTACGCCCGCCCAGTTTCCAACATGTGCCACTTTGCCTGTTATGGCGTTGAACAGCGTCGTCTTCCCGCTGTTCGGGTTTCCTGCTAGTGCAATTCTCATATTGACCCTCCATATTGTTAGCCTTGTCTAACTTTTAGTGCAAATAAAAAGCCTGCTTTTATTGACTATTCCTCGACCAATATCGCTTCGGCCAGTTCTCTGTCGATGCTATACCTTGCATCTTTCACGTTGATGACGTAGTTTTCCGCCAGTACGGAAACGACTGTCACTTTTTCCCCTTCGTAACATCCTAGCGAAAAAAGGAATGCTTTCATATCTGTATCCGTTGTATCGATTTTCCCAATGACATGGGCCGTGCCCACTTTGGCTTGAGCCAGATTAATCAGCGTCATTCCCATATTGACCTCCGGTTTCCATATACTTCTCGATTGCCTTGAGCATTTCTTCAGAAACGATGTGTTCCATCCTGCATGCATTGTCCGATGCTTCAGCAGGATCAAGACCCAGGGATGATTCAAGAAAACTGCTTATCATGTGGTGCCTTTTGTAGATTTTCCTGGAAACAGCCTTTCCTTTGTCTGTCAGCGTAATACTGCCGTAAGCTTCCTTGTTGACCAGCCCCTGTTCCTTCAGGAGCTTCATCGCCTTGCTCACACTTGGTTTCGTGACATCCAGATGCCTGGCAATATCCACACTGTGTGCATGACCATGTCCTGTTCCAGGATATAGATAGTCTCAAGATACATCTCAGCCGATTCGTTGTAGCTCATGGTCTATAGTCCCCTCCAGACAGAAATGAATCCGCCTTAAATAGTTTGCCATGGTTAACTTATAGCTGATTATATAACTTCGTCAATAGATTGTCAATAGGTTTTAGACCTTTTAAAACCGCAAGTTATTACGGTTTTAAGGTAGTGCCAAAAAGGTCCGTCCCCCTGGCACCGGTGCCACGGGGACGGACCTTTTTGGCACTACAACGCTTCGACTTCCTTGCCTTCGATGTAGCCTCTGTATCCTTGAGGTTCAAGCTGGAACTGAATTCCGTCTTCCTTCCACTTGAATCCGTAGATTCGGGGATCGTACTTTTCTATGGCCTTGCGGAGGGCAGCGATTGCCTCTATGAAGATTTCATCATCGTAGGGCTCACCTTGAAAGACCATGATCTTTGCAGCAGGCATATCAATCAAGTCATAGCCTTCCGGCACGATGCCTGCATAGTCTTCGGCCACTTCTACGCCTTGCACATAAGTGGATGTTCCATCCGGCCGCATACGCTCCGGTAGCCACAGGCCCATCGGTTCACCCAGTGCCTCTTTTATGCTGGTCAGTGTGCCCCAGATATCACAGCCAACCTCTTCACAATAAGCGAAATATTCCTCTGCTTTGATGCCTCTTTTTAGAATCATTTTTCTTCTTGGTTTCTCGACAACCTGCGTGAAAATCATTGAAGTTTCCTTATCCACTGCAATCTCTCCTTCCAAATACGCCTTGTAAGAAGCAACTGCCGGATAGGCCATGAACAAGCTTATCGGCGGTTTCTCCGTCATGTATCGTTTGGGTGTGATGCCGAAGGTCCTGCTGAATGCCCTGGTGAAGCCCTCCTGCGAATCGAAAACGAAATCAAGGGCGACGTCCAGTACTCTGCTTTCCTTGTCCCTGATAAACAAAGCTGCTTCAGAAAGTCGCATAAGCCGAATATACTCAAAAGGCGTCTTCCCGGTCAACGTCTTGAATATCCTGGCGCTGTACCACGGCGAATAACCCGCTTGCCGTGCTAGAGCTAGCAGGGTAATCGGCTCCTTCAGGTGTTCGGCAATATATTGCTGCATTTTTCTGACAGCTGTCACTTGATCGTTGCTCATCATCTCACCACCTGATTACAGTGTATCATGTTGGGGCAGTGTATTTCTTGACCTTGGTTGTCATTTTACCGCAACCGCACGCAACGCCTCCAACATACGCCCGCACTCTTCAGCAGCACGCTGCTCAAGCTGGCTCCAGGGAGCTTCCGTCCCGAGTTCATCATATGCGACAGCCAAAGCTCCATAAAAAGCCAGCCCGATACTATGTCTTGCCGAATGGATTGTGGATGCGGATTGCCCCATTGCTCTGGCTGCTGCCTGAGCGACAGGATTTCCTTCCGCTTCCCGGGCGGCAGCGTGGCATTCAAGGATCGCCACTCTAGCCCGGGGCAGCTTAATAGCTCCGGACAGCCACTCCCTGGCTGAGTTCAGTGCGTTTTCCGGACGCATGTCATCAGGATAATACTTGATCCACAATGGCAACATAACTCTCTCGGCGTAGTCAATTGCCCAGTTGGCAAGGGTGGCCTTACTCTGGGTATCAATCAATTTCATGAGTGCCTGTATATAGGGTGCTTCCCTATCGCTTAGAATTTTTCTGGTTTTTTCCATAACGAATACCTTTCCAGTTCTATTCAGACAGTCCCCGCCGCGCTCTCTCAAGTGCCTCCTTGTCGTACCATAGATGAGGTATGATTCTTTGCATGTCAGGTCTCCTCATTGATTCCTATTCACTCAGCTTTGGCTGAAGAAAATAGCTCAAAACCAGCAGCGCCAGTCCAAACAGCATGGCCGTAATGATTTTCCAGACGATATTCAGCGTCGCCAGGTCCACCACCAGGAACTTCACGGCAACAAAGAGAATCATGACCATCGAGATATTAGCCACAGCCTTCCTGCTTTTCACGACGCCATATACCAGACCGATGATTGGATAAGTCGCCCAGATCAGTGTCATCAGCGACCTGGCGCTCTCCTGCACACCGATATTCCCATACGTTACAATCATGAAGGCAATATAGTGGATGATGAAGATATAGGGCTTCTTCATGTTCAGGGAAGCCATAATGAGATAGAGGCCCACGAGTATCAACGCGTTCCAGAAAAAGGCCGTGAAGGACATTTCGTACGCCATCAGGAACACCGCATCAATCCAAATGTAAAACGCTGCTGCTGCAAGCCACAGCACCTTGAATCCCACCAAAGCGCCAGACATAATTTCATTGGTACGGGAAGGTTCGAATCGCCCCTGGAGGATAAGGATACCAGCCGTCAGTACAAGGGGCGCTTCCATGGAATGGCTCAGCATGGATCCTTCTGCAGAACAAAGGGCGAAAAGGGCGATGTAGGCAAGCAATTTGACTGCAATCCTGACCTGTTCAACCATGCGGTCTTTTGCAAGCAGTGTCAATCCGTAGGCGCCTACAATGAAAATCACCTTCGCCATGAATAAAAGCCACTCGAAGGATGTGCCATAAATTACCTGCAGCCACGAAGCCTGTTCGACAGCAAAAAACGGCACCAGCACAATAAGCGCAGGGCTGTTTCCCTTAATCAGGCCTGTCCTTTCTACGACCAGATGGAGAGTCAGGAACCAGACTGTCATGACAATAATTGTCACCTCAGTGTCGACACGCTCCACCAGGATGAACATCAGCAGCAGCGTGCCAAAGAATACGTAGAGATAATTCCCGAAAACAAGCCTGACATTGCCTTTGTGGAAATAGGCCGCACCTGTTAGGAGTGCGATCACCGCTAGTGCACCTATGATTTCCCCCTGGCCGATTCTACTGAAAACGAAAGCTTCATAGACCATGAAGAAGGCCATGCCAGCACCAACAGCGGCAATGCCGTGGCCAATGTATAGGATGAGCTTGTGCTTAATCTTTCTATTGATACCATACAGGATAAGCGCTTCTGTGACTACTGCTGCAGCCTGAATTTTCGCACCGTAGAATAGGATAGCTGAAAACATCAGCATCAAAGCGGCATAGCTTAGTGAAATATCCGAAACCAGGGTTATATGGCGTTTCTTGTACAGCAGCAGCCATAGTGCCGCATAGGCCATGGCCCATACGAAAAGCACATAACTCCATTGTCTTTGGGACATCTGAAGCAGGTTCAACAGGACAAGCAGCGTTAAGATGGGCAGTGCCGCTTGTATGCCTTCCGATACCATCGGCCATTCGTTCCGTTCCTTATTGAGAAGAAACAGACCATATTCCGTGCCGCAGAAAATAAGCATCAGGATCACCGCAAGCCCTGCTATAAGGCTGGCATTGCCCGCGTTTCCTGACATGCTGGAGGCGATGAGATAAAAGACGATGGTATAAGTACCTGCAATATTGCTCAGCTGTAGAAGCCGCCACCTTTTAAACACATAGAAGAACTGGGATCCGATGGACAGCAAAATGATATAGAGGCCCACACCGAACAGGTTGAGAAAATGGAATTCTATGAGAAAAGGCGTCAACAGCCCACCTAGAATTCCAAAGATCGACAAAGTGATGTTGCTGCTCCGGAGAGACAGCGCAAAGGCGAAGAATGTAATCGACACCATGAAAATGAAAGTAAGGATTTCATTGATGACGCCGTAGACTTGAAAGGCCGCATAGACTGTCGTATAAAGCACCGCAATGCCCCCGCCGAACAGCACGATGCACAGCCTGTAACGGCCACGTTTTCTGACGAAATCCCCCGAGACAATGAGACCTATACCGATGACGGTGACCATCAGCAGGACGATTTCCACCGTCAGATAACCTGCATCGTAGGCCAGTTTGGACAAGTATCCTGCTCCTATGACAAGAAGCAGGATACCCAATTTTGTGATGATTGATTCAATGGAGAACAGGTCCTTGTTGAAGAAACCTTCCAGTTTCGCTTTCGGTTTTTCAGCTGGCTCCTGAACAGATTGTGCTGGTTGTGCTGGTTCTGCTGGTACCACGATTTCCGCCATCGCTTCCACCCGCTGAACTTTGATCGGTTTTACAAGGTCCGGTTCAGGCTGCTCAGGTACTGATGCCGCTTCTGGTTCCACCATCCGCACCAGTCTTTCCAGCTCCTTTTTCATCTGTTTCGAGTCTTTTTCAAGTATGTCCAGTCGTTCCAATAACTCTTTGCGTCTGACATGACTGATGAAAAACAATAACCCAATGAACGCTGCGAAATAAAAAATGCTATCCATATACTCCCCCCGTTATATTGACTTTTTTACATCTGTTTTCTTACGATTGTGTAATCGTCTCCCATCCTGAAGTTCGGACAGGTCGTCTTAGAATCATAGGTCATCTTTTCGATATCGTCCATGTCCATTTCTATGGTGCATGCATATTCATCCAGATCCTCATCATATTCATAGTACATGCAGTATTCGCATTGGTTAGTACTATCAGACATACCCCCGCCTCCTTTCTCTTCCTTACTAAATTATACCATATTTGTCAGGAAAAGATGGAGAATGCAATAGGCACCCACTATAAAACGGGTGCCTAAAATGTCTGGTGACAGGTACGTGAATTTTCTGAATCATCTGAACTTTCAGAGGCTTGGTAATTGAATCTGATGTACATTGTGTATATAGTAGTTGGCCTGCGCCGTTTCAATGTAGATTTCTTCCAGCGGTACCCTGTCAACTGCAGCAGCCAGAAGCATGTTCATTTCATACTCCAGCCGGTTCCCCGGTATTTGCAGAAGCCAGTCCAACATACGTGCATCGAACGCCCGGAGGCTTGTCTGGGTATCATCGATGCGATGGCCTGTCGACATCTGGAATGCAGCACTCGAAATAACGTTGCCTATCCTGCTTCGTAATGATGCACTTTCGTTGAATGTCCTGGAACCGAGAAGGATCTTTTTGGCATTGGTATTGATCCTTCCACCGATCCTGATAATGTCCGAGGCAAGATGCTGGCCTTCACCTTCGGCAGTGACGACTGTCCCTTCCCATCCGACTTCCTTCAGAAATTCGAAGCCGGTTTTCAGTGCCGCCCCCCTTCCAACGTTTGTCTCGTGAGTAAGCACGATACAGCCGTCATCGGCTAATCTTTCGTAGAAATGGCTGTACGCAGGACCGCTTCCATCATCTATAATAAGGACACAGGCATCGTAGTAAGCATTCAGCTGATGCACGAGGTTTGTCAGTTTTCTTGTTGGTTTGTAGGATGGAATTAGAATGAACATGATGATTTCCTCCTTGTACTGTGGCGATTGTTTTTTCTTAAATACATTATAATTTCTGTTGCTTAAATGAATCTTTAACAGTTAGACGCACAGAATCAGAAAATGTTCCATTTGACTTCCATCTTTTCCTTTTTACTCTTCTGACCTTTTTGAGATTATACTTCGTTGGGGTAAATGATACAACCCCATATTTATTGACGGGCTCTGACGTTAGTGCTAGAATCAGTTGTATAGGGGGCAGTGATATGGGGGATAGAACTGGACGCTTTTTCCCTTGTTGAGCCAATAGCGTAACCGACCTGTTAATTAGGTTGGTTTTTTTGCGCCTCAATATTCTGATACTGATATTCTGAGCTCTACAAGATAAGTTGTGTTTCTGTGAGAAAGGCCAAGATATTTTAGTTTTCATTTTGATACTGGCATGGATGCTGCCGACTGAAGCGCTGGCTGTAAAACAAGATATGATTGTTTATACGGCGCTCGGTGACTCGATCAGCTTGATAACAATATCTATACCGGAGCAACATTATATGTCAATACCCACTAACTTGCATAAATAATAATACTCAACCCACAGGAAAGGACTGCATAAAGATGCCAGAAAACGCCATTATCGTTTACTATTCATTAACCGGCAACACACTCAAGATTGTCGAACAACTGAAGGGCAAGCTGAACCTTGAAGCCATCGAGATACAGGAGCAGAAGAAAAGGACAGCAGAAAACGTCCCCCGCAATGCACTGGGAGCAATTCTCGGCAGACGGAGCCTGATCAAGCCAATGGCAGAGAATCTGGCCGGCTATGACAAGATTTATCTGTGTGGACAGATTTGGGCAGGCAATCCTACGCCTCCCATGAACGGTTTCATCAAGGACGGAGGCATATCCGACAAGGAGATTGTCCTGGTGTTGACCCATGCCGACGACAAAAGGCCTGAAAAAGCATTTAACAAATATGCAAAGCGCATAGCAAAGCAGGGCGGCAAACTGATTCAGACTTACGACTGCCAGGCACCGGCTCTTATTGCTGGCGGTAACGAACCCTTGAGCAGCGAGGAAGCCAAAAGCATTGTGGACCAGTGGTTTAACTGATTGTAATTGCGTACAACCCTCTCCCATATAAAACAAAGTAGCTCCGCTACATTAACACAGCGAGGCTGCTTTTCCTCTGTAAGTCCGTTCATATGCCATGGTATAATAGTAAGTAGCAAAGGAGGTCGGTCCATGCTGTTGATCATCGATAACCAAAGCAGTTTCATCAAGACATTTAAGAGGAATTTTCTGTCAGAGCACAACATCGACTATATCGTATTCGACCATAACCAGCCCATCAACCTTTCCTCTCAAGCAGTCGTTGACGGCATCATCTTGTCAGGTGGCAAGGGCAATCCCTATCAGCCGCTGAATCTGACGACGAATTTTATAGCGCTGATGAACTATGATGTGCCGATTATGGGCATGTGTCTGGGATGTGAAATCATTGCCGTCGCCTATAGGGGAAGAATCAAGAAAATGGACCTACCCATGAATAAAAAGGAACTAGTCGAGATACTGGTACCTGAGGACCCAATTTTCAATGGCCTGAACAAGCCGAAAATCCAGATCAAGGAGAAACATAGCTACAATATTTACGAACTGCCAAAAGATTTCGTAAACCTTGCCACATCAGAAAGCAGTCCGTTTGAAGCCATCCGCCACCCCGAAAAACCCATATACGGTTTCCAGGGACATCCGGAAGTACAGACCGCCGACGGCCTCGTCATCATGAAAAATTTCCTTAGTATTTGCGACATACCATTTAAGAGGTGAACATTATGAAAATTGCAATCGTTTACAACCGCGACAGCCAAGCTGTCATCAACTTGTTTGGGCAGCTGAACAAAGAGAAATATGGCATGAAAACCATCAACGCCATCAAGGAGGCACTTCTTGCCAACGGACATATTGTCAAAACATTCGAAGGAGACAAGAACATCATACAAAACCTGGAAGAATTCATGCCAGGTGTTATAGCCGGAGAAAAACCGGGCTTAGTTTTCAATCTGAGCTACGGTATCCAGGGCCGGTCCCGCTATACCCATATGCCTGCGATTCTTGAAATGATTGGTGTCCCCTATATTGGTTCCGAACCCGCCACCCATGCTATGGCTCTTGACAAGGTCGTTACCAAAATGCTGCTCCTTCAGCATGGCCTGCCGACGCCCAAGTTCACGGTACTGGATACACCGGAGGATCCCATAATTGAGAATATGGCGTACCCTATGATTATCAAACCAAAGGATGAAGCCTCTTCCTTTGGTCTTAAAATCGTCAACAACGAGGAGGAGCTGAGGGAAGGTGCAAAAGTGATCTACGAAGCCTTCCACGGACCTACACTTGTAGAGGAATACATTGACGGCAGGGAGTTCAATGTCGGTCTTATGGGCAATTCACCGGTCGAGGCATTGCCTCCAGTCGAAATCCTTTTCACATCCGGAGAAAAAATTTACACCCACGATGACAAAGCCCATGCGACGGGAGACCGTGTGTCCAGCATATGTCCAGCCCCCTTGACAGACGCCGAGACCAACCAGCTGCAAACCCTCGCCATCAAGACCTTTAAGGCTCTGGGATGCTTCGATAGCGCAAGGGTCGATTTCAGGATGGACAACGACGGCAACATTTACATCCTCGAAGTCAACTCCATGGCAAGCATGTCACCTGGCGCATCCTATGTCTATGCGGCCAAGCAGCTGGGAATGAGCTACAGCGACGTGGTCCAGCGGCTGATCGATGTGGCGTACAAACGGTATTTCGGTACTGAAAGCCACGAACCAACCGATACTGGAATGACCACATCCAAGGATAAAGCATTCAAATACCTAACCAACAACCGGGACAAGATTGAAGACGAGCTCAAATACTGGACCGATTTCTCCAAGAGTCACGATCACCCAACCGGCATCGATGCCGTGAAAAAGAAGCTGAACGAAAGGATGCTGAAACTTGGCCTGGTCAGGACGGATACCTCCGGCGAGTCAGGCAGCTACGCTCTATGGGAATCCAAAGCCGGCTATCAAGGCGGCACGCTTATCGTCGTCCCAATCGATACACATACAGCCAACACCAATATGCACCGCACCTTCAGAAGGGATTCAGAATGGCTGTATGGTGACGGCATAGCCGAGAGCAGCGCCGGCATCACCTGTCTGACGAAAACCCTGGACGCCCTAAAATATATCAGAAAGCTGAGCACACTGAAGCTGGGCATCTTCGCCTATTCGGACGAAGGACAGGGCATGCGCTACAGCGGTAAGGCGCTGGTTAAAATCTCAGCCAAAGCCTCTGAAGTCCTGGTACTCCAACCCGGGGGCTCAGGCGGCAAGGTCGTTCTTCAAAGAAGGGGTATGAAAAAATTCAAGCTGCTTGTAGAACGGGATACAGACAGGGTCGGTTCCAAAAGCGGCACAAAGGATGCCTATCAGTGGTTTTCCGAACGTTTCGAAAAGCTTCAGGACTTTGTCCAGCCAATCAGAAGGGTAGATCTTTCCGTCAAGGACATCCATATGTCCAGCTATACCATGATGCGCCCCCACCAGATGGAAGCCATCCTGTATCTAAGCTATCTTGATCAGGCGAAGGCCAACGAAATGGAAGACGAAATAAAGAAAGCCTTCAAAACAACGTCCAGATCATTCCACTGCACCATAGCAAAACTCGAAGAAAGACCTCCTATGATGAAACGCGGCAGCCAGAAGGCCTTGGTGGATAAAATGGAAGAATTGGCGAAGGAATGGAACCTGCCCTTCGACACCGATTCCAGTCTGATACCAACCGCTGCCGGCGATATCCCAGGGCAAATCCCTGTCGTATGCGGCCTCTCTCCATCTAGCAAGGGCCTGTATACGCCTTTGGAGTGCATCAACCGACGGGAACTGGTTGAGAAGACACTGCTGCTTTGCCAGTACCTGATAGCGGACAAATAATACAGCGTTTTAAGATCAAGAAGTCATAAAAAAATCAGTACATCTCTTCCGAGTGTACTGATTTTTTGTCTATCTTCTGCTCATATAATCGTTATACAAATTCGGAATGGACCTATTAAAAGTCCTTTCCCTCGGCTTCTTCCTTGATCTCTGTTTCCTCCTTCTTCACTTCAGCCTTATTCTTGCCGAGATACTCAGGCAGCTCCATGCCGGCCATGTCGAACATCTCGTTCATCGGAGGTATGGACTTGATCAGACCGGAAAGGAAGTTGGCCGTTGCAGGCTTTCCGTCGCCTCCGTTCATCGAATCCCAAACAGTGACCTTGTCGATCTTGATATTCTTGATTGCATCCACCTGGGTTCTGACCAGATCTTCCATCTTGTCAGCAAGGAGCAGCCTTACAGCATCGTTGGAACTTCCCGCAGCATCGACCATGGCCTTGAAGCCTTCCGCCTGCTTGCTGAGAATTTCCCATGTACCACGGGCCTGGGCTTCCATTTTTGCATAGATGGCGTCCGCTTCACCTTTCGCCTTCCGTCTGATCTGCTCGGCTTCCGCTTCCGCTTCGATTTCCAGACGGCGCTTGCTGATTTCCGCAGGTACGATGACGTCCGCCTCCCTCGAAGCCTCTTCCTTCTTGGCACGGGCAAGCTCAGCGTCTTTTTCCGAAACATAAGCCTCCTTAAGGGCCAGTGCAGCCTGCACCTTCTCGGATGCAGTCGCCACACGCAGCGCTTCGGCTTCACGCTGACGTTTTTCCGAATCTGACTGGGCGATTTTCACCTTCGCCAGGTTCTCACCTTCGATGGCCACGGAATTGGCTGCCGCGACACGTATCCGCTCATCCTTCTGGGCTTCGGCTTCACCGATCGAGCCGTCCCTGTCCTTTTCAGCAACCGATTTCTTGGCATCGTTGATCGCCTTGGCTGCCGCCTCTTTTCCCAAGGCTTCGATATAGCCTGATTCGTCCATGATATCCGTCACGTTAACGTTGATCAGACGCAATCCGATTTTCTTGAGTTCCGATTCCACGTTTCTGGATACCGCTTCAAGGAACTTGTCCCTGTCAGTATTGATCTCCTCGATGTCCATCGTCGCAACGACCAGACGGAGCTGACCGAAGATGATGTCCTTGGCAAGATCCTCTATATCGGCCATCTTGAGGCCCAGAAGACGCTCTGCGGCATTCTGCATGACGCCGATTTCTGTGGAAATACCGACGGTGAACCTTGAAGGCACATCGACACGGATGTTCTGCTTCGAGAGTGCTTTTTTAAGATCCACATTTATGGAAATAGGTGTCAGGTCCAGGAATTCGTAATGCTGGATGACAGGCCATATGAAGGATGCGCCGCCGTGAATACACTTGGAGCTGACCTGTTCGCCGCTGTCCTTCCCTATTTTTCCGTAGATGACGAGGATTTTGTCGGACGGACACCTCTTGTATCTGGTCAAGAGTGCCGCAAATGTTGTAAATGCAATCAGTACAAGTACGACGATCAAAATAAGCAGTTCAATATTCAAGTTCATGCTCTGTCTCCTTTTTCGACAATTAGTGTATGGTCACTCATGACACCGACCACGTGAATGGTTTCCCCTGACTTGATGGGTTCGGGCTGCTTCGTTACCGCGCCGGCTTCTATCAGTCTCCCCTGGACAGTTATGAAAACCTTGCCCTTGCCACCCGATTCCGCAGGGATGTTCATATAGACCTCGCCTGTCTTGCCCATGCAGTTGGCGTAACGGATATTACCGCTCGACTGAAGCTTGGTCATCGCAAAGAAAAGGTAGCCAATCAAACTCATCGCCAGAAATCCGGCAACGAATGCTGCCACGACCACCAGAAAGGTGGGCGCTTTTCCTGACATGGCCGCTCCTGTCCATCCCAGCACGGCGAAGAAGGCGATCAGCCCTCTCACTGTAAAGAACTTAAAGTCTCCCGAAAAAGCTTCATCCCCGGCATCAATGCCATCGCCAAACTCCAGTTCCACCGGCTCGCCGATGCCGTCGGATGTGTCCATATCCATATCCACTTCCGAACCACCAAGGCCTATGATCGCCAGCGCCGACTGTACAATGAGAACAGCCGTTGCAGGGACAGCTATGAAATAGAATATCTGCTTCAAAGCACCGAGGTTACTCCACCACTCTGACATTAACTTTCCTCCTATCCACATCCTATTTTTTCTAAAATCTTTCTATCATGTTCAATTATATCCAATTAGAACCCAAAATGGAACACAAAATAGAACCCAGTGCCATATCATTCACTTCTGCCGCAATGGTATAATATTAATATGAAAGGAGGCATGCCTGTGAATCGATTGATTCTTAAACTGTCCCTATTCTTGGCCTATCTTGTTCTGATGCTTGTTCTGCTTGATTTCAACATAGCGCTGATCATCGATATCAAGCTGGCACTTTTTGTTGCGATCGGAACAGCCATCCTGATACTGATCGACAAGCTGAAAGGCTATGAAAATACTCAACTGAAACGACGAATCAGATGGCATATTTTCATGACCGGATGTATTACCACGTTCCTTTCACAGTTGTCCCTCCTGGTCAAACCCGAGAAAGCTGGCGACCTTATAGAGATGGTCATCTATAATTTCCTTCCCCTTTTCTATGCAGCCATCGGCATTATCGCTGTGGATTTGGTTGTGGAAAAAGAGAAGGAAAATGAAAAAGGCGATCGGCCCGCGAGAAAGGCAAGAAGTCTGGACCAATATCCTTTGACTCCCCGCGAAAAAACAATTGCCCATGCTTTGATGACAAACATGAGCAACCGGGAGATCGCAGATAAATATTTTATTTCGGAAAACACAGTCAAGAAGCACGTAAACAAAGTCTACCGCAAGACCGGGGCAGACAACCGCACCTGAAGAAGAGGATCCCTTCAAACCTTTCGGCTGGTTCACAGTCGACAGTCCCGACAAGAAGGCCTACTGGATCTTTCTGATCATCCTAATGGTAATCGAAGTATTTCTTGGCAGCTATATGTATTTTAATTAGTGTAGCGTCTACATTATTGCTTCTTCTTGGCAAGCTCCCCTGCCACATCAGGCACATAACGCAAGGATTCAATCGGCGGTCTTACATAACCTGTATTTTCCTGCCTTTCAGGGAGAACAAGTTTTTTGTGCTTGACGTCCTTGTAAGGCACCATTGAAAGGAGATGGCTGATGCAATTGATCCGCGCATTTCTTTTTTCGTCCGATTCAATGACATACCAAGGCGACATTTCAGTATCGGTGTACTGGAACATCACATCCTTGGCTTTTGAGTATTCTACCCATCTCGATCTGGCTTCAAGGTCCATATCGCTCAGTTTCCACCGTTTCGTCGCATCGTTGATCCTGTCCTGGAATCGGTCTTCCTGCTCCTCATCACTGACTGAGAACCAGTACTTGATAAGGATGATCCCTGAGCGCTGGAGCATTTCCTCGAAGGCCGAAACGGATTTGAGGAATTCCCAATACTCCTCGTCGCTGCAGAATCCCATGACCCGTTCTACACCTGCCCGGTTGTACCAGCTGCGGTCGAACAGCACGATTTCCCCTGCGCTAGGCAGATGGGCGACGTAACGCTGGAAATACCATTGGGTCCGTTCTTTTTCTGTCGGCTTAGCAAGTGCGACGACCCTGCAGCCCCTTGGATTCAGACTCTGGGTAATGCGCTTAATGGCGCCTCCCTTTCCTGCTGCATCTCTGCCTTCGAACAAGACGACGATCTTGAGTCCTTCATGGCTTACCCATTCCTGCATCTTAACAAGCTCCACCTGGAGCTCTGCAAGCTTCTTCTCATATATTTCTCTGGACAGCTTCATCAAAACACCTCCCGAATGCCAACCGACAGTACCTAATACTATTATAACTCAGTTTGTGCCAGAGGGACGGACCTTTTTGGCACGCCACCTCAAACAGAGTGCCAAAAGGTCCGTCCCTCTGGCACTGCTATCGCAAAAAAAGAAGTCCCGTCAAGGGACTTATCCTTCGAAAATATCTTCAACGCAGACTTCCAGTCCGGCCAGGGAACGGGACTTGAAGCAGTCCGACTTGCTGTAAATCTCATAGATGTCTATTTCCCTGTCCGCGAAACAATACTGCATTACACGTGTATGATCAATATCCACAATCCAGTACTCAGTACACCCCGCACGCATGAAGGTATTGAGCTTGTCCACCATGTCCCTCGACCGGGTGGAAGGGGAAAGCACTTCGATTACCAGAGCAGGCACACCGCTGTAACGGCCCTTTTCATTGATGGCCGTGTCCGTATCGCAGGCAACCAAGAGATCCGGCTGAATGACATCCGGGTCTTTGATGCCTTCTTTGTAGAGTGTGACGTCGAAAGGCGCAAGAAACACCTTGCATTTCTTCCCTTTAAGGTAGGTTTTTAGAGTCACATGCAGGTTGCCCACCGCATCCTGGTGGAAACTGTTCGGCGACGACTGCATGATGATTTCACCGTTGATATATTCCATCCTGGCCTCCACCCCGCTGCTGATATCCAGAAATTCCTGATAGGAGACCGTCTTGGAATGATACTGTGCACTTTCTTCCGCCAGCAGATAGCCCGTGAAGTCCTGAATATAAGGCACCAATCGCGCAATTTTCTTTCCGTTCTTTGTAATTGAAGTCTCCTTCTTGTCGATAGCATCTTCGAGGAACTTACCCAGGTTGCTCTTGAATTCAGTTGCAGTCACAACCGTTTCACTGTACTCGTATATACTCTTTTCCATAGAACCCCTCCATTTCGAACGTCATTTTTATATTTCGTTCGATTTAATTATACATCGTTCGATAGGATAGCGCAAACATATATGATACAATGTTTTGTATACCAATTCTACGAACAGACTGAGCAAACAAAATAAGAAAGAAGGGTACCTCTATGGAAATAATTCATGTAAAGGGCGATACCTATGTCATTGATACAGGCATGTCCTACCTGGGATTTTACAAGATAAATGAAACTGACATCATCCTGATTGATTCGGGTTGGCAGAAAGAACTCGACGGTATTCTTGATGTTTTCGCGAAATACAACCTGCAGCCAGTCGCCATCATCGGTACCCATGCCCATTCAGACCACGTGGGTAATAACGCTGCCCTGAAAGAAAAGTACGGCTGCACCATTGCGATGCCCGCCGACGAAGCCCATCACTGCAGTTCTCTCATGAACCTAAAGCTGTACTACAATACCCAAACTCAATCACTTTCTGACATCGAACGCCACTATGGATATATGGTCTGCGAGTCGGACATCATTTTGGCAAAAGAGCAGCATAGCCTCTACTTGCACGGCATCAATTTCAAGCTCCTGCACGCTCCGGGCCACAGCATGCAGCTGACCTGCATCATCACACCGGACAACGTGGCCTATCTCGCTGACGCACTGATTTCCGAGGAAGTCATGCATGGCTATAAGCTGCCCTTTTCCTTTGTCCTTGAGGAGGACCTTCAGAGCAAGGAAGCTTTGCGCTCCCTTGACTGTTCCTACTATATCGTGACACACAAAAAAGTGTACCGGGAGATCGATACACTGATTGACCAAAACATCGCCTTCTACAAGCAGAAGGCAGAGAACGTTTATGAACTTATCGAACGGCCTATGTCGATGGAGGAAATCCTCAAGACGGTGGTCGATGCCTACGGTATCAAGCTTTCATCTGTCAACAAATACCACGTCGTCTTCAGGATGCTCCGCTGCTATGTCGAGTATCTGAAGGAGACCGGCCGCGTCAGACAGATTGTCGAGGATGGCTATTTGAAATATACGAGATGACCGTTCTGGCGCACCCTGTCGTAGAGCAGGCTGTCCTCATCATACGGCGCCTTGCTTTCATCCGGATAGCCGATGGCAATAATGGATGCGACTTTAAGCTGCCCAGGGATGTTCAGCACATTTTTCACATGGTCCTCCGATGGCCCTACTCCTTCGTCCTGCCTCAACCGTATTTGTATCCAGCACGAACCAAGGCCCATGTCTTCTGCAGCAAGCTGGATCAACGTCGCTGCAATGGAAGTATCCTCGATCCAGACATCGCTGATTCCGGGATCAGCTGCAACTACAATGGCAAGTAGCGCACCTTCGAGAAAAGCCGAGCCATGCGCCTTGCTTTTCGCCAGCTTCCCAAGTAGATCCCCGTCATCGACAACAACAAATGACCACGGCCGCTTCCCTCTGGATGACGGAGACAGCAGTGCGCTTTTCACGAGGATATCCACTTTGTCCTGCTCCACTGGCTGATTCTTGAACTTTCTGATGCTTCTTCTTGACTTCAATAATTCATATAGCATATCGCTCTCCTCAATCATATTGTACGTGCCAGAGGGTCAGACCTTTTGGCACTTCAACACATATTCGCCTACCGGGCTTCCGATCATCTTTGACACCATCGGACACTTCACCTTGAGCAGAAAGAATATACCCTCCTGGTCGGAGAGCGTCTCGAAGTTGCCCTGTCCCTTGCTGATGACAATGTCCGCCTCACGGAAAACTTTTAAAAACGCATCGCTTGCCTCATCAAGCAGAAGCCCCGGAACGTTGCATCCCGTCGAAATGATCTTTGCATGATGATGGATATCGGATGCTTCAGCCTCGAGGATGGTAGCGTCGTTGATGATCGGCTCTTCTTTGACTGCATAGTGGATTTCGTCGAGCGGCAGTTTTTCAAGTTCTTCCAGAAGGATCTTGTCGAATACCGTCTCGCCTGTGTTGTCACCCAGAATCAGCGCTTTCTTGGCCGATGCCAGCTTGGATTTCAGCGTATCGTAATCGTTTATGGCAAAAGGCTTCGCAACCTCCACCTCAATCTGTTTTTCCAGCTGAATATCACTGTAGATGGCTGCATCAAGATTGTTGCCTGTAGCCGCTATTTTCAGCGCCCATAAGAGGCGGTCCTCCTTGCCGTCCAGGAAGTCTTTAAGATAACTGTAGAGTCCTTTGGCAGTCTCCAGATGTTCGTCCTTAACTGCCTTGTAGGGATCGGGATTGCCTGTCTTTTTCTTTAAAACCTGGTGGATGTCCCTTGCCATTTCAGGGGCGTTTCTGTAGGACTTGTAGTCGGCCGCAATCTTCAGCGCCTCTTCCATCACTTCTGCGTGTATACGTTCATCGTCTGTCACTTTCTGCGAAGCCTCAAGGGCTTGCTTCAGTACACATGGTATGCATTCCAAAAATAATTTCATATTATATATCTCCTCCTGCTGTCGTGCCAAAAGGTCCGTCCCTCTGGCACCATTGTCGTGCCAAAAGGTCCGTCCCTCTGGCACATGATTATAGTAAAGGAAGTGGTCATTAGTGTCAATATGCACCAAAGAACAACTAAATGTTAAGAGAATATTATGATTTTGTTAATTGACGCGTAACAAAATAACCGTTATCATTATGTACAGTGCATCTTATGTTAACTTTTTCACGCATTTAGAGGAATTGAAATGAAATTAAAATTGAACGCAAACACCCATATACCGCAGATAATCAAAGAAGTCCTATTGAACGCTCTGTTCATCCAGCTGGTTCTGGAATCACTAAGCCATCGTTCCGCCGCTGAAGGATTAATGTCAATCACAAGGAACCCACTCATGTTCCTGTGCAGCATCGCTATGCTCTCTGCATTCCTTTCCATCGGCCTCCTTCTGCCGAAGCGGCATTTTGGATACCTGATTGTGGACACGCTCTGGCTCTGGCTTGGCGTTGTCAACTTCATCCTGATGTCCTCCAGAACCACACCGCTGACAGCAATGGATTTCAAAATGCTGACTTCCGTGTTCACCGTCATCGGTCGCTACCTCAACACCATTCAGCTCGTGTTATTTTTTATTGCGGTGACAGCAGTTATCGTACTGATTGTCTTCATAGGCATTAAAATGCCACGGACAAAATGGAAGCCCCACCAGGGTATTGCCGGAATCATATTCAGCTGCCTTGTCATGGTTGGAAGCTTCAACTGGGCCCTTGCAACCGGCAATGTATCCAGGAATTTCGGCAACATAGCAAATGCCTATGCCGACTACGGTTTTGCCTACAGCTTCGCGACCAGCGTGGTAGACCGTGGCATTCAGCGCCCGAGCAACTACAGCACCGAGCTCGTCAGCGAACTCTTGCAGTCGATGAACGTCATGGCTGCAGATGCACCTGATCATGTCACACCAGCCGAGGACCAGGAAGAACCTGAAGCTACCGAAACACCAATTGAGGAAACCGAAGAACTCATGCCGAATATCATCATGATACAGCTGGAATCGGTTTTCGATCCGAAGCGCATAAAAGCACTGAGCTTCAGCGAAGATCCAGTTCCAAATCTGACAGCCCTCAGGGAAAACTACTCTTTCGGATATGTTACAGTGCCCTCCATCGGAGCAGGAACTGCCAACACCGAATTCGAAATCTTGAGCGGCATGAGCCTGGATTACTTTGGTGCAGGTGAGTATCCATACAAAACCATACTCTCGAAATCAACCGTGGAAAGCTATCCATATGTATTATCTGACCTTGGATATCACAGCCAGGCCATCCATAACAATATGGGTACCTTCTATTCAAGATGCTATGTATATCCTAGACTCGGCTTTGATGGTTTCACATCCATAGAATATATGGAGAACATCGAATACAATCCGCTTGGATGGTCCATGGACAGTACCCTGATTCCAGAAATTATGAAGTCTCTCGAATCGACCGAGGAACAGGATTTTGTTTTCACAGTTTCCGTACAGCCCCATGGAAAGTATCCCAGCGAACCGATTCTCGATGATCCAGCGATTGCCATTTATATGGCCGCTTCCATACCGCCAATGAACAGCGGTGATTCAAGCATGGGCGGACTGTCGGATAACCTGACCGGTTCAGTTCAGATTCCAGTTCCTGCAAATCCTACAGAAGCCGCCTTGGAATCCGAAAAAACCGCAGCGACTGCAATGAACGAGTCGACTTACAACAAGTACCTTTACTATGTCAACCAGGTATATGAAACCGACGCATTTGTTGGTGACCTGATCAAGGAACTCGAAGACTACCCGGAGCCTGTTGTTGTCGTTTTCTACGGGGACCACATGCCGACTTTGGATATAACAGAGGATGACCTGAGAGATGGCACCCCTTTCCAGACTGAGTATGTCATGTGGGACAACATGGGCCTTGAACGCGTTGAAAATGACCTTATGGCTTATCAGCTTGGTTCGATGGTCATGGAGCGCCTCGGCTATGACAACGGCCTCCTGAACAAGTTTCACCAGCAGAAGAAAAATGATCCGGATTACGAAAAGGAGCTCGAACTGCTTCAGTACGATATGCTCTACGGCAATATGGAAGCCTACGGTGGAAAAACCCCTTACAAGAAAAAGAAGATGACCATGGGGGTCGATCCCATTACCATTGAGGATGTCGCCTTCAGAGGGGAAGCCATATTCATAACCGGCCACAACTTCACCGCCTGGAGCGAAGCGTTCCTAAACAACGTCCAGCAGGAGACGATATTTGTAGACGAAAAAACGTTGATTGTCAGCAAGGGCAGCCTTGAAGAAGGCACAAAAGTCAAGGTCAGCCAAATCACGGATACAGGCCGCAAGCTCAGCAGCACGGCCACCTTCAAAATCGGCGGTTCTGAGGACTCATCCGAGAAGACGTATTTTAGAACGAACGGCTATGTCCGATAGAAGTCTTCGCTCTATTTCAATCCTAATCCTCAGCTCCGTCATCAATTCATCAAATGCATCCAGATCAAGCGACTGGGGGCCGTCCGACAGGGCGGCCTCCGGCTCGTTGTGCACCTCTATTGCCACACCGTCTGCTCCCGCCGCAAAAGCAGCATGGGCCATTGTGCCCACCAGCTCCCGCCTGCCTGTACCATGGCTCGGATCGACGATGACCGGCAGGTGGGTTTTTCCTTTAAGGAGCGCGACTGCCGCCAGGTCCAGCACGTTGCGGGTGGATGTATCGTAGCTTCTGATACCCCGTTCACAAAGGATAATATCGCTGTTTCCTTCCGCTATTATATACTCGGCGCTCATGAGGAATTCCTCGATTGTGGCAGTAAGACCCCGCTTTAAAAGAACAGGCTTGCCTGACCTACCCACTTCCTTAAGCATCTCGTAATTGTACATGTTCCTTGCACCGATCTGTATCATGTCCACATCATCGAACAAATCCAGATGCCGCACACTCACAAGCTCTGTCACGATTGGAAGGCCCGTCTCCTTCTTTGCTTCAACTAGCAGACGGATTCCCTCTTCGCCAAGGCCCTGGAATGAGTATGGCGATGTGCGGGGCTTGAATGCGCCGCCTCTCAGCATCGTAGCGCCAGATTCCTTGACACCTATAGCCGTTGTCATCATCTGTTCTTCGTTCTCCACCGCACACGGACCGGCGATGATGATCCTGTTGCTTTCTTTCTTCATCCTTTTCATAAACGCGTCCTCACTTTCGGGTATTATCTTTCATCAATCAAATTTGGGTAGAAAAAAAGACGGCAGCTTTTGTTATCAAAAGCTGCCGCCACATATCTCAAATATCA
The DNA here is from genome assembly GCA_963677915.2 of Vallitaleaceae bacterium. GTDB lineage: Bacteria > Bacillota > Clostridia > Lachnospirales > Vallitaleaceae. The sequence continues at coordinate 21,807 of CAXXGE010000004.1, read as the reverse complement.
TATGTTCTTAACTGGCTTCGGCAAAATTTGGATAACAAAAGAAGATGCGGCTGAAACGGACGCACCAAAAGTAAAAATAATATGCTCTTGCTATCACGATGGATTTCAATACATTTGCCATAACATTAACCTCTTTCATCAGTTAAATTATTACCATCATAATCCCTATCGAATGACTTGTCAAGGAAAGAGTGCCAGGGGGTCAGACCTTTTGGCACTCTATGCCAACACGATGACGTCCAGGTCGTCCGGCACAAACAAACCGCCGTCGAAAGCCTGGCTTCCTTCACGTGTATATAGTTCTTTTCTTTTATCGTAATACTTATCTTCCGTGTGGTACAGGACCACATTCTTCACGTTCAGCTCCGCACCTGTTCTGCAGGCATCCAGCGCGGTTGCATGGTGTTTCTCATATGGTTTGAAAATGTCCCTGTGCTCATACAGGCAGAACGCCTCATGGAGCATCCAGTCTACGTTTTTCACATAGTCTTTCAGATGGTCTCCGTAGGGTTCATCCCCCAGGAAAGCCAGTCTCTCCTGAGTTTCGCAGCAATCATAAAAAATATAACCCAGCGAACACTTGTGTGTGCTGGGTTTTTTATTGTCTACATTATGTATATTATATATGGCGCAATATGGCGTAATATGTTATAATATACATATATATCTAGGGAGGTCCCCACGATGAACATACTATTATTCGGCGTTTCAAATGTTGGGAAAACGGTTACTGGTGAGTTGCTTGCCAAACGTTTAGGGTATGATTTTTATGATCTTGATGAAGAAATAAAAAAACATCTCAACACGACATTAGAAATTTTCGTGTCAACAGGGACTCTTTATGAACGTGATGAAATCCGCTGTAAGCTAATTCATTCTCTTATCTCCAGAAAAAGCGATAAAATCATTGCAATTACCCCATTATCCAATATTCAATCGATTCGCCCTTTGTTACGCTCAGCTGATGTATTTTCGATTGAACTGACCGATTCAGTTGAGAACATTTTTGATCGTCTTGTTTTCAGTGACGAAAATGATATTGTCTATAAAGATGATGACTATAAGAATATGCATAGGGATTACTATCTAAACGACATAAATAAAGACCTTGATTGGTATGGATATGTTTACGAAGACTTAAAGAATCATTTTCACATTTCCGGCAAATCACCAAAGGATGTCGCTGATGCGTTGATTACACAATACCACCTTGACCGAAAGGAGCTTTAGTCTATGTATTTACGTAAAATCAAGCGTCCTAAAGGTATCTATCTTGCAATCCAGGAAAGCTATTATGACAGTTCCACCAAGCAAAGCCGAACTCGCACCATTCAGAGCCTAGGATACCTGGAAGACTTGAAATCAGAGTACGAAGACCCCATTGCCTTCTTCACCCAAAAAGCATTGGATATGACCGAACAAAAAAATACGGAAAAATCAATCAGTATAGAGATTTCATCTAACAGGAAAATGAGTACAGATACCAATGATCTCAGAAACGTTGGCTACGGTGTACTTAAGGACTTATACAAAAGACTGGAACTGGATAAATTCTGGAACTGGAAAACTCGAAATCTTTCAATCGAATATAATGTTGACCAGATTTTCAGGTTACTTGTATTCTCACGTATTCTTAATCCAGCCTCGAAAAAAGGAACCTTTGATGCCAGAAATTTCTACTTCGAAGATTTTGACGGCTTTTCACTCGATGATGTTTACCATGCGTTGGATGTATGGATCTGCGAAAATAACGAAGCCCTTCAAAAATGGATCTATGACCGCTCATCAAGCATCTGTGCCAGAGACATGTCGGTAGCTTATTTTGACTGCACCAACTATTACTTTGATATTGGACGTTCTGACATGGATACTTTAGGCGAAGACGGCAACCCCATCGACGAAGACGGCAACCCTGTTGCTGCCAAGTACAGGAAACGCGGTCCGGAAAAAAAATCATCGACCTGACCCTATTGTTGAAATGGGTTTACTGATGGACAGAAATGGTATACCACTCGCTTTTGATTTATTTCCCGGAAACGAATCCGAAAAAGTCCATATGCGGCCCATCATTAATCGTATTAAAGATGAGTTCTCCGATGGTCGAATCATTTTTGTGGCAGACAGAGGCTTAAACACCTCAGACAACATATACTATCTCAATGGCGATAACAAGGGCGACAACAACCAGCGTGACGGTTATGTCTATGGTCAATCCATCAGGGGCGCAGACGAAGAATTTAAGAAATGGGTTATTAGCGGCAGCTATCAGGTTGACCAAGTCACAAATGACAAAGGCGAATCAGCGAACTTCGTGCACAAATCCAGAATTCACCCCAAAATACTGAAAGTCAACGTTACAAAGCCAGGAAATAAGAAGCCAACGAAAAAATCAGTTTCCATCGACCAGAGGCAAATGGTCTACTATTCAGAAAAGTACGCCAAAAAGCAGAAGGCTGACAGAGAAATGATGATCCAACGGGCCAAAGACATGATTAAGCATCCTAAGAACTATACCAGAGCTACCTCTGCAGGCTCGGCTTCTTACGTATTGAACATATCCTTCGACAAGAGCACAGGAGAAATTGTTTCAGGGAAATCTTTAGGATTGAATATAGAGAAAATCAAAGAGGAAATGAAATATGATGGCTACTATTCCATTGTTACCAGTGAATTAACTATGCCGGACTTGGAAATTCGAGAAATTTACCGAGGCCTGATACGCATCGAGGACACCTTCAAGATATCAAAATCAGAATTTAATTCCAGACCGGTCTTCGTTCGCACAAACGATCATATAGATGCTCACTTCGCAACCTGCTTCACATCTTTGGTCTTAATCAGATTATTGCAGGCGAAACTGGATAACAGCTACCCCGTTGGTAAAATCATATCTTCCTTAAAAAGCTACTGTTGTGTGCCTCTTGATACAAATAAGTACCAGTTTACCTATTATGACGAAATCTTAGAAGCCTGCGCTAAGGCTTTTGACATGAAATTAGATCATAAATATCGGACAAGGCAACAAATACAACGTCTCCTAAGATACTAAAAAAAATTTAACTTTTCATATTTTATAGGCCAGTACGCTATATCGAGAAAAAGGCGCAGCCCTGTGTTTATAAGGGTTACGCCTTTTTTGCTTCAAAACTTGAGATAGTTTACCATATCTGTATAAATTTTCAATAGAAATTTATAAGATTGCAAAAAGTTCAAAATTTGTTCACATTCTGGTCACGCCTGTGTCAACAGCCGCTTTCCCAACCGCCGCTGCCACCGCTGCCACAACACGCTCGTCAAATGGGGATGGTACGATATAGTCCTCCCTGAGCTCTTTTTCATCCAGAACGGACGCAATCGCATATGCAGCTGCCAGCTTCATGACTTCATTGATCTTGGTGGCACCGACATCCAGCGCCCCTCTGAATATGCCAGGAAAGGCCAGGACATTGTTGATCTGGTTCGGATAGTCGCTTCTTCCGGTTCCGATAATTTTTGCACCCGCTTCAATGGCTTCTTCCGGCATGATTTCCGGTGTTGGGTTCGCCATGGCAAAGATAAACGGATTGTCTGCCATCGTCTTTACCATTTCCTTGCTCAGAACACCGGCTTTGGAGACGCCTACAAAAACGTCCGCACCCTTCACGGCTAGAGCGAGGTCGCCTCCGATGTCATTCTTGTTCGTCATGCCAAGGATTTCCTTCTTGACGAAATCAAGGCCCTCTCTTTTGCTGTTGATGATGCCTTTGCTGTCAAGGCAGATGATGTCTTTGACGCCATAATTGCTGATCATTTTGACAATCGAGCTTCCCGCAGCACCGGCACCGTTGACAACAACGACCAGGTCCTCTTTTTTCTTGCCGGTCAGTTTGCAGGCATTGACAAGGCCAGCAATTGTAATGATAGCCGTACCATGCTGGTCGTCATGGAAAACCGGAATGTCCAGTTCTTCAATCAGTCGTCTTTCGATTTCAACACAGCGCGGCGCTGCAATGTCTTCAAGGTTGATACCACCCAGTCCAGGGGCCAGAAGCTTGCAGACATGGATGATTTCCTCTGTATTTTGTGTGTCAAGGCAGATTGGAAATGCGTCTACGCCTCCGAAATTCTTGAAAAGAATGGCTTTTCCTTCCATGACAGGCATGGCAGCTTTGGGCCCGATATTGCCAAGCCCGAGGACAGCCGATCCGTCAGTCACAACTGCTACCAGGTTGCCTTTGGCTGTGTATTTATAGACGTCTTCCGGATTCTCCTGGATCTTCCTGCAGGGTTCCGCGACACCTGGTGAATAGGCCATGCTGAGGGCGTGCTTGTCATTGACCTCAACTTTTGAGACAACCTCTATCTTCCCTTTATTCTCTTCATGCATTTTCAGCGACTCTTGATATATATCCATGTTTCCTCCTTGAACCTCGTTAAGCTATAGTCTTAGGACATTATAATACAAGGTAGCGTTGTATGCAATGAACTTACACACTTTAGTCGCCGATAATCTTCACCAGTACACGCTTTTTTCGCATACCGTCGAATTCGCCGTAGAAAACCTGCTCCCATGGTCCGAAATCCATTTTTCCTTCCGTGATGGCGACCACGACTTCACGGCCCATGATGGTCCTTTTAAGATGGGCGTCGCCATTGTCTTCGTAACCGTTGTGCTCATACTGGCTATAGGGTTTTTCAGGAGCCAGCTTCTCCAGCCAGTTCTCAAAGTCTTTGTGCAGACCACCCTCGTCATCGTTGATAAAGACGCTCGCCGTGATGTGCATGGCGTTGCAAAGCAGCAGCCCTTCCTTGATGCCGCTCTCTCTCAGGCACTTGTCGAGTTCCGGTGTAATATTGACGAAGCCCCTTCTTGAAGGCACCTCGAACCACAGCTCTTTTCTGTAACTCTTCATGCTAAATCCAACTCCTCTGTTTCAACACGATTGATCAGTTCCAGTACTTTTTCCCGAATGGTGTCCCTCGTTTCCCTGAAACCCTCGACAGGCCCGCCCGAGGGATCGTCCAGTCCCCAGTCTTCCTTGTGTTTGTTGGGCACATGAGGGCAGACGACATTACAGCCCATCGTGATTAATATATCGAGGGCAGGAGGGATGTCAGTGAGAAGCTTGGGTTTGTGACCCGCTCATGTCGACACCCGCCTCTTCCATCACCTGAACAGCCAGAGGCTTGACCTCGGGATATTCCTCCGTTCCCGCCGAATAGACATCGAATATCTCGCTTCCCAGGGCCTTCGCCCATCCTTCAGCCATTTGACTCCTGCATGAATTGTGTACACAGACAAACGCTACTTTATATTTCATATTGACCTCCTACATGCTATAATTGCTATCTGATAATAATATCATCTATATCGCCATTCTTCAATATTATGATTGGAGGAATCCTGTATGAACGATCGTACCAAGCACCTCTTAGGTGACGTATTGCTGCTCCTTGTAGCCGTCATCTGGGGCATTGGATTTCCGGCTGTCAAACTGGCTCTCGAAGGAGGGTTGCCTACCTTCACCCAACTATCCATGCGGTTTGCCATCGCATCGGCCGGCTTGTTTGTTTGGCAGGCAATGACACCTGCCGGCAAAATAAATCTCAAAAAGATGTCAACGGTCAGGCACGGCTTGATTCTTGGCATATTCCTTTTTCTTGGTTTTGCTTTTCAAACTGCCGCTCTTGTTTACACAACAGTAATCAAAAAACGCATTTCTGACAGGTGCCTATGTCGTCCTCGTTCCTTTTGTCAGTTGGGTGTTTTTCAAAAAGAAAGTTGACCTTAGAACCATTCTGGCAGCAGCTATTACTTTGTTGGGTATCGGCATGCTGACGCTTACCGGAGACCTTGTAGGCATCAATCCAGGCGACATTCTGACATTGATCTGCGCGTTCATGTTCGCCATGCATATCGCAATCACTTCTTTGATAGCAAATGATGAGCCTGCGGCCATACTCGTCTTCTATCAGATGCTGCTGGCATCCATACTCGCTGCAGTAGTTGCAATCGTTATTGGAGAGAAACCAGCAATCACTTTTAGCGGCATGCTCGCAGTTGTTTATTTGGGTCTTTTCAGTTCTATGCTTGCCTTCCTGCTTCAGACTATCGGGCAGAAATACGCACATGCATCAAAATCCGCCATTCTGCTTTCAACGGAGTCTCTATTCGGTGCGGTCCTCGGTATCCTATTATTCAACGAGCGAATGACATATCAGATGGGCGCTGGCGCCATCATAATATTCATAGGCATCTTGCTGGTCGAAGGGAGTGCCAGGGGGTCAGACCTTTTGGCACCGCGTCAGCAAACAAAAAAAGGTTGAAGAGCAGTACCGTCAAGCTCTCCAACCTTTTTTTCGTTTTCCCCGGTGCCAAAAGGTCTGACCCCCTGGCACTCCCTGGCATTCTTACACTTGGAAGAATTCAGTTAAACTTGCTGCGATTTCGGCTTCATCTGCGCCGTTGATGTCAAAGCCAATTTCTTCTCCGCATGCAGCACCCAGAGAAATGATACCGATGATGCTCTTTGGATTGACACTCATGTCGCCTTTGCTCATTGCAATATCGCTGGCAGCCTTTTGACAGATCTTAACCAGGTCTGCTGCTGGTCTTGCATGGAGACCTTCTTTAAATGGTACAGTAAATGATAATTTCATAAAGACACCTCAACTTTTATAATTAATAACTATAGTTACAGTATACACCTAGAGTTCAACAATCTCCACTCGTTTGAGCATTTCCTCGACTTCGTCCATTGAAAAGACCTCAGTCCCAGCTCTGCTTACAGCTAAAGTACCGCATGCTGCACCATATGCTAATGCACGATCAAGCGATCCATGCATCAAACCGTGTACAAATCCGGCTACCATCGAATCACCCGCTCCGACAGTACCTTTTACATCCACTTTGATCGGCATCGATTTCAACGTCTTGTCCCTGCCTATCAAAAGGCTGCCATCGCCGCCCATTGACACCAAGACATACTCGATACCGTACTTCTCTATCCATTCCCTGGCCACTTCAACCACAGCATCATCCGTCTCCAGCTTTCTGCCTATAGCCGCCTCCAGCTCATGGATATTGGGTTTAATAATTGACGGACCAGCTTCAAGCGCCTCCAGGAGCAGCGGGCCTTCCGCATCCAAAACCACTTTGGCATTCTGCTTCACCGCAAGAATCATTTCCTTGTAGACCGAAGCCGATACACCTTTTGGCGCACTGCCGCTCAAAACGACAAATTCGCTGGATTTTGCATCCTCCGCCAGGTGTGCCATAACTTCCTTTAGCTTACTGTCCCCTACAAGAAATCCCGCTTCATTCAAATCTGTCGTTTCTTGTGTTGAACTGTCTATGACTTTTGTATTGACTCTGGTTGCCGCATCAATAACTACAAAATCAGTATCGATGCCATAGTCTTTGATCAGTTCCTCGACCTCTCCAAGATTCTTCTTGCCTATGAAACCCAAGGCCCTTGCCCCATCGCCAAGACTTGCCAGAATCTTGGCGACGTTGATGCCCTTGCCACCCATGTCAACACGGATATCTTTAATCCTGTTGACACCGCCTTTATTGAGTTCATCCAGTATGACGGTCTTGTCAATCGCAGGATTTAAAGTAACTGTAGTAATCATATGACTCTCCTTTTATTACGCGGTTATAATACGTATACCGTTGAGCTTGTAAGCGTCCACATAGGACTTTTCCAGGTCGCTGTCGGTAATGATGCAATCCACCATCGACAGTGGTGCTATCTGACACATGGTCACATGCTTGAATTTCGTATGGTCCGCCAGAACACACCGCTCTCTGCCAGCCTTCAGTATCGCCCGTTTGATGTCCGCCTCTTCAACATCCGGTGTTGTCAAACCGCTGCTGAGCGTCAATCCGTTGACTCCTATGAATGACTTGTCTACATTGAATTTCTCGACCTCGGCCACCGCAGTCGCTCCGACCGTCGCCAACGTGTTGAGCCTTACCTTGCCCCCAATGACAATCATCGTCACATTGGGATTGTCGGCAATGGCCTGGGAAATAATCGTCGAATTTGTAATGACATTGATCTTCAGGTCCGACTGCCCGATCAGCTTTGCGAGCTCATAGGTCGTCGTTCCGCCGTCAAGCATGATGGTTTCATTCTCTTCCAGCATGGAAAACGCCGTCCGCGAGATCTCCATCTTATGTGTCGCCTCGATACTCTCCTTTTGATTGAATGTGGCCTCGTAATCCAAAGGTGTCATATCCGCCAGCATGGCACCGCCATGTGTCCGTTCCAGCTTGCCTTCCGCTTCCAGCAGCGTCAGATCCCTTCTGATTGTTGCTTCAGAAGCCTCCAATGCTTCACACAAGGCTTTAACCGTTATGCTTTTGTTCGTATTCAGCAGTTCAAGAATCCTGAACCGTCTTTCGCCCTGCAGCATCGAATCACCACCTCAGATTAGTATAGTTCTCCCTTAAGAATAGCGGCCGCTTCATCTGCAGTCCCGGTTTCAAACACTTTTTTCGTTATGGCAGCAGCCTTCTCGTAGCTGATGTTTCTGATTCTGTCTTTAACCCTGTTGATCATCGACGCGCTCATTGAAAGCTCATCCAAACCAAGTCCCAGTAAAACGACTGCATAGTCCAGGTCGCCAGCAGTCTCTCCGCATACGCCGACTTCCACATTCTCTTCCTTGGCCGCATCTACAACTGTTTTTATCAGCCTCAAGATAGCAGGGTGAAGCGGTTTGATACAAATGGGCAACTGTCGGGTTCATTCTGTCTACAGCAGAAGTGTACTGACAAAGGTCGTTGGTGCCGATGCTGAAGAAATCAACCTCCTTCGCAAAGACATGTGCCGCTACGGCAGCAGCCGGGATCTCGATCATCATGCCCACTTCGATGTTCTCGTCGAAGGCATGGCCCTCTTCCCTCAGTTCAGCCTTCGCTTTTTCAAGAAGCGCCTTGGCATCCCTCAGTTCTTCCAGGGCACCGATCATCGGGAACATGATTTTGATTTTCCCAAAACTGCTCGCCCTCAGAATCGCTCCTCAGCTGCGTCATGAATATTTCATGGTTCTTGAGGCAGGAAACGGATTGCTCGTTCTCCAAGGAATGGATTCTCCTCTTTTTTAAATTCATAATATGGCAGATGTTTGTCTCCGCCAATATCCAGCGTTCGGATGATCGTTTCTTCTTCAATCTGGCTCGAGATCGCTCTGTAGTATTCCATTTGCTGCTCTTCCGTCGGGAACAGGTCATTGTCCATGTAAAGTAGTTCAGTTCTAAGGAGGCCGATACCTTTCGAGCCGGTATCTTTGACCCATTCAGCTTCCTGTACCGATCCCACATTACCAAAAGAGCTTGATTGTATGTCCGTCGGTTGTTGCAGCATCCAGTTCTTTCAAACTGTCCAGACGTTCTTTTTCCTCTTTTTGGTTTATGAGTTTTTCTTCATACTCTTTCCTCAAAGCCATCATCCGGATTGACCGTATACTTGCATGCTGTGGCATCCAAGATGATCGAGACGCCTGATTCGCATGTTATCACAGGCCTTTTCGACGCCGACGATTGAAGGTACTGCCTTTCGCCTTTGCAACGATAGCTGCATGGCTTGTTACGCTTCCTTCTTCGAGGATGATACCAACAATCAGGTCGTTCAGCATGACCGTCTCGGAAGGCTTCAGGTCGTTGGCGACAAGCACAGTCGGAACATCAATCTTGCTGAAATCAGCTTCCGCGACGCCAAGGCTGATTCTTAGCATTCTGTCTGTTACGTCATAGATGTCCTTGATTCTCGCCCTGATATACTCGTTGTCAATCATCTTCATCTGATCGATCAGGGCGTTCCTTGTAATGACTATGGCATTTTCGGTGTCAAACAAGTCGTTTTTAATGGAAGTCACTATGCCGTCATACAGCATGGGATCTTCCAGCATCATCAAATGGGCATCGATGATTTCAGCTTCATCAGCGACAGTAGCCAGTGCATGTTCTTTCAGTACCAGCATTTCCTTTTCAGCATCCTTGCAGATACCCTCGAACTTTGCAATTTCCTTATCCGTATCCAGTGGTGAAATCGTTGCTTCCTTTACCAAAGCTTCCACATTGACTTCTTCATAAACAAACGCAGTTCCAATCCCTATTCCATCGAACACTTTAATACCAACCATTTTTTACCTACCATTTCATCAGCGTGATTGTTTTTGATTGATTTTATTATAGGACGATTTGATTGTTTTTGCAAGCTATTTAATGTTATATGTGTATTTTTGTACATTTTATACAAATTATGTCGATTGTATTTGATTACTTTTTCATTTCAACTCATTTACAATCACTTTCAATCACGCCAACATCCAAACGTGCAAGTCATGGTATAATGGATGCAGATATTGTCATAAGGAGGTGAACACCATAGCTATTATCGATCTAAGCCAACGCATTTATTCCGGCATGCCCGTTTATCCCGGGGACACAGCCGTTGAAATAACCAGCCACAGATTAATCACCAACCACCACGCCGGCACCCACATAGATGCTCCTATTCACTTGTCCGATAACAGGAAGCGGATTTGCGACCTCCCTATAGAGACTTTCCACGGAGTAGGATGCCTGATTGATGGGAGAGGCAAGAAAACCATCGATTATGAAGATGCTTTTGAGGATCTTGTACCTTCCGGGGCCATTGTACTCATCAGAACCGATTGGGATGCCGCTTACGGCACTCAGGACTATTTCTCTTTCCACCCCGTGATTACAGAGGGTTTTTCAAAATTCCTCATCGATCGGGAAGTAAAAATGCTGTGTCTGGATACGCCGTCGCCGGACCAAGCACCTTATCGCATCCACAGACTCCTTCTGGGTAAAGGAATTCCCATCGCCGAGAACCTGAAAGATTTGCGCCGACTGGAAGGGCTCACTTTTAAAATAGTGGCCTTCCCTCTTAATATTGAAGCCGAAGCTTCCCTTGCCAGGATTGTAGCCATCATTGAGTAGTTTCATATAGAAAGATAAAAAAAGGGCGATGACTGTCTGAGACACGTCATCGCCATTCCTATATATGAATGAGGGATAAAGGGTATACTGAAAGTATATAGGCAAAGTTTAAAATATTTATAAAACGGCAATAAAACGAATCTAAAACAAATTTTTCCAAAAAAGGCTTGACTCCCAAGGCCCGACTCGCTATAATAGGTCTTGCGTTAAAAACAACTTAACAATTCGCGCGAATGGCTCAGTGGTAGAGCATCGCCTTGCCAAGGCGAGGGTCGCGGGTTCGAATCCCGTTTCGCGCTCTCAAAAAGACAGTTCCGAAGGAGCTGTCTTTTTGTGCTATAGGAAAGTTCGACTTTCCGTTCACGGAAATTTGCTTCGCAAAACGCAGCGGAGCTGCTTTTCTTGCATGCCTCCATTTTTTCAGTAACCATTATCATTTACAACCGCCTCCAATCGTATTATAATTTAAAGATGGAAGGTGATAATATGATAACTGTTAATAACGTGGGCATATCCCACTCAACAAGCGAAATCCTGAAGAGAAGCCATTTATTCACAAACTTTACAATAGAAGAAATCGAAGCATTGCTGGCAGATATCCCCATGCAGCATATTACGCTCGAGGAGGGCGATACCCTTTACACCCCATACCAATCCGACCCCTCCACCGGTTTCCTGGTTCAAGGCTCCCTGAAGCAGTTCGTCAAGCTCCACTCAGGAAGCATCGTCCAGCTGGCCAACATCAAACCTGTGGATATGGTAGATGCCCAGTCAGTTTTCAACAAGGGCGATACCAGCCCCGCCTCCTTGACCGCCACTTCTCCTTCGAAGATACTTTTCATTACCAAAGCCAATTTAAGCAGACTCTTCAACAAGGACAAACGGTTGCTCTACTACTATATGGAAATCATTTCAGGCCAGGCTTTCAGGATGTCAGAGCAACTGGAGCACGCCTCTTTCCTCTCCCTCCACAAGAGGGTAGGCCTGTATCTGCAATCCGCTATACGCAAACAGCTGTCAGACGAAATCCGGATTCCACATACCATTCAGGATTGGGCTGACCAATTCAGCACAACCCGTGAAGCACTCCTGCGCACACTTGAGAAGATGGAGGATGAAGGCATCATCCTGATCAGCGAAAAATATGTACAAGTACTTGCGCCGGACAGGCTGTAGAGTGCCAGGGGGACGGACCTTTTTGGCACCCATATCCAAAAACAAAAAGGCTTGTGTGCAAATCCATCCGGATTTGTTCACAAGCCTTTGTTGTCTGGGTGTTATGGAAGCGTGCCAAAAAGGTCCGTCCCCCTGGCACTCTTATGCGTTCGCTTTTTCTTTAGCTGTCTCAGCAAGCGCTGCGAAGCCTGCAGCGTCATTGACTGCCATCTCAGCGAGCATTTTACGGTTGATATCGATGCCTGCAACTTTAAGTCCGTGCATCATTTTGCTGTAGCTGATACCGTTGATCCTTGCAGCAGCATTGATTCTTGCGATCCAAAGCTTTCTGAAATCCCTTTTCTTGAGGCGTCTTCCAGCATAGGAATATACGCCGGACTTCATAACAGCCTGTTTAGCTGCCTTGAACTGTTTGGATTTGGCTCCTCTATAACCTTTAGCGAGTTTAAGAACTCTCTTATGTCTCTTTTTAGTGTTTAATCCACCTTTGATTCTTGCCATCTTTCTAACCTCCTACCCTATCTTAATACGGGAGCAATTGCTTGATTGTTTTCTCGTTTGCTTTTGAAGCAATAGTTGCGTGTCTCAGATTACGCTTTCTCTTCGGGCTCTTCTTGGTAAGAATGTGGCTTGTGTATGCTTTGCTTCTTTTGATTTTACCACTGCCGGTCTTCTTGAATCTTTTAGCCGCGCCTCTGTGTGATTTCATTTTAGGCATTGTTCTTCCTCCTTGATCTTAGTGGCTGCCGCCACTCCATACTTTTATTTGTCTTTTTTCGGAGTCAGAAACATAATCATGCTTCTGCCTTCCATTTTAGGGTTGCGCTCAACCTCTGCGATATCTCCAAGAGACTTCGCGAACGCCATGAGGATGTCCCTTCCCTTGTAAGTATGGGCCATCTCTCTTCCTCTGAAACGGACAGATACTTTAACCCTGTCGCCGTTGCTTAGGAACTTGATTGCTTGTTTTGTTTTTGTGTTGATGTCGTGCTGCTCGATGTTGGGAGACAGACGAACTTCCTTGACGCTTATGATGTTCTGCTTCTTGCGCGCCTCTTTGTCCTTTTTCGCCTGTTCATAGCGAAACTTTCCAAAGTCGATGATTTTGCAAACCGGTGGTTTGGCCTGCGGTGCGATCTTGACAAGGTCAAGCTCCTTTTCACGGGCAATCTTTTGTGCGTCTTTTGCAGACATAATGCCCAGCTGGTTCCCTTCCTCATCGATAACCCGGACTTCCCTGTCGCGGATTTTTTCATTGATCATATAATCGCTGATATTCTGACACCTCCAAGTGTTGAAATAAAAAAATGTGCAGACAAGTCATCCACACACCTTAAGACCCTGAACAGACAAAAAGAATGCCTTTCAGGGATAACGGGTATAATACCAAAGTCGTCGACACGATTTGGTGAGAGTGGATACTCTGCTTCTTGTCATCCCGAGTAGTATATCACGGGAGCCCATGCGTGTCAACGACTTTGTTAAATACAATATCTATTTGCTCTCTTCAATCATATGCTGATGGTAGATGTACTTGCTCGCATTTTCATCTGCAATACGCTTGATGAAATCATCCAAAGCGATAGAGCCTTCATCACCCTTTTCCCTGCTGCGGATCGCAAGGCTGTTGTTTTCGCTCTCTTCCTGCCCGACGATGGCGAGATACGGGATACGCTCCATTCTGGCTTCTCTGATCTTGTAGCCGATCTTTTCGGCACGTTCATCAATATCCACACGGATGCCGTAGCCTCTCAGCGTCTTCTTGATGTTTCTGCAGTACTCGATCTGGTTGTCAGTAATCGGCAGCAGTTTAAGCTGCGTCGGCGCGAGCCAAAGAGGGAAAGCGCCTGCGTATTTTTCAATCAGCATCGCCAGAGTCCTCTCATAGCAGCCGATGGAGCTTCTGTGGATGATATACGGACGTTTCTTTTGGTTGTCCTTGTCCACATAAGTCATATCAAAACGCTCTGACAACGCGAAATCAAGCTGGATGGTGAATAGTGTGTCTTCCTTGCCGTGGACATTTCTGAACTGGACATCCAGTTTTGGTCCATAGAAAGCCGCTTCCCCGTCAGCCTCTTCATATTCAAGGCCGATATCGTTCAGAATCTTCCTCATCACATTCTGCGTTGTATGCCACGCATCAGGATTGTCGATGTATTTATCCGTCTTCTCAGGATCCCATTTGCTGAAGCGGTAAGTCACGTCATTGACAATACCGATCGCCTGCATCATATCCTGAACCAGAACGACAACATCCTTGAACTCCTGCTCAACCTGTTCCGGCGTGCACATGATATGGGCATCTGCCAGGTGGAACTGTCTCACGCGGATCAAACCGTGCATCTCGCCCGAAGACTCGTTCCTGAACAACGGCGATGTCTCCGAGTACCTGACCGGCAGATCCCTGTAGCTTCGCTGCTTCGCCTTGTAGATCATATATTGGAAAGGACATGTCATCGGACGCAGTGCATAGACCTCATCATCCTTCTCCTCGTCTCCAAGCACAAACATGCCATCCTTGTAATGATCCCAATGCCCCGATATCTTGAAAAGGTCGCTTTTCGCCATAACCGGTGTCCTGGTGAACTCATAGCCCCTAGCCTCTTCCTCGTCCTCAACGTAACGCTGAAGCGTCTGGATAATTTTCGCGCCCTTCGGCATAATCAGAGGAAGTCCCTGGCCTACCACTTCGGAAGTGGTAAAAATCTCAAGCTCCCTGCCCAGTTTGTTGTGGTCTCTCTTCTTGGCTTCCTCAAGACGTACCATGTGCTCTTTCAGGTCCGACTTCTTGTTATAGGCTGTACCATAGATTCTTGAGAGCATCTTGTTCTTCTCGTTGCCGCGCCAGTATGCACCCGCCGTCGAGATAAGCTTGAGCGCCTTGACTTCCTTTGTATTCATCAGATGGGGGCCGGCGCACAGGTCGACGAAATCCCCCTGCTTGTAAAAGGAAATGACCGCATCTTCAGGCAGGTCGGAAATCAACTCGGCCTTATAGCTTTCACCCATCTCTTCCACCAGTTTCAAAGCTTCTGCCCTTGGCAGTTCAAAACGCTCGATGTCAAGTTTTTCCTTGACGATGGCATTCATTTCCTTTTCAATCGCCGCCAGGTCTTTGTTGTCCAACGCCCTATCCATGTCGAAATCGTAGTAGAATCCCAATTCGATAGCCGGCCCGATAGCCAGTTTCGCACCGGGATAAAGGCGCTTGACTGCTTGAGCAAGTATATGGGATGCAGTATGGCGAAAGGCATCCATGCCTGCCTGGTCCCTGAATGTCAGAATGTTCAGTTCCACATCTTCATCCACAACCGTTCTAAGGTCCACCACTTCACCATTGACCTCGCCCGCACAAGCAGCCCTCGCAAGTCCTTCGCTGATATCCGCAGCTATGTCAAGCACTGACATGCCGGATGCATATTCTTTTGTTGATCCATCTTTCAAAGTGATAATCATATTACTTCCCTTCCTGCGCCAGCACATGGGGTACATAGGCGGCGTCTTTGATCATTATATGGTCTTTAAGCCATTCGTAAAGATAATCGTTGATATTCTGGATTGTCTCCAGCTGGCTGTAGTCGAAGTCCTTGCCTATGATTTCATGCACATGGAACAGAAAGGACTCGTGTTCGTATTTCTGGTCCTCCAGGCTGTCATATCCCGTTCGTTCAAGAATACCCTCTTCGTAGGCAAAATGGATCCTCGTATAGTGCTCCATCTCTTCAAGTATCAACATAATTTCATCATAGCTGTCGATATTGTCCCTGATATCCTGTTCGACCTTCTTGGACTTGTCGATGATATCGAACAGTTTTTTATGCTGTTTGTCGATCATTTCGATGCCAAGCTCGAACTCCTTGCTCCAAAGCATTCGACCACTCCTTTCGCATTCGCGTTCATTACCCGTGAAAAAACAAAAAATCCCGCCACTTGCACATGCAAGGGACGAGACACATCTCGCGGTTCCACCCTTATTGAATCATAAGAAACCACTCACTTCGACTATAACGCATCACCGAGCCGGATTGGGGCCGCTCCGAGGCAGTTTTCAAATGTTTCCGGATAAAGGCTTCACAGCAGCCGCCTTCTCTCTGAATCTTTCCGCATTCTACTCGTCTCATCAACGCATTTCAATTATTGTAATCATTATAGCATTGCTCCCATGTTTGTCAAGATGCTATAATGTTGAAAAAGCAGCTTCACTACATTTAAACAGGAGGTAAGACCATGATTTCCACAAAAATGTCTCGGATGGTTGCCGGAAGCTCCCTTATTCGCGCCATGTTTGAAGAAGGCGCCAAGCTGGTCGAACAGTACGGCATCGACAATGTCTACGACTTCAGTCTGGGCAATCCCAACGTTGAACCACCCGAATCCATAAAACAATCCATCAAGGACATACTGGACGAAGAAGCACCTTCAGCCGTCCACAGTTATATGAACAACTCAGGTTATCCAGAGGTCAGGGAGGCCATCGCTTCCTTTATCAACAGCCAGTACGGCACCAACACTTCAAAAGAAGGCATCGTTATGACCTGTGGTGCAGCCGGCGGTCTTAACATCCTTTTCAAGACATTGCTCAATCCTGGCGAAGAGGTCGTCACCTTCGCCCCTTACTTTACTGAGTACGACAAGTATGCGGACAATTTCGACGCAGTCCTTAAAGTCGTACCGCCGAATACCGACACGTTCCAGCCGAACCTTGACGCCCTGGACAGCTATATCAACGAAAAGACACGCATCGTCCTTGTGAACTCCCCGAACAACCCGACCGGGGTCATCTACTCGGACGAAACCTACAAGCGGCTGGCAGAGATCCTTTTAGAAAAGGAAAAAGCCTACGGCACATCCATCTACCTTGTATCGGACGAACCCTATCGCGAACTGGTATACGACGGCACCGATGTACCGTATATTCTTAACTATTACCACAACGCCATCGTCGGTTACTCCTACAGCAAGTCCCTTTCCCTGCCCGGCGAAAGGATCGGCTATCTTGTCGTCGCACCGACATGCGAAGGTTACAGGGATATTGCCGCTTCACTTAATGTGGCCAACCGCATCCTTGGATTTGTCAACGCACCCTCCCTGTTCCAGAAGGTGGTCGCAAGGAACCTGGATGCCACCGTGGATACAGGCAGCTACAAGGAGAACAGGGACCTTCTGTACAACCATTTGACAGGCCTCGGTTTCTCATGTGTCAAGCCGGAGGGCGCTTTCTACCTTTTCCCAAAAACACCGATCGAGGATGACGTCCAGTTCTGTAAGGACGCCAAACAGTTCAACCTGCTCCTCGTACCAGGCTCCGCTTTCGGCTGCCCGGGTCATTTCCGCATCTCCTACTGCATCTCGAAGCAGCGTGTGGAGAATTCACTTCCAGCCTTCGAGAAGCTATGGAACCTCTATAAGTAATTAACGATATGAAAGTCTGGCTGCCAGGGCGAGGGAATTGAGTTTTTCTTCCACCGTGGCGCCTCTGGACGTCACGACAATCGGCACCCTGGCACCGGCCACCACGCCGGCCATCACGCCGCCGGCGGCATGAACCAGGGCCTTTGCCAATATGTTGCCTGACGCGATGTCAGGCAGCAGCAATATATCCGGCTCACCCGTCACAGGACTGCTGTAGCATTTAGCCTCAGCCGACTCTTTTGAAAAGGCGAGGTCGAAGGATATGGGGCCCTCCACAAGACAGTTTTCAATATCACCCAGTTGATTCAAGCGTTTCAGCTCAGCAGCATCCAGCGTTTCCGGCATGGCTTCGTTTACTTTCTCGACAGCAGCCAGGACAGCTACCTTCGGGCACTCGATGCCCAGATGCCGCATGACAGCAACCGCATTCCGGATCAACTCTTTTTTTTGCGCCAAATCCGGATTCATGACCATCCCGCCGTCAGTCAGACATATGAACTTGCTGTAGCCAGGTATTTCAAGCAAAGCCACATGGCTTAGCAAGCGCTCTTTTCTGATTCCCCATTCCGGATGGACCACCGCCTTAAGGAAATCCTTTGTCTGGATCATCCCCTTCATCAGTACATCCGCGCGGCCATCACAGACCAGTGCCACGCCAAGACGGGCTGCTTCCTCGTCGGTGGCGGCTTCGATAATATCGACACCCTCAGAACCTAGATTCACCGCTTCCATAATCGCCCGGATACTATCCCCCTTGCCAATCAACGATGCCCGAATCAGGCCATTGTCAACACCTTCCTTAACCGCCTCAAGCGTGGCAGCATCGTGTGCATTCACCACCGCCACAACGGGACGGTGGGGACTATCCAGCAGAGCACGGATCAATCCCGAGAATCTATCTATACTCATAAGCCTCTTCCACTCCTTTCAGCACACGTAAAACGCCGGCTGCCAGGGATTCCATTTCCATCTCACCGGGTATGTTCAGGACATCGGCGATGAACGCAACACGTCTTTCGATCCATCCGGTAATCCTCTCGGACCCTGCCATACCGCCTGTCAGCACAATCATATCCACATCTCCCGATGCTGCGACAGCCATCTCGCCAATCCCCTTCGCTACCTGGTAAGCCATCGCCTCCAGCCAGAGCCTGGCATCCTCGTCATCTTCACCGATGCGCTTTTCCAGTTCCTCCACGTCATTGGTTCCCGCATAGGCGGTCAGGCCGCCTCGCCCCCTCAGCTTCCTGAGCATCTCCTGCCTGTCATACTGTCCACTGTAGCATAGCTCGATCAGCTTCCTGCAAGGCACCCTGCCGGAGCCTTCCGGCGAAAAAGGTCCCTCGTCATCTGACAGGATATCGCACATCCGACCCTGTTCATGGAGGCTGATGGTTATGCCGCCGCCCAGGTGGGCTACGACAATATTGGCATCGCTGTATGCCAATCCGATGCTTTCCGCTCCTTTTCTTGCGGCGGCCTTCATGTTGAGAGCATGGCACAGGCTGACCCTGGGTATTTCCGGCATGCCGGACACCCTCGCCAGAGCAGAGAGCTCGTCCGTTGTCACACCGTCGTATATATATGAAGGAATACCGTACATTTCCGAAAACTCATAAGCGATAATCGGTGCCAGATTGGATGCATGTTCCATAATGGGATTGTTTCTAAGCCTGTCTGCCATGGCTTTTCCCACACAATAGGCACCGCTTCTAAGAGGCGGCAGCGGGGCGCCCCTGGCAGCGATTGCATCCATTTCAGATACGCGGTATCCCTTTTCTTCAAGGCAGTCCATGATATCCTTTTTCCTCAAATCATATTGGTCCGCAGCCTTCCTGAAAATCGCCAGTTCTTCAGCACGATAGGCAATCCTCTCCTCAAACAGGCAGGCCTCGTTCTCAAACACGCCGACCTTCGTGGAAGTGGATCCCGGATTGATTACAAGTATACGAAAAGTCTCAGCCATTGGCACACACCTCATTTCTAGTACAATGTTCGCTTAATATAATTTTATCTTTACAAAATCTAGCTGTCTATAGTAAACTATATCTTTGGCACACACATAAATATGAAAGCAGGTACATATGAGCAGCAATAAAATTATAAACATAGCCGTCATTGCCCACGTCGATGCCGGCAAGTCCACCCTAGTCGATGCCTTCCTCAGCCAAAGCGGTGTCTTTAGATCCAATGAGGAAGTGGTGGATTGCGTAATGGACAGCAACGATCTCGAACGGGAGCGCGGTATTACCATCTACTCCAAGAACTGTTCCGTTCGCTATAAAGACTACAAAATCAATATTGTCGACACACCTGGTCACGCCGACTTCTCCTCAGAAGTCGAACGGATCATCAAGACTGTCGACACCGTTATCTTACTTGTGGACTCCAGCGAAGGCCCGATGCCTCAGACGCGCTTTGTCCTTGAGAAATCCCTCGAGCTGAACCTCAAGCCGATTCTGCTGATAAACAAAATCGACAAGAAGGACCAGCGGGCTGAAGAGGTTGTGGATATGACCTTCGACCTTTTCGTTGACCTGAACGCGAACGATGAACAGCTGGACTTCCCGATTCTCTACGGCATTGCCCGCGACGGCATCGTCAGATACAACGCGGATGATGACAACGAAGACCTGATGCCTTTGTTCGAGACGATTGTCAACCATGTGGATCCTTATCCCGAGATCAACGAAGAACCTCTCCAGCTTCAGATATCCGCCCTTGGCTATGATGACTACATCGGACGCCTTGGCATCGGCCGCGTCTACAAAGGCACCGTTCGCCAAGGCCAGCAGGTGGCCATCTCCAAACGTGACGGCGGCGTCGTCAATGGCAGAATCGTGAAACTGTTCAACTATGAAGGCCTCAAACAGACACAGCAGGAAGAGGTGGAAAGCGGCGACATCGCAGTCATAGCCGGCATCCCAGAAATCATGATTGGCGAAACCATATGCGACCTCTACAAAGTCGAGCCGCTTCCGATGATCCACATCGAAGAGCCGACCCTATCCATGAACTTCCTGGTCAACAGCTCGCCTTTTGCAGGACAGAGCGGCAAATTCGTCACTTCCCGCCACCTCAAGGAAAGGCTGGACAAGGAACTTGAACTGAATGTCGGACTCAGGTGCGAACCTTTGGGCGGCGTCGAGGGCTACAAAGTATCGGGCCGCGGTGAACTTCACCTGTCGATCCTGATCGAAAACATGCGACGGGAAGGCTATGAGCTCTCCGTCTCAAAACCGGAAGTCATCATGCACGAAGACGAACACGGTTACCTGATGGAACCGGTGGAAAAAGTCATCGTCAACCTGCCCGATGAATATGCAGGGAATGCCATTTCCAAGTTGAACCTGAGGAAAGGCACGATGGAACACATGATATCCGAAAACGGTTTCACAAGGGTCGAATACCTGGCTCCAACAAGAGGACTGATCGGTTTCAGAAGTGAAATGCTGACCGAATCCAGAGGCGAAGCAACCATCATCCGTTCCATAGCAGGATTCGAACCATACAAAGGCGATATCCCCGCCGCACCAACGGTGTTCTGGTTTCCGGCGAGCAGGGCGTGGCAATGCCTTACGCACTGAACAACCTTTCGGAGCGTGCGACCATGATCATCCCCCCTGGTACCAATGTCTACAAAGGCATGATTATTGGTATCAACTCCCGCAAGGAGGATATGACCGTCAATCCGACCAAGAACAAAAAGCTGACCAATACACGTGCTTCAGGCAGCGATGACGCCGTCAAACTGGCGCCGCCCCGCCTATTCAGCCTTGAAGAGGCTCTGGAATTCATTTCCGATGATGAACTTGTCGAAATCACACCAGACAGCACGAGACTGCGAAAAAAATAAACCAAAAGCTGCTGCATTGATCGTTGCTTCGACCGGTGCAGCAGCTTTTTCTGAAACATAACAGGAGGAAAAGCGAACTTTTCCTCCTGCGTATTCAACATTATTAATTTCATTTCCGATTTACGCTCTACCCGATCCTACCGATTTTTGTCTTCTATGATCTGTCATCGGTTGACTAGTTTCTCCAAATCCAATCAAAATTAATGAGTAACCATGTTTCAGAAGACTGTGTTAAATTCAGTTGGCATAACACAAAGCCTGCACGGTAAAACCTGCGGTAAACCGCATATTCATACGTCCCGGCAGTTGCTGCGTGTCACCGTATTCGCAGTTGTAGCCTCTCAATAAATCTCAATCATTAAAATACCAAACATACGAATCATTCGAACCGCCTTCTTCGCGA
>CAXXGE010000003.1:0-48276 GCA_963677915.2 Vallitaleaceae bacterium | reverse complement strand
ATTCTTGAATATTTCCATATAGGAATTCAGTGCAAGTACTTCCGTTTTCCCAGCTGGCCCACCACCAGTCAAAGACATGATCATATCAAATGTATTAAAAGTGCCGATAACACTCATCAGTCCGCTGATCATCAGGATCGGACGAATATACGGAATGACGATGGACCAGATTTTTCTCATTTCGCTAGCGCCGTCTACACTTCCTGCCTCCAGAATGCTGTCAGGCAATGTTTTCAGTCCTGCATAGATGAGTATCATGCACGTTGCAGTCCCTCTCCACACATTGGCGATAATAACGGAAACAAGTGCAATATTGGGATCCGACAGAAACCTGACTGGTCCGATATCAAGAAAGCCAAGATAGTAGTTCACTATTCCGGCAGGTGACTCGTCGAAAATCATCGTCCAGATGACACCAATGATGACGCCCGGGATTGCCATGGATACGATTACCGAAGTTCTGACAAAAATAGAACCTACCAGCTTCAATTTCTCACCATTGTAAATGGCAAGTGCAGTGATGAATCCAAGAAGCATCTCAAATACGACGCTGAAAAGCACGAATATAAAGGTAATCTTTAATACATTTCCAAAGTCAGCGTCACCAAAAATACTTGTATAGGATGATAATGTGTATCTAAAAGTCTCATTACCAAATCGGATGTTTGTGAAACTGTAACGCATGACTTCAAACATCGGGTAGATAAAGAGTCCCACCAAGACAATGGCAAGTGGCAACATCAGAGGAAGGGGCGATGTTGAAAATCGGCTTCTTCGTTTTATCATTGCATGATTCTGATTATTCATTTGTAAAGCCAACTCCTTTCTATATTTGGCAGGCTTCGATGAGCCTGCCAAATCATATTGTAACTTCTCTTACTCAAGGTTACCGTATTCATCCAGTGATTTCTGAAAAGCATAATCCACAAGATCAGCTGGCTTGCCATCTCCAATAATGACTTTTTCAACTGCATCCTGAATCGCTGTTGAAAGTTCAGGGTAGATTTCCGCAGCTGGTCTTACTCCTGCATATTTCAGCTCTTCTTTGAATGCTGCTGAGAATGTATCTGATGCAAAACTATCTGAATTGAATACAGATTCTCTAGGTGGCAGGTAACCTCCAACGGCACACCAGCCCTCCATGCCTTCATCAGATCCATAAACATATGCAATCAGATCAGCAGCAAGCTTGCGCTTTTCTTCGTCTTTTGCAAATACAGTCGATACCCAACCGCCAGCAGTTGACATTCTCTCGCCTTCATTGATCATAGGAATCGGAGCGACTTTCCATTTTTCGTCGAACAAATCACCGATAACATCGCGTTGGTTCTTCGCTTGCCAGTTTCCAGCTATAAACATTCCAACTTGTCCGGTTGCCACTTCTGAGGCGAATCCGTTTTGTGCAACTGATAGAACCCTCTCAGGCGCCACACCTTCGTCGATAGTAGCTTTGATGAAGTCAAGAGTATTGACCATATAGTCCCTGTTCGTTCCTTCTCCAAACACAGGAACTCCCTGATCATCAACCAGTGCTCCACCTTGTCCCCAGAATAGCGGGAATACAACGTCTGTCAAAACTGTCTCTGTTGTGCCTGTGTACAGCAAAGCTGTGTAACCTTCATCTGTCAATTTCTTGCCCATTTCAATCATCTCAGCTGTTGTTTTTGGTGGTTCAGGTACCAGCTCGGAGTTGTAGAACAATACGCGGACATCCGTCGTGTACCATAGACCCAGCACTTCATCTTCAGGTTGAACAACGCCCTGAACATATGGGAAGAAGTCACTTGTTTCAATACCATATTCAGACAGCACATCACCTATTGGCTGTGCAAACTTAGCGAAACGCGGGAAAATAAAAGAGTCGATTGAAGTTACATCAGGAACACTGCCACCGGCTGACAGCTGAACCAGTGTTTTTGCCATAGCTTCGTTGATGTCAGTCGTAGTTTCGATTATCTCGACACCTACGCCAGGATGTTTCTCCGCCCATCCTTTCAATACGCCCTGCAGATATTCAACCCTTGCAGGATTCGATGAGAACATCGAATGGAACGGTGCCGGCTGCCAAGTGATGACGGTTTCTGCATCTTTCGTGCCAACATATGTCGGAGTAACAATGATTTCAACATTTCCGTTTGTTTCTGCAGCGGTTTCTGTTGATGTGTTGCCTTCGCTTTCCTTATTGGATGAACAACCTGCAATCATCACGGTTGTTACGACAAGAAGCATTATCAGTCCCATAATTCTTTTTTTCATATTCTTCCTCCTTGGTTTACGATTCTTACATATAGTATAGATCAATTAATAATACATTTACTAGTATCTCTGTTCAAACACCGCTCCAGGTTATTTCAATGTGTCTTTGATATAATCATAGACTCGACGGTAAACTCTTGCTTCATTCAGCTGATACCCCAGTTCGCGTACTCTTTTCTCATGATATCTGTCCTTAGCTAAAATTGCCGACAGCTGAGCTTCAAGCGCCGTCCTTCTCAGCATTGGGTTGTCCAGTCCTTCCTTCAGTGCTTCTGCCCTTAACTCTTCCTTCTCAATTTCATGCGGCTCAATAAGCGACAGATAGTCATAGCTTGAAAAGTCGCAAGGCTCTTCTTCTTCTACGATATCCGCATACCCTTTTTGGACGGATACATTCTTTCTGTCCAACTCAAAGTAGTAGGTTTCAATCGCTTTTGCTCCGACGGAAATATCAAAGACGTTGCCGTTGGCCTCTAGCTGTTCGATTTCCTGCTCAAGGAGATTGACTTTTTTCAAATTTCTTGGTTGACCGTAGAGTGATACAATCGCAGCCGCTGAGCTTTCAGAAGCATTGTAAACCCTCAAAATAATACCTTCACCGTTCTGAGACCGCTTTATTGAAGTCACCCTTAATACATCTGCTTCATCATGCACTTCGATAAACGATTGGCTTGTCGGCAGATGACCATCATGACGGTCTGTCGCAAATACCATCAAATCATTGTTGTAAGTATCTGCAACCCTGATTACTCGACCTGTATCGTAGTGCTTCTCATGAGGATAAACGGCATATTCGAAGGTCATTTCCCTTAGACATTGCGCTTCAGGTGTGAATATCTCCGGTCCTGCATCACCGATTCGCGTATTAATGTCATAGGCAACCCATGCCACAGAACGGAACAGCGTCAGTGCAACCGTCGATCGATCCTTATAGACCGTATACTCCGGAAGCCCTTTGGAAAGTACAGCAAGTCCCTTTTCTCCATCATTTAGGTCCACCATTTCCCTGCCGTTGAATATTGTATTTGGCTTTGACTCTCTGGCTCCGACAATAACTTTTCGTACGTTCTCAGGAATCATGGATTCATCATAATCATCAATATGCACAGGCCGTTCAACTACATCGAAAGCACTGCCAGCATAAGCATGGGAGACCTTAAGGTTTGTCGGGAACAGCGCTCTGACGATATGGTCTTTGACAGTATTCCTTATGTCAGTTTTGACTTTAACAACTTCTGAATCGGCATCGACTGTAATCCTTGTTCGGACCGGCATGGCTTTGAGCTCGGTTCGCCTTTCTTTTCGATCTTCAGTGATGCCTACCGGAACATTCATAACATAGGACAGTTCGACCACTGCTCTTTCATCGGTTGCGCTGGTGACTGTCACCTGAATATCTGAATCAGTCGAATAGTAAAGGCGGTCCTTGTCTGGATATGAGTAGTTGTATTCATCTCCTGCGTCTCCAGCTTCTTCAAGGACACCCAGCCCTTCATATGTCGTTTCTGTCGCTTCATGGTAGACATCAAATGTTCCATTATCATTGATGGTTACGCTGACTTTTCCGTTGCTGATACGCTTACCGTCCACCACAACGGGATTCACAACTTCGTTTTTCTCTACCAGCGTATAGCCAAATGGTTTGATATCCTTTATGAAGTAATCTTCTCCATCCACGGATACAGTACTGCTTCCTGAAAACGGACCAGGATTATATACAAAGTAATTTGTCTCAGCCAGATTGCTTGTGTCGATTCTATTTGCAAGATTCAAGATGCTTTTGCGTATTTGGTGGTCAACCAGAAAATGAAAATCCCTCGTTCTTTCTTCCATATCGCTATGCACGTCATCGATACTGACGCCGCATATGCTGTCATGGGGATGGTTTTTCAGCAGGAGCTCCCACGCTTTTTCAAATACGGAGCTGTCGTAGTCTGAGCCATGAAGCCAATCCAGAAGGGCCAGTGGTTCCGCATATTTAGCTATTGCTTTTTCAGAGCGGTCATTTTGCAGCTTCAAATACATTCTGGCCGACATGACTCCCGGGAAAACCGAGATGAATCGGCCACTGTACAAAGCACCTTTCAGTGTTGCCAGTTCCGGGCTTTCGTCAAGAACGGACTGAAGAAAACGTTCTGGATTGCTCTGCGTTACTTTGATGTTTTCCGAGTCAAGTCCGCCATTCTTTATATATGGCTGGATATCATCAGGTACCATCTCCTGATCATAACCGTTCATCATCAATATATTGGATGATGTCGTAAAGTCCTTTAGTTTTTCCACTTCGTCAAAAATGCGTTTCTGCATAATGTCAGAGTACTCAGCAAGTCGCATGACATTGCGATAGCTGTTAAGCAGGTATACGCTTGGAAGCCGTGTGCCGTCCGGCGCTTCCCATATGAATTCCGATTTCACATTGTTCGGATCCATTTCGACTCCACGCCATGCATACAATCCTTCAAGTCCGGCTTTGGCATGGATTTGCGCTGTTTGGGATATCTGACCGAAATTATCCAGAAGCCAGCCCACTCTCATCGGATTGCCATACTCTGTAGCTTTGTTATAGCCTACCAGAAGATTCCTTACCAATGATTCTTCCGAAAGAAGCTGCCAGTCAGGCTGAAGATAATATGGGCCGATGAAGAGTCTGCCTTGAGAAACGTATTTCTTTATTTTGTTTCTGTATTTGAATAAAGGACGCCCCATCTTTTTCAATTCTTCAAAATAGTCATCAACCATGGCCATCTGTCCATCGAGTACAAATTGATAGTCCTCTTCCTTTTCAAACATCTCGAACAGTTGGTCGAAGAAAGGGACCAGCCATTCATTCGTGTACTTGCTGTTCAGATACCATTCCCTGTCCCAATGGGTATGGGAAATAATTTGCGCATTCCACGTCATTGCTTTACCTCCGTTGTAATAAAAACGTTTTTATTTTAATCCTTATAAAAAGTGACCATAACCTTGCAATATCACAAACATACTGTGATATTTCGCTCATCAGCTGGTCACATTTACATATTATCACGTGAAAACGTTTTTATCTAGAGTTTTATTTATTAATTTTTTACATTTTTCTAATACGCGCCTCTATCAATATCCATCTGCTCGTAGAGGATTCTCTTATTTAGGGCTTGTAAAAACGTTTTTACGATGATATAATAAACATAATTTTTATAACGCAATTATTGCAGCGAAAGGAGTTGACAACGGTGAACACACCAAATAACAAAAAAGTCACCATCAAAGATGTGGCAAAAGAAGCCGGCATTTCAGTTTCAACTGTATCGCGAGTGCTACGCAACTATAATAATGTACCAGACGAAACCCGCGAAAAGGTTCAAGAAGCCGTCAAAAAGCTCAACTACATCCCGAACATTGCCGCTTCCAACCTGGGAGCCGGATCCCTGCGAAATATTGGCATCGTCGTCACCAGAAGTGCTGAAAACGCATTTAAGAACCCCTTCTTTTCCGAGATGATCATGGGCATCGGGAGCGTACTGGAAAAGAATGAATACAACATCCAACTGATCATGACCGACGATATCAACATAGAAAAGAAACGGGTCATAGACACACTAGCAAGTGGTATGATCCAAGGTGTTATCGTTCTCTATTCAAGGAAGTACGACATGTTGATTCAGGCACTCGCCAATAGCCACTATCCATTTGTTGTATCCGGAAGAGTAGACGGTATTTCCACGGACAGAAAAATCCACAGTGTCAATACCGACAACGAAGCCGGAAGCTTCAAGATTGTTTCCCATTTAATCGAACTGGGTCATAAGCGCATCGCCTTTCTAAACGCTTCCTTGGAATATATCGTTAACATAGATCGCTACGAAGGATACAGAAAAGCCCTAATACATAACGGAATTAAGCACGACAACGCTCTGGACCTGGACTGCGGAATTACATTCGATGATGCAAAACGTGCCGTTTATGAAGCTTTGAACAAGAATCCTGACATTACAGCAATCTTTTGCCGCGATGACTATCGGGCTGTTGCTGCAATACAGGCAGTCAACGAACTTGGTCTTAAGGTTCCGGAAGACATTGCAATTGTCGGTTACAACAATTATGATATCGCCAGCATTTCAAAACCCCAACTAACAACCATAAATGTACCTATCCACGATTTGGGTGCAGCTTCTGCGCAGCAGATATTGGATTTGATAGCAGGCAAAAAAATCGAGAACAATACACAAATCCTCGATACAGAACTAATTATCCGCGATTCATGCGGATTCAAACAAAAAGAAAAGAAGAACTCAGAGGTGTAAAATGAAAATTCTTGTAGGACCCGACAGCTTCAAAGACAGCTTAAGCGCTAGCGAATTCTGCAAAGTCGCAAAGCAAACCATTCAATCCTATTGGCCCGATGATACAGTCATCACCATTCCTTTGGCAGACGGAGGCGAAGGCACTGTTGACGCTTTAGTGGAAGGTACTTCTGGCGAATTCATTGAATTGCCGGTTATCGGACCCCTAGGCGAAACAATCATTGGCCGGTACGGTATGATACAAAACGGCCATACTGCAGTCATCGAAATGGCAGCAGCTTCCGGCCTTCCGCTGGTGCCAATCTCCAAGCGAAATCCCATGAAGACAACAACATATGGAACCGGCCAGCTGATAATGGACGCCATCTCGAAAGGCGCCAAGAAGGTCATTGTCGGCATCGGTGGCAGCGCAACAAACGATGCAGGACTCGGCATGATGCAGGCTCTAGGCTTTAAGTGCCTGGATTCCGACGGCAATGACATCCCATATGGTGGTGAAGGCCTGAAGAAACTGGCTTCCATCGCCCCTCCGATGGATACGTCTTATGAATCCATCGACATACAGGTTGCTTGCGATGTGAACAACCCACTCTTCGGAAGAAATGGAGCCGCTTATATTTACGCCAAACAAAAAGGTGCTGATGAGGTAATGATAGTGGAATTGGACAACGCCCTAAAAAACTTCTCGACTGTTGTATCAAACGCTCTTGGCAAATCCATCGACACCTTACCCGGCGGCGGCGCAGCAGGAGGATTGGGAGCAGGACTCTATGCAGCACTGGGAGCTCGACTGATGCCCGGATTTGAAATCATTCGGGAAACAGTTGGATTGGATGCAATGCTGAAGGATGATATCGATCTGGTGATTACCGCAGAGGGTCAGATGAACCACCAGTCAATGAACGGAAAACTTCCTGTTGAGTTGGCTAAACTGGCTCAGAAAAACGGAATCCGCACCATTGTCCTCGTAGGCTCCAGAGACATTGACATATCCGAACTGGATAACACAGGCATCATCGGAGTATTTCCCATCGCTGATGGCCCGATGACCTTGGGAGAATCCATGGCCAACAGCAAAAAACTAGTCAAAGATAGTCTTATTCACATACTGTCTTTAGTACATGCATATAATTAAGAAAAGGCATTGGAGCAGCAAAAACGCTTGCTGATCCAATGCCTTTATTTTATTTCACACGCAATCTAACCGTATAGCTCTGGTAATCCCCTTTCAGTTCAGGGATGTTCAGCCCAATGTGCATCAGCTCGTCTCCACCGAATGCTACACCAGCATCCAATAACTCATACTCCAGATTTTCATCCAGTCCTGCCAATCTGACCGACTTGAACGGTTCGTGAGCTCTGGCTTGGATCTTGTAGTAGAAGAAGACCGCTTCCCTCTTGTCCTTGGATACGAATATCCAAGCCGTATCGTTACCTTCAAAAGGGCTCAACAGACGGTAAAAATCACCGAACTGCACAAGCTCTCTTATCTCTTTATAGCTGGATACCTGGTCTCTTACCTCATCAAGCTCATACCGAGGCATCTTGGTAATGTCCAGTTCATAGCCAAAGTTCCCCGCCATGGCCACGTCACCACGCATTTTCAGCGATGTTTCGCGATGTACCTGATGGTTCGGCACAGCGGATACATGCGCTCCCATGCTGCTGACAGGGTATACGAGGCTTGTACCGTACTGGATCTTTAGCCTCTCCACTGCATCCGTATCATCGCTCGTCCATGTCTGAGGCATATAATAAAGCATGCCGGGGTCGAATCGACCGCCGCCACCGGAACAGCTTTCAAATAGAATCTCGGGAAACTCCGTGGTAATCCTCTCCATAAGACCATATAGGCCGAGCATGTAGCGGTGAGCTGTCTCCTGCTGCCTTTCAGCAGGTAAGGCTGTGCTTCCCACTTCCGTCATATGCCTGTTCATATCCCATTTTACATACGAAACAGGCGCAGAGCTTAGCACTTCCTTCATCATATCGAAGATTCTATCGCAGACTTCCGGCCTGGACAGGTCCAGAATCAGTTGGTTCCTGCCTTCGGACCTAGGACGCCCTGGTACATGGAGGCACCAATCAGGATGCTCCCTATAGAGGTCGCTGTCCGGAGATACCATTTCCGGCTCAAACCAAAGTCCGAATGCCATATCCAAGCTCTCGATTTCCCTACCAAGAGCGCCAAGCCCGCCTTCGAGCTTGTCTTCATTGACATACCAGTCTCCGAGAGAGCTGCAGTCGTCATTCCTTTTCCCGAACCAACCGTCATCCAGAACCATCAATTCAATACCGAGCGGCTTGGCTTTCTTTGCAATATCCAGGATTTTGTCCTTGTCGAAATCGAAATAGGTCGCTTCCCAGTTATTGATGAGCACTGGTCGTACCCTGTCACGATACAACCCCCTGCAGAGACGTTTACGATACAGATCATGGTAGGTCGATGACATCGCATTAAGACCGGATTCACTGTATACCATGACCACTTCAGGCGCCTGGAAACTCTCGCCATCATTGAGGAGCCACGAAAAATTAAATGGATTGATTCCCATGCCGACCCGTGTGGAGTGGAACTGGTCCACTTCCACCTGTGCAAGGAAGTTGCCTGAATAAACAAAGCTGAAGCCGTAGACCTCGCCATTGAACTCTCCAGCGTTCTTACGCATCAGTGCGATGAAAGGATTTTGCTGATGGCTGCTGGCACCTCTTCTGCTCTCTATGTTGTAAATACCCATGTCCAGGGGCTTTTTAAGGACATCACGTTCTCTTGACCAGGATCCAGCAAGATGCAGCAAGTCGAATTCACCGTCCCTGAAATCAACATTCACACTGAATGCCCTTGTGATTCTGACAGCTTCTCCACTCTCATTAATAATCTTTGCCGATCTCGAGATGGCATCAAAATCACTGAAGACAGTATACCTCAGTACAACACTAATTGGTTTAACACTGTCCTTCATAATGATTTCCAGTGTTTGTGCCTCTTCATCCCCTTCGACATAGGTCGATGGAAGACCCTCAAGAGAGGGCTTTCCTGCTGCGATGCGGTGGCTCTCATACCTCAAGTCAGTGACCGTGGTGCCATTCTCAAACATCAACTGGAAGGCAGGAACTCTGAAATCCGTGTTGCCGAAAGCTGGGTATTCACAGGGCGTACTCTCAAGCGAGAAGCATCTGTCATCGCTCTGAGGATTGGCCGAAAAAATCCTATCCACAAACCTCAGGGATTTTGCTCCATTATACCTCTCAATCTTCTTCCCCCAGTATAGGTGGGCCAGGTATCTACCTTCGTATATCTGCATGATATAACTGGTATTTTTCGCATTCAAATGAAAGATGCCCTTACTAGCATCATATTTGATTAATTCATTTTTCATCTATATCATTCACTCTTTCTTTGCACAAGATTCCCTAACGACTAACTGCGTATAGATTGTTGTCTTTTCATAGCCCTTAGTATTGTCTTCAATGATAGATGCCAGTCTCTTGGCTGCCGCCAAACCAAGCTTATCAGTCAGTATGTCAACTGTTGTAAGCAATGGGCTGGTGATTGTAGAATAATGGCTGTTGTCAAAACCAACGATAGATATATCACCAGGCACACGATAGCCCAGTTCTTTGGCGGCACCTATTACAGCAAACGCCATCACGTCATTGCACACGAAATATGCCGTAGGTGCAGAACCGTTTATTGTCATTCTCTCTTGCAGCAGCTTCTTCGCTGTTTCCTTATTCCTGATATCGTCATCAAGGTCTTCCGTAAACGAAAGGATATCTTTCTCTTCAAGAGAGAGTCCTTTCCGCACGAAGAAATCCTTGTATGCATTTTCCTTGATGATATAGGAATAGTCGTATATGTCTCCCTCTTTACAAGTAACGAACCCTATCTGTTTATGACCCAGGTCATAAAGATAATTCAGCGCATCAAGCGTTCCTGCTTCCTGATCTGAAATGATGAAATTGCATTTGATTCCAGCATGCAGGCCATTTATCAAAACAAGAGGGATTTTCTTCGACGTCTTTTCAAAAAAACCATTCGTCCTGTTCTCCGTTGTGCCGTCAACGATTACAACGCCATCAACATTTCTGTCAATGAGATTTTGTATATATCCTTTCTCTTCCTCAGGAGTTTTCGCATGACATAGCAGGGTCATGTATTCCTTCTCTTTGAAATACCGCTCAACACTTTCTACTATTTGGACAAAGTAGGGGTTTCGAACGCTTCTGATAACAACGCCGATTGAATGTGACTTCATCAGTTTCAATCCTTTTGCCATCGTATTCGGTGTAAAATGCAGCTTTTCAATTGCCTTTTCCACTTTCTCCCTCGTTGCCTTGGCTACAGGATAATTGTTATTGATAACTCTTGATACCGTTGCCGTTGAAACGCCAGCCTCTCTTGCAACATCATCAATTGTCGCTTTCATCGTCTCACCCCTTCTAGTTTATCTTTGTAACATCTTAACCCTTGCTTCCCGTTGATGCAACACCCTGTATGAATTGTTTCTGGAATATGATGAAAAGGAGCAGCATCGGCCAGATAGCCATTACCGAACCAGCCATCAGGACCGGATAATTGGTTGTAAATTGCAGTTGCGCCCTTAAAGCTGCCAACCCTGTTGAAAGTGTCATCTTATCCATCGACATATTGACGATCAAAGGCCACAGCAGATCCCTCCATGCGAATATGGCTGTAAAGATGCCCAGAGCCACCATTCCCGATTTGGCGAGCGGCAGCATGACACTCCAGTATATCCTGAATCTGTTACACCCATCGATCAACGCAGCCTCTTCCAGTTCCTTAGGCAAGCTCATGAAAAACTGCCTCATTAGGAATGTGCCGAATGCACTTACAATACCTGGTGCAATCAGAGCTTTCACAGTATTCAACCAGTTCAATTTAGCCATCAGAAGAAACTGTGGCACCAAAAAGATTTGCACCGGCACCATCATCTGCAGCAACACCATCACGAAAAACAGATTCTTGAACGGAAACTTAATGCGCGCAAACGCATAACCCGCCATGGAACTGAACAGCAATGCCCCAGCCGTCCTAACAACAATCATAACAATCGTATTATAGTAAAGCCGGCCAAAATTCAATCTTTCTGAAGCTTCTGCGTAGGCGGTGGTAATGACATTTTCAGGAAAAAATGTCGGCGGTACCATAACTGACTCTGTCGATGTTTTAAGAGATGTCAGCACCGTCCAGACAAAAGGGAAAATCATTATGGCAGCACCCGCCGCCAAGAATATATAGATTATGATCTTCTTACCATTATCAGCTTTTAATTGATTCATCGTTGCCCTCCTCAATCATAATGTACCCACTTTTTCTGGAAATACATTTGAATACCAGTAATAATCAGAATGATGACCAGCAATAAAGTAACAATTACAGAAGCGTAACCTTTATCGTTTGAAACAAATGCATATCGATAAAAAAGAAACACTAAGGATTGCACTGAACTCATAGCATTGTTTTGCTTGTCTATCATCATATAGATTGTATCAAATACTTGCAGTGATTCTATAAAAGTCAATATGACAACAAAGAACAGCGTCGGAGAAACCAGAGGCATCGTAATATTGAAGAACGTCCTGATCGGTCCAGCTCCGTCTATTTTTGCCGCTTCGTAATAAGTTGTAGGAATTTCCTGTAGCCCCGCAAGTAAAATGATGATGTTGTAGCCCAACTTAATCCATATCCCAACGACAACAACAGAAAACATTACATGGCTCGAACTGGTTAACCACGGTATACCATCAATTCCCATCGTAGATAAGAAATAATTGATAAAGCCAAACTCTGTGTTATAAAGCCAGCGCCAAACCATGGCGACCGCTACAGGAGCCGATACAACCGGCAAAAAGAATATCGTCCTGAAAAGTGTTTTCCCCTTGATTTTAGAATTCAAAAGCACTGCTACAAACAATGCAAGCAAAATACCTACCGGCACCGTACCTAATGTATATTGAAATGTATTCCATGTTGCTTCCCAAACTTCACTGTCATGTATCATTTTTGTGTAGTTATCTAAACCGGTAAAGCTTACCTTACCAAAATCCCCGGTTTTCATGAAACTCAAATAGATCGTACGAAAGACCGGTATGATATTTAGAATGATAAGCCCTGCCATCGTTGGCGCAATCATCAAATAAGCCCATAACGAATCTTTGACTTTTCTTTTATTGATTTCCATACCTGCTTCAAGGCCTCCTTATCCATATAGTAACAGTCGGACAACTGACAACCCCTATAGTTGTCCGACTGTAGTTGAGTTTCTTATTCCTCAGCCAGAATCGCATTCATTTCTTCTGCAATCAGTTTGCACCCATCTTCAACACTCAATTCTCCTGCGAAGATCTTTCTCATGGTATCATTTTCCACAACATCCCATTTAGGACGTGATTTCGACGTTGGATATATCACTGCATAATCCAGCATGTCAACATATTTGTCCAGCGAGAAGAAGGTCGTGTAATCAATCCAAGGTTGTTGTGTATTCTCATAAGCCGGAATGGCAGATCCGTTTTTGGCTTGTGTAATATTCGCCTCTTCAGTGCCCATATAATATACAAACTTCATGGCTGCTTCCTTATTCTTGGAAGTGGATGCAACAGCGTTTGCCAAGCCATTATAAATGGATGCACGTTCCTTGCCCATTGGCAGAACTGCCACGTCTGCATTATCATGTGTATACTCATTGCTCTTCATTTCCGTTACCATCCACGATCCCTGAAGAATCATTGCGACTTTTCCGGATTCAAATAGATTTGTATTGGACGTTTCCACAAGCGTCGCATAAGCAGGCGACACTTTGTACTTATTGATCAGATCCGTATAGAACTGTATAGCTTCGATTGTTTCAGGCATATCGAAACCGGATTTGGTTTTATCTTCGGAAATGACGTAGCCGCCGTTTTGATAGATGAAGTTGTAGTAACCCTGCTGTGTATCAAGAGGAGCAGCGAAACCATAAATACCGCTGTTTGCATCCGTCAGTTCAGCAGCAACTTCTACCAACGTATCCCAGGTCCAGGTTTCATCAGGATACGCAATACCCTTTTCGTCGAACATTGTTTTATTGTACCAAAGCCCAATAGTATCAAAGTCCTTTGGAATGCCGTATAGTGTCCCGTCAATTGTATAGAGTTCATTCAAGCCTGATGGGAACTTCGAAAGGTCCGTTTTCCCAGTATCGATGCCTTCCAGAAGGCCTGCGTCCGCATATTTTCTGAAGTTGTTGATATGCATCCAGAATACGTCAGGCAGTGCGCCGCCAGTACCCGCTGCCTCCAGTTTCGTCCAGTACTCATCCCAGCCTGTTACTTCGATATTGATTTTTATATCAGGATTCTCCGCTTCAAAAGCGTCTGCGATAGCCCTCATGCCAGGCTCCTGATTCTTGTCCCATATCGCATATGTGAGTGTTGCAACGTCCCCAGACTGACCATTCGATGATGATGTCGACTCCTGACCATTCTCAGAATCCGTATCGCCGCCGCATGCTGCCAAAGCGAAAACCAGTACGACTGCCATCGCAAGTGCCAATAATTTTTTCAACTTCATATGTTTCCTCCCTAATAACAAACAATCCTTGACATATTATGATGCTATTTAGTAATCGATTACTATAAATTATTATACATTGCCAATTTCTTACTGTCAATAGTTTTAATAAATTAGTTGTATTTTGTCATATTATGTTGAATATGTATAACATTGCTTGAATATGCTTTGTTTTTACTTCTAAATATATGTAATCGATTTCTATCGAGTTGAGTGAGAACTCTTTTCATACATCAAATCAGTAACGTTTGTAGAATTTCCTATATACAAGCGGTGTAACACCTTCTATTTTCTTGAACTTCTTAATGAAATAGCCATTGTCTGAAAACCCAAGTGCATCGCTTATCTGAGCCACCGACAGATCCGTATCAAGGAGGAGTTCGGTGGCCCATTTTATTTTGAGCTTCGATACAAATGACGAATAGCTGTCACCGAACTCTCCCGAGAACAACCGGCTGAAATAGCTGGGACTGATTTTGCACAGCTCCGCCATTTCTTTCTGGCTGGGATTCATGTCTTTGTTTCCATAGATGTATTCAATGGCAGGCCTCAACAATGGGTGCGTCGCCGAAATCAGCTCCTCACCCTGTTGGCTGACAAAAGCATTGGAAAGCATACTGTCCATATCCTCTTTCAGTTTCTTGATGTTCTGTTGCTTTAATTCCGGCATCCCAATCAGGAAATTCTTCTCCAAAGCCTCTTCAATGACATAGTTGCATAGCAGAAACAATGTGTCTGCAATCTGTTTGATTTCGCCATAGGACATCACCGGAAGCGCATCGTAGTCAGATGAATATTCTGCAATTGAGGAGGTCCGGGAAATGATCTGTTCCAGTTCCGCCTCTTCTTCCTGATCCGACAGCCTTACCTGACCCGCCATGACGGCGCCGATATAGTTGCCGTCGACAGTAATCGGTATTGCCACATCCACGATTTTGAAATGACACAGATAAATATAGGGTTCGTTTGACCTGACCGCTTCCAGACCCGCCCGAGAGTCACATTTCTGGCAGAGCGCTCTTAGTTCCGGATCATTTCTGACGGCGCTGCAGAATCCACTGCAGCCACTGTGCCCTGTCACAGGCACGCCTTTATAATCCACGGTAATGATGGCCATTTTAGTCATCTTCGATAGCCCGTCCTGGATTTCCTGCCACTTCTCCAGATTCAATATCTTTCCAATTTTAAATGCTTCCATGTCGTCAGTCACCACCATTCCCAATTCTTTTCTTAATATTTTACCACGCAATGACATGAAAGTGCAATTTTTTAAATTTCGTGCAAAACATTACCATTTTTCTGTACAGTATTCTGCTTCCGTAGTCCAATGTGTTTTTTTAAAAAACATTCTATACTAGGAGTATGCAATATTAACACTAGTATGACTCGATTTAAGTAGCTTGCTGTTTCAGCGAATCATACTAACGAATCATTTATGGAGGTATGGAATTTTATGAGGAAAGCATTTATCAGTCCGTCAAAATATGTACAAGGGGAAAACGAACTGCTGAACCTGGGCTATTTCGTCAAGAGTTACGGTGAGTCGGCTCTTCTGATTGCCCATCCGGATGACGTGAACAGAGTCAAGGAACAGCTGGATACGACTGCAGAAAAATATGGCATCAAATTCGTAGAAAGCGGCTTCCAGGGCGAATGTTCAAGGCAAGAA
The DNA here is from genome assembly GCA_963677915.2 of Vallitaleaceae bacterium. GTDB lineage: Bacteria > Bacillota > Clostridia > Lachnospirales > Vallitaleaceae. The sequence continues at coordinate 32,492 of CAXXGE010000003.1, read as the reverse complement.
GTTGCCAGACTTAAAGAAGTCGCAGAGAAAAACGGTTGTGCCTGCACAGTCGGCCTTGGGGGAGGCAAAGCGATTGACACTGCTAAAACTGTTGCAGAAGGCGAAGCGCTGATTATCGTTCCAACGATTGCGGCTACGGATGCACCAACAAGCCACTCGTCAGTACTCTATACACCTGAAGGCGAATTCGATGACTACGCCTATTTCAAGCAAAGCCCTTCTGTTGTTCTGATTGATACGACAGTCATAGCGAAAGCACCGGCTCGTTTCCTGGTCTCTGGCATGGGCGATGCATTGTCCACCTACTTTGAAGCACGAGCAACCGCACGTTCCTTCTCGAACGTCAATGCAGGTCTGCCCTGCGGCGCATTGAATGGCGATTGCGTACCAGCTAAAGCTACAAAGGCAGCACTGGCGCTGGCCACTCTATGTTACGAAACACTGTTGGCGGACGGAAGCAAAGCAAAGGAATCCTGTGATGCAAACGTGGTGACACCCGCACTTGAAAATATCATCGAAGCGAACATCCTTCTTTCCGGCCTTGGATTCGAAAGCGGCGGCCTGGCTGCTGCCCACGCCGTCCACGATGGCCTGACTGCACTTGAAGGCACACATAAATACTTCCACGGCGAGAAGGTCGCTTTCGGAACACTGGTCCAGCTTGTCATGGAAAATACATCGACTGAAGAAATGAACGAAGTCCTTGCGTTCTGCCTATCAGTAGGTCTCCCGGTATGCCTGGAGGACATCGGTGTCGATTCAATAAGCGAAGAAGAACTTGACCTGGTTGCTCAAAAGACCTGCATACCCGAGGAATCCATCCACGCGATGCCGTTCCCTATTACAGAAGCATCTGTCAAGGCAGCAATACTGACAGCAGATAGAATTGGAAGGAGTTTCAAAATTGAAAAAAATAATTAACAGCCCCGAATCCGTCGTTGTAGAAATGTGCAAAGGCATCGCACTGGCCCATCCGGAACTAGAGTTCCTTCCAAAGTATAAAGTCATCAAGAAAAAGGATTCGAACGCAGACAAGGTAGCCCTGATCAGTGGCGGCGGCAGCGGACACGAGCCTGCGCATGCCGGTTTTGTAGGAAAAGGCATGCTGGATGCGGCCGTCTGTGGTGATGTATTCGCTTCGCCATCGCAAATACAGGTCTACCAGGCAATCAAATCGGTTACCGGCTCAAAAGGCACACTGCTGATCATCAAGAACTACAGCGGGGACATGATGAACTTCACCAACGCGATGCACCTGGCGAAAGAAGACGGCCACGAAGTGGACTACGTCATCGTTGACGACGACATCGCCGTCAACGACAGCCTGTATACCGTTGGCAGAAGAGGTGTTGCCGGAACGGTTTTCGTACATAAGATTGCAGGTGCAGCCGCAGAGGCTGGCAAGAGCCTCCAGGAAGTAAAGGCAATCGCCCAGAAGACAGTCTCAAACGTCAGAAGCATCGGCTTCGCCCTGACTTCGTGTACGGTTCCGGCTAAAGGTTCACCGACGTTCAGTCTTGCCGAGGATGAAATGGAGTATGGTGTAGGCATACATGGCGAACCTGGAATCCAAAGAGAAAAAGTTGCCTCGGCAGACGAACTTGCAAAGCGCATGGTTTCAGCTCTGCTTGATGAACTGTCTATCGAAGACGGCGACAGCTCAGAAGTTGCGGTCATGATCAACGGATTCGGCGCGACGCCGATGCAGGAGCTCTACCTCCTCAACAATTCCGTATACGATGCGCTGAAGTCGAAATCCGTTGCTGTCGACCGCATATTCGTTGGCAACTACATGACGAGCATCGACATGGCCGGTGCATCCGTATCCATCCTGAAACTGGACGAAGAGCTGAAGTCCCTGCTGTCGGCAGAGAGCGATACACCTGGCTTCAAGGTCACGGGCGTCCAGGGAACCATCGAGGCAACATGGGAATCGGACGAACAAGCCGCCGACCAAGAGGTTATGTACAGTGTAGAAACACCAAGCAAGTATGCAGTAATTGAGAACAACGAGGTTACACTGAACAACCTCCTCTTCATCATTGACCGGATGAGCGAAGTCATCATTGCTAACGAAGTTCCGTTTTGCGATTTGGACTCCCACGCAGGCGACGGAGATTTCGGGATGAGTGTTGCCAAAGGCTTCAAACAGTTGAAAAAAGAATGGAAAACACTGATTAGCGACTACACCTCGGATATCGGCGAATTCCTGAACGCCTGCTCCCTCATCATCATGGAGCACTGCGGTGGCGCATCCGGTCCGATCTGGGGATCTGCTTTCAGAGCTGCAGGCAAGAAAGCCGGAGCCAAACAAACCCTCTCCCTTGGTGACCTTGCAGATATCGTTCAGGCTGCAGTCGAGGGCATTCAGCAGACAGGCGAGCGTTCCTTCGGTAGAGGTGCCGTCGTTGGCGACAAGACATTGATCGATGCCTTGATACCATTCGCTGACTCGCTTCAATCAAGCGCCGATGCCGATGAGCAAATCAAGCCGGCAATTGCCAAGGCTGCCAAAGCAGCCGTACAAGGCGCCGAATCCACCAAAACCATCGTCGCCCGCATGGGTCGAGCTGGTACCGTTGGCGAAAGAAGCCTCGGCCATCCCGACGCCGGCGCGCATGCCCTTGGCGTTATATTCACTGATATTTCAAACGCAATACGATAAGCTACTGAAGGCTGCTCCTAATATCGGAGCAGGCCTTCATCATGTCCATATTCCATGACTTTATTTGATTTTAAACTTGGAAATCTGTTTATTCAGATCGTCGATAACCATCAGGAGATTGCGGGACATCTTGACCAGCTTCTCATTTGTAGCCAGCTTGTTCATGCTCACTCGCAAGCACTTCCTCAATTGCTGAAGCGGATTCTTCTGATATGGTCGCGATACTGTTGCTTGAATCGACGACATTGCCCTGTATGATATCCAAGCCTTCAACGTCTCAGATCCCTTTTTGACTTCGCCGATTATCCTGTCCTATTCCTGCTTATATCGATAAAAATATTATCCGTATTCCTAACGGCATCTTCCTGGTCGACAAGGACCTGGCTCCCGCATCAATCTTCTTGCTTGTCGCAGTCGTATCGTTGTAGATCATCTGTATGATATCAGCAATGTGCTTTGCCTCTTCGCTAGTCTTCATGGCGACTTACGGATTTCATCGGCGACGACAGCGAATCCCTTTCCTTCATCTCCGGCCCTGGCCGCTTCAATAGCAGCATTCAGGGACAGCAGGTTGGTTTGGTCGCTGATATTATCAATAATACTGACTATGTTCGAGATTTCATCGAACTGCCCGACGAACCTCTGGATGTCATCTTGAATATTCTTTGACAGGTGCACTGTTTTTTGAGTCGTCATATTCAGCGTATCGATGATGCTTTTAGCATCCTCGCTCGACTGGCTCGTCTGTGTTGTTGCCTCAACAACAGAAATGAACAGTTCCTGGGTGCTGCTTATTTTGTTGGCATACTCTTCAATGACAATCGTAGTCCTGCCGCTTCCTGTGCCTGTTCAGATGCACCTTCCGCAATCGAATCCACAGCCTCCATGATTTCCTTAGATGCATCTGCTGAGTCGGCTTGCGATTCTGTCAAGTTCCTCCGAATGCCGGTTGATCGTATCCTTGATATTGTTGATGTCATTAACCAGCTCATTCATGGACTGAATCATGTGGTTGAAGCTTGCAGACAGCTGTCCCAGATCGTACTTCCCTTCAAACTTGGACCGCACAGTCAAGTCGCCCGATTTCCATTTCATGAAGCTTGGTTTTGATATAACCGATTGGTCCTGGTAATCATATACGCTACGAGAAACACCTGCAAATATGGACGCAAGAGAAATCAAGGCAGCTATTGCCACACCGAACATGCGCACCATGCGGATTTCCGACAGCAACTCACTGTCAGGGATTTGAAGCATGTAAAACCAGTCACTGGACAATCTGGTGTATATGACCGTCGTACTGTCGTCCATGCCTGTTTGGAACGAAAAACTGCCGACCGACACACCATCGTCTTCCTCGGATTGACCAACCGATGCGATATGCGAGGAAAGCTCATCTATCGCAACAGGACTGTCCGCCGTCTCCTGATCAAACGGCTCCGCTATCACTGTGCCATCCTGAATATTAACGATCGCCTGTCTGCTTTCAGTGCCAAAATCCCCAGCATTCATTTCGTTTGAAAGGAGCTCTTTGTCAATGTCAATAACGAGATAACCAACAAAATCAAAGGACGTCAGATTCACCATGGACCGCACGTAAAAGATTGAATCCGTTCCCATCAAGCCGTATGCCCAAAAAGCATGCGAGGCGATACTCGTCAGCACTGTAGCCCGTATCGTAGGTCTTGAATTCTTCGAATATTTCAGTTCTGTCGATATCATAGTCCAGTGTGGTTGTAAAGAATATCGTCTTCCTTCACCAGGAAAATATTGTTGATATAGTCATTGGAGACAGATCTGTCCAGAGAATTCACTCTCTATACTGTCACGGTCCCTAAGCATAGTTAACAAATCCCTGTAATCCTCTTTGTCCCTGGAAATCTTATTGTTGAGGTCCTTATCAGCCAGGAATTTCATGGAAATATTGTCTATGGCTTCCAGTTTGATATCAAAGATGCTGCCCAGCTTTGAAACATATCCTTTATTGGATCTGTTGACTTTGTCAAGCAATGCACCGGCTGGCTTGATCCGGAGAGAAGCAGCACAATCAGAAATGCCGGGACAATGACAATCACGATAAACGAGAGAATCAACTTGCTCTTTATTGAAAAATGCTCTTTCATAGATCTTTTCATTCTCATAGCACATCACCCCAGCTCTCGGCTCACCCATTCTTATTCCTATATTTATACTGGGAATAAATGTGATATTACAATGAACGTGAAATTGGAATGATGCAATTAGATTTTAGCTACCACATCCCGGCGGTAGGCAACCATCTCTTTTATCAACTGCGCCGGCAGTGGTTTATCCAGCGGAAACTGCACCGTACCTTTGCTTGTCTTGTATTCTTTCAGTTGTTCAGCAAAATGTTCAAGAGTTGTCGGATGGGGGTACAGTCCCACATGTTTCTTGAAGCCACCGATCATAACTTGACATTCAGCCTTGCCTCCTTTGATAAGCGAATAGGCTGGCACACCGTAATTCATCTTCTCTTCCGAATCCGGTACCACTTCCCGAATAAGCGATCTCATTTCCACCAGCAACGCTCTTACCTCGTCAGACTGATCTGCCATATATTCTGTAACATTCCTGTATTTTCCAGCCATGCAATCACCTATCCTTTCAGCGAACCTTCATACAAGCGGATATATTCTCCAACGGTCATCTTTCGGCACAAATCGCCGATTAGGTCGAAGGGGATTTTCTTCATGTTCTTGAAACGTATGCAGCTTTTTCCCATATCTAGTTTTGTCGGCACCTGCTCCTCGTATTGCAGGGTAAACCAGTCCAGCAGCTCTTGGTTGCTGTAGATTCCCATGTGGTAAATGGCTATATGTGTCTTCTGGGATGCCAAAGATATGAAAGGCAGAGGTTCCCCCTTTTTTGCATGGTAGCCAGCAGGATAGATTGACAGCGGGACAACATAACCGATCATGCCGTAAGAAAGCTGTTCCTCGAATCCCGACGGCAAATTCTCCTTGATGATGCCGCGGAGCTTTTCAATAATTGGTTTCCGATCTTCTGGCAGTACCTGGATGTATTCTTCAACCGTGCTTACATCATAATTCATGGAGAAACCTCCTCGAATAATTATTTTAGAGAAATCATATGGCTATCATCATGCCATCAACGCAAGATGAAACGATCCAATCAAACCTGCGTCCTGTCCGTTTTTAGGATATCGGATATACGTCTCCAGATTCTCAAGGGCCGGATGCATTACGTAGCCGTTCATATAGCGCTTGAATGCTTCCCTAATCTTCGGGAACATGTGCGCCTGCTGGGAGACACCGCCGCCAATCAGGATGACTTCCGGAGAGAGGATCAGATTATAGGAGACAAGTGCCTGTCCGATATAGTCTGCATTGAGTTCCCATACCGGATCGTCTTCCGGGATAAGATGCCCTTTCTTGCCCATCCTTGCCTCGATGGCAGGGCCTGCCACAAGACCTTCAAAACAGCTGCCGTGCGTCGGACAGATACCCTTGAAGTTGTCCTCTTCCCGCTGTCTGATAGCGATGTGCCCCATTTCCGGATGGGTCAGGCCATACAGTGTCTCTCCCTGAATGACAAAACCCGCACCGATTCCTGTACCGATGGTAATATACAGGACGCTGCGCTTGCCGATACCGAAACCGTCCTTGTATTCTCCTAGTGCAGCTGCATTGACATCCGTGTCGATCTTAACAGGTACACCCAATGCTTCATGGAAGGCTTTATAGAGGTTGACACCCCGCCATTTCAGTTTCGGTGTGTTCTGTATCATGCCGTAATCGGGGCTCTCGGGATGGATATTCACCGGCCCGAAAGTACCTATGCCCAATTTCTCGATTTCATATTTCCTGAAAAAAGCGATGGACTCCTCCAGAGTCTTTTCCGGCTCAAGTGTCGGTGTTGTCATCCTGTCAATGATATTCAGGTTTTTATCAGCTACAGCACAGACGAACTTGGTTCCTCCTGCCTCTATTGCACCTATCAGTTTGCCCATAGTATTTCTCCTTTTCTCATAATCCAATTATATATTGCAGATGAAAGCATCAATCTGCATCAAGGCTGCATCCGAAACCTCATGACCTTGTGTAAGGGGGTAAGTCACGTAGGGGTACTTTCCGTGGAAGACATGGATATCACTTCCGCAAACACCGATTCTTTTCATCTGCAAAAGCACCTGGCCCTTCATCACCTCAGGCACAGGCACCTCTCTGAACTCAATTTCGCCGGGAGCAACCATAAGCTCCTGCAACATTTTTTCTTGCATACCATTCTCCTCTGCATATAGGACTGACGTTAATATTCATTGCAAATAATCTTTATTTATGCTTTTATTAAAGTATCTAAATATTAGCATCAGGATTTGGTTTTGTCAAGTCTATGGCTCATGTTGCTCTCGAATCGCTTGTACTTGTTCTTTTCATTCGGCAAGTGGATATCCTGGTATTTGATCGAAATCTTCACACCGTTTATTCCCAGTTCATTTAACTCACAAACCAGTTTTTCCTTCAACACTTTCTTGATGTCGATATGTTTGTCAATCAAATCAACGATTACCGTAATCTCATTCACCTTATCCTGAAGGACTTTGAACTCCCTTATATTGTCGCTTGTCACGATGATCCATCTGACAAAAACATCGGGGAAAACAGGTTGAACCTCTCCCCCTTTATAGAAGTAGAGAATATCATCATGGCGACCCAGCACTTTCCTGATCCTTCTGAATCTGGAACCGCATGCACAGGTTTCATCCAGCACAACCATATCGTTCATTTCATAACGGATTAGTGGTTGTACTTCATTCACCAGGTTGGTAACGATCATTTTATGCCCAACAACACCCGGCTCCTCGATAAGTCTGTCATGCTCATCATACAGCTCGACGAACACAAGATCCTCATTGATATGGAGATGACCGCATTTGCATGCTGATGCCATCTGGCCTTCGGATGCCTGATAGATTTCGATGACTTCGGCACTGAAAGCATTACGGAAACGGGCTTTCTCCTCGGAACTGAGCACTTCAGCATATGTCATGACCAGTTTGATATCCGGCGTAATTTCACCCACCCTTGGCAGCAGTCTGTTGATCATGCTCGGCGGCGCCATCAGTATGTTGATATTCAGCGTGTTGATCCTTTCGATTACCCTGTCCAGCTCTTCCATCGTTGAAAGGTAGGACAGACTGATGAATGTGGCATTGATGTCATTGAAACCCTGAGAGAAAACCCTCAACATGAACAGCATCCGAAAGGGCAGGAGCCTCAGAGGAATCCCTGATCTGGCCAGGAAAACGAAAGGCAGGCGTTCAGTCAATTCACGGTCTGTCACATAGATGCCCTTATTTCCGCTGGTCCCACTCGAAAGACCTACCACATATTTATCCTGATAATAATCCAGATGGTCCTTCTCCAGTTCCCGTCTGACCGCGTAAGCCACGACATCCTCTTTGACAAGCCCAACCGTATTGAGATCCGTGAAATGCTCCATCATGATCTGCTTGTTGATTACCGGCAGACGGTAAAAGTCGTCAAGCGTTTCAAACGGATGATCCTTATACAGCATCCTGTAGAAGCTGCTGTTCCTGACAGCATGGTCATAAATCCTTTTCAGCTGTTTCAACTGATATCGCTTGATGCGCTTTGTCGAATAATATCTGTGCATCGTTAAACGCAGGAAATCGAAAAGCCCTTTAATAATTTTCATCGGTCCAATCCCATCTTGCTTTCTTTCGCACTTTTTATTTTTTTGAAAAGGTGGATATACAAATATTCAATGCCATACTTGTAGTTATGCCTCTCCCACCACATCAGCAGGAAGCCATAGGCTACGGCAGTGATGATGCCATAGATCAAGGAAGTATATAACGTGAAATAGAAGCCGGGAATCAGCTTTTTGACGACGACGATAACTATGGAGTTCATGGAAGCTTCCGCCAAATAAACCGTCAGACCGGCTACCCCGAATCTTGAAAGGAATTTCCTGATACCGCGTCCGGCCTCTTTCCACTCAAGCACAACCAGCAGCATCAGCATGAACAAGCCTATCTGAGCGCCCATGATCGAAAACCATTTCAGATCGATGGCCCTTTCCAGCATTGTGTCCGGCAGATTCACATACAGGTATCCGCCAGTCATGAGAAAAATGAATCCATTGGCTAAGATGAATCCTTTCCTTTCTTTTTACCTCGAAATAACAGAGAGCCGCCATCCAAGCTCCAAACAGGGCAAAGGAAAAGTATGGTAGAATCGGATTGTTCTTGTTAACGAACAGATCCAGCAGTAGAACCACCGGATAGTTGCCCTTATCCAAAGCGTCTATAAAGATATCATAGAGGGGAATCCTCAGCAGTGAAATAAAAAAATATGCAATCCCTAAAAAATACAGAATTGGTGCAATACGAGTCTTATGTTTTGGTGAATACAGCAACCTGAAAACCAGCCCCAAAAGCAGTACATTAAGGCCCATCATGGTCAGACTGTTGATATATAGAATCCGATTCAAATCAGGCAGCTTGAATACACCCGATCTGATCAGCTCTACAAGCACTGTATTGTCGAAACTCTTTGTGTCGAACTGGATATGGCCCGATCCGATCAGCGTCTTCTGAATGGTTCCCAACACAATCAGGAAAAGGGATACAGTCCCTAAATGTGCCATAATGGATCTCATACGCATCTTGTCATCCAGGCGCTTCAAAATCTGTATCCCATGGGAAAAACCGCTGATCATGGCAAAGAGTCCAGCGAACATCAGCAGCAAACCTATTATGGTTATAATGATCGGCGGGTTCGACAAGTCCAGTTCAAATATCCCGTCAAACGAATAAAAAGCCGTATGCAGAATGAGCACAACAAATATGCCAAGTCCACGTAAAACATCGATACCAGCATAGTAATTACGTTTCATTCCCACTCCCCCTTACGAATGGATACACTGCTACTTTTACTCTCATAATATCATACCTCCTGGTTTTAATGAATACAAAAAAGGCAAGGAAGCTCTTCAGTGCTTCCTTGCCTTTTTAATATTATAGCATGTGTTGTCCAGTCTATATCGCATTGCGGTTGCTTAAACAACTACTTCTTGTTCGATACTATAAGTCTCAATGGACTCAATAACTTCTTGAATATCATTATGCGCACAGTTAAGTTCTTTTAATATTTTCAACAAGCTCTCAACATCTTGAAACAACATATTCTTAGCACATATTGACATGTAAGAAGAAATCCCATTAAGCAGTTTATCATATATCTCAGTGGATTCTTCAAAGTTATTTTTCAATTCACAATAGATCTTTGACTTACTCTTCGACTGTTCAATCAATATACTGTTGTCCATAATACAACTCCTATTCCTTGTCAGCTAGTGAGTGTCAACCAGACGGCTAAAAGTGAATTCTCGATAGAATCTTGATGGCACTTTTTTTTCAATCGAAACTTGATATCCTCTTCGTCTACGTCATAATATTTTAACAATGTAAGAATATCATCCCTGAACTCATTCTCGCTTTTATCCAATTCGACGAATAAGCTGTCCGTTATCCTACCTGGCTTTTTCAGGATATCTTTTTCAACAGCAAAATCAGGATCAACCTCTTCCTTAAATCCAGCTTTCTCCTCTGATGCATTGGATCGCCCTGCAAAACTGCCGAATTTTAGTGGCCCTTTTTCATGAAAATGCTTGTATATGCCCAACATTAAACCAGCCCAACTATTCTCACAAATCATATGACCCATTATTGATATATATTGCGGATCATAGCCACGCATGTCTTGATGCAGAATATTAGTAGGGATTTCTTCTTCTCCATCAGAAGCAAGTTCATCAGTGTCGTCTATCTCTAATTCAAGGTTGCATTCCTCATCATTTGCCAGCTCCGCTGCATCCTCAGTTGTCGCATCATTTTCATCTGCAGAAGCCATTTCTGTATTATCGTCCATCTCCACTTCAAGGTTGCATTCCTCGCAATTAAACGGTTCAGCAGTATCTTCAATATTTTTTGTATTCTTCTTGTTTTTAATATTTGATCGTATTTCAGTTAGCTTCTCGTTCAATTCATTTCCAATTCCAAACAAAGAATCTCTAACTTCTTTAGTTGAATTTTCATCTTTGTCGATACGTTCTGCCAACTTTCTCAGTTCACCGACTTCATCAAATTTTCGTTCTATCGTTTTTACTGCCATACCGCTGGCAACACTTTGAATAAGACTATCAAGATTCTCAACAGCATCGTTTATTAGTCCCATAAATAATTTGAAGTTCTCATTTATTAGGGTAGCGGAACTCATCTCGATTACGTTCTTGTTATTATTTGGTAAGATTTGAAATCCCAAGAGATCTCCCGAAAGTTCATATATACCTGCTAATGCATCTTCTGAATTATCACGCAAATACCTTTGCATATGTTCCCGTAGCAATTCTTCGCGCTCATTGTTATGAATAAAATCAGCCTTGCACTCCAAAACCACAACCTCCTCTTGATAGCGAAAGCAATGAAGGCACAAAAAATCTGCTTGGGTCACCAAGCAGAGCTACTACACAATATGTGGTAAGCTTTTCTGGCGGCCCGGCTGCCATAGTCGTCAAGACTTTAGGCCCGCAGCTTTGCGTCCACTGTTTTCACAGTGTTTGCCCTTTTCAGATATATCATACCATAATTATACCACAAAATGCCTTCTAAGCAAACATAAGAAGACTCAGTGCCATGACAGCCATACCTGCAATGAGTCCGTAAATTGCAATATGGTGTTCACCGTACTTCTAGGCAGCAGGAAGCACTTCATTGACTTAATGAATTGGTTTTATAATAGGTCTTCAAATACTTGAAGCGGTTGATCATCTAAATATGCTTCGATTATCTTCTTACCTGTTTCATGCAATTCAGGTTGTAAAAACTGCTTCAATTCTTGCTTAAAGTAGTCAGTAAGAATTTTAGCACCTTGATCATAGCCTTCCACATTCAAACTACCCTGCAGTTCCGGTTTGCAGCAGTTCAGAAGGCACACTGAAACCATTGATTGAAAAGTTGCGCAAGGATATACCCGAGTGCTGTGCACCTTGAAGGGATAAGCTCTTCTTTTGCAAAGCTTGCGTTGCCTTTTTGTGCAAGGTATTCGCGGCTCAGCCATTCAGCAACAAAACCTACCTTGTATGAGCCGATATGTTGGTTAGGTATGAGGATAAACCTGGTTTCAGGTGTATTTCTAATTTGGTCTAATAACAGATTGGCATGCGTTATTTTCAATCCTGTTGCAAAAGGCCAATATGATCCTACACCTTCACTGCTCATCCCTTGCGTATCAACAATGCTTGGATTCGCATGGCCACGAGGAGAAACCAGTCTCCAAATCCAGGCCATCGCAGGAGGAAGCACATGCATCATTCCGGCAATGCCATAAGTCGGCATCTCTTTCGTTGCTCTCGGCATCCTGACACCAAAAGAAACGCACGTCAATTTCAACTGGTTCGTCAATGACATTCTCCATAAAACGGCGAGGCATTAACAACCCTAGGATATAGGACACCTTTTTCCGGGTTCATCATAGGTATGATCCCAAATCAGAATTCTTCCTCCAGGTGAACCTTGCATATTCAGGAATATCAATGGTTCAGGAGGATGGATGGTCAGTCTTTCATGTTCAGGTGAAGTTCCGTATTCTTTGATATGATCGAAGCGTAAAAACCACCCTGATTCAGCATCAGATATTACAAGCTTCTTATTGTTTTGAAAGGAAGGATGACACAAGGCCATATCATCGGAAATTGGATGCAACGTAGCGGTTTCATCTAAATCCAATGCATACTTTACACCGCTTTCTGCATCAAACGCAAGCGATATTCTTCCATCATTGTCACGATGTATTTCTTCAAGCATTTCAGATTTGCCTCCACCGCTGGCGCCCTCATGCATAATCGAAATTTGAGTTCCCGACTTTGTTATTGCCTTAACAGACGAAGCGTGAGCTGTAATCCAGTTCTCTCTTTCACCGATTGTTAAAAGCGCACCGTAAATACCTTTTTTAGCACTTGGGCCAGGGTATAGATTAAAGGAGAAAATTTCATGTGTTTCCTCCAATCGATTGTGTACGACAACTTGCTTGCCGTTAAAGTGCGTGTGCCTGAATGTTGGGGCTACATAGATGACCACCTTTGGTGAAAAACCATCTTTAATCTCATCCAAGGGAATAAAACCTTGCAAGTCAGCTAGTCCTGCAACAAAGAAACCTGCATTCTTCGGAGATATAATCAGGGAATCATAACCGCCATATCTTTCGTCACCCGAAATGAACGGCATAGCAATCAAATCCTGCTGCTTTAACCACCGAAAGGCCTCGTTTCTAATATCCCTAAATTCAAAATCATACTGGAGCTCAAACTTTTGCTTATCAGTAGGTTTTGAATCCCCTATATACATACAATCAGGATCTCTTCGTCTCATGTACGTATCGCAATAATTGACGGCTACACCATTCTGACACAGGGTAACGGTGGCTTCCGGAACGTCTCCTTGTTTTGGGATGTTATACACTACATCAAACACTTCATCCCCATCGTTGGTTGCCATGTCAAGTAGATGTTGTCTGCTTTTAGGAACTGTAACGGATGCTGAAGTGTTCAATAGTTCTTCAACTTCCGTATTCAATCTGAATTTTTGTAGCTGGCGTAACATGGTAAACCTCCTGTATGTTGTAATATTTGCAATTCATTCAATAATGTTCTCAATATTCTGGTCAAAAGTTATGATAATCATTTTCTCACCAGTCTGTGTGCTTACATCTGAATGCGTTGATAAGATCTTATACGGTAATACTTCTTGAATAACCTCATGAAAGTGATTCAAGTTTCTTTCGAATAGCATAGTTCTCATTTTTTTTAACAGCTCTACACCTTGGTTCTCTTCTACGATATGCTGTTCTGCTTGACTTAAAAATCCTAGAAGACGAATGATTACAAGATCTCCAACAACTATTGTCTTAATCTTTTGGGGACCTCTTCCCATGTACTCGACTTCAAATTTGCTGACACCTTCACTTATTCTCGCTTCAATTTGCCCTTTTGTCACGTTCATTCCTCCTTGATACTAGTACGGCTCAATATCGGCAGCACTTACTTTTCTGCTAAGAAATACCCCAATTAATGATAAGGCAATTATTAGAACGAAAATAAGATTATAATCGTCCAGTACATCGATGACCAATCCCGTGCTAACAACACCTATAAGTGCTCCTAATCCATATGCTGTAAACATAATGCCATAGTTCTTACTATATGATCGCATTCCGTATAATTGCATCGTCATTATTGGGGCAATGGATAACCAAGCACCAAGATTTAACCACAAAATGGAAAAGACGACTACATATAAGTATAGCATATTCTTGTTAGCGAAAAGCATGGTGAAAGAAGCAATAACAACAAGTAAATAGGATGTTCTCATTGCAAATCCGGAACCGAATTTTTCTGTAACCCATCCAAAAAGAGGTCTGCCAGCGCCGTTAAAAAGAGCAAAAACGATCATAAAACCAGCAATGGTTTGTGAAGATAATCCGAATACATCATTTCCTACTTTACTTGTCAGGCCAATAATGGTTAGACCAATCAAGGTCCCGATCAAAAAACATGAATAAGAAAAAGGAAAACTTTGATATGAAAAAATTGACTTTGAGTGCTTGTCTTCAAGTTTCTTATCCAAGTCTTCCTGCTTGGTCCCATAGGATACTTTGATTAACATAGATAGTGAAACAATAATCATACCAAACAAAAGGCCATAATATAAGAATGTTTCTTTCAATCCGTAATTAGCAATAAACCAATGTCCCAAAGGCGCCGTGATGAGTGGTGATAATCCAAATCCCGATAATGCTATGCCGATAATCAGACCTTTTCTATTGGGATAATCATGTGCAAGTATATGGATAGGTATGCCGTAGGAAATTCCAACTCCAAAACCAATCAGTATTCCGTATGTAAATGTCAGGAAGAATATGTTAGTTGCAAAAAAGGATAACACCCATCCAATACTGATAAAAATACCGCCAAGAATCAGAAGAAGACGAGAGGAGTATTTTCCGATGTATCTTCCTCCAAGAAGCATGCTTACAGCATAAACCACAAGGAAAGTCATATACGGCATACCACTTAAAGTAGCGCCGATTCCAAAAGTGTTTTCCACTGGAATTCTAAATATTCCCCAGGAATACACTGAACCATATATAATCATTAAAAAGATACTCAATACAATATTTCTTACCAATTCATTGCTCCTTCAAAATCATCCGCATAATTATGGTATTTTACTGCAACAAAAAAAGCACCACTCCCTTTGTTTTAAATAGAAGTTCTGGCTTATAACTTGACTGGTTGCACCATTCAATTATCTTCCAAATATATTCCCATATAGAATACCACAAATGATAATAGATATCAAGCATAAAAATGCAGCATTAAAAAATTCACAAAAACCCCTTGACTATATTGCAATATTGTAATATTATGTTTCAAGCATCAAAAAGATATTGTATACATAATACACAACATGTAATTAGGAGTAAATCATGATCAAAAAAACTAGATCCCACCAAACCTGGTCCTGGATCATCATCGTCGCATTTTTCATAGTCGGTTTCATCGACATCCGTTTCGGCATCCTTGGCTTTGTCTGCATGGGCGCGCCTATCTACCATGCGCTTAGAGGCGAGGGCAAGATCCACTGTTCAAAGCACTGCCCGAGAGGATCCTTCCTCGGCAAATTCATGGAGCGCCTGTCCCTGAATCGTCCCCTTCCCAAGTTCATAAGTACCCGGAAGGCAAAGAGCATCCTGCTGGCGCTCATGATGGTTGTTTTCAGCATTTCCATGATCCACACAGGTTTCGTATTCGAGAAGATGGCCTTCGCCCTTTTGCGTTTCATGGGCATGTCCTTCGCCATCGGCATCCTCATGGGCGTGTTTTTCAAGCCACGCAGCTGGTGCGTCGTCTGCCCCATGGGCCATGGCGCCGGCCTGATCGCGGAGCAGCAGAAGAAAATGGAGAAGAAAAGGCTCGAACCCGTCTGGACAGTCCAGGGGCAGGAAAACTAACTATTCGGCCGTTGCTTCAACTTTCACAAAATCACCTTTTGATTCGAAATGTGCCGTTTATTTCTGAGGAATCTGGTAATTCAAACTCCAGTGAATCCCAAACTTGTCATTGACTGATCCGAATATGGCACCCCAGAATTCTTTTCCTTGAGCGGCTGAATGATCGTACCGCCTTCTGAAAGCGAGTCAAACAGCGCCCTCAAAGTTTCTTCCGAGTCGGGGCCAAGATTGAAAGAAATGCTGTCGGTGTAGCTTACTTTTGAACCAGGGAAAGCATCACTGATATACATCATACCTCCTGGAAACGACAGCTCCGCATGCAGGATTTTATCCTCATATTCCGGCGGGATTTCCATACCTTCAGCATCACTGTAATGCATGATTTGAGGTGGATTTTCAGCACCGAGGATTTCGCTGTAGAAGGACAGCGCTTCAGCAGCATTGCCATCAAACATGATATAGGGAACAAATAACATAATATAACCACCTTTCTATTTGAGAATCATTACTATTTAATTATATCACCTTGATGGCGTCCTGTCTATTCGATTTTCCATGTCTCATCCACCGGCACAGCTCCGAATTTTTCCACCAATTCTTTGTTGCCGCTGAATCTAATATCGTCCAAACGGTTACCATATACATAAAGAGGAATACCGATTTCATGTCCTGTCCTCGAGGCATGCATCGTGCCGCCATTCGCTGTTGTTTCGACGACGATGATTCCTTCGCTCAATCCGCTCTGAATCCTGTCCCTTTCCACGAATCTGTAGCTCTCGGCAGGTAATTCCGGTGCATACTCTGAGACCAACAGGCCCCCATTTGCAACGATCCTGTCGGACAGTGCCTTGTTTTCTATAGGATAGATGTTCAGGATGCCGGAAGGCAGCACAGCAACCGTCCTGCCGCCGCATACCAGTGTTTCCTCATGGGTTGCTGTGTCGATGCCTACAGCCAGCCCACTGACCGTGGTCCACCCATTCTCCACCACCTGTCGTGTGAACTTTCTGGCAGCTGACAGGCTTTGTCCTACTGGATTCCTGGTTCCGATAACAGCTATGTTCCTCTCGTTATTCAGCAGCTCCGTGTCACCTTTCAGGAACAGAAAGGCGGGATAGTCCTTCAACCTGTACAGTCTGTCCGGATAGGCATCCGTATGGGCGGCGACCGTCTTTATGTCGGCCCGATCGGCACGTTCAAGGATATGACGCGCCTTTTCCAGCACCTCTATCCAGGCATCTCGGTCGACATCGTCGATGTCGTAGTCCAAGGCAGGCATGGAAGGCTTCACCTCTGCCATCAGGCACATTTTCCTGAATATCTCGATGCTCTTCTTCCTGCCGATGCCCGGCAGCTGAAGGAGCGCCAGCATCAGAAGCTTCATTTGAACACCTCCCGGTGTATGATTTCATCATAGCGCTTCGTCGCCAATGAACTGGGTTTGCCTTTTTTACAGAATGAAAACCCGGCCAGTTTTGGAATGACTCGTTCGACGACGATCTGCCCATCTCTCATTTTGGACTCCAATGTTTCCAGGGCTGCAAGAAACCGCTTGTCATTCCTGGCCCTTTCGTAAAAGGACAGGACATAGAGATAGCAGAAAAGATTATAGGTCCTAAATGGGTATTCGACCTGCATGAACAGCGTGCCGATTCCGTATTGACATGGACCGATGGGTTTCCTGATCGTCCAGTGCTCCAGCAGAAAGTCCACAGCTCTGTCAATGGCGGGTTCCTTGTTGAAGTAACCACTGTAACGGAACGCATCAAGGGCGTTAAGTGTTGGAAAAGGATTAGAATATTCCGTCTCCGGGCCTCGTCCATAACTGAATTTGTTGCAGCGCCAACCCCCATCAACATATTGCGTATCCAGAAGATGACGGAAAGTTGTCTGCAGTCTGGTATCATCAGCGTATCCCATATGGCACAGGGTGTTTGCCGCCACAATCGTCTGGCATGGATATATAGCCCCTTTGGGGTAGAGTTTGAAACGGCCATCTTCCTGCCAAGTGCTGAAAATCAATTCAGCGGTTTCCTTCAATATTGGGTCCGATGGCTCCATGCCAAGCTCCAGCAAGTACATCACGCTTTCCAGAGTCGAAAAGGGCGATCCTTTTATCAACCGCTTGTCAGTTGACGTCCAGAGGTCGGCGCCTTGGTCATGCCTGTGCGACAAGATTTTCTCAACGTCTAATGCATATTGCTTTTCAATCGCCATGTAGCCACCTCTCTATCTCAAATGAATATTGGTTGAGTTGTTGCAGGGTATCGATTCGTAGTATAGTAAGTTATATGACCCGTCTGCTGTTCTAACGCTTACTGCATGGAGGTAACATACATGAATAAGAAAAGGTTCTCAACAGAACAACTAGTATGACTCGATTTAAGTAGCTTGCTGTTTCAGCGAGACTATTTCGCCGATGTTCAAGGAAGGCAAACGAAGGCATAGCCGTAGCTACGTCGAGTTTGGCTGACGCTGAAGATCGGTGAAAGAGACCGATGAAACAGCATGTTATTTGAATCGAGTCATACTAGCGATTGAGGCTTGGGCAAAGCGGTACCGGCCGTTGAGTGAAAGCTATGAATGGATCACCTTCGTCTACTCAGTTACTCACGGTGACAAGATGATTTACTTTACCGGGAAAACGCACAGGGGAATGAAAGAAACAGGGCCGATCCAACCGAACGTCATCTTGCCTTTTCTCTTCATATATCTCTTGGAATCACCATGGTATTGGCTACAGTATGGCGCGCATATCGAAGTCATCCTGCATACACATCCCAAACCTGACCATGGATTCACATACCGTCACCATTCGAAAGTTGACAAATGGTTGCTCTTTCTCCCATCAATAAAAACCGTCTTTGTAATTCCTTATGAGAATGATCGTCCGGAACGTTTTCCTGATTGATCTTGTTTACTTCGGTGAAAGACTGATAGCGCCCCTTTCATTGCACTATAGGGGCGCTTTGACAGGATCAGTTGTGAACTTGGAAGCAAAGTCTTTGTCAGATTGGTAACAAGCGAACTGTTGACAATTCAACAAATATATTATAACATTTAAGGTTTAATCATACAATTCATATGGATTTTTTGATGCGGCGACGAGCTACATATGATAGAATCAAATTGATATGGCGCAATAATATATTTCTATAGAGCTGTGTAAAGGAGAAAAGATATGAAAAAATTGGAGTCTATTGGAAAATCATCAACCGGTTTGAACGAGAATACGGCAGGACTTGTATCCATTCTCTTCGGATGGGTCAGTGGTCTTGTGTTCTTCTTGATCGAGAAAGACAGTAGTTATGTAAAATTCCATGCGCTGCAGTCGCTCATTTTCTTTGGATCTGCAACCATTATCGTCAGTGTATTCGGAAGAATCGGCTTCATAGGCGGTATAATCAGTTCGTTGATTGGACTGGCAACACTAGCAGGTTGGATTATACTCATGATCAAAGCCTACCAAGGTGAATGGTTTGAATTGCCTGTTATCGGGGAAATCGCAAGAAAGAACACCGGCAACTAATAAGGATGCACACAATGTTGAACGGAGTTGTTGCATTGGCAAATGAGATTTGCTAGTGCTAAGCTCCGTTTTTTTGATACAACCGTTTCATATGTTACCGCCCATTTTAAGCGATGTGATATAATGACAGTGTAATTGAAAACCATTAGCAATTAAGCTTGGAAGGTGATATAGATGAAAATAGCTTTTTACGATACCAAAAACTACGACCGTCAGTCCTTTGACCGCCTTAACAACAGTTACGGATTCGAAATCAAGTATTTTGAGAATAAACTGAATGAAGACACCGCCGCACTGTCAAAAGGGTATGATGTGGTCTGCGCTTTTGTGAACGATACATTGAACGAAAACGTCATCAACATCCTTCATGAGAACGGCGTGAAACTGATTGCCATGCGATGCGCCGGCTACAACAATGTTGATTTCAAAGCGGCCTTTGGCAAGATCCACGTAGTCCGCGTTCCTGCCTATTCACCCTATGCTGTCGCTGAGCATGCTCTTGCGCTGATCATGACACTGAACCGGAAGACACACAAAGCCTACTCAAGAACCAGGGACAACAATTTCAACATCAACGGCCTTCAGGGTTTTGACCTCCATCAGAAAACCGTAGGTGTCATAGGAACAGGCAAGATCGGCAGAATCTTCGCAGGGATCTGCCAGGGAATCGGTATGAAGGTTCTCGCCTACGACATGTTTCCAAACAACGAATCACGGTCTTGAATATGCGGATATGGAAACACTGTATAAGTCCTCCGATATCATCTCATTGCATTGCCCTTTGACCAAAGAAACCCATCATATCATCAATGAAGCAAGCATCGACAAAATGAAAAACGGCGTCATGCTGATCAATACATCCCGAGGCGGACTGGTCGATACAACGGCACTGATCCAGGGCTTGAAAGATAAGAAAATTGGTTATGCAGGTCTTGATGTCTATGAAGAAGAAAGTCAGTATTTCTTCGAGGACATGTCTGAAGAGATACTCAGTGATGATGTGCTTGCCAGGTTGCTGACGTTCCCCAACGTCCTTGTAACTTCCCATCAGGCCTTCCTGACGGCAGAAGCATTGGAGAACATCGCCTCTACCACGCTAAACAGCATCAAAGCCTTCGAAAATGGCGATTTTATGGATACGGAAATATGCTATTACTGCGACAAGAAGGAAATATGTCAGCGCGATAAGCCTCATAGATGTTTTTGATTCCTATTTCGCCAAAGAAGCCTGCTTATGGCATGAACGACTGCCAACAAGGGCAGAATTATGATAGCTGACCGGTGAACTCTCAGCACCGTTATGTAGACGGTTGGATTCGGCGACAGGTCCCAGAAGAGGATGAAGCCGCTAGTGACCATTACCAGGATATGGAGCATCATCAACAGCGTTGTAATCCTGGCAGTCAACATCAACCAATCAGGCGCCTTGAGGAAATTGCTCCTCAACATGATTCGTATGGCTTTCTTCTTCTTGCTCAAGATGTAGAACAAAGCAGGCACAACAACGACACCCATACCGAAGTATGGGTGGATGTTCCTGATGCTGCCGATATATCGAATCGACAAGCCCAGCAGGAAAGTTGTCACGTACATTGCCACAAGGACCCAGTGAAACTTCATGAATGGCGTCTTCTTCATTGGCGTCACATCCCCATTGTTTTATAGTTCTATTCTACCAGTTCGCCCACTGCAGGTACAAGCTTCAACTTGGAAAAACCATGGGGAGAGATGTCACGCATCTCTTCGGTCAGTTCTTTTCCGGCTGTGAAACCGTTGTGTTCCCCGCCATTCCAAGGGGGTGCTTCAGAGACATCGTAGATGATCCCTTCAACAGCTATATAGGCAGGTCTGCCATCTTTGCCATCATACTTCGAAAGTTCTTCTAGAGTCAGTTTCATAGTGTCATCGTTTGCTTCTTGTCTGTTTTCCACTTCACTGCTGCAGGCTGCCAATACAAGAAGGCTAGCTGTCAGCATGATGATTGCATATATTTTCCTCATGAGTGCTCCTCCTTTTATGATAATGATTATCATCTAATTATATCATCTTGTTGACATACAATCAACAGCCTCCAATCTCAACTAATGGATGCCTGATAGATTTTCTCGATTGAGTCCTTCAGAGTTTCATGGAATGCATCTTCAGTTTGGCTAGCTGTCAGTCCTTCAACCAACGCTCTTGAAAAGCTGGCAATCATGCCTTTATTGCTCTCTAGCAGCGCCACCGCCTCTTCCCGGCTGTAGCCTCCCGATAGAGCCGCAACACGTAAAATCCTCGGATGTTCTATAAGCTCACGGTAGAAATCCGGTTCGTTGGGCAGGGATAGTTTAAGCATGACGACATCGCCATTCGGCAGCAGATCCAGCTGTTTCAGAATCTCCTGCTTCAAAATGATTTCCGATTCGCCCTTGTCCTGGCTTTTAATATCAATTTCAGGTTCGACAATCGGTACCAATCCAGCTGCAATGATTCGTTTTGCGTATTCGAACTGCTGTTCCACAATCGCTTTGATGCCATCAGGATTGGCGTTCTTGATTACCGAACGCATCTTTGTCCCGAATATCCGCCTTTCCTGGGCCCTCCCTAGAGTATCTTCGAGATTATTAATCGGCTTCATCATCTGAACGCCCTGTTCCAATTCAGCCAATCCTTTGTCCACTTTGAGGATGGGAACAATGCCCTTTTCCTCCCACAGGTAATCGGCCGTCAGCTTGCCTTCTACTTTCCTATCCATCGTCTGTTCAAAAAGTATGGCTGCAAGTATACGGCCAGAGCTGAAATGGGGACTCTTCATGATTCTGCTTCTCATTTCATGGACAAGGTCGAACATCTCTTCTTCACTGCCATATGCTTCTTTCGGTATGCCATAGCCGGCCAAAGCCTTCGGTGTACTTCCACCGCTTTGGTCGAGAGCCGCAATGAAGCCCTGTCCACTTTTCATGATTTCCTTCTTTATGCTGTTCATATAACGCACCTCATTTCTAAAAGGGCACAAACACCCTTTTGTACTTTTCCTCGCCTCATGGGTCATGACAGAACGGAAAAAGCGGCTGTCCAGCATGGGATAGCCACAATGCTATTAGTGGTGCATCCGCTCTTCAGCGCAGGCAGCGAATGTATCCATCTCCCTGCCACTCCTTCATGAAATCCATGTCCATCATCAGATGCATGACTTCATTGGCCGGCAGATTGATTTGTTTTTCAACAGTATACTTCACGACAACATCTCCTTTTGAGACAACAAGTATTGAAAGTCTACACCTATATTATCTCACTTTTGGCAAAAAAGTAAATAAAAGTAAATAAATGCACACCACTTCAATTATTTGTAATATTTCCGAATGCCTCCAAAGCCAATCATCTTGTTCTTTCTTGTTTTCTCGATAAAGAATTTGAGTCTTTTGTCAAATTCCTCCGGACGCTTTCGGGCGCTGTCAATGTAAGCAATCCGAATACGCTGGTATGCCGGCGGAAAAGTCTGATAATGCTCCCAGACTTCTTCATCCGCTTTCAAGGCTATCAATATGTCCTCAGGAAAGACAAAGGTCTCTTCGGGTATGTGCCTGACCGATTCGATAATCGACGGATGAACCATGTTGTTTTCCAACAGCCACTTTATCCTTTCTTTGTTTGGCTGGGAAAACCCGCTCTTTGGCTTTCTGGGTGTGAAACGCTGCATGCTGCTACTTGCATCCAATGAACGAACCGTACTGTCGATCCATCCGAAGCAAAGAGCCTCTTCCACAGCATCATTGTATGCAATCCTTGGCTTGCCACTGTTTTTGTGAGGATAAACCAACCAGACCTCCTGTTCTTTGACAAAGTTTTGTTCTAGCCAATGACGCCATTCTTTTCTATCGGAAAAATAGACTTTATTCACAGCATTCATAGCCTCTTGACTTTCTTTTCAATCATTCTTCTAATTTTCTCATAGGAAGGTGGTGGACCTGTCTGAACTTCCTTGCCATCGATGAACAGTGCATCTGAGAGCCCCCACTCAAGCAATGTCTTCCGATCCGAGGTATCATATTCCTGGAAAATCACATCATCTCCAAATTCCTCTGCAGCCCGTTTCGCTCTTTCAAAGACGATATTGTATGATGGACACCATCCATTGAGAAAGGCTGATACAGTCACTTTGCCCTGTTTGGTATCCGGCTTCTTATTTTTTCGTATCCATTGCGGCGCAATGGCATCATCTGTAAATGGTTTCCACACAAGCGCCTGCATACTTTTCTTGTCAGCGATCTTGTAGCCCTGTTTTTTGAACCATGATGCTTTCATCCAGATGGGCAGTGTCAAGCCCCAAGCTACAATTCCTTTGGCCCCTAGTGATTTTGCGTCCTCTTCAGCCGCTTTCAGCAATCCTCTACCCATGCCCTTCTTCTGAAAATTTCCTCTTCCCTGTTTGTGGCCATGCACCCAGATGCAATTAATGAAGTACAGATCCTTTCCTTTTGCAAATGAATACTCAATCGGTATATATTGAATCATACCGCCGATATCACCTCTGTTATCACGCGCCAACTTTACTCGAAGGCCCTTGTCCTTCATCGATTTATACCATTTCTCCTTGTGGTCGCCAGCTTCTTTCATCTCTTCAGACCAGTCCTCCAGGCAAACACAGTAGAGTTTTTCATTTTCCGCTGTCAAATCTTCAATTCTCATGCTTATACCACCCCTATCACTATTTATAGCATTAACTACTTCTCGAAAGTCCTGTTCCGGCTCTCTCTGCATGTCGATGCCAATGGTTGAACCACCTTAACCTGTACGACATTTTCATCCTCCAAAATCACTGTGTTTTTGTTCCCTTATAGAATTTATGTCCACCTGAAAGGTTGCTCACATCTTTGAATCCATAATTGATCAGAATATTTTGAGCCGCATTGCCGGTTACACCTTTGTTGCAGTAAGTAACCGTCTTTTTCTCCGGATTCAGACTTTTCATCATTTCCCTGAGTTTTGCATGAGGCATATTCCGTGCTTTATCCACGTGACCTTTCATGGTGTAATCACTCTCGCTTCTTGCATCTACAATCTGCAAATCTTCTTCGCTGTTTCTGACTTCTTCTGCGGTCACGACATTTCTGCCTCTATGAATAGCATTTTCAAGAATCATGCCTGTGTAGTGAACGGGATCTTTCGTTGTTGAATAAGGCGGGGCATACGCAAGGTCCAAATGAAACAACTCTTCCACTTTTGCTTTATAAGTAATAAGCGTCGCAAATACATCTATACGCTTATCAACCCCCTCTGTACCGATAATCTGTGCACCAAGGAGCTGTCCGGTTTTCCGATCAGCTATGCCTTTTATGACCATTTCTTCACCATGGAAGTATGCTGGTTTGTCCGGCTTGATGTTGTGATTGACAATGACATCATAGCCTTCATTTTTTGCTTCCTGCTCTGAAAGACCGGTTGCAGCAATCGTCATATCAAATAGCTTGAAGATACCTGTGCTCAGATTGCCTTGATATCTTAGCGAACCGCCTGTTATTACATCCCCTGTTATTCTTCCGGTCTTATTGGCTGTCGAACCAAGCGGACGATAAACCGGCTTCCCTGTTATCTGTGAAAAAGTTTCAATACAGTCACCACAAGCATAGATATCCTCCACGTTGGTGGACATATCTGTTTCAACTTTTATAGCACCTGTCGTGCCTAGCTCAACACCTGCCTTAAGCGCAAGGTCAACATTCGGACGCACACCAGTGGCCATAATGACCATATCAGCAGAAATCGTATCTTCATTGCTCAGTAGGACCGTATTATCCTTAACAGCATCAATCTTCGTTCCCTTTAGAATTTTAATATTCTTTGCTTTAAGGATATTTTCAAGATAGATGGCCATATCAATATCAAGGTTCGGAGTTATCTTTTCCATCATCTCAACAATAATAACGTCGATGTTATAGGCAAGAAGGTTTTCCAGCATTTCAAAACCAATGAAGCCTGTTCCAGCAATGACGGCTGTCTGCGGTTTCCTATTTTCAATGAATGTCTTTATTCTAATAGCATCCTGTACATTCCTAAGGAAGAAAACATGTTCACTGTCGATACCCTCAACCGGAGGTATGAAAGATCTGGCTCCTGTCGCTAAGACCAATTTGTCATAGGTATCCTCAAAAGTTTCGTCTGTTTCCAGGTTTTTGACTGTCAGCTTCTTTGCTTTTGAATCAATGTCCAATACCTCATGTTTTGTTTTTATGTCAATATCATATTTCATTCTAAAGAATTCCGAATCCCTTGGTGTCAGTTCATTGATATCACTGATTTCATTTGGCTCTTCGTGGATACCTGTGGGTGAGTTTTCCCTGTAGATCCAGTGTTTATGCCGGTTGAGCCGGTTTAGACTTCCGATTAGGTAGTGGTATCACCAAATCAGAGCAAACCAGATAGACCATATCCAGCATATTTTGAATATTCCTGAAGCCATATGCTTTCCGCACAATCAGCTTTATCTTGTTGTTGATAGCCTCGATTCTTGCATTGCTCATTCCGAGGCGAATCGTGTTTAATATGTGTTCTTTGTGCCGCCGGATTTTTTTGTTCAGCTCAATGAATGCCGGTATACGACTGTGACTTGCCCACCAAAGCCATTTTTTCAGTTCAGTCTCTGCTTCGTTAAGGTCCTTTATCTTAAGTAGCAACCGAAGTTTTTCCTTCATCAGATAGGCTCTGTAAAGACGTGGATTGGTAGCTGCAATCATTTCCACCTTCAACCGCTGATTCTCTGTGAGATTCTCGGGTGCTTTTCCCAGTGCGAAAGTGGACGTTTTGATTTCTGTTGCTCTGGTTTTTGATTCAGTCACTTTAGCAGAAATCGGATCGTCCGTTTTGGGGCGTCCTGGCTTTCTGGGATGTTCTTTGGCGATGTCTTGAGCGGCCGTGTATGCGTCTCTCCAAGCATCGCGCCTGACTTCATCAAGAGCCGACATGGCCCATTCGACAACATGGAACGGATCGACACACCGCTCACATTCGGGTGTGAATTCGTTGACACACTCGGTGATCCACTTGGCTCCATCACCGGTAACGACTTTGATTGAAGACAGCTGTTCCGGTGTCAGGCTGCGATAGAATTGTTCCAGTACAGTTTTTCCATGACCTTTTGCAGCCCATACGACGGTGTTCGTATCGTGGTTGACAACAATGGTGATATATTTGTGTCCCTTTTTGTAGCTGGTCTCGTCGATGCCGATATTGACCAGTCCATTGAGTCTTCTGGAACGCTCCGGTTCGATATCATTCAGGGTCCTGGTGATGCATCTGCCGACGGTAGCCCAATCAATACGCATATAATCGGAGACAGTGCTTCGGGGAAGATAGGTCGCAAGCCAAGCGGCAGTGAGATCAAAGTCCTTCGTGAAGTTGCTTCCCGGGTATGCCCATGGAACATCAGCAGTCACAACACCGTGTTCGGGGCACTTGATACGGTTTGTCGGGCATTCAATCTCAACAATGATGCCGCCCCAGTCCAAACCTCTCCAGATCTTGCCGATTGTAGAAGCTTGATCGTAGCCAGGACACTTTTGGCCGCAAATTGGGCAGATGTTCTGCTTCCATTTTTTAGGGCGTGCTTTGATCCTTAGGTGTTTGACACCATCAGAGTCAGTGAAAAAATCATGGTTTACAATCACAACGTCATTGACATTTAATAAGTTTTTGCATAAAGTATTAGCTGAAGCCATCTGTGATAATTCCTTCCTGTATGAGTTTAGGCACTAATACAATAAAGGAACACAGATGGTTTTTCAATTGTTTTTTATTTGAGGCTCTGCCCCAAACCCCGACCTCGGCGGCGCCAGGTCAGCAGCTATAAACTGCTGACCAATATCTAGGTTCTTGGTGAAATGAGGCTGTCAAGGGTCAAGATGAACGAGCTGCGCTCGCCCTTGACTGCCGCTGAGTAATAGGCTGAGATTTAGTGTAAATCAATCCGAAAAGCAGAAGATTTACCCACAACTATGCACGAAGCCTCTTTCATTTCCGATGTAATAAGGTAATCCGCAACCGGAATATGATATGTCCTGATCTCTTTCGTAGATGACAATTTCCGCCATGTCATCATTTCTTCTTGCTTTTGCTGCCGCTGAAGTTCCTGCGGCAACAGCACCAATCACAATTATCTTCATAATGGCTTCCTCCAATTTGTTCTTCTACTCGCATATGTTGCAACAGATTGTTCCTTCTGATTTCTCAAGTATTTCATCCAATAATTCCTTTGCCTTATGGCTACCCTTATCTGAAAGCATGTAATAGGTCCATTTTCCAGAAGCGGACATGCGCATTTTTCACCAGACTGTAATTCTTTTATGATATGCCGCCTGTTCTCATCACAAAATGCTTTAAAGAACAAAGCTGTCTTGTGAACTCACCCACCACTTTCGCTAAAAGCTGTGAAGTGGGGGCTTCCTGAGTAGAGTTGTCTACCGACAACTAATTGATCAGGCTAACTCCGTAGTCCCAACGGTTTTGTTATATGTATTCATGTCAGTCTATCGACAGCAACATGACGATGCCCTGTTGTCTAATGATGATGGCTGCATTATGGTCCCTTCCGATTACCAGACCGCATTCCGGACAGGTCTTGCTGGACGGGAACCACTTGTCCAGCTTGATGAGAACCTTGCCCTGGTCCTCCAGCTTGTAGGCGAGCATGTTTCGAAACATGCCGAAGCCGTTGTCATGCAGGTTCTTACCAAGATTGAGGCACTGGGCCAGACTGCGAAGATCCAGATCTTCCACAACGACAGCATCGCAGTCTTCGGCAAGACGGTATGCCTTCTTGTGCAGCCAGTCCAAGCGCTGCCGTTTGATTTTGCTCTGTAGCCTTGATACCTTTTTCTTTTGTTTGATCCAGTTGGCAGATTTGAACTGCTTGCGTGACAGTTTACGTTGTTCCTTGACCAGCTTGTCTTCCTGCTGGGCATAATCAAGGCCTACAATCTTGCTGGTGGACATGATAAAAGGCATAACCGGAGCGTCGTCATACTCCAGCAGAATGGAGATATCATAGTTTCCCAGAATATCCATGCTGATGGTCGCAGACTTGATCACCGAACCGGCTATCGGAGCACGATGCATGACAATATGTATCGGCGTTTTCAGTTTCGGTATCTTGATATAGGTCTTTCGGCCCTTCAGGTCACGGAAGAGCTTGACGGTGCCTTTCTGGTTGTTGGTGGTGAACGAAAAGTCGCACGGATACATTGTCTATCCTCCCGGACTCATAACCACGGGCTTCCAATTGCCGGTACAGGTCGTCCACGTAGAAGTTGTAGAGCTTCCTGGCACAGCCAAAAGCCTGATTCAAGTTCTGCCTCTGCTTGGTTGTAGGCTTTAGCCGATACCGGTAACCCTTTTGTTTTACCATAGAACACACCTCCCACATTTATAGGGAACATATTTACGTATTTTTTAGGAAAAGGTGATTCATCCCGCCACCTATGGAGGAGGGGGAATTCTCGCTGAATTATGTTAAAATCATCCACAGAGAGCCTCCCGTCATATCTATATTCATCGATATGATATCGCACAAATCGACAAACGTCAATATGTTCTGCAAAACTTAACATACATTTGTTTCAGAAAAATGCTCTACTATCTGCACAAAGGAGCAAGGATCCCTCCACAAAAGTAGGCGCGTGAAGGATCTTTTCTGGAAACCAAGTACCCTTATGTCTGCCACGCGTAGTTGAATGCTATCCTTAACAGCACCAGGAGTTTGAAGGACTGCAGAATCTACGTCGCTCTCTTCCCCTGCAACGAATTCACAAAAGCCAAGAACCTGCTTGCATCAATGTACGCCTCTGAGCTGTCTGAGCATCTTGGGATTCATCTCATTGGTATCTAGTGTGCTGTATCAATGGAGCATTCCTATTACACGATAAAAATCCCGACTCTCGCCGGGATTTTTATGACGACAGTCGAACCATGCATCATGCATTATATACATTTTTTACAGTGATCTATGCAAACATCAAAAGGCTTAATGCCATAACACCCATGCCTGCTATGAGCCCAAATATAGCGATATGGTGTTCTCCGTATTTCTCTGCTGTAGGAAGCAGTTCGTCCAGAGATATATAAACCATAATACCCGCAACCGAGGCGAAGATGATGCCGAACATGGCATCGTTGAAAATAGTCTTTAGAAGGAAAAATCCGATGATTCCCCCAATCGGCTCGGCCAAGCCGGATAAAAAGGAAAGCCTGAAAGCTTTCTTTCTGTCACCTGTGGCATAATAGATAGGGACTGAAACAGCGATACCTTCCGGAATATTATGGATGGCGATTGCAACAGCAATACTGATACCGAGGGCAGGATCGTGGAGAGCTCCCATAAAGGTCGCAAGACCTTCAGGGAAGTTGTGGATGGCAATGGCTAATGCTGAGAAGAGACCCATCCGAAGCAATGCCTTGTTTTTCTTTTCGTTCATTTCCTCCACATCATGTATTTCGTGAGGATTCTCCTCTTCAGGGACCAGCTTGTCAATCAGTCCGATGAAAGCAATGCCGGCAAAAAAAGCGATCGTTGTCACCCAGTACCCCTTTGTTTCTCCATAGACACTGGTCAGGGAATCCCTGGCTTTGACGAATATCTCAATTGTCGACACATATATCATAACCCCTGCCGAAAACCCGAGCGCACCCGATAGGAACTTATGGTTTGTCTGCTTTGTGTAAAAGGCAAGGGCGCTGCCTATGCCAGTTGACAGACCAGCAAAGAGTGTTAGACCAAATGCCAGAAATACTCTATTCAGTGTTATTTCCATAATCTTCCCCCTTTGAATTTGTATGCTTCATTATACCACTTAGGCTAACGCATAAACAACCGAGGATGCTTATTCCCGGTCCCCTATTGACAATTCATCTACAAAGTTCTATAATCTAATTGTTAACCAAGGCAAACTTATTACTTCTATTGGATCAAAGAAATGTAAGGAAGGTAATCCATGCGTTATAACGAATCAACAGAAATGTACCTGGAAACCGTCTATGTTCTGGAAAGAGACCATGGCCATGCCCACGGTGTGGAGATAGCCAAGCACCTTGGTGTTTCCAAACCGAGCGTAACGAAAGCCATGAACCACTTGAGCGAACTCGGTCTCATCAACAAGGAATCATATGGGTCGATTACATTGACGAAGAAAGGCAAAACTGTTTCTGCCAAGATTTACAAGCGCCATCAGCTCATAACACGCTATCTCGAAAAATCACTCGGTCTGGATCCGAATGAAGCAGCTGACAACGCATGTAAAATGGAGCATATCGTATCTGATAGGATGCTTGAAGCAATCGTAGATTATTTGAGCGACGAGTTCGATCAATAAATATATGTGAAAAGAGGAGGTCATTATGGGAATGACATTGGTAGGCAATCAGATTAATACTGCATTCACGAAAAAGAATACGACAAGAGTCAGTAAACATAACCTGACTCATACCGAAGTGGGAACGTCCCATATCATACACAAAATCGACACGATTGATAACAGCATCAAAGACTTTCTATTTACCCTGGGTTGCTTCGAGGGCGAAATAGTAACCGTTGTTTCCATATTGGCCGACATCTATGTGATTAACGTGAAAGATGCGAGATACAGCATAGACAAGGAACTGGCATCTGCCATCCTGATATAACGACCATACTTGAGGAGGTGGTTCGATGTTGGCAAACATCATCGTTTTTCTTGTCATCATATCGCTACTGGCTGGCGCAAGCGCCAAGATAATAAAGGACCGAAAAAGAGGAGTCAAGTGTACGGGTTGTCCTTACAGCAGTACCAATTCAAACGGGTGCAGCTGCTCAAAATAATCAAAAGCAATGACCAAAAACCGGAGATGCATGCATCTCCGGTTTTTCACATTAATTATTCCACTGGTAGTAAACATATGGATCTTCCAGGACATCAATATACTTAATCTTTTCTACATGCAGAACAGGCAGCACCCATGTATCGTCTGGTATTTCACTTTTTCCGTCCGTCACGCATAAGAAACCGTCCGGACAAGTTACTGATCTGATTCTGAGACTATTCCCCTATCTGCAAGGGTATCGTTGATACTCTCTCAACAACTTCTACCTCAACGATTTCCTCCGGCTTGTTGTCAGCTTCGGGAGCGCTTGCCTCGACCGCATCTTCCGGCTCGCTGTATGTTCCTTTTGAAAGAATATCTTTATTTTCACTTACAAGAGAGCTTGACGACAAAATCGTTGGCCTGAACAGCAGGACAATGACGACGGGAATCAGGAATATGGCAGCCACGGCAATCAGACCGGGACCAATCCCACTCCTACTGTGCCTGTTGTAATCAAAGTACCGATCTGGTACGTAAGGAACGAAACTACAAAGCCCATACCAAACTGGAAGCCAACGCCGCCCCAAAGCCACTTGGCACTCTCCATCTCAGAGTTCATCAATCCTATAGCTGCAAAGCAAGGCGGTGTAAACAGATTGAACATCAGGTAGGACAGTGTTGCTACGGATGTCAGTCCCATCACGCCTCCTACATCAGTGGCACCTGAAACCAAGGCCAGCTCATCTGTATCGATGAAGTTGGAAATACCGCAAACAACAGCCAATATAACAACCCAAGCCGCATCATTGAAGAAGACACTTGCAAAAAGGGCAATTACCGGTAGCTTGGCACCACAAGGCATGAATGGCGTCAGCATCGCTGTCGTACGCCTTTGTCTCTCATTCTGTATTGTTCTTGTTGCCATAACACCAGGAATGGCGATATGCTTTTATCCGATGCCTCGACAGAGTCCCTGTCGGTCTTGTCGATGCATTTGCTTTCGTATGGTGTAACCTGGGTTTTACCCTTCATTTCCACAGCCGCTGCAACCAGCTTCTCAAGTCCGTTGCTGTCTCCGGTTGTTGATACTGTTTCAACAACCGGAATGCCCAATTCAAGAAGCTGTGTTGTAAAGAACAGGCTTCAGCTAAGATTGGTCGCATCGACAATATTGATGATTACATCAAGCGCTTCATTTTTCACAAAAACTTACATAAGTATCCTCCATTCAAAATTGTTTCCTTTGGCTAACTGTTGCTGGTTTATAATAATCTGGTGAACTCACCCACCACTTTCGCTAAAAGCTGTGAAGTGGGGGCTTCCTGAGTAGAGTTGTCTACCGACAACTAATTGATCAGGCTAACTCCGTAGTCCCAACGGTTTTGTTATATGTATTCATGTCAGTCTATCGACA
>CAXXGE010000002.1:0-30306 GCA_963677915.2 Vallitaleaceae bacterium | reverse complement strand
TGAGGATTGTAACCGTATCTTTTGGTGTGATTCCGAGACCGTTCGCCTCATCGGTATCGATGTGCATTTCGAGCCTGTAGCTGTCGTCTACGCGCACCAGAACATTGCTCAGTGCACCTTTTCTGACACCTTCACCGGTTTTTACAGTTACAATCTGTTTGTCCTTGACGCCGAATCTTTCGGCATCCTTGGGATTCATGTGTATATGGCGCTGTGCCACGATGCACCCTTCATCCAGTCTGATTGCGCCGTTAGGCCCAACCAGTGTTATAGGCATTGAACCTGCAACATCGCCGCTTTCGCGGATTGGTGCATTCAGGCCAAGCTTCCTGGCATCCGTTTTCGACACCTCAACTTGAGTCCGTTTTCTTTCAGGTCCAAGAATGCGGACATTTTCAATGACACGCAGATTGGTTCCTACAATCGTCACACGTTCCTCGGCTGCAAACTGGCCGCCCATCAGCTCTTTCTTCACTTTGAGCTGATGGCCTTTACCGAAAAGGATATCCAGGTGCTCCCTTGTGACATGGACATGCCTTGCTGAGATGCCGATGGGCACTGCCAGATCTTCCCTATTGCTGCGGATCGATGCTGGTGCTTGACTCTTTCCAAGCTCCCTCTCGACCGCTTCCTTGATGATTGCCTCTAGAGACATTGTTGATACTGACATGTTTACCTCGACCTTTCGACTTCAGATGAATTACAGCTTCGGCAGGATTTTAGTTACATCACTGTGTGGACGTGGAATAACGTGAGTAGCGACAACTTCACCAAGTCTTGAAGCAACAGCTGCGCCTGCTTCTACAGCAGCTTTAACAGCGCCTACATCGCCACTGACCAATACAGTTACAAGACCGGATCCGATTTTTTCAGTTCCAACAAGTTCGACGTTTGCAGCTTTTAGCATAGCGTCAGCTGCTTCTGTTACCGCGACAAGTCCTCTAGTTTCAATCATTCCCAATGCTTTTTGTACCATTATTATTTCCTCCTTGATTTCCGCTTTTTTAGATTCTATAGGTTGTTTCGTTGTTTTAGATTCCATATTTCACCGCACTTTCCTGTGCTACCCTCATGACTTCTTCATGCGGATTATTGACAAATGCTTTGGCGACTGCTTTCGTTATCCTGTTCGCAGTCGTTTCGGCGTGGTTGATGGCTTCGTGTACAGAGGAAACATCCCCCTGTACAACGATACTCACCAAACGGCCGCCGAGCTTCTTTTCCCAAGTGATGACTTTAACGTCAGCCACTTTCAGCATGGCGTCCGTCGCTTCGACAGCCGCTGCCATGCCGCTTACCTCGATAATTCCGATTGCGCTCATGCCGGCTCCCTTCTAATCTTACTTCGTAAGTTTTGGAAGGATTTTTTCCACGTCGACATGCGGGCGTGGGATGACATGAACGGCAACGAGCTCACCAAGATTCGCTGCAGCTGCTGCGCCTACTTCTGTAGCAGCTTTGACTGCGCCTACGTCGCCACGGACCATGACTGTTACGAGTCCGGAACCGATTTTTTCCGTTCCTACTAGTGTAACGTCTGCCGCCTTAACCATTGCGTCTGCCGCTTCGACCGATGCTACAAGACCTCTTGTTTCCACCATACCTAATGCTTCTTGCATAACTTTACCTCCTAATATTTATTGAAAATTGAAATGTTGACTTATAAACAGCTGATTTTCAGGAAATTCTCCATTTCCGGAGATGGATTCGGGATAACATATTTCGTCTGGTACCCTGCTATCTGGTCAGCCGCATTCGCTGCTGCATCTACCGCCGCCTCGATATCGGCTACCGAACCCCTAAGCTTGATCATAATGATCAGAGGGACAGGCATTGCGTCTCCATTCGGAGGTTTGTTCCTGTCAAAGGCTTCGATGGTCACGTTGGCCGCCTTGCACGCTGCGTCTGCCGCGTAGTAGGCTGTCGCCATGCCATAGACCTCGATCAGTCCTAGTGCGTTAGTCATAGGCTACCTCTCTATTTGTTGACAAGTGCAACTTTAATGCCTTCAAGCTTCATGTTGACTGCCATGGCCTCATTCAGGTCATCAAGCGCGAATTCATGTGTGACCAGTTCTTCTACAGGCAAGCCGATTGCTATCGCTCTGCGGAGGAAGTCCAATGTTGTCGCATAATCTGCAAATGTATAGACCCAGGATCCTACAAGTGTGATTTCCTTGTTGCAAAGATCGAAGTGTGGGTTGATAACTGCATCGCCGTTATCAACGAAGAATCCGACTTCGCAAAGGCCGCCACCTCTTCTGATGAGCTTGTAAATTGAGCTTGCCGCTTTAGGGGATCCTGTACATTGGAATGCGAAATCAGCTCCGCCGCTTGAAACTTCCTTTATCTTTTCCACCATGGCTTCAAAAGAATCGAATGCCGTGAAATTGAATGTATATTTTGCACCGAGGCGTGCTGCCATATTCAGTCTTTGCTTATCTCCGTCCACAGCGATGATGTTTTCGATACCCATCGTCCTCAGTACAGAAAGGAGCATCAGTCCGATCGGACCGCAACCTTGGACAAGTACATAGCTGTTGAACTTAAGCAGGCCTGTCGACTTGGCTCTTTCCACGGCATGGACTGTAACAGCGGCCGGTTCGATTAACAATCTTTGTTTCAGGCTCATGTCGTTGACCTTGAAAATACTCGAATCTTTTCTAAGTACAATGTATTCTCCAAACCAGCCGTTGAGGTGATACTTGTCGTCTGGAAGCAGACCGTAAACAGTTGCGCCGTCACTGAGATTCGCTCTTTCAGGCTTCATGACCGTGAATTCATCTTTGCCGCTCAGCGTCACACTAGTAACGATCTTATCACCAACAGCAAGGGACTGTCCGAGCATATCCTGTTTTACATTGTTCCCGATCTTTACGATGATACCTGTTCCTTCATGTCCGAGGACCACAGGAATCAAGCCGAATGGATCATTTTTGTATTCATGGACGTCGGTTCCGCAGACACCGCAGCCTTCGATCTTGACGAGCACTTCATCCTCGTTGATTTCCGGGATTTCGAATGTCTTGACCTCGATTTTCTCTTTTGCTGTCAGCACCGCTGCTTTGGCCGTTTTCGGTACTGGTCCGACAGTTGTCTTAACGCAGCTGCTTTGCCCTGGATCGTTCAGGGTCTCTATCACTTTTGATACGATCGATTGAATGTCTATTTGATTGATATCCATCTTTTTCCTCCTGTGGTTATCTTATATACAAGAAGTCCGCCATGACGCATCGGCGAGCTTTAGTAAATGAGTTGGCATTTGTCAGGCCTTCACCTGTCTTGCTTGCGATTGTAAATGTCGTGAAGCCTTCTCCTCCAAATCCGATGCCGGCATAGGAAGGAGCATTTTTGACAAATATCGCCGTATCAACTGCTTTTGCAAACTTTGTGAGGTTATCTATATTTAGTGAATGCATATGTGCAGAGTGTCTGTTGCCGCCTTCCAGTTCCACTGCCGCCTCGATGCCTTCATCCAGATCCTTGACTCTTACGATTCCAAGTATCGGCATCATCAGCTCTTCCTTGATGAGCAGATGGTCTTTCGGGCCTTCAAAGATTATGCAACGGATGCTTTCCTCTACATGGATGTCGATGGATTCAAGAATCTTCCATGCATCTCTTCCGACCCATTTCCTGTTGACCACATGGTTGCCGTTTTTCTCTACAAGTACTTCCTTGGCCAGCCTGTCTGCAAGTTCAAGAGAAAGATAAAAACAGTCATTGTTATTGACCATTTCTGAGATGAGCTGGTCTGCGACTTGATCGACGACAATTACTTCCTTTTCAGCTATACAAGGCAGATTGTTGTCGAAAGATGCTCCATTGACAATGTCTTCCGCAGCCTTCTTTATATTTGCCGTTTCATCGACAAGTACCGGCGGATTTCCTGCTCCGGCTGCAATGCCACGTTTTCCCGAACTAAGCACCGCCTTGACAACGCCAGGTCCGCCAGTTGCAACAAGCAGTGGTACATCCGGATGCTTGAACATGATATCCCCGGACTCAAGTGTTGGTGATTTTATTGAGCAGGCAAGGTTTTCAAAAGCCCCGCATTCGACTGCAGCTTCATTAATCAGCTGTACTGCGAAATTGGATACGTTGGCTGCATTGGGGTGCGGGTTGAATACAACTGTGTTTCCTGCAGCAATCATTCCGATTGTGTTGCAGAATATTGTTTCACTTGGGTTTGTCGATGGTGTGATTGCTCCGATGACACCCCATGTTCCTCTTTCAATAAGTGTAAGTCCCTGGTCTCCTGTAAAGACCTCAGGAGAAATACACTCGGTACCAGGCGTCTTGTCAGCGACCAGCTGATGTTTCAGCATCTTGTGTCCAACTTTGCCCATACCCGTTTCTGCCACACCCATCTGAGCGAGTGTTTCAAGATTATCCTTGATCTTTTCCCTAATGCGGTCAATAATCTGATCACGGAATTCATTCGGCATCATTCTTAGTTTTCTTTGTGCCTCTTTTGCAGCAACAATAGCATCCTCCATGTCATCAAAGACACCTTTTCCGGTATTGATTACAGGCATAGCAGCTGTTACACCGGCTGTTTTTCTGCCTTTCACCGCTGTAGACTTTCCGGATATCTCACTGACGACCTTTGCAACGAGTGACTGTAATTCCTGTTC
This sequence comes from Vallitaleaceae bacterium, assembly GCA_963677915.2. GTDB lineage: Bacteria > Bacillota > Clostridia > Lachnospirales > Vallitaleaceae. Next base: position 25,670 of record CAXXGE010000002.1, on the reverse strand, counting down.
GTTCATATGCTTTTCCTTTCTGTGGCGTCCGCCCCGTAGGCTGCCAAATATATATCATTATCAACCGAGCTGCCGCTGACTCCAATAGCGCCTCTGGCCTTTCCTCCGGAGATGATCGGATAGCCGCCTCCCAGTGTGACGATTTTCTCTTCCACCATGTCTTCCAGACCTGCGAAATCCGCTCCTGCCCGTGTCAGTTTCTTAAGCTCATGTGTCGGCATTTTCAGGGATGCAGATGTATAGGCCTTCTTGTTTGCCAGACCGTAGCTGATCAGAAAAGCATCATCCATCATATGGCAGAGAATTGGCGTTCCATCCTTGTTCGCAAGGGAAATGACTACATTGACGCCCAGTCTCATAGCTTCCTGTTCCACTTTTTCGGCAATCGCTTTCGCTTCCGTTAAGCTGAGGGTACCTATGCCATTTATGTCACCTGCCAAAACCGCCGGTGCTGTCGTTTTACCAAGAGCTTCTTCTACCTGCTCCCTGAATGCAATCATTCGGGCTGTTGTAAAGAGGTAGTCCGAGAGCCGGTTAAAATAACCGCCGATACCGGAGTTTCTAATATTGATGTCGTTCAGACCGCTCAGGCTTCGTTCCGTCCTTCTGGCAATAGTCCTTGCCATGTCAAATCTAACAGCCGTCGTCGATTCACCTGGTATGACGAACCTGTCAAGTTTCGGGAAAAGCTGCTGATAGATGTCCATGCGTTTTTCAAGGAATTCCGTATCATTGCCGTAGGATTTCTCTCCTAACACACCACCGGCCACAATCGACATGGCATCCTGCAGATTCTGCTGTATGCCAGTCACTTCAGCTTTCAATGCCTCATCCTTAAGCTCTGATTTGGCGAAACCCATAGCTGACGATAGTTCGTCGATATTCCCCAATACTTCTATGTGTTTATCCGACTTGGGTACGCGCCGACCGTTGTATAGATTGGTCATTCCCTTGTCTCCCTGTTTTGTGTATATGTACATTTTGTCACCTGTCTCCTAAAGGATGAACGGTTTGCTCTTTACATATCTTGCTGCATTCTGTGCCAGCCTGCGAGGTTTCATATTCCCGAATTCAGGATAATGATAGCCGACCGGCGTATTGAAACAGATTGCAGTATCAACTCCTCTGATGCCGATACCGGCACCTAATTTGGATTGTTCTGAAGCTTCTTTAGAAAGAATCCTGATGTCGGCTTTGACATTGATAATTATATGCTCGTAAAGCACCCCTTCTTCTTCAATACCTGTCAGTACCTCTTGAAGTATTTGTTTATCTGCTTCAGAGCTCAGTATGATGATGCTTGTTCTTGAGTGATTCATCTAAACGCCTCACTTAGGTAGCTCATGACTAAACCAGTGGCTACTGCGTTTCTAGGTCCCATCCTGCTTCTTATATCAGCACGTCCGGCTACAATATTACTGTTTGCAAGTTCTTCCTGAATCAATTCGGGTATCTCGCTGTCAAGAGCGGAACCGCCTACCATAACCACGTTCGGAATCGACCGGATATCCTTGCCAGATGCAACCATTTTCAATGCCCTTATTGCATTGTCCACAAATACCTTGTCCTTAACTTCCCGCCGTGTCATAACCATCCTTTCAAGAGATAGGTCCGACATGACCGGAATCAATCCATCAGCTGAAACGACGACCACCCGTGCGTACAGCTTCGGTTCAAGCGGTTCCTTGAAGAATACCACTTCTCCGTTTTCCATTGTCATATGGTAGAGGGAATTGACTTTTGCAAGAGGATGCCTCTTGATTGCTTCCGCCATATCCCTGTCTTCAAGACATAGTTCCTTATCCAGCAACATCGTTACAAAAGCACCTGCACCAGCTAAATGGATTGATTTGACGACACCGTTCTCATCCAGGATTGCAGCATCTGTCGATCCACCACCCAGATCGAGTATGGCTAAAGGCAACTTGGTGCCTTTCGTTGTCATCGCACCTATAACTGCCATGACCGCCTCGACTCCGGCAACCTTCACATCAACGTTCAACTCCTGCTGAAGGAGTTTTGCCAGCTTGTTCATAGGGAGTTTGTCCGCTTTCACCATAGCTGCGATTGCCACAGCTTTTTCCATTGCAGTTTCACCTGCAAGGGCACCTTTCACTTCAATCGGAACGAAAGTATCTATTGCCATTATGTCCCTTATTGTGAGTTCCGATTCGGATTCCTCCGACAGAGATGACAGCTGCTGTTTCATACGCTGCAGCATATCACCAATATAGGTACCTCTTTCGCCTGAAACATCCTCGATGGCTCCTTGACACTCCGCCACCGCCATGATTGCTTCGGCTCCTTTATCGATATCCACCTGCTGTATGCCAGCACCAGCTTTGCTGATAGACAGTCTGCCGGCTCTGATTTTCGTTTCCTTCACACCGCCTTGTACGCTTTTTACAACGACTGCGGATTTCTTACCTATAAGGCTTTTGGCTATGGGGATAACCATAGCTGTATCATCAGCGTTCAAGTTGAACAATTTGGCCAGTCCATATGGATTGGATAACGTCCGAATCGCCATTCCAGGCAGAGCCACTTCAATGGCTGCGATTTTCCCTTCAGGCAGGTCTTCCAGCCTCGCTACCTCATCAACAATTGGCACTTTCCTGTTCATCCTGTTGTAGATCAGCACCGCTTCATCTTTTTGCGAAATGACGCCTGCTATATTGCATGATGTGCTGTTCAGTATCCTTGCCGCCTCTTCATAGTTGAATGTATCTGGCACCATGACCAGAAGCGGTTTTCCATAATCGACATCGTCCAGTCTTTCTATTGATATGGTTATGCCCACTGCAACACCCTGTCCTGCAGGTGTATCAGGATTGTGTCCGACCATCGTTGAATCTGTAATGATCGTTTCAGTAATGGTTTCCATTGCAGTATCACCAATGACCGGTGCTGCTTCATTCAAACGGACCAAGCTGAGATCTGATTGTTTAATTCCCGCATTATCAAGAGCAATGTTGAGTGCCTCCTTGATGCCTTTGATATTTTTTACGGTTCCTTTCGTACCTGTCGTCGCCACTTCGCTGGATGATAGGAAAGCAAGGTTCCCGTTTCCGTCGATACGGCCGATACATATTTCAGTTGTAGAATTGCCTATATCAACACCGGCTATTACCATTGCTTCACCAATCCGCTTCATTGTAATGTTTGAGTTAGTGTTTGAGTATGTCTCTTTTCTTATAAACCGCTAAAGTTTCTTCAATGAAATCTGCACACATCTCTGCGTCAAATTCCTTTCTTAATCTCACTGACAGTTGTTTGAGCTCCTCTTCAGTGGACCTATATGGCCTCAGCATGTTATACATGTCAAGAATCTGGTCGTCGGGAATTTCGATTAATTCCGCTGCCCGTACGAAGTTTTTCGCCAATTGAATTTTCCCATCCTGCTTGGCTACTTCAGCCTGAAGAATCAAGACTTCACGGGATATTTTGATATCATCAGCGGATACATCGCCAGACATGATTGCATCAAGTGTAATCTCATCCAGCCCTTTACCACTTTTGCTTTTTATTATTTCAGGATGTTTGTCTTTTAAAGGATATAATTCCATCTTTTTCCTCCTAGAGATACACTAGACCGGCAATTCTACTTCGATATAAGGTCCTCGCTTCTGCACGTATTCGGTTTCCTTCGTATGCATCAACGCCGCCTTAACCTGGTATTTGGGTCTCGACGTAATGTCATTGATGACCTTGACCGGCTTGACCTGTTCGCCTTTGGCATATCGGGCTGCATTCTTCCCTATCTGTCTATATAGTTCAAGCGTCAGTACAGGCGCTTGCGGAAACAACTCAAGGTTTGTCAACGGATAAAGGTCCTTTTGATGGATAACTGCCGTACCCTTCGATTGGATACCGATAGCAATACCTGAGCCTACCAGTTTGGCGACATCATTCGCAATGAATGCGACATCGGATGTCCTTGTCCCTCTGATGACTCTGGGAATCATACCTTCTTCTTCAATGCCAGCCATCAATTCCTTCAAGACGTCAAAATGGTCCAGTCCGATAATCGTCCTATCCATTTGCATACCGTAAGCAGGGCCGATGCCGATACCAACTTCTTTTACATTTGTTCCTTGTTTCGCAGGCCCCTTGTCTCGGAGCACCTTATACCTTTCGTCTCCCGACATTTCTTGGATAGCTTTTTCTATTGCAGCCGTTATGACGTTTATATCGTAATTCTGTGTACTCATAAGCATGCCTCCTACAGATCTTCAAGCTTGATGATATGTGGTATATTTTTCATCTCATCCCAACGTTCATCACTGATGACGTAGCCAGTTCCCGGTCCGTTGTATGCGTTCGGGAAATTCACACTGCTCATGACGTTGTATTCCTTGTCAAGAATGGCTGACGTCTGCATGTAGTCTCCAGAGAGGCGCTGTTTCAGCATATTCAGTACCATTTCGGCTTCTTCAGTGAACCCAGATTTGTGTAATGCTTTGATGATATCTATGCCCGTCACTTTTTCACGCATCATACGGTCGATGGCCTGCAAATCCGAAACAACATCCCTGTCCGGAACATCCCGGCTGCCGTGTGCATAAGTAATCGCTTCGACTTCCTCGTCTGTGACAACACCAAAATCAAGGTTTTCTATGATGGCCTTCATAGCCTTAGCTGCACGATTTCTGACTCGGATAACATCTTCTTCCTTAACCGGGCGCAGACCGCCATCAACTTTCAAGTCTCTTTGAAGGACGTTGTAGTCATCAAAATCTTCCGCATCAAAATTGGATCCTGCAAACATATTGTCTTCGTTTGGCACACCGCTGTAGCCTGAGAATATAAAATCCGTTCCCGGCAGGAACTGCATCATTGTCCTCGCTGTTCTTCTCATATCCGAATGGCTGAAATTCTGATCATTTGACGATGCACATTCCAGATTAAGGCAAGCAGCTACCAGATTTTCCGCTAATACAGCGCGTATACCCGAAGGTACGGCCGAAGTTACACCGATACAACTGACAGAGCCGTTCTGTATACCTTGGACGCCAGCACCTTTGGTAACCATCAGGCACCTGGTTTCCAGATATAGCATCGATTTACCATTCGCACAACCCATGAGCACTTCCGAACCCGTGCCTGAAGTGAACCTTGTTTTCAAACCACGCGAAGCATATGCCGAAGCCAAGAAAGCTTTGGAGTAAGGTGTGTCATCGCCGTCCATGAAAACTTCTTCGGTGCCATAGACAGACATTGTTTCGGCGTATGTAGTCAAGCCCCTCATGCCAAGCTGCAACTCAACTGCCTCTTCAACAGCGCATTGCGTCAATACACCTTTGCCTCCAATTTGCGATCCTACCAATAATCCAACAGCTGTAAGAGGTGCATATCGTGCAATTCCTACGGTTGTTTCTTCTTCACGGAAACCGCGAAGTGCACCTTCAGCTGCATCCGCGGCTATCAATATAGGATTATCCTTTGCATTTGTAATATGAGCCTGATTCGCCGGAAACAGCCTTGCTCGCATTTTCTGCATAGCCATCATCATTTCGACAACGTTCATATGATTCATGACCTGCGTGATTCTGGCTGGCGTAAGCCCTTTGAACACTTCTATCACCTGTGCTCTAGGGATATGAATGTCAACCAGCAGCCTTGCAATTTCCAAAGGTGTCAATGCCATGCTGTCCATGGATCCATTAATATCAATACAATGGTCAGCAATGAACTCATCCAGGAAGTCGAAATCACTTCTCGCCTTGCCGTCCATTTCCATGATAGCGCCATCTTCAATTTTTATACTTGCTTCCGGGTCAAATGGGCTTGCCATTGCAACAAACCCTTTTTCCGGCCACTCATCAATGAAGCCGTCCATGTTAACAGGCCTCTTATCGAGTATTTCCATTCTACGAGAGCGTTTCAAGTCTCTCACCTCTATTTCATTTGGGATATGACTCTTTTAACTACTTCTTCAATCAGTGCAGCCTGTCCTTCTCCGCCTGTAGACTTGCTTGCAGCTGCATTGCCCGGATTGAGCTGGCATTGCGCAGGGTGTCTGCCCGGTACCTGGAAGGAGTTTCTAAGTTCGTAAAGCCTCATGACTTCATCATGCGGAAGTTCTTTTGCTCCGCCCAGCATCTTAGCTTTGTATGCAAGGGATGCATAGAACTCGAGACTTTCCATCTTGAAGTATGCTGCCATAAGGTCTTCGCCCCACGCAAGTGCACCGTGGTTTTCAAGGAGTACCGCATCGTAGCAGTCAAGCAATGGCTCTACATTGTCCGGAATTTCCATTGTTGAAGGAAGACCGTATTTTGCGATAGGCACTTCCCCGAGGAAAATGACTGCTTCAGGCATGATTTTCTCTGTCAGCGGAATCCCAGCGATAGCATAAGCTGTAGCGTACTGAGGATGCGCATGGACAACAGCATTGACGTCAGGACGCTTTTTGTATATTCTCATATGCATCTTGATTTCAGATGATGGTTTGTATTTCCCGTTGGATTTTTTAGGATTCCCCTCTGCATCGACTGTGCAGATCATGTCAGGAGTCATGAAACCTTTGGAAACGCCTGTTGGCGTGCAAAGGAAAGTGTTCTCGTCCAGTTTGCAGGAAAAGTTGCCGTCATTGGCGGCTACCATCGCCCTGTCATAAATTCTTTTACCGATGTCGCACATTAGTTTTTTCAATTCAAATTCATTTGTCATTAATCAGACCTCCAAAATCTTTATATATGTTGTTAACTGTTGTATTTCCTTTTTTCTTAAGCTAATATTACCAGATTTATGTTGTTTTGTCAATAGTATAATCTGTATATTTCTTTTATTATGTTGTTTTGTGTGGTATCCGACAAATAAAAAGACCAGTCCCATTCATTCTGGGACCAGCCTATCCAACTGGTATCAACCGATTCTTCAATATTAATTTGTTTTACGCATCTGGTCAGGAGTCACACCATACTTGGCTTTGAATTGTTTGTAAAAATGGGAGACATTCGAATAGCCCACCTCCGCAACCACATCCGTTACTGTCATATCCGAGCAGTCAAGCAATAATTTGGCCTGCTCCATCTTTTTATCAATGACAATATCTTTAAGACTCCTTCCGGTGAACTTCTTGATCATCTTGCCCAGATAGTCGGAACTATAACCGAAATGCTTTGCCATCTCTTTCAGCACCAGATCTTTGAAATGTTCGTCTATGTACTTCATTATCTCGACTGAAATCGACGACTCGATCTGATGAATGATAGACTCGGACATGTATTTGCTATAGCCCCTGAAAAGCTCATTAAACAGCAAAAGCATATAGGCTCTGACAGCTGTTTCCATGCCGTTTCTTTTCTCAAAATATTCTGATAGGATACCCATCATGAATCCCCAAATCCTATCATTCTCAGAAGTATTGAAGTAAATATACCGCTTAACCTCGTCGCTTCCGTAGAGGGCTTTGTACACAAAATTCGAAATAAGATCATTGTACGCAATTTGATGCATGAAGAAGGAATCAAAGAATTTCTTCTTAATTAAGATGTTAATGGCAATGTCATTTTCTCCGGCGGCTTCTATGGCATGCTCCACATTCATATCCAGAAGCAGTATTTCACCTTTTCGAATCTCCAGTTCCTCATTGTCAATGATATGTTTGATTCTTCCAGAATATACGAACATCATCTCAAGATAGTCGTGGCTGTGACGGTCGAAAGTGACAAAACGGTCATGCTTGTGAATGGCGATTGCTTCATCTTCCAGCATCAACTTTTCATTATTTATTATCCATTGACCGTCCATCACCCGTTTGGAAAAATGGTCCTTTAAACCTTGCGTATTGGATTGCTGTATTTTCATTTCGAATTCGTTCAATTTTCTCAGCTTAGTATCCAGCGTGCTTGCATCCATCAAATCACCACCCATTTGAATTATACTCTATAGCCAGCGAAAGGACAAACGCCTACCACAATCAAGTGGCAGACGCTCGATGGAGTGGTTACTGTTCACACGTTAGCTTGAATTAAATAAACCGATGGTTTAGACTGAGTTAGTCAGAACCATCGGTTTTGTTATTGAAAATCTGGGATGCTGAGGCAAATACATTGATTTCATCTTTTTGCCGTAGCCAAAAAAGCATGGTCATGCTATCGTTCAGATACTTGATGCTCTCGTGACTTCTAAACGTTACGGCCTGCTGTTGTTTTCTTTTATATTGTCTTAAAAGCCGTTCGGCTTCATTGTTGGTAGTAGGTACATTATGATTATAAAGAAACAGGAGATGATTCTCCATATATTCATCTAAACGTTTGTATAGATTATAGCCTTCTTTAGGCTCTTCGTGGATACCTGTGGGTGAGTTTTCCCTGTAGATCCAGTGTTTATGCCGGTTGAGCCGGTTTAGACTTCCGATTAGGTAGTGGTATCACCAAATCAGAGCAAACCAGATAGACCATATCCAGCATATTTTGAATATTCCTGAAGCCATATGCTTTCCGCACAATCAGCTTTATCTTGTTGTTGATAGCCTCGATTCTTGCATTGCTCATTCCGAGGCGAATCGTGTTTAATATGTGTTCTTTGTGCCGCCGGATTTTTTTGTTCAGCTCAATGAATGCCGGTATACGACTGTGACTTGCCCACCAAAGCCATTTTTTCAGTTCAGTCTCTGCTTCGTTAAGGTCCTTTATCTTAAGTAGCAACCGAAGTTTTTCCTTCATCAGATAGGCTCTGTAAAGACGTGGATTGGTAGCTGCAATCATTTCCACCTTCAACCGCTGATTCTCTGTGAGATTCTCGGGTGCTTTTCCCAGTGCGAAAGTGGACGTTTTGATTTCTGTTGCTCTGGTTTTTGATTCAGTCACTTTAGCAGAAATCGGATCGTCCGTTTTGGGGCGTCCTGGCTTTCTGGGATGTTCTTTGGCGATGTCTTGAGCGGCCGTGTATGCGTCTCTCCAAGCATCGCGCCTGACTTCATCAAGAGCCGACATGGCCCATTCGACAACATGGAACGGATCGACACACCGCTCACATTCGGGTGTGAATTCGTTGACACACTCGGTGATCCACTTGGCTCCATCACCGGTAACGACTTTGATTGAAGACAGCTGTTCCGGTGTCAGGCTGCGATAGAATTGTTCCAGTACAGTTTTTCCATGACCTTTTGCAGCCCATACGACGGTGTTCGTATCGTGGTTGACAACAATGGTGATATATTTGTGTCCCTTTTTGTAGCTGGTCTCGTCGATGCCGATATTGACCAGTCCATTGAGTCTTCTGGAACGCTCCGGTTCGATATCATTCAGGGTCCTGGTGATGCATCTGCCGACGGTAGCCCAATCAATACGCATATAATCGGAGACAGTGCTTCGGGGAAGATAGGTCGCAAGCCAAGCGGCAGTGAGATCAAAGTCCTTCGTGAAGTTGCTTCCCGGGTATGCCCATGGAACATCAGCAGTCACAACACCGTGTTCGGGGCACTTGATACGGTTTGTCGGGCATTCAATCTCAACAATGATGCCGCCCCAGTCCAAACCTCTCCAGATCTTGCCGATTGTAGAAGCTTGATCGTAGCCAGGACACTTTTGGCCGCAAATTGGGCAGATGTTCTGCTTCCATTTTTTAGGGCGTGCTTTGATCCTTAGGTGTTTGACACCATCAGAGTCAGTGAAAAAATCATGGTTTACAATCACAACGTCATTGACATTTAATAAGTTTTTGCATAAAGTATTAGCTGAAGCCATCTGTGATAATTCCTTCCTGTATGAGTTTAGGCACTAATACAATAAAGGAACACAGATGGTTTTTCAATTGTTTTTTATTTGAGGCTCTGCCCCAAACCCCGACCTCGGCGGCGCCAGGTCAGCAGCTATAAACTGCTGACCAATATCTAGGTTCTTGGTGAAATGAGGCTGTCAAGGGTCAAGATGAACGAGCTGCGCTCGCCCTTGACTGCCGCTGAGTAATAGGCTGAGATTTAGTGTAAATCAATCCGAAAAGCAGAAGATTTACCCACAACTATGCACGAAGCCTCCTTCTTTATAATAATTATTTGGTGGAATATCTTTATACTCTTCCTTTGCCTTTTCCAGCATTTCCTGGAAGCGTTTTACGAAGCTGTTTATCGCATCCATATCCGGTTGTGCATCATATGGAAGATTATTCCTATAATGGATCATTTCCTGAAATAAGGAGCGCATTCCATGATTCCAGGTACGTTCCGGTTCATTCTCAATACTGGATTTGAGATAACGAAGAATATGCGCCAGGCATTCCTGATGATCCGAACCATAGCTGTAAAAAGTCTTATCATGGTCATGGATAAGTATTCCCTGATAATCTTCTACAGGCGTACCTTTTACACCTTCATGCCCCTTTTTTTCACGGGCGAAATACATCGCTTTTCCGCCAGGAGAAGCACATATAAAAACGTATGCACTTTTTCCGTTCACTTTGGCATTTGTGCAATCCGTATGCATCACCGGTGACAGGAGCAGATCGGCAAAAATCGTTCTGCGTTCGGTTTCAGTTTTACTTGAAAACTCTTTAGTGAGTTTATTAATCATCCCTTTGGATATCTCAAGTTTTCCGTCAGTTAATTCTGACAGGAAATTCTTGCTTTTATCAATCGAAGCGCAACAGTCATTATTCAGCAAAAACAAGAAAGCCTTGATGCTTCCATCATAATTCACTTCATTGATAACTCCATGTGGAAAGGCTGCATGGTATAGCTCTCCGGTTTTTGAATTTCTATAGACATCTGCGTGATATTCTGTAACATCCAGCATTACACGAATTCCTACCAGCTGTTTCACTATCGTTTTTGGTGTTTTTTTGAAATCAGGATCATCAAGAATTTCTTGTGCCGGAGACAATAGAACCGGTTCAGAAGTCGGAACCTGCTTTTTCCTGCAGTGGCCTTTATGCCCTGGCTGTCCGCCGGGTTTCCTCGCGGTTTTTTCGCGGCTGTTAACGATTTTCTTTCTTTTGATTGTTTTTGAAGAAGGTAATGAAGAGTTCTCATAATCCCGGTTAATCTGTGCTGTCAACTTAAGATTCTTACCTTTTTCTGTTTCCAGGTCCGTCTTTACCTCATACAGTTCCTTCCTTTGTTCTGCAATCTTATCCTGAGCAGCATCGAGTTGCTGTTCTCTTCTTAACAACTGATCTTTCAGATGTTTGATTTCTTTTATCAGGTCTGCTTTTTCTTTTTCTGATTCTTTCTCAAAATCCTCAAACACTTCAAACCACTGGTTACGAACCGTGATGATATCACAACGAGCCTGTGCAAGCTCCATGGATAAGCTTTTAATCTTCTTGTCTTGTGCCCGAAGTTCATTACGGTGCTTCGTCCTCATCTTCGTATACCGCTCACCGGATTTAAAAGACTTTATGATATTGTCAGCTGCTTTTAATCGGTATTCGAGAGCCGATATATGTTCAAAGGAACGATTCATTGGTTAGCCTTTCTATCCGAGTCTGAACTTTAGCCTTTTGATTAGCTTTGGGAACTGTTGTTGTCGTTTGTAAGGGATTCGATTAGTTTTTCCTGGTTTTGTATAAGACTGCTTTTTATTTCACTTTCTTCAGTTAACAGCCTGATTACATCATCTTTCAGCTTTATATCATTTTCCAGACCTTTAATAAGTTTATCTTTTAACTTCGCTTCACGTTTCAGCCCAATAATAAGCTGATCTCTTAATGAAATTTGCCTTTTAAAATCCTGATTCATAATCAACCTCACTTTCTTATCAGTATATCAAAGCCCCGTGAAATAAGCGAATTCGACGATTTGTAACTATCGGCATTATGACGGTGGATAAGTGTTAATCAGAAGAGAAGAAAGGACCAAAGAGGGCGATATCAGTGTAGAAAATAGAAGGAGAAAAATGCTTTTTGTTGAATATCTGTGGATAAATTGAATAAAATACAAACAAGGTAACCGTCAGAGCGATTACCTTGCAATTCAAATCTTATCCACAGGAAAAAAATTCGTCACTTTTTTATGATTTTAATTGGGTGTGAACAGTAACATGGAGTGTATTTATGATAAAATTAGGGGTGTTTCAACGCTCAAGGAGGACCGACTTTTCGTATGCTCTCACTTCGTCAAGCCAGTCAAGGCCAACAGGGACATTGTTCTTTAGGCAGTAGTAGTCCCAGACAGCCTGCCACGGCATTGATTTCAGCTCTTCCAGCATGGCAAGTCTTGTTGTAAAGTCAAATTCGATTTCAGCTTTCTGCATTGTTGCATATGGCTCAAGCAACGCGATTAAAAGTGCCCTAAACATATTTCTTGTTCCGATAACCCAGGCTGCAATCCTATTGATGCTGGCATCAAAGAAATCAAGGCCGATGTGCACCTGCTCTTCTAGATTGCCACGTATGACTTCCTGAGCAATTGCCATCAGTTCATCATCAAGGATAACGACATGGTCGCTGTCCCAACGTACAGGACGGCTTACATGAAGAAGAATATCATCAACGAACAAAGACATGGCTGACAGCTTGTTTGAAATGACTTCCGTCGGATGGAAATGTCCTGCATCCAAACACAAAGCCAAGTTGTTTTTAACTGCATAGCCTGTGTAGAATTCATGCGATCCGACCACATAGCTCTCGGATCCGATGCCGAAGACCTTACTCTCTACCACATCGATATGATATTTCTTATCGATTGGTTCTTCAAGACATTTGTCAAGAGAATCCAGAAGTCGCTTTCTTGGTCCAAGGCGGTCTGCAGGAATATCCTTGAATCCGTCCGGGATCCAGATGAGCATTAAAGATGGCGTACCCAACTCTTTCCCGAAATATTCACTGATTTCACGGCATCTTCTTACATGCTCTATCCAGAAGTTTCTGATTTCCTCATCAGGGTGGCTAAGCGTCATGCCATCATCCGCTTTGGGATGGGAGAAGAGTGTAGGATTGAAATCAAGCCCCATGTCATTGATTTTCGCCCAGTTGACCCAGTTTTCGAAATGTTTTGGTTCAACCTGGTCCCTGTCGATGTTCTCTCCACCGTTTTCAAGGTAAATGGCATGCAGATTCAGTCTCTTTTTACCCGGAATCAGTGAAATAGCCTTATCAAGGTCAGCCCGCAGTTCATCAGGCGTTCTTGCCTTGCCAGGATAGTTTCCCGTAACCTGAATACCGCCAGTCAGTTGTCCGTCAGGGTTTTCGAATCCCGCAACGTCATCGCCCTGCCAGCAGTGCATCGAAACAGGGATTGTAGCCAGTTTGGCCATTGCCGCTTCTGTATCCACTCCCAGTTCCGCATACATTTCCTTTGCAATTCTATAGCTTTCTTCAATTCTTTGCTGTTTGTTTGTCATATTGGAGCCTCCTGAATTTTTCCCATTGTTCTTCTAGTTTCTCAGTTTTTCTAGGTTTAAATATTCTTATACCGAAGGATTCGGCGATGATTTCTCTGGCTTCTTCAATATCCGATACTTCACCCAGGGTAATCATCTGTACCATCAGGTTGCCGATGGCAGTCGCTTCGACCGGACCTGCATAGACACAGCATCCAGTGAAGTCAGCACACAACTGGTTAAGCATTTCATTCTGGCAGCCGCCACCGATAATATGGATCCTCTCTATTGGCTGATCCTGCACTTCCCTTAATTGGACAAGCACTTCATTGTACTGAAATGCCAAACTTTCAAATATACATCTTGCAATTTCGCCCGGTTCTTCAGGCACATGCTGGCCAGTGCTTCTGCAGAATTCCCGAATCGCTTCTATCATATTTCCCGGATTCATGAAGATTGTATTGTTCGGTTCGATAAGACATCCGAAAGGTTCTGAGGCTTCTGCCATTTCTACAAGCTGCGCGAAGCTGTACTTATAATCGTACATGCGCTGCACTTCCTGAATCAGCCAAAGTCCCATGATATTCTTCAGGAACCTATATGTATTGTAGGCGCCGCCTTCGTTTGTAAAGTTGTATTCATGGGCTTTTGCCGATGTAATCGGAACCTTGCTTTCTATCCCCATCAAGCTCCAGGTACCGGAACTGATATAGGCGAAAGACTCGTCAGCCGCAGGCACAGCTACTACGGCAGAGCCGGTATCATGGGTCGGCGGAGCGATAACCTTCAAGGCACCGATACCTAATTCGTCCTGAAGTTCTTTCTTGATTTCTCCAAGCAACGTACCCGGCTGAACAGCATCCGGAAAAGTTTCTCTGTCAAAGCCCGTCAGCGCAATGAGTTCATCATCCCACTGGTTCTTGTGGACATTGTATATTTGCGTAGTCGTTGCATTCGTATATTCGACAGCCTTCACACCGGATAATTTATAGTTCAGAAAATCGGGTACCATCAGGAATATCTTGGCATTGTCTGCATCCTGCGGCTTTTCCTTGTAATGCTCTCTAAGCTGATATAGACTGTTGAACTGTATGAACTGTATGCCTGTCTTTTCATAGATCTCTTCTTTTGACATCATACCAAAGAGTTCTTCCATGGTGCCATCAGTTCTACTATCCCGATAGGCATACACAGAAGCAATCCTTTCACCTTCATCGTTGAGCAGCGCATAATCAACACCCCAGGTATCGACACCGATCGAAGCAGCTTCTTCAGAAGTTTCCGAGAAGGCCTTCAGCGCTTTTTCTATTTCACCGAACAAACGGTCAATATCCCATCGATAATGGCCATCTGCAAAGTTCATTTCGTTCTTGAATCGATAGATTTCCTCAAGCTCGAGTTTTCTGGACTCATCCAGCCTTCCAGCAATCAGCCTCCCGCTGGAAGCACCGATATCTACCGCCAAACATGTTGTTGCCATCGCTATTCCTCCTGAAATTATTTTAGATAGAAAACTTCCTTCATCGGTTTGATCGGTTCCGCTTCAGCAAAATCAAAACTGCCCTTCACCATCTTGGAAGTAATTGCGTTCCACCTTTGACAGGCTTCGCTCTTGTCGATATAATCAAATGCCTTCTTCACATCATCACACTGAAAACAATAGAAGAATTTGTCGCCATCCTGGAATATCGAATAATTGTAGATTCCAGCTTTCGTGTGCTCTTCCATGATTTCTTTCCATGGATCCAAGTGCATTTTCACATATTCATCAAGATCCCCTTCGTTGATTTCCCATGTCCAAGCAAATTTGTTACTGTGTTCCATATGGAATCGCCGCCCCTTTCAATTTATATTCATCTTATGATTACATTTTATAACAGATTGTTGCACTGTACATTGTCGAAATACGTCGTCATGTTTAACCGAATCCGACTTCATAGAAAAAGGCCCCTCCCACCACTGGGAGAGAGCCCTGTTTAAACTTTAATTACAGTGTATCTTTCCACTCAGCCATGTTGCCTTGATAGAAGACATATGGATCGCCGACAACAACGACCGAACCTGCGCTATCCGGATCTTGGATTGCAGTGTAAGTGTTTCCGTTGTAATCGAAGGAAGATCCTACTGAACCGTCATAGTTTCCATCAACAGCTGCCACTGCAGCTGCACCAGCAACAGCACCCAGGTCGATAACATTCCACAGCATCATGTACGGACATACTGCTTCGAACTCGTTGGAGGCGTCTGTAGGCATGAAGTTTGTCATTTCGCTAGGAAGTCCAAGACCAGTCAGCTTGATTTTGGATGATGGATTGCCTTGAAGCTGTTGACCACCTGCGAACATACCAACTGTTGTTGGAGCTACTATTACGTCAACAGTATCTTCTGAGATGAATGCGTTTGCTTGTGTAACAGAGTCTTGAGGATCGTCGTTTCCGTATTTGATATCAAGCATGGAGTCAGCAGAACCTTCATTGGCATCAGCAATGTTTCCAGGATAAGTTTCTGTCAAACGAACAAGTTCTTTCTCCATGGAAGCAATCCATTGGTTCTGTACAGGAGAAGTTGTTGTAGCAGAAAGAACACCGATTTTGACAGGATCTGCTGTGAAGGTATTGGCTGCAAGGATCTCTTCAGTCTTTGCTTTCATATCCATACCTTCAACGTATGGCTCTTGAGCAAGAATCATGATGGCAGCATAGACAAGGTGACGGCCAACGCCATCAATCGTAGTCGGAATAGTGTGGCTGACACGGATGTCAGGATTGATTGCGGAGTCAGCGCTGAGCAGCTTGACACCTTTGCTTTCAGCCAATTTTGCAATTGCGTTGAAAGCATCTGCGTCATTGGCGGAAATCGTGATACTCTTTACGCCTTTGGCAATAAGCTCTTCAACAAGCTGAACCTGTGCCACTGCAGTTGTTTCAGCAGGAGACTGATATTCAGCTACGCCGCCGAGATCAGTTACAGCTTTCTCGAACCCACGATACATAAGGTCACCGAAAAGATTTCCTGTGCTCTTGAACATGAACACGTGAACATCTTTCTCTGTGCTGCTTGAAACCGAGCTGCTGGAAGTGTCATTGCTTGTGGATGTTCCGGTTGAATCATTGTTGCTTCCGCATCCGGTGATACCAAGAAGCATTGCGAATACAAGGATCATTGCTACAATTTTTTTCATTGTTTTCCCTCCAATAAACTGATGTTGAATTGGTATGATTTATGTTAGCTTTGCTCACATAACAGTTTTAGTGTCCCAGCTTTTTCATATCGATCTTTTCAGCCAACAGTGCAATGACCAGCAACAAGCCGATAGCCATGATACGAGCCGCCGGTTGCACGCCATTGTAACCGAGTAGTTTGTCCAAAAATGATATGATAAATACCGAAACGATTGGTCCGAAGACCTTACCTTTTCCTCCACTTGTCGATACACCACCTAAAACACAGATAGCTATAACCTTAAGCTCATATCCTTCACCTATGTTCGCAACCACACTTGGTGATCTTCCCAAATAGAAAATCGATGATACGGCAGCCATGATTCCCATCAAGGTGAATATGACAATCTTGATGCGGTTGACTCTGATGCCGGAAAAGAACGAGCCTTCAGTATTGTTTCCGATTGCATAAATCTTTCTTCCAAATGATGTTTTATGAAGCAAAAGACCGAATATGATTGCAAAACCGGCAAATGCCCACAAGGATATCGGCACACCTAGGAATACGCTGTAACCCAAATCGCCAAACCAATCCGGAAACTTTGTCAGCGATCGCACATCCAGGACTATCTTTGCTACCCCCCTATAGAACAGCATAGCCGCTATTGTAACGATAACCGCCGATATTTCCTTGAATCCCGTAATCAAAAGACCATTGATCAATCCCGCTATCGCTCCGGTTGCTATGCATGCTACGATCGATAATGTGGCATTGCCAGTCGCCTCATAAACCAGGCCAAGTACCATTCCCGAAATAGCCAGGATCGATCCGATCGATACGTCGATATCGCCGAGAAGAAGGATGAAAATCATCGGGAAGATCATGAAGGACAGGTCCATCCCAGCCTGTATGATGCTCGAATAACTGTTCAGGAATACATCTCCGTTCATTACATACAGCAAGATATTCAGAAGTACAAAAATGTATATGACAATCATTTCCCATTGAAGCAGGAAATTCTTCAGATCGAAGCCGCCTCCGCGTTTTTCAGTTGAAAATCTATATTGCTTATTTATCATTTCATTTACCATCAGCTTTCTCCTTTATATGTGTCTGGCTTTAAGGGCACGCTGGGTTGACATCCTGGATGTATAGATATTCAGAAGCACCGCACCTACAATCAGTACACCTTTGATAGCATCTGTCCAGATGCTGAGTCCCGACAGCATGCTTAGGAAGGAACTGATAATCGCAAACAGCAGTGTTGCCACAATAATCCCGGAAATCTTGCCAGTACCACCGCTTATACTCACGCCACCCAGAATACAGATGGCAATGACATCAAGTTCCATTCCCATAGCCATAGTACTTTGCGCAATCGCATAGTTGGATGTGTAGAGGAATCCTGCAAGTCCTGCGATAGCACCCATAATCGTATAGACTGCTATGATGACTACATCACTGTTGATACCAGAAATTTCAGCCGATTTTGGACTGGATCCTATAGCATAGATTCTTCGTCCGAACTTCAGATATGTCAGGATGACAAAAAAAACAACGAACATGATTGCTGCAGTTACTACCAAATTGTTGATACCAATGACCTTTCCAGATGCAAAAGCTTTGTAGGAATCAGTATAGTTCGCTGGAACAATCCACCTCGATTTACTCATTATGTAAGCCAAACCGCGAATGACATACAGGGTACTTAATGTTGCAATTATCGGCAGAAGTTTAAGTTTGCTGACCAGCAGGCCGTTGTATAAGCCAATGACAGTTCCGATTAAAACCGCCAGAACGACCAATAGCCAGATTGGTACATCAGGGTGGTCTGCATTAATCATTGAGATGATAAGGCCGCTGAAAACCATTGTCGCTGCTATGGAAAGGTCGATACCCCTAGTGACCAGGACCATCAGCATCCCGATTGCAAGAATCCCTGCAATTGCGTTGTTTCTCAACATGTCGTTCAGAGCAGGTCCAGTAAGCAGCTGCGGTGTCATTCTCCATGCCAGGAGCATCAATACCGCACAGGCTACGACAAGACCGAACGATCGGTTTTTTACTATGCTCTTAATGTAGTTCATATATTCAATCTCCTATCGGTTTTTTATTTGTTGTAGTCTGGCAATGCGGCTGAAAGAATCATTTCCTGTGTCAATTCTTCGATATCGAATTCACTCGAAACCCTGCCTTCTCTGAAGACAACAACCCTGTCCGACATGCCCAACACTTCCGGCATTTCAGACGAAATCATGACGATTGCATAACCTTTTGCCGCTAAATCATTCATGATCTCGTAGATTGCATATTTGGCACCGACATCAACACCCTTTGTGGGTTCGTCAAGAATAATGACATCCAAGTCATTGACTAGAAGTTTTCCGAAAACCACCTTTTGCTGATTGCCACCTGACAGAGTCGATGGATTATCATACAGGCTTCCTGCCTTGAGTTCCATCCTTCCACCAATCTCTGCAGCTTCACTTTCTTCCTTCTTGCTGTCCAGCCATCCAAAAGTCGAAAATTTATTCAGATTGACCAATGTTGTATTCTTGATTATATCCATATCCAGAATCAATCCGTGAAGATGCCTGTCCTCTGGCAAATATCCGATACCATTCTTGTATGCCTCGTATGGATTCTTGTTATTTACCTTCTTCTTGTTCACATAAACTTCACCGCTGTCAAGTTTCATGGCTCCAATGATGCTTTGGCACACTTCAGTACGTCCTGCACCAACCAACCCTGTCAATCCAAGTATTTCTCCCTTTCGAACATCGAAGCTGACATCCTTAAAGTATCCTGTTTTCGAAAGCTTAACGACTCTGAAGGCTTCCTCTGTTATTTTAGCCGTCTTTTCCGGATACATTTGGGTCAGTTCGCGACCAACCATCGCTTTAATCAGTTCGCCTCTGGTAATGGCATCCATATCCCATGAGCCTATGTATTGCGAATCCCTATAGACTGTGACTCTTTCCGCCAGCCTATATACATCTTCGAATTTATGGGATATGAGGATGATCGAAACACCGTCATTCCTGAGTTTGTCAACGATGTTATAAAGATCTTCGCATTCAACTTTGGTAAGAGATGCTGTAGGCTCATCCATAATCAATATTCTTGCATTTGCAGAAAGTGCCTTGGCTATCTCGACCAACTGCTGTTTGGCAACACTCAAGTCACCCATCTGCATTCTGGCATCAATATCGCCACCCAATTCATCAAGCAGCTTCTGCGCGTCCTCGTTCATCTTCTTCCAGTCGTACATGTTGTATTTGTTCAGAAGTTCTCTGCTCATAAAGATGTTTTCAGCAACGGTCAGATGCGGAAATGATGTCACATGCTGGTAAATGGCTGCAATACCGTGCTCTGCGCCTATTTTAGGATTAGTGACGACCAGTTTTTCGCCATCCATGAATATTTCACCTTCAGTTGGTTGATGTACCCCTGTGATAATCTTGATTGTTGTTGATTTACCAGCGCCATTTTCGCCCATCAGCGCATGCACTTCACCTTCTCTCAACTCCAAGGAAACATTTCTTAGCGCTTGAACACCTCCGAAATTCTTGGAAATGTTCTTCAGTTCCAAAATCGTTCTTTTCATAGTTTTCCCCTTGCTTTCATCGCGGCATCTGTATTACGGTTGTGAATTGTTCTGAGATATTTTATGTTCTATTATGATTATTTGTGTTCTTTCACTACAATTATCATAATACCATTTTGATATTATGTCAATAGTTTTTTGTTCTTTCTTGAATTTTTGTGATTTTTCTTATCACTCATTCTTTTTTTGTGATCATTCATGCAAATAAAAACAGCCAGCAGAAAGAACTTGGTTTGGTTCTTTCTACCGGCTGCCGCTCACTATTGACACATATTTATTTCAGTCCCAGTTCTGCAACGTGGCGATAATCTTGTACACACTCTTATCTTTCCCTTCAAGCCATTGCTGAATACGTCCGTTCTTGAGCACCATGATTCTATCACTCAAACCTGCAACTTCTTCAAGGTCATCAGAAATCAGGATGATTCCTGCACCACTTTCAACAAGGTCATTGAAAATATTGTAGATATCGATTTTCGACGAGGCATCAATATTGGATGTCGGCTTGTTGAAGATAAATACCTTCGAGTTGCTAAATAACCATTTTGCCAATAGGACCTTCTGTTTGTTTCCAGCACTCAATGCTTCAACAGGCTTCTCAAGGGAACCTCCTTTAACATTCAGCATATCCACATAATATTTAGATATTAGCTTTCTGGCACTATGCTTGAGCCTTCTGATTTTCCTGGTGTTGGCAGACACAACATTGCTGTAGATTGTATCCTCCGTGAATATACCTTCCTGCTTGCCGCCAATATAGCAAATACCTTTATCCACCGCCTGCGCAGTCGATTTAAGCTTGACAACCCTTTTGTCGAGCATGAATTTGCCTTCATGCGGTACAGCACTGAAAATTGCTTTTCCTATCTCTTCTTTATAGGAGCCTTTAAGTCCGACAATTCCAAGAATTTCACCTTCTCTAAGGAAAAAGTCTATTCCTTGAATATGCTCGGTCTTTAGATTGCTGATTTCAAAGAAAACATTTCCAGGCTCAAAAGGTCGTTTTGGATATTTATGGGCATCCTTTTCAGAGAATTCTCTGTATGCTGCCCAACTACCATCTGTTCCTTCCATCACATCGGCTACTCTTCCATCCCGCATCACAATGATCCTGTTTGAATTTCTAGCAATCTTATCTATACGATGGGTAATATAGACAATTGTTTTATTCTGTCCCATGAAGTTTTCAAGGAGACCTCCAACATAATTCATCTGTTCTACATCCAAGTATGTCATTGGTTCGTCCACAATAAGCACGTCAGGGTCCTTTGACAGTGCAATAATTATTTCCAGAAGTTTTTGGGTTGCACCATCTAAACTCTTGATTTTGCTATGAATATCGACATTCAACCCATATTTCTTTAGAAGCTCCTCGGCTCTTTGTTTTGTTTTATGCCAGTTGACATATCTCCTTCGACCCAAATTGTAGTAACTTTCCCTGTTTAGGAAGAGATTCTCATAGACTTTCATTTCCTGGAAGAGTCCATCCTCATGGTGCACCATCTCGACCTTTGACTGATTCGAATAGACAGCACCTTCATCAGCATTGATATTTCCAACAATAATATTCATTAATGTTGTTTTTCCAGATCCATTGGAGCCGACCAAGCTGTATCTCATTCCCGGTTCCAGAAACAACTCATCTACATTGACAACCATATTGTCCTCATATGATTTTTTCACATTCCTGATTTTGATCCCAGCTACACCCATAGGTACACCCCTAACTATTGCTAATGATGGACGAATGCACCTCAACATTGTTCTCGTAATAGAATGTTTTGAAGTCGTCCGGCAAGTACTTATCCGTAACTACAGTGTGTATATCTGACAGTGAAGCCATTTTAACAAGCCCCCTCTTGCCGTAAATGCTGCTGTCCGCCATAACAACTATGGTTCTTGAAATTTCTTTCAGTATTTTATACAGAACGACGCCTTCCTTTTCATTCAGCGTGTAGCCAATCTGATAATCCACACCATCTGCAGATATAAACGCCTTCTCAATCAGAAGATCCCTGAGCTGATCATATTCCGTCACATTTCCCGTTTCGCTGTTGATGAAGCCACCAACAATAACCGCTTTGTGCTTTGTATTGTCACTGACATATGCTGCTATATGGATGTTGTTCGTGACAACTATGACATCGTCCAGATGTCCTAAATTCCGGACCAAAGCATCTCCAAATGGATTTCCGGCAACAAAAACAGTTTCCCCCTGCACGATTGTCTTGGATGCCGTCTTTGCAACTTCCATACATACTGTATCAAGTTCCTTTTCTGCAGTCAAGGCAATCGGACGCTTGTCCACTCCTTCAGCAGCGTCGTCAAGCAGGAGAGCGCCACCATATGTCTTGACGATTAGTCCTTCCTTCTCGAGCTTATCAAGATCCCTCCTGATTGTCACCTCTGAGACATTCAGCTCCTGGCTCAATTGGGCCACTTCGACCGACTTCTTTACCAATATCAATTCTCTTATGGCTTGCAGCCTTTCCACTCCAAACATATCTATCTCTCCCCTCGAGCGGTTATACGCTGAATAAGCACGTTAACTAGCAGCACAAATCCCATAGTCGCATCAATCAAAAAAGCGTTAACATCTGCAATAAACATAAGTCTTGTAAATACGCCTATGATAAGCAGCGACAGCAACAAACCAATAACCGTTCCTTTTCCACCTTTTATTTCTACACCGCCAAGACTAACAGCGACGATTCCATTGATTAGATATGACGAACCATAGTCTGCACGCATTGAATTGTATCTGGCAGCCATAATGATTGCTGCCACACTCGATACCAGACCCGAAACGACAAATACCTTCATGACATGGCTGTTTATTGGGATTCCCGAATACATGGCAGCAATCTTGTTCTTGCCTATTTGATACAGCTGATTGCCAAAGTTAGTTTTAGCTGTCAGATAATACAGAATACCTACTGTCACTAGGAAAATCACTAAAGGTATTGGTATTCCCAGCAGATCATCCATACCCATACGAATGAAAATACTTCCAAATCCTGAGACTGATCCTCCTCCACTCAAATTCAGAGCCAATCCCCGATATAGCAGCATCGTCCCCAAAGTAGCCAGGATGGCAGGCACTTCCAAATATCCTACCACGATACCGTTTATGATACCTGCCACTAGTCCGATCAACAGTACCACAACAATCGATATCAAGGTCGACAACAATGTACCCGCGCTGCTCCTTTCGATTACAATTCCTCCAACAATACCCGCTAAAGCCGTTATCGATACGACAGAGACATTGAGTCCCGAGGATGTCATTACGACCATAATAGCCAGAGAAATCATACCTAGCTCAGGAATCTGATTCGCTATCACCTTTAGCGTCGTTACTGTCAAGAATTCAGAGCCGTATAATCCCCCACCAATAATGACAATCGCCAACAGAAGCATCACCAATTTCATTTCGTATGATCTAAGCTTCATCTTCATCTCTCTAACCTCCGGAAATTCCTGAGTTTAAGCTTGCGTTTGACCATATCGTAACTGATAGTGCTTACAATAATCAACCCTATGACAACGTCATACCAGAAAGCAGGAATACGCGTAAATATAAGACCATTTTTCAAAATGACATAAAACCCTGCCGCAAAAACAGTTCCCAAAACAGTACCATATCCACCCAGAATATTCAGGCCTCCGATGATGACAATAATAATCAAAATGAAATCCAAACCGGAATAGGCATCAATGCTGGTGTTGGCCATCATAAGCATATGCATGGCAGCAGCCAATCCTGCCGATGCCCCACTGAATCCATATACAAAAACCGTCGTCTTCAGCATATCGAATCCGGCCTGTTCAGCAAGTTTCGGATTGCCGCCGAATGCAAAGATGCTTCTACCCATCCTGTCGTAATGGACTAAAATGTATGCAATCATAGACGCTATAATGATGACGATATTCCTAATTTCCAATCCTGCATAAGTTGATGAAAAGAAGCCCATTCCACGCAACGGTTCCGTTGTTTCTCCATGAACAAGAAACCAATATTTGGACACACCACGGTAAATGGAAGCCATAGCAAGTGTTACGATAACCGAAGAAACCTTAAGCTTCCCGATGATATAGCCATTCAACACACCAAGCAACATACCTATTACTATAGATATTATCAGTACAGCAAATCCAGTCAACATCATATAACTTTGCAGAAGGGTCACTGCGAGACTCGTTCCAAGAATGATGCCGCTCACTGACAGATCGAATCCTCCCATGATCATCAACGGAAGCACTCCCAAAGCGCAAAGGAAATAGACACTGTTATTGCCGATGATATCCAGCACATAACCAGGCTCCGCAAAATTGCGGTTCATCGCAGCAATTGTAATCCATGTAATCAATGTCAGCAATATGATATAGCTCTCTCTTTTCAGTAATCTTGCACGCATACCCTTTGCTCCATTCCATTAGAAATCATAATCATCTATATTTTCAACAGTGAAATCCAGCGGTTGGCCCATAATGACCGTTCTGGTATTCTCATCGTACTCAACTTGTCCGGAGGTCTCCGTCATCATGCCATCCTCCAAGCTTTCGCCATTGTAAAGACGGTATGCAATCTCAACAACCAGTTTTCCCAATCTTTCAGGATCCCACAAAGTAGCACTTTCAGCAACGCCGCTCTTTATAAAACCGCGCATATCATTCGGAAGTGCAAGTCCGTAAAGTTTTATCTCCCCGCTCAATCCAAGTTGTTCAATTGCTCTTGCAGCACCTGGCTCAGAAATAGTAGACAAGGCAACAATGCCCTTGATCTCCGGATAGGCGTGTATCAGATTCTGCGTCTGTGAAAAGGCCAGATGCTGGTCCTCCTCTGTCGGTATGATAACAGCCAGAATCATATCCGGATAAACCTCTTCCAACTGCAGCTTCATCCACTCAATCCACGTATTCTGATTCTGGGCTGTCAAGGATGCAGTCAGGATAGCAAATTCGCCTTTTCCATCCAACCCTTCAGCGACATTGTCCATTAAATGCCTTCCTAGAGCTTCTCCGGAAACCTGGTTGACAAATACACTTCTGGCAGACGGATCAACGTCAGCATCATAGGTTACAACAAGAATGCCTGCCTCCTGAGCTTGCTTTAATGTTGGCTCTACTGCCTTGGAATCGATTGGAGAAACCGCTAATATGTCGACCTTTTTGAATATCATATCCTGTATGATGTTCACTTGTGCTGCCGCATCCGCAGAAGTAGGGCCTCTATAGTCTATCGTTACACCTAGAGATTGGGCACTTTCAACTGCACCCGCAGCACACGCTTCGAAATATGAAGTGCCGATGACTTTTGGCACCATCCCAATGACAATTTCATCGTCTTTCTCTGTACTGCTGGAAGTGTCACTGCTTGTTGATGTGGACGTTTCATTTGAATCCGTTTTTCTTCCGCATCCAACGACTCCGAGAATCATTGTGAATACAAGTAACATTGCTACAATTTTCCTCATGGTTATCCCTCCAATGGTGTTTTCTGCTTTGCTTGAATGACCTGGATATCAAACTTCTCGAAAAAGGCATTCCAGTCATCGTTCAGTTTGAATTCCGTTACAACAGTATCTAGTGCTTCCATATCGATTATACGTACAAGTGCCGATTGGTCGAACTTC
>CAXXGE010000001.1:0-12608 GCA_963677915.2 Vallitaleaceae bacterium | reverse complement strand
CTGTAGTACCAAGGTCAAATGCCATCACATACTTTTTCATCATATTACCCCCAAACAAGTCACACAAATACCGAACACCTAATATTATACTCCCAATCAGACTTCCATTCCATATCTGTGAATTTTATGTGTCGGATAGAGAGAAACCGTCGGAATAGTGACATCAGGCGTTCTAGTTGCAACATATAGCGTAATTTCAACTACATTTTCTACATCAATACAACTTGCATGTATGCCCTCTTTAAGTTCAAGCTCATCAAGCCATCCCTCAACGTATGCTGGCAAGTCACCATCATATATTCCCGTATCAATAATTTCTGTCATTGGGGTTTTAACATGAGAAGGATTGATTACTGTCACGCCAATATTCTTTCCTTTACCTTCAAGCAAAATATTCTTACTAAGACCGAGCATACCGTGTTTCGATGCTCTATACGGACTATGGCCTGGGCAAGATGCCACTTTGGTTGAAGACGATCCCATATTCATGATTCTGCCGCCAAATTCTTGCTTTTCCATTATACGGAAAGCCTCTCTGCAGCAAAGGAAAACACCTGTAAGATTTGGCCCAAGTGTTTTATTCCATTCTTCAAGTGTTGTCTGACTTATTGGTGGTGATAAAGAGTCTCTTCCCGCGCTATTTACTAACAGGTCCAGTTTTCCCCAATTATCCACAACTTTCTTGAAAAACGAAGCAACTTCATCCTCGCTAGAAACGTCTGCGATGACTTTATCGACAATACCACCTGCTTCTGTAATTTCATCAGCTACACGAAGCAAATTCTTTTCGTCAATATCAATAAGCATAACCTTTGCCCCATGTTGCGCAAACGATTTGCCGACCGCCTCTCCAATACCCGATGCGCCACCTGTTACAATTGCTACTTTTCCTTCCAATCTTTTCTCCATGACCAATTCCCTTCCTTAATTGTAGATTAACAGTTTTACCCTGTGCTTACATTATACGATATTTAATTCTTTTTTGTCAATGTTTTTTCGTATTTTATTTTATTCTATTTGCAAGCTCAACAGTGTTTGATATATAATGATAGATATTGACAATCATTTATTGTCATTATAAGATATATCACGAGGCAATCATCAGATATATCGACAGCCATTTTCGTTTTAAGTTAGGAGAAAGAATATGAAAATACCAGTTGATTTACACACCCATACGCTCGCAAGCGGTCATGCCTATAGCTCTTTATCGGAATTGATTGCACAAGCCAAGAAAAAAAAACTGACACACCTCGGCATTTCGGATCATGCTCCAGGACTACCCGGAACCACTCATCCATTTTATTTCCAAAATTTCAAAGTGATTCCAAGAAGATATGGCAATTTGAAACTTCTATGCGGAGCCGAAGTAAATATAATGGATTTGGACGGTACGTTTGATTTAGCAGAAAACGAATTGAAACTCATTGATTACGGCATTGCAAGTCTACACCATGTATGCTTAGAAAGCGGAAGTATAGATGAAAATTCAAATGCCATAATTAAAGCCATGTCATCTCCATACATTCAAATCATCGGACACCCTGACGACCATCAATTCCAGCTAGATTATGAGCGGGTAGTGTACCACGCAAACAAAGAACATATCTTACTTGAAATTAACGCAAGTTCTTTGGCACCAAATAGTTTTCGGATAAATGCACACAAGAATATTTCAACGATGCTCAGTTACTGCAAAAAGATGGATGCTCCAATAATTATTGGATCAGATGCACACATAGCCTCTGATGTAGGAAACTTCCACCATGCTCTTGAACTAATTAAATCGCTAGATTTTCCATCCACTCTTATCTCTAACATGAACAAATCGTTATTGGCCCAATATATAAACATATAGTGAACGTTATTTGGACAAATAATAAAACCTAAACAAAAAGTCGACATTACCAATTCCAATGTCGACTTTTATACTACACTACTAAATTATCAGGAAACTCATACCTATCAACAGTTCTTTTTCTGCAGAATTCTATTTCCACACCATTCATATCCTTAATCAATATAAGGTCAAGGTCCAGATAGGGAAGATAATCCGGCGGACTACATAATTCAATTGATGGATAATTAGTACTTTTTGCATCAACGAACCGTTTCCATAATATCTCTAAATCCCTTTTTTCGGCAACAGTCAAAGCAATGTGCCTATATATTCCAGCATCTGTCACTCCAGTGTCGATCTCGTTTTTTTCAGGATAATATTCTATCAATTCAAGCATTGCGCCGCCCGGCATCTTGAAGTATTGG
The DNA here is from genome assembly GCA_963677915.2 of Vallitaleaceae bacterium. Taxonomy (GTDB): domain Bacteria; phylum Bacillota; class Clostridia; order Lachnospirales; family Vallitaleaceae. The sequence continues at coordinate 10,343 of CAXXGE010000001.1, read as the reverse complement.
CATCTACAAAGTAAATCCTTTTGATCAACAATAGTGCCCAATCTCTCAAATCCCAAAACTTCTTCATAAAATCTAATGCTATCTTCCATATACTTAACATTAAGACCTATATGATTCAAGTCTTTTATTCCATACCTATTCACCACAGAATGCCACCTCCTTATTATTTTGATGATTTGCTTTGATCTAAAATGACTGCCGAGAAAATAATCAGCCCCATAACTACTTGTTGCCAATAAGAAGATACTTGCAAAAGATTTAATCCATTATTGATTACACCAATAGTAAGCACACCAATAACAGTTCTGCCAATGCCTCCCTTACCTCCACTCAGACTCGTCCCACCCATTACCACTGAAGCAATAGCTGTTAGTTCATATCCCACGGCTGCCGCTGGCTGACCCGTACCAAGTTTAGAGGATAATGCTATACCACCAAGCGCAGCCATAGCAGCACTGATGATATACACAAGCAACTTAATCCTAGTCGGGCTTATCCCACTAAGATATGCGACATTTTCGTTACTACCAACTGAATAAATATGCCTTCCGACTGGCAATCTACTCAGAACAACATACGCCATGAACATTAATACAATCATTAACACTACGAGAACTGGTATAGCGTCAAATATTTTCGCCTGACCTAACTTGCTATAGCTGACCGGCAACTCAAATATAGGTTTTCCACCTGTGATTATATACCCCAGCCCTCGAGCAATCGATGCAATAGCCAAGGTGGCAATAAACGGAGCAACATTAAGCTTTGCAACTGACAATGCAACAACACCGCCAAATACCAGACCAATTCCAAGCGCAACTCCTATTTGAAGTCCAATCGCACCTACCACAGTTAATCCCAAAATGGGTTTAGCAATATATGTAGCGAGCACCCCAGCCAATGCAGCAACCGATCCAACAGAAACATCAATACCACCCGTCAATAAAACAAATGTCATACCAGTAGCAAGCAAAGCGTTAATTGCAACCTGGATCATCACATTCAATAGATTTCCGGCACTTAAGAACCTCGGCTCCACAATTGCAAATATAATGCAGACAGCGGCTAAGAAAATTACCAATATATTTTCCTTAACCACTCTTCTATTGAAGTAAGTCTGTTTGAAAATTTTTCCCACTTCTACGCATCCTCCAGTTCTTTATCGCTAGGCCCACTAATACTAGCGAACTTCATAATTATCTCTTCAGTTGCTTCTTCATGATTAAGTACACATCGCATTTCTCCTTCTCTCATAACAGCTATGCGATCACAAACGCTCAACAATTCTACCAACTCTGATGAAACCATCACTACACTACCGCCATTTTCCGTGAAAGCATTAATAAGTTCATATATTTCAGCTTTCGCATTAACATCGATTCCCCTTGTTGGTTCATCTAAAAATAGAATATTCGAGTTTGCAGCTAACCATTTTGCAATTATTACCTTCTGCTGATTACCACCACTGAGATTTTTTGTAACAGTATGGATTGATGGTGTTTTTATTCTCATCCGCCCAACATATTCCTCAGCAACATTTTTTTCCCAGACTTTATTAACAAAGCCCCGTATACTCACTTCTCTCAAACTGGGCAGCGCAATATTTCTTACGGCAGTATCATCTACTAAAATCCCTTGAAGTCGTCTGTCTTCAGGAACTAATCCAATTCCTGCCTTAATCGCTTCTCTTGGTGACTTAAAGAAAACTTTTTTCCCGTATAAACTAACTGATCCAGAATCATATCGATCAGCGCCATATAATGCTCGGAGCACTTCAGTTCTTCCCGCACCAATAAGCCCCGCGAATCCAAAAACTTCACCTCTTCGTAATGTAAAACTGATATCGCTAAAAACTCCAGTTCTAGTAAGATTTCCAACCTCTAGAATGATATCATTTGATGCATGTGATTCGCTTCTTATAAAATTCGAAAAATCTCTTCCGACCATCAGCGATATTAGCATGTTCTCGTCTGTCTGTTCAATTGGCAAGCTGGTAATTTTGATACCATCCCTAAGTACCGTAATTGCATCTCCAATCTGATAAATCTCTTTAAGCCTATGAGATACATAGATAATAGCTACATTCTCGGCCTTTAATTTTTCGATAATGTCAAAAAGAACTTTTACTTCAAACTCTGAAAGTGATGATGTCGGCTCATCCATAATAATAACCGACGCCTTCTGGAAAACGGCCTTTGCGATTTCCACCATCTGAACCTGAGCTGTTTTCAAATTCCTGATTTTCTCGGTTGGCTTCACATTAATCCCTATACTGGATAAGGCTCTCTCCGCTTCATTATTCATTGCACGATAGTCAAGAAAGACTCCATTTCTAATGGGTTCTTTCCCAAGAAACAAATTTTCAGCAACAGTAAGATCTTTGACTGCACTTAATTCTTGATGGATCATAGCAATTCCTGATCGAATTGCTTGATGTGGCGTCAGAAAATGCACTTTTTTCCCTTTGTATACTATATCACCTTTATCCGGTTGATGAATGCCAGCCATAACATTGAAAAGGGTTGATTTTCCAGCTCCATTTTCGCCTATAAGTACATGTACTTCTCCTGGGTATATATCAAGCGAGACATCATCCAATGCACGTACACCCGGAAATTCTTTTACAATACCTTTTAAACTTATTACAGGTTCTTTCAAGGTCTCCACCTTTCTTTCTTTTTTTGCTTCCCGTATGATATACGGGAAGCACCAATCACCAAATTGGATTAAAGACCTTTCTCAATTACTTCCTCAGTATCAATCATAGTAGGAGGTAACAGAATGACTTTTTCAGGTTCAACTTTGGTTTTTAAATACTCCACTGCTGTTTCAGCTGCAAGTGCTGCACAAGCCTTAGGATCTTGTTGAACATCAGCAATCCAAATCTCAGGATCATTTTTCGTACCAGAGTAGAACTCAGGATTTCCATCAAATCCAATTACTTTGATATCCTTATTTGCCGCTTTAATAGTTTGAACAGCACCAACCGCTGCCGGATCTCCAACAGCATATACTAAATCCAAATCCGGATATTGCGTAATAAAATCCTGCATTACACTTGCAGCTTTGTTTGTATCGCCTGAGTATGTTGATTCCGCGACAATACTCATATTTGGATAGTTCGCAATTGCATTTTTAAATCCTGTTGCGCGGTCAATACATATTTCCAGCTCATCAAATGAAATAATCGCGCAAGTCCCTTCTTCATTCAATGCTTCTGCCGCATATTCACCAGCCAGCTCTCCTCCTTTGATATTATCAACTCCAATAAAAGATACTTTGTCTCCTTTAGAATCAATAACAAGAGTAAAGACCGGGATACCAGCATCATTGGCCAATTTTGTTGCCGCTTCTGAGGCTGATGTGGAGACTGGCGCCAGAATTATTGCATCTACCTTTTGCGTTACAAAATCCTGTATTTGTGCATATTGCGCATCACTATCACCTTTCCCATCAGTTACAATCATCTCAACTCCTAGTTTCTCTGCTGTTTCCATCAAGGATTCTTCAACCATATTCCAAAAAACGTGTTCCCTTGTAAATATGCTAGCACCAATGACTAGCTTCTTGTCAGCAGCAGTTACCTCTGTCCCCTTAACTTCACTGGTTGTTTCATTAGTTACAGTGGCAGTTTTTTCATCAGACACATCAGATGATTTGCAGGCCACCAGAGAAAACATCAAGCTCAGTATGATTACAACAACAAATGACATTTTTTTTACTTTTGATAACATCCCATTTTCCTCCTTGAAATAACAATCTTGATTAGTAATTAGCGTGAAAATATAGTTTTTGTACGTTTTTTGTTTATCACCCCGTTAATTACCACTTAACCATTAGTCATATTGCATAACAAAAATAACAGACCAGTTATAGTAGTGCATTTTATTTGATATATTTATTATAGAATAATATTTTATTTTGTCAACAGTATAGTTAAAAATATCTTTTTCCATTTCAATCTTATACAATATAACTATTATTAATTCGTGATATAATACTAATAGTGAGAATTATTTAACAACTTCAAATTTTAGCCATGAAGAAATATAACTCGAATATCAATCTGTAGCGACCATCTGTTCGGCCTCTATAGTTTACGCATGTCAGGCAAACATAAAAAGAGACCGAATATCCAATGTCATTAAGTTAAGGTGACGAGCGAAACAGCAACCAGAAGTCGATTCATTTCTGATTTCTGTTTTTTCTTTTGTGTATGTTTTTGAACATACTTAATAGAACAGATGTGAATCTGTAGTGTTTATATCAACTAGAATTTATGCTACTCTGTAGAGGAAGCTGACTGCTGACTTGGGCTTGACTTTGCGAGGGTCTTTGCGCCCAGGTCTGACAGGTAAAATATTCTTTTGGATTAAGGCTTCAACATCTGGTGGTGGCATATCCGCCATGGTCCTGAAAAATTGCAGGCATATAGCGATGGCAATAGTGAAATTTACTTGGTAGGCATATTTTCTATCCTTTTGATGAATGATTACATGTGTTGTAATTACTTCACAGAAGTTGTACATCGTTAGTCGTGCAAAGATTTCCTGGAGGATATACGCCACCTTTTTCTAGTGAAAACATGTTAAACCGATAGCGTATTTCAATTCTCTAAAAGATGTTTCAACGCCCCATCTCATATGATAAATTCTCTTGAGTAATTCCGGTGGAAACTCTGCTCTGTCCAGATTAGTGATGATGAGTTCATAGGAGTTGTCTGAAATAGGGAATCGGACAATCCGAAACTTGAAGGGATACGTATCTTTACTGCCAACAGGAAGAAAGTCAAAGTTCTGATTAGCGGGAAGAAACTTATACACTTCAGGATGCCTACGAATTTCGTTCGTCTGTTGCCTTGTCATGAGGAATTCATAATCGAAATCAAAGCTTTTCTTTTTAGGTAATTTCAATCCTGATCCGATACCATTGCTGGTGATGTCTTTGATTCGAATGACATAATTCATCCCCTTCCTAGCGATGTGCTCAAATACATTATAATTTTCATAACCACGGTCAGCGACGTTCACTGCCTTTTGCTTCAGATCCATTCGGAATGTAAGTTGTGGAATCATTTGGATTGTGGGTAATGCTGATATCCGAGCCATCAGCTGCTAATAGGCGATATCCTTTAAATAATCGTGGTTCTACTACGGAATCAGTAAAGGTCCGAAATAACAGTTCAAAGGCCTCGGGCAGAATCTTATTACGCTGTTGGATGAAAGCAGAGTTGGTGGGAGCATCTGGATCAAATGAAAAGTACTTCATCATTTCTAGATTCAAACTGTTACCACCCATAGACAGCATAAGGCGGATCACCTCGTCAAAAGGGAGTTTTCTTTCTCGTGAGAAGTCGATACCTGGATTCTTGACATACATCCAGCGAGCATCATTCAATTCAATAATAGTACTATCGAGTTTTCTCTTTACATAATCAGGATAATCATTCATGGCAACCTCCTTGAAAAGTCTATATTCAAGGGGCTGCGCCGCATTTTTTGGCTGATATGTCAAGTGTTTTTGAAATTATTTCAAAGAAAAAAAGCCCTATGCTATTTACTAGCATAGGACTTTCGCTTATCACCTTAACTTAATGACATTGCCGAATATCGGTCTCTTTAGTTATAAACTTATACTACTATTTCATTTTGCAGAACCAGAACACAATTCAGCTACCTCAAGCTTTACGCCTGTCTGTTTAATTGAATTTAAATCGCTGTCACTTATTTCGTCATCAGTAATTATCGTACTAAAAGTTTCAAGATCAGCAAACTTTGCAAAAGATGTTTTACCAATCTTAGTGCTATCACATACTAATATGACCTCATTTCCAATATTGATAATTTCTTTTTTCAACATTGCAAGATCCAAATTAGGAGTGAATACACCCTTTCCAATACTTATTCCATTTGCTCCAAGAAATACCTTATCTGCACTCAGGTCTTTTATTGCATTTATTGTAATAGGTCCAATTGTACAATGGAATTTTCTACGCAGTTTGCCCCCCAGGAAAATAACAGTAGCATCCGTATGTTCATCCAAATATTCAGCAATTAGAAAATCATATGTTATTACCGTAAGGTTATTATATATTCCAAGCAGCTTAGCTATTTCATAGGTTGTACTTCCAGTATCCAGTAAAATAACATCATTATCTTGAATATATTCTTGTGCAATTTCAGCAATTGCTAGTTTTTTATCAACATTAACAACCTCTTTTTCGTCCGTGTTAGGCTCATAAATCATTTTCTTATTACTAATGGCTCCGCCATGCGTTCTCTTTAATAGGCCATCCTTTTCTAGGTCTCTCAAGTCACTACGAATAGTTGCTGGTGATATCGAAAAGAATTCGCTAAGTTCAGCAACTGATTTTTTCATATCCTTATTTAGAAGTTCAACTATCATTTGCTTTCGTTCATCAGCAAATAATTTATCGGTATTCATCTAATCCCCATCCCTATCATTATCATTATCATTATCATTATCGTATATTTATTATTGCATAATCGCATTTATGATTCAATAGGTCCTTTTCCATTAAGATTTTCAACTAGAGTACTGATGTCTGCGACTAGTGTTTTTATTACATTAGTGAAACTTGGAAGGCGTCGTCCCTACCACACGTTTAAAAACAGTACTGAAATATGTTGAATTGTTATATCCAACCAATTCAGACACTTCATAGCTCATATAACCTTCCCTCAACAACTCTTTGGCTTTCTCTATGCGAATATGTGTTAGAAAATCAACAAATGTCATATTCGTTACAGATTTGAAGTTATTGCTGAAATAGGAAATACTCATATTGACGTATTTTGCGACTGATTCCAAAGACAATTCTGAATCCGAATAGTTATTGAGAATAAAATCTTTTGCCCTCTCAATTTGCGCGGTTTTTCCAAGCAGCATTCCGCTTTTATAACTTGAAATACTTAGCAGAGCATTATGGAGTTCATTGATCATTCCGTTGATCGTCTCTTGGCTGATAATCGTTGTATATGCCCCGATTGGATCTGGAAACACATCATCAGCAGAACCTCCCGCCTCCTCCAGCACTCGCAATGCGTGCCGAAATATGCTTCCTACTATCATATTTGTGTAAATATATGAATTCTTGCCTTTTTCTCGTATCTTGTCAGCTAAAGTATCAAGGCTGTCCTTAATCAGATCTTTGTCTGCAAATTTGACCGATGATACCAGATCCTTGTCGTCAAAATCGTCATATTTTTCAATACCATTTGATTTTCTAAGATTTAAAACATCCTCTTCAGTAATTATGCGGTTTTTCCCAAGTATGAACTTATACCCTAATGCTTCTCTTGACATTCTAAATACATCTGCCAATTGTGCCAAGGTGTCCACCAGACTTCCCACAGCTATGGTCAAGGTCTTGTTCATCATATCTTTCGCATCATGCATCAACCACCCGCAAATCTCTTTTACCCTGTCTTTCAACTTAAGCCGGCTACTCGTTGAAATATAAAAGGCCAACTGCCCGTTACTCTTATCAAATAGAATAACGTCATCCAAGTTTTTCAGTCTCCCCTTACTGAATTCCACATGAAAAGAATTGAATTCTTCTCTTTGTCGACTTCCCTCTTCACCATCCACTACGTAATCATCAACTTGAGCAATAAAAATTGTGTGATAGAGTCCATTAAAAACATAGCCATACTTTTTCAGCAATGCAACGCCATCTTCTACAGGAATCCTTTCATAGACAATATCCCTCATGATCTGCTCTTTTATAACAGGAGAACTTTCCGCGATTATATCTTTCAATCCGGAAAACTCCTGCTCCTTTTTTATTTTTTCGTAATAATCTGCTTTTATTCCATTGATATATTCTGCCAGATAATCAAGGTCAACAGGTTTTAATATATAGTCAATGGCTCCAAGTTTCAACGCCTGCTGAACATAATCGAATTCATCATAACCGCTGATGATAATGATATAGGTTTCCGGATATTTCTCCTTAACAAGCTTAATAAGCTCCAAGCCAGACATAATTGGCATCATAATATCCGTTATAATGACATGCGGTTGTTCTTGTTCAACTATTTCGAAAGCTTCTTCGCCATCGGCAGCAAGACCTACTACTTCACATCCGAGTTGTTTCCAATCCACATGATCAGCAATCCCTTTCCTAATGTACTGCTCGTCATCAACTATTAATACTTTGAACATAAAGTCATCACTCCATCATTTTAGGTATTTTCACCTGCACATCAGTACCAACACCTTCAGTACTGTCGATTTCGATTCCATACTCTCTACCAAAGAAGATTTTGATCCTTTCATTAACATTTCTCAGCCCGTAGCTCTCGGTATGCTCTCCGCTATACTCATTGATTGCCTTCTTTAATGACAAAAGCTTTTCTGCAGTCATACCAACACCGGTATCACTGATATGAAATACCATTTCTTCACCAATTTCTTCACCACGAATACTGATATGTCCTTTTCCTCTCGAATTTTTCACTCCGTGATAGATGGCATTTTCAATAATAGGCTGAAGTATCAATTTCAATGTCTTGTATTTGTATAGAGTTGCTGGTATATCAATATCATAATCAAACTGATCGCTATATCTATGTTTTAGTATGACCAGATAACTACGTATGTGTTCAACTTCTTCTTCAATCATAATAATGTCTCTGCCTCTGCTAATAGCAGTTCTGTAGTATTTTGTGATTGCAGTCACAATTTTGATGATTTCATCATACTCTTTTTCTCTTGCCATCCAAATAATCGTCGCAAGTGTATTATATAAGAAATGTGGATTAATTTGGGTCTGAAGCGCTTGTAGTTCTGCAACCCGCAATTTCTTCTGTTCATCGTATACCGCATTCATCAATGCTTTAACTTTAAAAATCATTTGATTGAAACTATTACTTAAGTCTCCGATTTCATCGTTGCGTTCCAATGCCATACTAACATCCAGGTTTCCTTCTTCAACTTTCTTCATCAGCCGCATCATCACCCCTATGGGATTCACAATGTTGTTGGAAATAGTCCAAGACGCAATTAATGAAAAGGCAATGATGATTCCCAGAGAAACGAAAATGAAATCCCAAACCTGGTCGATGTCTTCAGTAAGTCCATGTGTCGGCAATGCAGCAACTACCTTCCATGAATTCATCGGCAAGGTCTTATAGATAATGATAGATTTATTGTTTCCTGTACTGACATGAATGTTGTTGCCTTCCACTTTCTGGATTGTAGTATTTTTTGAATCGATATCGATTACGTTTGATATCATGGCTCTATCGGGATGAGATATGACTTTGTTATTTTCATCCAGAATAAAAATAATGCCATCACTGCCAATTTCACTATTGATCATTTCAGACAACATCGCTTCTTCAATGTCGACAATTACAACTCCCATATTGTTTCCCGATGCTTTATCCTTAACCGGGAATCCCTAATGATACCATCGATTTCCCTGACGTTTCCGTCGCATAGGATTCATAGTGCGTTCCAAACCAAACAACCTCACTGGAATTGATTACCTTCTTGTACCAATCGGTTTTTCGCAAGTCCCCCTTCACGGACAGTCGTGTAATTGGACTTATATTTACCACCATTTTCAGCAATTAGGTAGATGCCAAAGATACTCTCTCATTATAAGAGCTAATATAACTCAACCTGCTGTCTATAGCTAGATCTGCTGAAAAGAGGGTTGGGAGATCTTCACTTAACGGATTGCGGAGATTTTCTTGAAAAAAAGGTTCTTCTGAGACAAGTGCCGAAACATTGTAAGAAGCATAAAGCATATCCTCGATTTCCGAGGATATGCGATTAATGATCTGATTGCTGAATTTTATTGCACTTTGTTCAGCACTTTTTAATGTAACAAAATACATCATAATTCCTAGAGCCAGTATCGGAATTATGATATAAAATACAAAATATAATTGGAGACGCCTCTGAAGCGTCATTCGAAAGTTTTTACCTGACTTCATTTCATTCTCACTTCCTTGTTCATCTCATCCAATTATATTTATATTAGGCTCTTCGTGGATACCTGTGGGTGAGTTTTCCCCTGTAGATCCAGTGTTTATGCCGGTTGAGCCGGTTTAGACTTCCGATTAGGTAGTGGTATCACCAAATCAGAGCAAACCAGATAGACCATATCCAGCATATTTTGAATATTCCTGAAGCCATATGCTTTCCGCACAATCAGCTTTATCTTGTTGTTGATAGCCTCGATTCTTGCATTGCTCATTCCGAGGCGAATCGTGTTTAATATGTGTTCTTTGTGCCGCCGGGATTTTTTTGTTCAGCTCAATGAATGCCGGTATACGACTGTGACTTGCCCACCAAAGCCATTTTTTCAG